>JBMHDM010000001.1:0-30149 GCA_049889395.1 Flavobacteriaceae bacterium
GGTAGCCAAGACTTAACTTATGCACAATATCGGGCCTATGATAAAGTTAAGCCCATGATAAATATTGTCAATATTGATAAAAGTTTTGATCTAGGAGATTCTTCCAAGCCTATTTCTAATCAAAGCTACATTGGAAAAATAATTTTAGACAAGCCTTACAATTTATTTAACTACTCAACTTTAGGCTACCAAACCTATTTTAATCCACAAGAAGAGATTGATTTGATGGAAAAGTTATATTTCGAGTTCTATCGTTTGGGTGAATTACGCCAAAATATCAAAGGTGTCGAACCCGCTGTGCGGGATGCCGATCTTGTGTCAATTGATCTTAATGCTGTTAAATCTTCTGAGGTTAGCGTTAATCAAAAATTTTCTCCCAATGGGTTTGACGGAACAGAAATCTGTTCAATTTCACGGTATGCAGGGATAAGTAACAAAGTGTCTTCGTTAGGAATATATGAATACAGCCCCTCTGTCAATGATGAATCGACAAGCATGTTGATTGCTCAAATGATGTGGTATTTTATAGAAGGATTTAATTGTAGAGTTAACGATGATAATTTTGAAAATAAAGATGATTTTAACAAATATACCGTTTTAGTACAGGATCAGGAATTGGTTTTTTTCAAAAGCTTGAAAACAGGTCGATGGTGGATTGAAACCCCGTTTTTAAACAGGCCAAATACTAAATACAGTAATTACACGTTAATAGCCTGTATGCAACAAGATTACGACCGCGCCATAGCTGGCGAAATACCAGAGCGTTGGTACAAAGCATACAAAAAACACTAGCTTATTTTTGTCTACGATTTAATTATAAATATTGAACTAAAAAAAAGTTGTAATTTTAAAAATATATAAATAAGTTTACGAACTTAAAAAATTGAGGGATCAATCCTCAAATTCTATACTATGAAAAAATTCGCATTATTAGCCCTAGCAACAGCCTTTGCTTTCAGTTGTGGTTCAAAGGACAAGGGGGAGCTTATTGGCGTCAAGGGTAAACGCTGGCACCCTGAAAAACCCTACGGTATGAGTCTCATTCCTGGTGGAGCGTTCGTCATGGGTAAATCCGATGCTGATGTATTAGACATCCAAGACGCCCCTACTAAAACCGTTACGGTTCGTTCTTTCTACATGGACGAAACTGAAATCACAAACAGCGAGTACAGGCAATTTGTTAATTGGGTCAGAGATTCTATCATAAGAAGACAATTGGCCATCAAAGCTGAAGAAGAACTAGGATTTGATGTGACTGAGGATGACGAAGGCTTGGAGGACGGTATTGGTAGATTTTATCCTAAAAGTTTAATTATTGAAGAAGATGGTGGTGATGAAGAAGAATTTTCATATGCTAGATACAGCAATGAAAACTCGCTACTCTACAGCGATGTAGACCCCATACAAGTCGCACCACTAGATTGGAATGAAGAACTCACTTTTGATACGTCGGAATATCCTGATGAACCATACGCAATAGTTTTAGATGATATGTTCTTGCCTATGAATGAGTCCTTCAACGGAGAACGGACTTGGGATGTACGTAAATTCAAATTTGAATATACTGCCATAGATGTTGACGGTGCTGCTAGAGCCTACGATAGTATAATGAAAGGACTCAAACAACGAAGCGACTTTATCAAAAAAGAAGATGTATTGGTATATCCCGATACAACTGTTTGGATTCGTGACTTTGATTACGCTTACAATGAGCCTATGCACAACGACTATTTCTGGCACGAAGCCTATGGGGACTATCCTGTTGTAGGAATTACTTGGAAACAAGCGGACGCATTTTGTCAATGGCGAACCATCTATAAAAATGGTTATCAGAAATCAAAAGGAAAACAAAACGTTAACACTTTTAGGCTTCCTTCAGAAGCAGAATGGGAGTATGCCGCCAGAGGTGGATTAGAAGGTGCAGCCTTTCCATGGGGTGGCCCATATGCAAAAAATGACCGAGGTTGTTTTTTAGCAAATTTTAAACCACTAAGAGGAAATTATTCTGCCGACCAAGCGCTCTACACCGTAGAAGCTGACGCCTACGAACCCAACGATTATAATCTTTACAATATGGCTGGTAATGTGTCAGAATGGGTTCAATCTTCTTATGATGCGGCCTCATACGAATACTCATCATCCTTTAATCCTAATGTAAATGACAAACAAAACCCCAAAAAGGTTGTTCGTGGTGGATCTTGGAAAGATGTAGCTTACTTTTTACAAGTTAGTACGCGAGATTATGAGGTGGATACTATCCCAAGAAGCTATATCGGCTTTAGAACAGTTCAAGATTACCTCGGTACAGATGCGACAGCAAATGCTGCAACGAATTAAAAAATATATCTTAACACAAAATACAATAACACATTAATACACAAATTATGGCTTTTAAAATAAACAAACGAGTAATGAACATGGCATACGGACTAGGTGCCGCAGTAGTAATTATTGGTGCACTTATGAAAATTATACACAAAGATCTAGGTCCACTTACCGGTAGTATGCTTTTGACAATCGGACTGGTTACTGAAGCCTTGATTTTTGCACTATCAGCATTTGATACCCCAGACGAAGAATACAAGTGGGAAAAAGTCTATCCGATTTTAGGTTCTGATGATACTGCCGCAACGAATCCAGATTTACCCGCTGTTAGTGCCCCTGAAGAAATTCAAAAAAAATATAACGAGCAAATTGAAAAGGCTACAGATCAAATGAAATCGATCAATGATTTGTACAAAACTCAACTTGAAGCTGCCAGTAAACAAGCTGAAATCAATATGAGTTCCATGGAAAATGCTACCAAAGTACAAGAGCAAATGGAGTCTTTAGCTTCTAATTTATCTTCGCTAAATGGAATTTACGGTGGAATGTTATCTGCCATGAATAGCAAAAACTAACAGGCATTTTTTATAACTATTAATTAACTAAAACAAAAAAAAATGGCTGGAGCTAAAGAAAGTCCAAGGCAAAAGATGATAAACCTCATGTATTTGGTGTTTATCGCGATGTTGGCCTTGAATATGTCAAAAGAAGTTTTAACTGCTTTTGGTCAAATCACCGAACAAGTAGAGGAAAATAACATTTCTCTGATCGACAGAATCGGAACATTCGAGGAGACCATTGAAATGAATTACAACAGTGAAGGGCAGCAAGAAGTCTGGGCTGAAAAGAAATGGGCAAAAGATGAAATAAATGAAATTACTTCAAAATTCATCAACCATTTGAGTGGCTTACCTGACAAGAACCCACCCAAAAAAGAGGTGAAAGGTAGAGGTGAAATACTAGATTATGAAGTAATGGATAAGTCAGAATATTACGATAAGAAATTTTTCCTTAACTCTGCTGCAGATGCCAAACTTACTAAAGAGGGTGAGGAATTCGTAACAAACGTAAGAGACTTCAGAACGAATTTTGATAGAATTATAGATTCGCTTTTGGTTAGTGATGAAAATAATCTTGATTACAAGAAATTAAAAGATGAGATTGATCAGGTCTTTAATCCTGACGATCAAATTATTGATAGTGAGGGAATTAAAAGAAACTGGATGGAGCTATTCCATGGCTATCCTGAGGTTACAACCAACACAAGATTGGCCATGATGAAATCCAATGCTTTGTCATTCAAGGCTCAGCTCCTTTCTTTTATGATTGGTGGTCAATACAAAGTTAACGCCACTTTGGCCAACTTTGACGCCTATGTAGTTTCTGAAAGAAATGCATATTTCCCCGGCTCCAAATTTGAAGGAAAAATCATCTTAGGGAAAAAATCTAAGGATTTAAAGCCAAAGTCAGTAAAAATCAATGATAATGACATAGACCCAAAAGAGTCTCTTGACAGCGATGGTGCCATTGTTTTGGATTTTCCAGTTGGTAGAGTAGGGACCAATAAAATTCAAGGGACTGTATTTTTTGAAGAGAAAGGTGAAATAATCCCTATCACAGTTGACTCTGAATATGATGTTATATCCAAGCCCAACACAGCATCAGTTGAAGTAGTTGGTAGAAATACGCTATTCAGAAATTACAATAACAAAGTAATAATATCTGTTCCAGGGATAGCTTCCAATGACGTTAAATTATCTACAGTAGATAATAACGCTCAAATCACAAACGATGGAAATGGTCAATACCAAATTCGTCCCAAACAAGGCACAAAAATTGATTTAGTTATCAGTGGAGAGTTTAGTACTGGAGATAAATTTACCGATAAGAAAGAATTTTTTATACGAAGAGCACCAGAGCCAACGGTGCTTTTTAATGGAAAAGAAACAGGAAGAATGGCCAAAAGGACGATCCAAAATGCTGCAGTTTCTGCCATCTATCCACCGGCCTATGGTATTTCTCAAAATGTAGCCATTACATCATTTAAAGTTAAAATAGGTGCTCGAACTTTTGAATGTTCTGGAAATAGACTGTCTCAAGAAGCCAAAAATTATTTGCAAAGAGCTCCTGTGGGATTTGATATTACCATTAAAGATATTCTTTATGCGGGTATCACTTCAGGGACCAAAACACTAGGTCCCTCAATAACCATTAATTAATACAGCAATGAAAAAGTTATTTTCAGTTATATTACTCACTCCGATACTTTGTTTATCACAAGCAAATTTGCTCAATACAAAGTCATCTTTTGAGATTGAAAATGTGTCTAAACAAGTGGATGAAGACGCTAAACCGTTGGATTACGAATATGTTTCAGACGACGATATTCTATTTTCATTTACAACATGGGAAGTCATAGACCTCAATCAGCGCGTGAATTTCCCATTGTATTACCCAACTGAAATTAGCTTAGTTTCTGCTGACCGTAGACCTTTAATTCATTATTTACTACAAGCCATTGAAGATCCATTAATTGGTGCTCAAGCCTATTTTGATCACAACTTTACAGATCCTATGGAACTTGAGGACGTCAACAGGATTCGAGAATACAAAAGACTCAAAAAAGGAATCGATGCAGATGGGATCACAGAAGGTGAAGAACATTTTTACGAAACTGGCTCAACCAAGACATATCTTGAATCTTTGGGGTATGAATTCCCCGAAGATGAAGAATGGGTCAACTATGACCCCATTTCCGATGAATTTCTAGAACTTCAACGAAACGGTGATAATGAAACAGCAACCATATACAAAGAACAATGGGAAGCTGCTGCATCGGAAGTAATGCCAGATGAAAACTTTGATTTTGCAGAGTTTGATTATGCCGATGTAAGAAAATATCTTTTGAAAGGGATTTGGTATTTTGACAAGAAAAACTCACAACTTAAATTCCGCCCTATAGCTTTAGGACCAGTTGCTATGGATGCTGAAGAGAAGTTTCAAATGCAAAATTCAAGTGACCAACCCTCATCGAAAACTTCATCTTCTGTAGAGACAGATGGCTTTGGCGCTTTTGACGACGAACCAGAAGATGACACTGCTGTTGCTACATCTGATGATCCCAATTTAGAGAGTTCATCTGATGGTTTTGATTCTTTTTCAGAAGAATCTAATGAGGTGTCTGATTCTGCAGACGTAGATGAAGACAAAGAATATCGTGCTATGTTTTGGGTCTTTTTTCCAGAGGTAAGAGATTTATTACACCGCTCCTATGCGTTCAATAATAAAAACATGTCTAAGCCCATTTCTTTTGATCATATTATCAATTCTAGACGTTTCTCAGGAACTATTTACAAAGAAGCAAATGTGTATCAAGATAGAGATATAAGAAAGTATATTGGTAAAAACTCATTGATGCAACTTCTTGAATCCGAGCGTATTAAAGAGAAGATCCGTAACATGGAACAAGATATGTGGAGTTATTAGAGACTCAAATTTATTCCGAATCAAACGCTTCCAGCCATAGGAAGCGTTTTTTGTATCTTTACATTAATGACTTGTGATTATATCATTGTTGGATTCGGCCTTGCAGGGGTCATGCTCTGTGAAACACTTCACAAACGCGGTAAATCTTTTGTAGTTATCAGCAACACCTCACAGCGCGCATCTGTAGTTGCTAGTGGGTTATATAATCCTGTGGTTTTAAAGCGATTCAATAAAGCATGGAATGCCGAACAACATCTTCCTGTGGCACTAAAAGCTTATGAAACGTTGGAGACTCTTTTAAATTTGAAAATCGATGATCGCCGTCCGATTTACAGATTATTTAATTCAATAGAGGAACAAAACAACTGGTTTTTAGCTTGTGATAAACCAAGCTTGCAGCCCTTTTTGATTCCAGAAATCATCACCAATACAAACGATAATATATCAGCTCCGTATGGATTTGGTCAAGTCAAACATACAGGTCGGGTGGATACCAGGTTATTACTTCAAAACTACCAAAAATTCTTAAACGTCAAGAATACTTTTACTCAGGAAACCTTTGATTACGAGTCATTAGAATGTACAGACGATGGTATATCTTATAAGGGAATTCAATCCAAATATCTTCTTTTTGCAGAAGGCTTTGGCTTAACAAAAAACCCTTTTTTTAACACCCTCCCACTAGAAGGGACCAAGGGGGAATTGCTTGTTATTTTTGCACCAGAATTACAATTAAACGTCATTTTGAAATCCAGTATTTTTATTATTCCAATTGGTAAAGATCGCTATTTGGTTGGATCCACTTATGCTTGGAAAGATTACACGAATACGCCTACAGAAACGGCTAAAATCGACCTCATTCAAAAGTTAAGAGTCGTAATCAAATGTCAATTTGAAGTAGTTGAACATCGCGCTGGAATTCGACCTACAGTGGTGGACCGACGTCCTTTGGTTGGGCAACATCCTTTTCACAAAAATTTATATGTTCTAAATGGATTGGGGAGTCGTGGCGTACTTATCGCTCCAGCCATGGCCAAGCATTTGGTTGAATACATTGAGGATGGTGAGCCGCTTCCAAAAGAAATTGACATTAACCGATTTCTGGGTTAGATCTAACTATTTAGATTTTTTTGCCAACTTGGCGTCATAACTTATAAAAAAATTAATCCAGATATTCCTAGACAGCCGCATGATTATTGGCATAAAACCGACCAAAGTTCCTACAATACTGGCAAAAGCAATTTTTAAAGAACTCCCAAAGATAAGATTTGAAATAACGAAGGCAGCTATCGCAAAAGCAACACCCACGGCGTAGCTAACATACATCGAACCATAGAAGAAGGAGGGCTCTATTTTATATTTAGTGTCGCAATGGCTACAACGTTCATGCATGTTCAAGGTGTCCGAGAGATGGTATGGATTGTTGTTGGTGTACATGGATTCATGGTGACACTTTGGGCAAACTCCTCTAAGAATGGCATATATTTTTGATCCTTTTTTTAACATGGAGAATTAATTACTTTTGCAATGCTCAAAAATACAAAATTGCCTCTAATGCAAGAATCAAAATTTTAAAATGTTAAACGTTCATCAACTCACAATTGCCTTTCAAGGGGAGGATTTGTTTCAAAATATTTCGTTCCGATTACAATCCGGAAACCGCGTGGGTTTGATAGGAAAAAATGGTGCTGGAAAATCGACACTTCTAAAAATTATTTCGGGTGAATTAGAGTACAGTTCAGGACAAATTAGTTTTGAAAAAAAGAATCTCAAAATAGGATTTTTAAAACAAGATATTGACTTCGTCTATGGCCGTACGGTACTGGAAGAATCATACGAAGCTTTTTCCGAAATTAAGGGTCTTGAACAACGATTAGAATTTATAAACACCGAGCTGGCCGAACGAACCGATTATGAGAGCCAGAACTATACAGATTTAATGATTGAGTTAAATGAGGTACAGCATCAGTATGAAATTCTGGGCGGATATAATTATCAAGGAGATACCGAAAAAATATTGAT
Organism: Flavobacteriaceae bacterium; assembly: GCA_049889395.1. Lineage (GTDB taxonomy): Bacteria > Bacteroidota > Bacteroidia > Flavobacteriales > Flavobacteriaceae > UBA3537. Next base: position 7,834 of record JBMHDM010000001.1, read on the forward strand.
CGGTTTAGGGTTTAAACGAGAAGATTTTAACAAGCTTACAGATACTTTTTCTGGTGGTTGGCGTATGCGAATTGAATTGGCCAAACTTCTCCTTCAACAAAATGATATTTTACTCTTGGATGAGCCAACCAATCACTTGGATATTGAGTCGATTATTTGGTTGGAGCAATTCTTAAAAAATTATTCGGGAGCCGTTGTAATTGTATCTCACGACAAGATGTTTTTGGATCATGTGACCAATCGCACCATAGAAATTGTTTTGGGTCATATTTATGATATACCAAAGCCCTATTCGAAATACTTGCTGCTTCGGGCGGAACAAAAAGCCCTTCAATTGGCAGCTCAAAAAAATCAACAAAAACATATTGAGTACACCGAAAAACTCATCGAAAAGTTTAGAGCTAAAGCCTCCAAGGCCACAATGGCTCAATCATTGATAAAGAAGTTAGACAAGATTGAACGCATTCGCGTAGATCAGGACGATAATAGCGTCATGAGTGTTCGCTTTCCAATTTCAGTAACACCAGGCAAAGTTGTTATCGAAGCCACTGCTATTTCAAAATCTTATGGTGATTTGGAAGTTTTGAAAAATATTGATTTGATGGTTGAAAGAGGACAAAAAATCGCTTTTGTGGGTCAAAACGGTCAAGGGAAATCAACACTAGCCAAAATTTTAGTTGGCGATCTCTTTTCACAAGGAGAGATCAAGTTGGGTCACAATGTTAAGGTGGGTTATTTTGCCCAAAATCAGGCCGAGTACTTGGACGGGCAAAAGACGGTTTTGGATACCATGATTGATGAGGCCAATGAGACCAACCGTTCCAAGGTCCGTGATATTTTAGGGGCCTTTTTGTTTCGTGGTGAGTCTGTAGAAAAATACGTCAGCGTATTGTCTGGAGGCGAGCGTAACAGGTTAGCTTTAGCCAAATTATTACTAAAACCGCTTAACGTTTTGGTCATGGACGAACCAACTAATCACTTGGATATTCAGTCAAAGAATGTTTTAAAATCTGCGCTAAAGAACTTTCAAGGAACTTTGCTTTTGGTTTCTCATGATCGGGAATTTTTACAAGGATTGAATGATGTTGTTTACGAATTTAAAGATCAAAAAATCAAACCCTATTTAGGCGATATAGACTTTTATTTAGAACAACGTCAGTTGGAAAATCTGCGTGAAGCTGAACGTAAAACCATTATAAAGGCAACCCCCAAAGTAACCAGTAATAAGCAGTCCTATGAACTTCAGAAACAATTAAAATCATTAAATAACCGCTTGAGCAAAGTGGAGTCTTCTATTTCTTCTTTGGAGAAGGAGATTAAAGCGATTGATTTGGAACTCGAAATTAATTACGATCAAACTGTTTCAAGTCCTAATTTTTTTGATGCTTATCAAGCCAAAAAATCAAAATTAGAGGGACTCATGAGTCAATGGGAGTCCCTTACCGAATCCATAGAACAGCTGAGCTGATGAAAGAATATTTTTACCAATGTCCTTACTGTTGGGAACAAGTTTCGTTGTTAGTTGATGTGTCTCAAGCTCAGCAAAACTACATTGAAGATTGTGAAGTGTGTTGTAATCCGATCGAATTCCATATTCATTGTTCGGCTAACGAAATGCAATATTTGGACGCCCGAAATATTGAGCAATAAGAAGAGATTTCTAATAAAATTCTTTTAAAATTAGAAAAAGGTTGTATATTTGTTGTCCTATATCGCGGGATAGAGCAGTAGGTAGCTCGTCGGGCTCATAACCCGAAGGTCACAGGTTCGAGTCCTGTTCCCGCTACTAAAACAATAAAACGGTTGTACTATAATTTAGCGAACCGTTTTTTTTTATTTTTGAATATGGCTAAATCATGGCAGGAGAAATTTTTTTTAAAAAAGAATTTTGAAATAAAATCGATTCAAAAGAATTTTTGGGGTCATGCTGTTGGAACAAAAATGTTAATACCCACCCCTTTTATGATTCAAGAATATATTAATCATATTGAGTTAGGTTGTCTTTCAGACGTTAAAATTATGAGAAAAGACTTGGCAATTGAATATGGTGTGGATTTTACTTGTCCAATGACTACTGGTATTTTTTTGAGAATTGTAGCAGAATATAATTATGAGAAATTCAGCCAGAATGAAACTGAAATATGTCCATTTTGGAGAATTATAGACCCCAATAGTAAATTTTCTGACAGACTCTCATTTGACAACAAATTTATCATCAATAAAAGGCGTGAAGAAATTCATTATTAATTTAAATTACTTTGAATAAGCTGTAGACATGTTTGCCAACTCAAAATCGTTGGGTGTAAAAATGTTCAATATTTCCAATGATTTATCTGCCAATCAAAGCCAAGTGTAAATCCGTTTGGCTTTTTTATTTGACTTAAGAATTAAGGAAGTTTGAATAAATCCTCAACCCTGCAATCCAGTGTGGATGCGATTTTTAAAGCCAAAACTGTAGATGGGACATAAATACCATTTTCAATAGCATTTATGCTTTTTCTCGACACTTCAACAGCTACCGAAAGTTCTTGTTGTGTAAATCCAGATGACTTTCTGTACTCCTCCAAATTATTTAGAAGTTTTGCGTGATTCCTTCCCAAAATTTATTTTTTTTCAAACTCTTCAACTGCGTCTGTTAATTCTTTACCAGTGTTAGGGTAGAGATATCCAGCGATTAGAGTCCCCAGGCCAATAAAACCTACCAAAGCTCCAAAGCCCTCTAATATTCTTCCCATAACTAAGTAGCCAAGACAATAAAGTCCAACTCCAACAAAAATCGTGATGACGCCATTTCTACGGTAATCAATGGGTTCTTTTTTTCGCTCCTCAAAAATTTTTAATAATTCTTCAACTTTTGCAGGGTCATTCAGGTTTTTGGAGATCTCAAGAACAGTTTCTCTTTTTCCTTTTCCTTCATAGTATAACCAAATAAAAACAGCTACAGGAACGATGATGCCTGTTAATATGGCTAGAACGGGTATGATAGTACTTTCATTCATAATAAGATTTGTTTTAAATGTAACGCAAACGTAACATTTTTTTAATGAGTAGCAAAGGTTACATTAATTTTTTTTATTAGTTATAATACAATCGTCCCTTTAAAATAAGTAACGGCCGCGCCACTAATTTGTACCCGCTCGCCTTTATATTCACAATCGAGATCTCCCATTCGATTGGAGAGTTGCCGGGCTTTCATCCTTGTTTTACCCAATTTTTTATACCAATATGGAATAAGTGTACAATGTGCGGAACCGGTTACGGGATCTTCTAAAATGGACGCTTGCGGTGTAAAAAATCGTGATACAAAATCACAAGTATTACCAAGGGCTGTTACAATGACTCCACCTGGGCTTAAGTTAATTTGATCAAAAATATCTCGATTAATTATTAAAGTTTCAATGTCCTGTTGTGTGTCATAAATCAATAAATAATCGCGGGCTTTATAAACTTCTTTAGGTGCCATGCTTAAGGCCTTTGCAACAGCATCGGGAAGAGATGCAGTCATTCCAGCTCTTGTCGGGAAATCCAAACAATAATTATCGTGATATTTTTTGACAAAAAGTGAACCGCTTTTGGTCTTGTAATGAATGGTTTTTTTATTATAATTCAAATGATTAAATAAACAATGGGAGGTAGCCAAAGTAGCATGACCACACAGATCAATTTCAATTTCTGGAGTAAACCAACGTAACGCAACATGCTTGCCCCTGTCAATAAAGAAAGCCGTTTCCGCAACGGCATTTTCCTTGGCAATATTCAACATCAATTCATCCGGTAGCCAAGATTTTAAAGGAATTATACACGCAGGATTACCTCCAAACGAACATGTGGTAAAGGCATTAATTTGATACAGTGATAGCTTCATGACATAAAGATAATAATTACTTAAAACACTTGTCTTGCATAACGCAAGTAATTTTGTTATATTTGAAATTATTAACCAAAAAAAATAGAAATGAGAAATTTAATTGTTATTTGTTTGATGTTTTTAGGTGTAAATCTATCAGCACAAGTTGCCAAGTCGCGTTACATTAAAGTAGACGAAGATAAAGGCGAGCAGGTCTATGAAGCCATGAAGGCCAAAACTCAGAAGTACAATCAATCTGCTGAGAAAGGGGCTCATTACACGTTTTACATCCAGACAGGGAATCGCTCAGGAGAATTGTTTCGAGCTAGAATTGAGCAAAGTATGGCTGCTTATGATGAGCCAGGAGACCCAGAGGAATATGAAATGTGGAGTGAAACTGTAGAGCCATACATAACCAATGATCTGCCCCAGGTGTGGACCTATAATAAAAATATATCTCATGAAGTGACTGATCTCTGTGAAAAACCGCTACGTCAGGTATTATTCTATAACGTTGATCCAGCAAAATCAGACGACTTTTGGACGTTTAGAAAACGCGTTTACGATGCCGTTGTAGCATCTGAAGCACAATTAGATATGGGCGTTTGGACTGTTATGGCAGGAAATCGTGGTTTGAACGTTTTGGTTGGATTTGCGCATGCCGATCATGCCGAAATGGAGGCCGACGGTACTGAGGAGTGGTCAAAAGTGGTAGAAGCTTACAATGAAGCGCATGGAGAGGGTCAATTTGCGACGGACAATGCCAAAATGAGAGCAAGTTTATCACAATGGGGCAATAGCCGTCAGTTGTGGACATTTTTACCAGAATTAAGTTCGCCATGCCCTACACCGTAATTTCTATTCTAAAAAAAATGGACACCCTCTCATGAGGGTGTTTTTTTTTGCCTTTTAAGTCAATCGTATATCAAGGTATTTCAAACACATCAAGAACAGGAAGTGCCCTATTATTAAAATCAAATAGAGCTTGATTTTCCCAAGGCGATCCTTCGTATGACTCCGGTCCATCCCAAGCGATTAGCTCTGCTCCCCAATAGGCAAAACCAATTCCGCTTTCAAGGGTTGTGACAATAGTCTTTAAGTCGTTCAAAAATTGTTTTTGGCCTACAGGAGAAGCTGGGTAATTGGGCAAAATAAGTTGATCTTCAAGGCCTACAATATTATTGGTCCAATCGTTCCAGTCCAATGTAAAGGGGTATGCCGTTTCGGCAATCATAATATCCTTGGCGTATGAGGATTGTAGTTGATATAAATTGTACTCAAGCTGGTCTAATGATTTTCCATGCCAAAGGGGATAGTATGAAATCCCAATAATATCATAATCAAGTGTATTTACTTGATCAAAAAACACATCGGCACCTTGGTATCCCGCATAATGAAGCATAATTTTTGTTTCCACAGAATGTTCTCTAACCGCTCGAATCCCTTCGTTTAAAAGCTCCAAAAATTGATTAGGATTTTGAAATAAATTTCCCTCAGGAAACAACAGACCATTATTAATTTCATTACCTATTTGTATGATATTTGGAGAAATCTGGTTCACAATGTTTTTAGTATGGCTATAAACACTGTCTTTCAAACTTGCGTAGGGGATACCTTGCCAGTTTTGAGGGGTTTCTTGATGTCCTGGATCTGCCCATGTATCAGAATAGTGTAGCGTTAAATAAATATCAAATCCCATGGACTTTAATTGATCTGAAAAAGATTTTACAGCCTCAATACCATAATATTGGTCGGATGGATTGACCCACAAACGTAGACGAATGGTATTAACACCATTGGATTTTAAAAGACTCAAAAAATCAGCGGGATGACCATATTCATCAAAAAATATTGGATTTGTAGATTGAATTTTTGGAAAGGACGAAATATCAACAGCTGAAATGAATTCTATTTCAATGGATTGATTTGGTGTTGAATTGGATTCTGATTCTGAACAACAAAAAACACTTAAAATAATCAGCAAAACTAGAATTCTATTTTTTCTCATTCAGAACTGTTCAGAAAAACACAAAAATAAACACCAACTAAAATAAGTTTAATTTTTAAATCATAAAAATGATTCTTTGATTAATAATTTTTGTGAAAAATTTATAAGAACGGGGTAGTGTACTGTAATGTTGTGGTGAATAAAAGTATGATACAAGTTTTGGAATTGTAATTTCTCAACCTGTAAAGGATTGTTTTATATTCTTAAACTACCAATAAAAGGGTGTGATAAAAAGATAAAGTTTATTTGTGTTTATTCGTCATATGTATATGTTTTGTTGTGTTTAATTATTTCAGCAAACTTAAAATTAAGTGTATTTTGAACTCCCGAAAATTATAACTAACATAATAATTAACCAATTTAATTGTTCGAAAAAAAAACTTAATGAAAATTAGTAATACAATATTCTCGGGTGACAATCCCATCAAAATAAAAAATACTGAAGTTTCTGGCACTGAGATAGAATTGAACGGTGATATTTTTTACAAAATTTCAAATGTCGATGCCATGCGACCGTTTTTTATGAGCATCGTTAGCAATTCAGACCACTGGCTTTTTATTTCAAGCACAGGCGGTCTTTCTGCCGGAAGAAAAAACAGTAATTATGCCCTTTTTCCTTACTACACTGATGATAAGATTACGGAATCTAGTGAACACACAGGAAGTAAGTCTATTTTTCTTATATCCAAAAACCAAAAAACCTTTCTTTGGGAGCCGTTTTCAATTCGTCAGCAAGGGGTTTACAACACCACCCGAAATTTGTATAAAAATGCTTTTGGTGATAAAGTTATTTTTGAAGAAATTAATCACGACCTTAAGGTTTACTTTTCCTATGAATGGAATACGAGCGAACAATTTGGTTTTATTCGAAAATCTAAACTTGAGAATCATTCTGACCAGTCCATCCACGTACGTATTTTAGATGGTATTCAAAACATCTTACCCCATGGTGTTGAGGATGGATTACAGAATAGTACCAGCAACTTGGTCGATGCCTACAAGAAGTGTGAACTCGAAAAAGAATCAGGCTTAGGAATTTTTTCTCTAAGTGCCATCATTGTGGACCGAGCAGAGCCTAGTGAAGCTCTCAAGGCCAATGTGGTTTGGTCCACAGGACTAAATAATTCAAAGAAGCTGATTTCTTCACTTCAATTAAACAACTTTAGACAAGGTCAAATTGTTGATGAAGAAATTGATATCAAAGCCGAACGCGGGGCCTATTTTCTAACCTCTGAAATAAACTTAAACTCCAATTCTTCTGAAAAATGGACTATTGTAGCTAATGTTAACCAAAGCATAAATAACATCGTAAATCTGCAACAAGCGCTGCAAAACCCAGAACACTTGATGCAGGAGTTGGACAAAACAATCAATGACGGTACAGAACAACTCAAGGCCTTGGTTGCAGCATCAGATGGACTACAGCTCACATCAGATCGCGTTCGCAACGCTAGACATTTTGCTAATACCATGTTTAATATCATGCGGGGTGGTATTTTTGATGAAAATTATACTATTGAGAAATCAGATTTTGTCAACTACATTGATAAGGCCAATCACAAAGTTTATTTCAAAAAATTAGAACTTCTGAACAGCTTACCAGATCTATTTGATTTAGATCATCTAAAAGCCCTAGCTCAAGCAGATGACAATCAAAATTTTAAGCGCCTTTGTTTTGAATATTTACCACTAAAATTCAGTCGTCGCCATGGTGATCCAAGCCGACCTTGGAATAAATTTTCAATTAATACAAGAGACGATGAGGGTTCAAAAATTTTAGATTACCAGGGTAACTGGCGCGATATTTTTCAGAATTGGGAGGCACTAGTGCATTCTTATCCTGAGTTCATAGAGGGGATGATTCATAAGTTTTTGAATGCGACAACCTTCGATGGCTATAACCCTTACAGAGTAACTAAAGATGGCTTTGATTGGGAAACCATCGAGCCCGACAATCCATGGTCGTATATTGGTTATTGGGGGGATCATCAAATCATTTATCTGCTCAAGTTTTTGGAGTTCATAGAAAAATATTATCCCAAAAAACTAGAAAGCTACTTTACCAAAGATTTATTTGTATATGCCAATGTGCCTTATCGAATTAAACCTTACGATGAAATTTTAAAAGACCCCAAAAATACCATTGATTTTGACTACTCCGCAGAAGAAAAAATTCAACTTAAACGCGGTGAAATTGGCGTCGATGGGGCATTGCTCAGAGAAACCCATATTTTTATTTATAAAGTCAATTTTATAGAAAAAATATTGGCTACTGTATTGGCCAAAGTATCCAATTTTATTCCAGAGGGTGGGATTTGGATGAATACCCAACGACCAGAATGGAATGATGCCAATAATGCTTTAGTCGGAAATGGGGTTTCCATGGTTACCTTATATTATCTTAGACGATTTTTGAATTTTTTCAATCAAGTTCTAAACAACACCGCTGTCGATAAAGTCAAAATATCGGTAGAGTTGTTGGAACTGTTCAGTAGAATATCAAAAACACTTCATGACAATGAAGCGCTTCTCTCAGGCCCCATTTCAGACCAAGATCGAAAGATGATTTTGGATGGTTTAGGTCAGCCAGCTAGTGATTATCGTCATAGTATTTATAACCACAGTTTTTCGGGGGAAAAAGATAATATCTTTTTAGCCGATTTAAAGCATTTTGTGGAAACAACCCTTCGGTTTTTAGAGCATTCTATCGATTCCAATAAAAGAGCTGATGATTTGTATCATGCTTACAATTTGATGACTCTCGAATCAGAAAATGCGATTTCTATTTCTTATCTCCCAGAAATGCTTGAAGGACAAGTCGCAGTCTTGAGCTCAGGATATTTGTCCACAAAAAAAGCTTTGAATGTTTTAGATAGTTTGAAAAAGAGCGCCTTGTTTAGACATGACCAATACAGTTACATCCTTTATCCGAACAAGACACTACCAAGATTTGTCGATAAGAATACGATATCCGCTCATCAAATTCAGACTTCTAAATTGTTGAAAACACTCTTAAAAGATGGTAATTCTCAAATTGTCACGAAAGACATCAAGGGAGACTATCACTTTAATGGAAATTTTAACAATGCAGATTTTTTAAAATCAGCGCTTACTAATCTTCCAAAACAGTACGAAGCACTAGTTGAGAAAGAGACCCAATTGGTTTGTGATATATATGAAGCTATATTTGATCATAAGTCCTTTACTGGCCGTTCAGGCACCTTTTTTGGCTATGAAGGTTTGGGGTCCATTTACTGGCATATGGTTTCTAAATTATTGTTGGCGTCCTTTGAAATAACTCAGAAAGCTATTGATGATGGAGAAGATTCCGCAACTATCGGAAAGCTCTATGATCATTATTTTGAAATTAACGCTGGAATTGGTGCTCACAAATCGCCAGAGCTTTATGGTGCATTTCCAACCGATCCGTATTCTCATACGCCTGGTGGAAAAGGGGCTCAGCAGCCCGGTATGACAGGCCAAGTTAAAGAGGATATTTTGAGTCGTTTTGGAGAGCTGGGCATTCAGGTTAAAGACGGATTACTAGGATTTGATCCCATGATTTTAAATTCAACAGAGTTTTTATTAAAACCACAATCCTTTGAATACTTTGATGTTAAGCATCAAAAACAGTCCATTGATTTGGAAGCAGGTAGCCTTGCGTTTACCGTTTGCCAAGTTCCAGTGATTTACTGCAGATCAAATCAGGCAGACATCTGTGTTGAATTCGCAGACGGAAGTTCTCAAACTTTTATTGGGAAACAATTGGATAGAGCGATCTCACAACAAATTTTTAGAAGAACGCATGAAGTCAAACAAATAAGTGTTAATGTTATAAAATGAAATTAAACCATTAAAAAAAACATGTTTGGTCTAAATAAACATATAGTTGTACTGTCTTTTATTTGTTTTTTTGGGCTTTCATGTCAATACAAAAAATCAACAACCAAAGTGAATCAATCTTCACCAACAGCCGCTCAATTGTTAGGACATCCAGATTTTCTGGCCATGTCCTACGGCGGCTATCGTCAAACAACAAGGGATATTCAGCCCACATTAGAAGAAATAAAAGATGACCTGAGGTTGATGTATGCCATAGGCGTACGAATGATTAGAACATACAACTTGCAACTGGCTCAAGCGTCTAATATTTTGAAAGCCATAAAGGAATTGCGTCAAACATCTTCCGACTTTGAAATGTATGTTATGCTTGGCGCATGGATTGATTGTAAAAATGCCTGGACTGAACTACCACCAGATCACAATGTTGAAGACTTTGAAAATAATACTTCTGAAATAGCTAAAGCAGTTGAATTGGCTAACACCTATCCCGAAATTGTAAAAATAATTTCTGTAGGCAATGAAGCCATGGTACATTGGGCAACACCATATTTTGTTCAACCTAGTGTGATTTTAAAATGGGTTAATCATCTTCAAAATTTGAAACAAAACCAGAAACTCCCCAAAGATTTATGGATAACCAGTTCTGACAACTTTGCCTCTTGGGGAGGCGGAAGCGAAGATTATCATAACAATGATTTGGATGCACTTATATCTGCCGTAGATTATATTTCTATTCACACCTACCCCTTTCATGATACGCATTACAACGCACAGTTTTGGGACACACCTCATTCAGAACGTAATTTTGGTATAGATCAGCGTATAAATTCTGCCATGAAAAGAGCCGTAGATTATGCTATATCTCAATACAAACAAGTTGAATCTTACGTTGAAAGGTTAGGGGTTGAAAAGCCGATTCATATTGGTGAGACCGGTTGGGCGACTACTTCTCAAGGGCTATATGGTTCAAATGGGTCATTCGCTGCAGATGAATATAAGCAAGCCCTATATTACAGCGGGATTCGTCAGTGGTCAAATGAGAATGGTGTAGCTTGTTTTTTCTTTGAAGCTTTTGATGAACCTTGGAAAGACGCTAACCATTCCAATGGCTCTGAAAATCATTTTGGGTTGTTCACTGTTGATGGAAAGGCCAAATTTGCCCTATGGTCAGAAGTAGATAAAGGCAGTTTTACAGGATTAGGCCGAAATAATTCTCCGGTTGACAAAACTAATAATGGCAACCGAGAAGACTTGATGAAACTTGTTTTTCCACCAAAAATAAAATTAACCCCACAAATAAATTAACATGAAATTTCTTACCATTTTTTTTGGTCTTTCACTCTCAGTTTATTTACTACTATTTCCAACAAATCCTGATGTTGTGTCAACCTCAGGACAACATCTTTTTGTCAACAACAAGCCTTATTTCATTAAAGGGATTTGTTACCACCCTGTAGCCAAAGGTGAAAAACAACGCGATTTTGCTACCCTAGATCAAGATTTACAACTGATGAAAGAGGCAGGAATCAATACTATTCGAGTGTATTCGCCAATTGATGATAAATCGGTTTTAGATAAAATAAGCCAAGCGGGATTAAAAGTTATTGTAAGTTTTGGTTACAATCAAAACGGCTACTATGATATCTTATCAGGCACCTATTTAGATTACATTAAAACCTACAAATCTCACAAGGCCATTCTTCTATGGGAATTGGGAAACGAATACAATTACCATCCAGAGTGGTTTAATGGCGATATACAAAATTGGTATGACGCTTTAAGTCATGCCACTGATGCTATTCATAGCGAAGATCCTAACCACCCTGTGTCAACTGCTCATGGAGATATTCCAAATCGTCAAGCGCTAACGTCCAATCCCAATATTGATATTTGGGGTTTAAATGTATACCGTTGGGATCAACCACAATCTATTTTTAAAGAATGGAAATCCATAAGTGATAAGCCAATTTATTTGTCTGAAGCAGGAGCAGATAGTTATATGAAAATTGCAAAATCTGGATTTGAACAAGGCGAAAATCAACAAGCACAAGCTGTTGCCAATGGCAAGATAATCGATGCCGTTCTAAACCATAGCGATCAGGTTTCTGGGATTGTTATTTTTTCATTTACTGATGGCTGGTGGAAAGCTGGGAATCCCAATCAACAGGACGTCGGTGGATGGGCCCCAAACAGTAGTGGCGTTCCTTACGATGGCGCTCCAAATGAAGAGTACTGGGGTATAGTAGATATTGATAGGCAAAAAAAGAAAACTTTTGAAGTTATCAAAGACCGATTTAATTCATTTTCAGTTCAAGAAAACAATATTTCCAATGACTAATATAGATGCTATTTTTAGGCTTATTTCAATCCTTTTTTTAGGATTGATCACAATAACATGTAATCCTTCAAAACCGATGATCGAAATCTATGAGACCTCTCAAAGTGGTCACAAAATGACTTTGATTAAAAACTCAAACCCAGTTGATGTTGAGCATACCATAACATTAAATTTTAATCAGAAATTTCAAACGATTTCGGGATTTGGCGGTGCTTTTACAGAAGCTTCCGCCCACTTACTTAATCGATTAAGCCAAGATAAACGATCAGAAATATTAGACGCTTATTTTGGCCAGGATGGTGCGCAATATTCCCTAACTAGGACCCATATGAATTCCTGTGATTTTTCAATTAATCATTATTCGTACTCTCCTATATCTGGCGATAAACATTTAGAACATTTTTCTGTAGAGGAGGATCGTCAAGATTTGATTCCTATGATAAAGGACGCCATGGCACGTTCCAAAGACGGTTTTAAAATCTTTGCATCACCTTGGACAGCAGCACCATGGATGAAGGATAATAATAGTTGGGTTGGGGGCAAATTACTTCCAGAATACTATGATACGTGGGCCTTGTTTTTTTCAAAATATGTGGATGCCTACAAAAAAGAGGGGATCGATATTTGGGGGTTTACTGTTGAAAATGAGCCTTTGGGAAATGGTAACAATTGGGAAAGTATGCATTTTTCGCCTGAAGAAATGACTGATTTTGTAGTACATCATTTGGGCCCCAAACTGGAAGCCGATGGTAAAGGCGATCTGGTGATTTTGGGCTATGATCAAAATCGTGCTGATATTAAAGAATGGGTAGATGTTATGTACGCTAGCGATCAGTCGTCTAAATATTTTGATGGTACCGCCATTCACTGGTACGAAAGCACTTATGATTATTTTCCGAAAGAACTGCAATATGCACACCAAAAAGCTCCAGATAAATATCTAATTCAAACTGAAGCTTGTATTGACTCTGAAGTTCCCGCTTGGAAAGACGATGCTTGGTATTGGAAAAAAGAAGCCACCGATTGGGGCTATGACTGGCGAGAGCCTGAAAAAAAATATCTTCACCCAAAATATGCACCGTTCAACCGTTATGCTAGAGATATTATTGGATGTTTGAATAATTGGGTAGATGGATGGGTAGATTGGAATATGGTTTTAGATCGTCAAGGTGGCCCAAATTGGTTTAAAAATTGGTGCGTTGCTCCAGTTATTGTAGACATTGAAACAGATGAAGTTTATTATACTCCGCTTTATTATGTAATGGCACACTTTAGTAAGTTCATTCGTCCAAATGCTACAGTTATTGGCGCAAATTCTACCGACGAAGATATAATGGTTGCAGCTGCCGAAAACAAAAATGGTTCAGTTGCAGTAATCATTTTTAATGAAGGATTAGTTTCAAAAACATTCAAACTGAAAGGGGATCATTTTGAACAAAATATAACGATCAGCCCACAGGCTATTCAAACGATTATCATTACTAACTAAACAAACAAACAATGCAAAAATCCAAATCACAAGCTTACAGAAAAGTACCCATGAGTCAAAAAATTGCTTTTGGCTTTGGGATGCTAGCCAATCAGATGTTCCCTGCTATTTTAGGAATTTTTATGGTTGTTTTAGTTGAAGATTTAGGCTTCTCGGGGTGGATGTGGTCCCTAGTATTCCTATTTCCAAGAATCTTTGATGCTTTTTTAGACCCCATAATGGGATTTATTTCTGACAATACAAAGTCAAAATGGGGTCGTCGCCGTAAGTACGTATTTGTAGGTGGAATCATAATGGGTTTATCCTATATTTTTATGTGGCAGCTCTATAAAGAAGACGCACTTCAATACAATTTTTGGTATTTCTTTTTATGGTCTTTGGTGTTTTATTTAGGTCTAACCATATTTAGTGTTCCATATGTGGCTATGGGCTATGAAATGAGTGACGATTTTCATGAAAGAACAAATATCATGGCCATTTCTCAGTGGATAGGTCAATGGGCATGGGTTATTGCACCGCTATTTTGGATAATTATGTATGACCCAGAGTGGTTTTCATCGGCAGATATAGCCGTTAGGGAATTAGCAATCTGGGTTGCCATTCCGTGTACTTTGTGCGCCATTGTTCCAGCCGTTTTCATAGAAAGCCAATCGACTGTTAATGAGGATTATGAGCCCTTAAACTCATCTAATATCGGAAATAGTCTTATGAAAATATTCGAAAGCTTCGTTGAGGCCTTTAAAATTAAAGAATTTAGGAAATTATGTGGTGCCACATTTTTTATATTCAATGCCTTTAATACAGTCGCTGCACTGACATTTTTTGTTATTGTCTATAAACTATTTAATGGTGATGCTGGTGCGAGCGGTATTTGGGTGTCCATGTTTGGGTGTTTGGGTGCTCTAGGAACTACCTTTATAGTCATACCGACAGTCGCATGGATGTCCAAAAAGATGGGTAAGAAAAAAGCATTTATGTTATCCCAATCCATTTCACTAATTGGCTATGTAATGCTTTACTTTTTATTTGTTCCAGGAAAACCATGGCTGTATATCATCGCACTGCCCTTCTTTTCATTCGGAATAGGAAGTCTATTTACCATTATGATGTCCATGACTGCAGATGTTATTGATATTGACGAAATCAATACAGGCAAGCGGAGAGAGGGAATTTTTGGAGCCATTTATTGGTGGATGGTAAAAGTGGGATATGGAATTGCAGGGGCTCTAAGTGGTGTTATTATTACGGTAGTTGGATTTAACCCAGACCTTACTACAATAGACCAACAATCTGCAGTAGATGGACTTCACGCTTTCTTTTGTTTTTTCCCTATGGGCGGAACAATCATAGCTATGTATATCATGCGAAACTATAGCATTACAGAAGAAAAAGCCAATGAAATTAAAAATACTTTGGCCGGCAAAAGAAATACTTAAACCGCTATATCTAATCCATTAACTAATGTCATACAGAAAAGAAAAATTTAAATCGTTGTTAGGTGTTAATACCAATCAACTCGACTTAGAAAGCTTAAAAAAATTCTCTCAAACAGCACTTCTGAATGGTATGCATGGGTTGTGCTTTAGTCCTTACCAAGAGGGGCAAGAACCTGGTGATTTCATTTCCGAAGCCCAAATTCGTAGAAAGCTAGAATTAATACTCCCTTACACCAAATGGATTCGTACATTTTCCTGTACAGAGGGTAATGAATTAATCCCTGTTCTGGCTAAAGAATATGGACTTAAGACTCTAGTTGGCGCATGGCTTGGGGATGATCCAGAAGTCAATGCGGCTGAAATTAACGGACTCATCAAATTGTGTAAAGCGGGTTATGTTGATGTCGCTGCAGTGGGTAATGAAGTGATGTATCGAGGTGATTTGGAAGAAGATCAATTGATTAAATTCATAGAACAGGTAAAACATGAAATTTCAGAAATTCCTGTTGGCTATGTAGATGCCTATTATGAGTTTACAGATCGTCCCAAAATTACAGCGGCCTGCGATGTGATTTTAGCCAATTGCTATCCGTATTGGGAGGGTTGTAGTTTGGAGTATTCCCTGATTTATATGAAGCAAATGTTCGAGCAAGCACGAGCGGCAGGTCAAGGTAAAAAAGTCATTATTACGGAAACTGGTTGGCCCAGTCAAGGCGCTAGTTTAGAAGGGGCTCATCCCTCTTATGAGAATGCTCTAAAGTATTTTATTAATGCGCAAAGCTGGTCACAACAGGCGGATATTGAAATGTTCTATTTTTCTTCTTTTGATGAGTCATGGAAAGTAGATTCTGAAGGCGATGTTGGGGCATTCTGGGGCTTGTGGGATAAAGATGAAAATTTAAAATTTTGAGTTAGTTTTTTATGGATTATTCAAAAGTTTTAAACATTCCAAAAGGTCGTGCTGTTTGTTATTCTGGCTATCGCGAAGGTCAAAGGCCTGGGCAACGTTACCCCAGTTATGAACAGGTTAGGGAAGATTTACATATCATCAAAAATCATTGGCAGTACATTAGACTTTACAGTTGCGACCAACACTCCAAGACGGTTTTAGAGGTAATTAAGAATGACAATCTCAATATTAAAGTCATGCTGGGCGCTTTTATTGAAGCCGAAATCAACAATCCCAACTGTCCATGGGGTGGTGAGTATGATTTTGATCAACTGATTGAGAATGCATCCAATAACTTATCGCAAATTAATCAGTTAATAGCATTAGCTAACCAGTATTCGAAAATTATTTTTGCACTTTCAGTAGGTAATGAAGCTTGTGTTGAATGGACTGATCATTTGGTTTCTGTTGATAAGGTCATTCAATATGTTAAATTGGTAAAATCTAAAACCACTCAGCCTGTAACGTTTTGTGAAAACTATGTCCCGTGGTTAGATAAACTTCAAGAACTTGTAGCGGTTGTAGATTTTATTTCAATTCATACGTATCCTGTTTGGGAGTACAAAGCCATAGGTCAAGCCCTTGAATTCACCAAATCAAATTATGGTAGTGTAGCCAAAAAATACCCCGGCAAATTAATAGTGATAACTGAGGCTGGTTGGGCAACCGCGTCCAATGGTCATGGTATTCCAATTGACCATGTCAATGTAGAAACTCAAAAAATATATTATAAATCTCTTAATCATTGGAGTGATACTAATGCCGTTTTAACGTTTGTTTTTGAAGCATTTGACGAACCTTGGAAAGGGTCTGACGATCCAAACGAGCCGGAAAAACATTGGGGGTTGTTTACAGTTGACCGTCAGCCAAAATTGGCTATGAAGCCATTAACCTACAAATAGAGCTGTAAGCCTTAGTGAGGCAATCGATCTTTGACCAAACCGTATAAAAATGTTCCAAAAAGTGCACCGATAATTACGGTTATAATTGAATAAACCCCTGCTCCTAGTAGTGTAAACATGGGTCCGGGACAAGCTCCTGCTAATCCCCAACCTAATCCAAAAATTAGGCCTCCCAAAAGATATCTTACTATACTTTTTTCTTTAGGGATGAATTGAATCCTTGACCCAAAAAAAGATTTAATATTATAAGACTTGATAACAAGGGTGTTTAGCACACCAACTGCCAATGCTGTTCCAATGATTCCGTACATATGAAAGGCATCAAATTGAAACATTTCGTAAATCCTAAACCATGAAGCAGCTTCAGATTTGTACATCGTAATCCCAAAGCAAATTCCGATAACTAAAAATAATAGTGTTCTCATAATGTTAAAAAATTAAGGGGTAAAATAAGTGAACCATGATAAGGCCTCCAATAAAAAATCCCACTACAGCTAGTAATGAAGGAAATTGAAGGTTACTCAATCCAGAAATAGCATGTCCAGAAGTACAACCCCCTGCATATCGAGCTCCAAACCCAACCAGAATGCCGCCCAACAATAAAAGGATAAGCGTTTTTGGGTCGAATAAGTTGGCTGTACCAAATAATTCTGTAGGCATGTAAGCTGTTCCAGCACTATCAAAACCTAGAGATTTTAAACTGTTAATTGATTTTGAGCTGAGGTTTACTGCATGAGATTGTCCCATATAATTTGAGGCCAAAAATCCTCCAATGATAGCACCCAGAACAACGACTAAATTCCAGCGTTGCGCTTTCCAATCAAATTTGAAAAAATCGGCTTGTTTTCCAGCACCACAAATGGTACAAATTGTTCGCAAATTACTAGACATACCAAATTTTTTTCCAGATAATTGAAGCAAAAGCATAATTAAAGCTATGGCTAGGCCAGAAACATACCAAGGCCATGGGTCGTTTATTAAATTCATTTTTTAAGATTATTAGTTAATAAATTCCATATAATAAATGAAGACTGCCATAATTAGGATAAAGTAACCAAATCCCTTTCTGAGTTTATGGCCATCTACAATTGTATTAATTCGTGTTCCAATAAAAATTCCAGCAATGGCAATTGTGGTAAAGGTTAATAGAAAATACCAGTCTATATTTAAGGTTATAGCATCACCCAAGAAAAATCCAGATAAAGATTTTAATGTAACGATTACTAAAGAGGTGCCTATGGCTTTTTTTATATTAAGTTTGGTTAAAATCACCAGTGCTGGAATGATTAAGAATCCACCACCAGCACCAACCAGCCCTGTAATTGCTCCAATAATGCTACCTTCAATTACAACTAATGGATAGTTGTATATTTTTTGTTTGGCATCATTGGATAAATCCTTTTTTTGAGTAGGTTTAAGCATGGACACCGCTGCAGGAATCATAACAAGAGCAAAGAGTCCAAGAATACCCATCCGTCGGGTAACTGACACTTGTCCAAGGGAAAACAGCGTATCTGGTAAGGCCGGAATTAAAAGTGATCGGACTAAAGTGACACTAATTATGGCGGGGATACCAAAAACTACAGCGGTTTTAAAATCTACATTTCCTTTTACAAATTGCTGATATCCGCCAAATAATGCACTACTGCCCACAATAAATAAAGAATACGCTGTTGCTAATGTCTCATCTAATGCAAAAAGGTAAACCAAAACAGGTACCGCTAAGATTGAACCCCCACCTCCAATGAGTCCTAAAATTAGACCTATTAGTAAGGCACAGAAATATCCAAAAAGATCGATCAGTTCCAAGTTTTAACTGTAAGTATTGGTATTAAACATATTGTTAATTTAACACAATATCAAAGAAACAAAAATTACACAAAACAGTAAAGAAAAGTAGATGCCCTTTTTTTTGTAACTTTGAATACAATAAATGCAATTTAACTTGCATAAAATCCAGCAATTATGAAAAAGTTTCTCTCCTTTGAATCCCTTTACAACATTGCGCTTTCAGAAAAGATAAAGTTGAAAATTGAAAAATCAATCCTAGTTGTAGCTATGATTGGTTTCGTTGGGCATTTAGTGTTAATTTACCTTAAGCGATACGGACTTTTAAATATTTTTGAAGACTCTAATTTTTTTGATAACCCCATAGCCGCCATCTATACACCATTTTCTTTTATTCTTATATACGAGGTTTATCTTTTGATTTTCTATCTCCCCAGATCTATAACAACCTACATTACAAAACAATACGAAATTATAACATTGATTGTTATTCGTAGAATTTTTAAAGACTTATCCAATTTGGAACTCTCCTCTAATTGGTTTGACATAAAAAATGATATCAATTTTACCTATGATATTCTAACTGCTCTGATCCTATTTTTTATGATTTATGTTTTTTCATACCTCAGAGAACGCTTAGAGCCAACAGTTGTATCCTCTGTTGAGAATTTGCAAATTCAGCAATTCATAACAATTAAAAGAGTTATGGCAACATGCTTAATCCCCATTTTTTTAGGTATAGGGCTAATGACTTTTGGGCGCTGGATTACAGATTCCATTCCCTCAAATATCAGTACCGTGATTAAAGATGTAAATAGTTTGTTTTTTGATGAATTTTTTGCTGTTTTGATTATTGTAGATGTTTTACTTTTGTTGGTCTCGTTTTTCTATACAGATCAATTTCACAAGGTTATCCGGAATTCAGGATTTATCATCTCCACTATTTTAATTAGAATGTCATTTTCTGTTGAGGGAGTTTTAAATAACATTCTGATTTTTGCCTCAATAGCTTTTGGATTGGGTATTCTATGGATTCATAACAAGTTTGCTAAAAATTTAAAGACATTAGACTAAAAAAAAATCCAAACATCAAGTTTGGATTTTTAGGTTTTAGATCAAGTTTATTGTTGCATTTTTTTACGTTTCTTTCGTTTTCTTATTTGATCTCCCTTATTCTTCATGTTGTTCCAAATCTCATATTGTTTGTCGTCAAGGATAGATTTCATCGCCTTTTTCATTGCAATTTGTTCGTCTATTTGTTCTAATTTAATCTGGTAGAGTTCATCTTCAGAAGGACGTTCTTTGGGCTTATTGGCCTCACGTTCCAAATGTTTTTTAGTTTTCTCATG
The DNA here is from genome assembly GCA_049889395.1 of Flavobacteriaceae bacterium. GTDB lineage: Bacteria > Bacteroidota > Bacteroidia > Flavobacteriales > Flavobacteriaceae > UBA3537. The sequence continues at coordinate 27,783 of JBMHDM010000001.1, forward strand.
GATCAATTCATAAATTTGATCTTGTTGGCTGTCGTTAAGATCTAAATCCAAAGTCATTTTTTTAGTTATAAGGGTGGCCTGTTGTTCAGGGCTAAGATGTTTCATTCTTTCTGCCCTTTGTTCAGGTTTTTTATCGTGTTGTGGTAGTTGAGCCGTCATGGTAAAGCTCAAACCGAAAGTCAAAATTATTAATAGTGTTTTCATGAATTATTTTATTGTTGTATGTATATATATGCTAACGCTCTGTAATTCTAAATATTATTTTGGATCTAAAATATTTTCAATACGTTCTTTGACGTCTTTCAAATGAATTCTTGTCATACTATCTGAAGAACGTCCTATCCCACGATTCACCATACTTCTCAAGCTAGTTAGTTCTGCACGAACAACGGCCCGAATATCTGATTGACTGGTGTTTACAGCGGTAGACTTTACATAACGACTACCACGTCTTTTTGTTTGATTTTCTGCAGTCATAAGATAGGCCAATCGATCAATGTGTGCACGCTGCAGATTTCTGCGGTAAGTATCAATTTTAGCGCCTTTACGAAGTTCCGACCAAATGCTGTTTCTCAAAGTTTTGGTTAAATCGGTTAATTTGAATGCAGATTCACCGTTTAAGGTCTCATTTTCAATCAAACGTGCCATTTTGCCTAAACTTAATAAGTTTCGGAGGGTTCTTTCTTGCAACCCTCTTAAGCGTTCAACAGAACCCGAATATTCAATTCGTTCAAAAATCGTCTTGTCCAACAACCATTTTGGTGTTTTGAATAGTTGCTTATCCAAAAATGCTAGTGCAGCTTGTTGTTTGTCTTTTGGAACATGGGTGTAAACAGCACCATCTTGATCAGAAGTTTTGTAATATTCATAAACGCCACCAACATTATTGGCAACATGACCCATGTAGCGGTTAAATTGAGATAGAACTTGACCGTACATAGCTTCCAAATCATCGTATGTTTCGCCGTCTTCAGTAGTCCATGCAATCAAATTTGGTATAATGCGTTGTAAGTTTTTGATGCCGTATGTGCTTGCCAAAACAGCATCATCTCCAAGATCTTCAGTTTGAGAACTAGGGTCAACCACATCACCAGCTTGCTGGTGTCCAAACCTGTATAATGGATCTCCAGCATGTTTTAGAATCCAGCTATTAAGAGTTTCTTTTTCTTCCTCGGCGGTTTTGTCTAAAATAGGTCGATAACCCCATGATATGGCATACTTATCATATACACCAATATTGGGCATTAGCGCCACGCCCTCATCTCCAGGCTGGGCAACATAATTAAATCTCGCGTAATCCATTATGGAGGGGGCTGTTCCGTATTGTTGTGTAAATGCAGCATCTCTTAAATCTTCAACTTTGTAGGCACAACTACTACCCATATTGTGAGGTAGCCCAAGGGTATGTCCAACTTCGTGGGCAGATACAAAGCGAATTAATCGACCCATTACTTCATCTTTGAATTCAGCTGATCTAGCTTCGGGGTTTATAGCAGCTGTTTGAACAAAAAACCAGCCCCGTAATAGGGTCATCACATTGTGATACCAGTTAATATCACTTTCTAAAATTTCTCCTGTTCTTGGATCACTAACATGTGGGCCATTTGCGTTTGGTATGGGGGAGGCCAAATAACGAACAACTGAGAAGCGCACATCCTCTGGACTCCATTCAGGGTCTTCTTCCGGCGTGGGAGGATCAGCTGCAATAATAGCATTTTTAAAACCAGCTTCTTCAAAAGCAACTTGCCAATCTTCGATTCCTTGTTTGATGTATTTACGCCATTTTTTTGGTGTCGCTCTATCAATGTAATAAACAATGGGTTTTTTGGGCTCAACTAATTCTCCGGCTTTGAACTTTTCAATATCTTCATCTTTGACTTCCAACCGCCAGCGGTCTAAGTAGGTTAACTCTCGACTCCGTTGGTCTTCTAATCCGTAGTCGACTTGACCTCTAGCAAACCAACCCACTCTTTCGTCAAAGTAGCGGCGTTTCATTGGATTTTCTGGCAATAAAATCATTGAATTGTTTATTTCAATAGAAATTGTTCCGGTGCTAGAATTTGAAGGTGCCGCAGCGGCAGCATAGGTTTTTACGTGCCGCGCTTCTATATTTTTAGGATAACTTTTAATGGTTTCAATGAAAGATTTATTGCTTTCTAATCTTGAGACTTTATATTGTTTCCTACGGTAGCTTGGTAATCCCAATGCTTTAACGTCTTGATTGAAAAGGTCACTAACCTTGATGACGGTTGCTGTAGAATCATTGTTGTAGGCCTGTATTGGAAAAGTGTATAATACGGGTTCAAAATTTGAATTCACAACGGCTTCATTGACAGGTAATGAGTCTGCTGCAAAAACTTCATATGA
>JBMHDM010000002.1:0-3204 GCA_049889395.1 Flavobacteriaceae bacterium
AAATCCAACCGAATAGTTGATGAATCTGAAATTATCAAACTAGAAGAGAGGAACAAAGACCTTCTACGTAAAATGGAAAGTAAAGGGATGATTGATAAAAATTATTTCGAACTGAAATTCTCAATTGAGAACAATCTATTAAGAAAGTTTTGGATTAGTTTTAAAGGGTAAGAATAAACCATCACCGTAGAGTAAACCCATTTCTTTCGGATAAATAGCAAATAATGTGTTGTAAATGAGTCGTGTTTTTGGTAAATCTTTTTTTGTTTTATCATTTTTTTATGATGTCTGCCAAAAGATTCTCAAATAAATTGTCTATATTTATTAATTATTAAATAAACAAAAACACAAGCAAACCAAAAATTTACAACTAATGAAAACAATTTTAAGAATTTTTACATTACTATTTGGTGTGGTTTCATTTGCGCAAACAACTGTAACTGGAACCGTTAATGATGACAGTGGATTACCACTTCCAGGAGCTAACATTATTGCAGTTGGCACATCCTCTGGTGCCATCTCAGATTTTGATGGAAAATTTACACTAAAAGTAGATCAAAATCCACCTTTTACTATTCAAGTCAGTAGTGTCGGATTCGAAACCTACACTCAAGAAATTACCTCAAAAAATCAAGATATTACAGTCGCTTTAAAAGAAGGCAGTATTCTAGATGAAGTCGTTATCTCGGCATCAAGAACACCTGAGCGGATTTTTGAATCGCCAGTAACAGTAGAACGCTTCGGAATCAAAGAGATAAAAAATTCTGCCTCTGCAGATTTTTATGGAGGCCTTGAAAACCTAAAAGGGGTGGACGTTAACACAAACAGTTTGACCTTCCAGTCAATCAATACAAGAGGTTTCGCCACTTTTGCAAACACCCGTTTTATGCAATTGGTGGACGGTATGGACAACTCTACGCCTGCTCTTAACTTCCCTATAGGAAACTTAGTTGGTATGATTGAAACAGACGTACAAAGTGTTGAACTACTCCCTGGGGCATCTTCGGCGCTATACGGCGCAAATGCTTTTAATGGAATTTTATTTATGCGAAGTAAAAACCCATTTGATCATACTGGAATCAGTGTAAGTTTAAAGCGCGGTATAACTTCGCAAGAAGCTGCTGGTGATAACGATTATACTGATTTTGGAATTCGAATGGCTCATAAAGTCAATGAAAAATTTGCAGCTAAAGTTAACTTTGGTTACCTGAAAGGAACTGATTGGGCAGCTACTAGCGAAGTCGATAGTGATATGATTGGTGGTACTAGAGCTTCGAACCCTAACTATAACGGAATTAACGTTTATGGAGATGAGGTTTCTACCAATATTAAACAAGTTGGTGTCGCTCTTGAAGGTTTGGGTGTTTTACCCGCCGGGGCTAGCACTCTACTCCCAGACGTGAATGTCAGTAGAACAGGATATAACGAAAGACACTTAACAAACTACAATGCGGAAAGTATAAAAGCCGATTGGGGGCTCTACTATCGTCCTTTTGAAAATGACTTCGAAATCTCCTATGTTGGTAAAATAGGAACAGGTAATACCATCTATCAAGGTACAAACCGTTACAACATCAAAAACTTCTTCCAAGAACAACACAAATTTGAAGTTAGAAATGACAATTTCTTTGCCCGTGGTTATGTCGTATCTGATTCTGCTGGAGATTCTTATGATATGGTTTTCACAGGAATCAATATCAATAGAGCATGGAAAGACGACTCGACTTGGTTTGGAGAATATGCAGGAACCTATGTGTTACAAACTTTAGGCGGGGCTACCAATGATCAGGCCCATGCTGCGGCCAGATCAGTAGCTGATACTGGCATGTTTATGCCTGGTTCTGAAGGATTTGTCAACGCTTTCAATGAAAGTGTGAATGATCCTGATTTATCGACAGGGTCAAAATTCCAAGATGCTTCAAAATACTATCACGGCGATTTCAATTACAATTTCAGAGATATGATTGATTTTGCAGAAGTTCAAGTTGGTGGGTCATACAGACAATACAGCTTAAATTCTTCTGGAACAATCTACACCGACTACGATGGTGCTATTGATTACAACGAATATGGTATTTATACGCAAATGCAAAAAGAAATGGAATTGTCCTCAGCAGCTGAACTAAAGTTGACGGGGTCTGTGCGTTATGATAAGTCTGAGTTCTTTGATGGCTTCTTTTCGCCAAGATTATCGGCTGGTTTAACAGTCAATAGAAACCACAACATTAGAGCCTCTGTTCAAACAGGGTTTAGAAACCCAACCACGCAAGACTTATTTATTGGATTGGATGCTGGTCGTGCAATCCTTGTAGGGTCTGCACCAGCTAATTTAGATCGATACTCCAGAGATTATAATATTTCTGCATCCGGTCAAGCATTAGGCGTTCCCGGAACTGTTACTCAAACTGGAGCCGCCGCATACAACAATTCTTACACCGCTTCATCAGTAGGAGCTTTAGCCGCTACAGGAAACCCTGCAGTTCTAGAAATTGCTAACCCTGAGCTGATTAAACCAGAGCAAGTGACTTCCATTGAAGTCGGATACCGCGGTAAATTTGGAAAGACTATTGTAGATTTTAGTGCTTACTATAACAAGTATGAGGATTTTATCTCTCAAGAAGTGGTTATTGCACCATTGTACGGTAGTGTAGGTGACAATGCCTTATCAGTAGCCGCGATTGCTAATGGAGATTATCAAGCTTACAGTACATACACAAATTCCGAGGTTCCTGTGAAGTCCTACGGAGCATCATTGGGAGTGTCTACAAAAGTATTTGGTAATTATGACTTAAGCGGAAGTTATACTTACGCCAAACTAGATTTTGATCGTGAGACCTATCCAGATTTCACCACTAACTTCAATACACCAGAGCACAAATTTAAAGCGTCTTTTGGTAACACCGAGTTGTTCAAAAATTTTGGATTTAATATTGCTTACCGTTACAGCGATGACTACTATTGGGAAGCCACATTTGGTAATGGAATCGTTCCAGAATATCATGTTTTAGATGCACAAGTAAGCCTTCAAGTACCAAGCTTTAAATCAACCTTTAAAGCTGGAGCAACCAACTTATTAGGGGATGAGTACTTTACAGCATTTGGGACAGGTTTTATCGGTTCTATGTACTACATCGGATGGACAATTAACAATTAAAAAATAATACAATGAAAAACTTAAAATATTTATTTTTCTCGTTTTTACTT
>JBMHDM010000003.1:0-26790 GCA_049889395.1 Flavobacteriaceae bacterium
CTTCTTTGACACATTTTTATGGTATGAAACGCTAAAGCTCAAAACTTTATTTAGTTTTCCATTATTTTTAAAAATGGGATTAAGTTCAACCGTGTGACGTGTTTCTCCACGGGTTTTTGAGGTGTAGGCTTTAAAATTAACGTCAGTTGGAATATAATCTAGGTTGAGGTCTTTTAAGTCGTTCTCTGAAATAATTTCTGTTTTTAGATCTTGAAGCTGTATGCTGTTAGGGTTTAGAGAGGATCTTGAGTTTAACAGGGCTGTATATTGAATACCATTTTCAAAACTGAAGTTGAAATGTTGTTCATCAAAGCTAGGCAATTCCAGACTGGATATGGCTGTAGAAAAAACTTTTGAATTGGTCCAATTGATGTTGAAACGCTCGTTTTGTGCCGGAGTAGATGCAAATCCTCCAAACAACAACATCAAGATTGTAATTTTTTTCATAAAAATCTAAACGGAAAATGACTCAAAATAGTATATGAGCAATACAATTTAAATCAAAATTACAATAATAAAATGGTACATGTATCGTTATCTGGTAAAAACCCACACAAAATTAGGGTTAAAAAATAACAAAGCATTTAAAATTTTTATTGCAAACCAATTCATATTTACTATATTGCAAATCAAAATTTTGAATACCTATTTAATTTTAAACTAAGCATGAAGAATTTCAGCATTTCAAAAATATTAATTGCCCTCATATTTTCCTTTATTCTAATAGGATGTAACAAATCCTCAAATTATTCCAATTCTTCACGAGGAACCGGCTGGAAAATAAATGATAAGGAAGGCGGATTTCAGTATAACACCAAGTTCAAAGAACAAGAAACGGCACCTGGTTTAGTGTTTGTTGAGGGTGGAACATTTACCATGGGTAAAGTTCAGGATGATGTCATGCACGATTGGAATAATAGTCCAAACCAACAACACGTACAATCGTTCTATATGGACGAAACAGAAGTTACAAATTTGATGTATTTAGAATATTTGGATTGGATCAAACGCGTTTATCCTCCCAACGAACCACAATTTAGAGCCATTTACAATGGGGCTTTACCAGACACTTTGGTTTGGAGAAATAGATTAGGGTACAGCGAAGTTTTGGTTGAAAATTATTTACGCCACCCGGCATACAGAAATTACCCTGTAGTAGGGGTGAGTTGGGTTCAGGCTAACGAATACGCGAAGTGGCGCTCAGACCGAGTTGGTGAAATGTTATTACAAAATGAGGGATACTTAGATAAAGGTTCACATATTCCTACAGAGTCCGTTACAGCCACAAACAACTTCAATATTGACACTTATGTTATCACACCAAACGAAACTTATAAAGACAGTTTGGGGACGCATTTAGGAGGAAGAGGTAATAAAAGAAACGACTCATTAGTAAGCTTTGCTTCTAGAGAGACAGGATTGATTCAGATAAAATACAGACTCCCAACCGAAGCGGAATGGGAATATGCTGCACTTGGACTTTCCGAACTAAGAGAATACAATATCTACAGAGGGAGAAAGAAATATCCTTGGGATGGGCAATACACGCGCAACGGCGAACGTAAATTTAGAGGAGATCAATTAGCCAATTTCAAGCAGGGTCGAGGAGACTACGGTGGTATAGCAGGCTGGTCTGATGATGGTGCCGACATCACAAACGAAGTCATGTCCTATCAGCCAAATGATCTTGGGATCTACGATATGGCTGGGAATGTTGCCGAGTGGGTAGCCGATGTTTACCGTCCAATAGTAGATGATGAATTTAGTGATTTTGCCTACTATCGTGGAAACGTTTACACCAAAAACGCAATTGCTGACGATGGCAGTGTGATAGTTGTTGGAGTAGATGATATTGAATACGATACGCTTTCCAATGGAAAAGTGGTAGCCAAAGTCTTACCAGGCCAATTAGCACAAGTTCCAGTTGACGAAGATGAAACATACTTAAGGACTAATTTTGATACTAGTGATAATAGAAACTTTAGAGATGGTGATAGACAATCATCCCGTTACTTCGATGACTTTGAAGACGATGAGGGTTCAGCATCAGACGACATCACCAGAAAAATGTATAACTCGCCAAAGCACTCGGTAAGAGCTAGCTCTGATGGAACGATGAGCAAGTCTTATGACAAATCGAACGTGAGAACGTCGCTAGTCAATGATAAAGTGAGAGTTTACAAGGGTGGTTCTTGGAAAGACCGTGAGTATTGGTTGGATCCCGCACAACGCAGGTTTTATCCTGAGGATATGGCAACAGATTTTATAGGATTTAGATGTGCAATGTCCCGAGTTGGCTCAAAATCTAAATCCAAAAAGAAACAGAAAAATTAAAAATATAAAACGGTATTATTTAGGTCCCATCAGTACGTTGGGACTTTTTTGTACATTTAGAGTATGACAATAGAAGCTCTCCACCGTTTATTTTTAAACTCCAAAGGGGTGTCAACTGATACTCGGTCTATTGAAAAGGAACATATATTTTTTGCTTTAAAAGGTTCAAATTTTAATGGAAACGAATTTGCACAAAAGGCCTTGTTAGACGGAGCGTCTTATGCAGTTGTAGATGAAATACATCACTTAAAAGGTAATCAATTTATCTTGGTTGAAAATGTATTGAATACGCTCCAAGAATTGGCTAAATTTCATCGTAATTATCTTGGTATACCAATAATTGCTTTAACGGGAAGCAATGGTAAAACTACCACAAAAGAATTAATCAATTCGGTATTGTCGCGGTCCTATAACACTCATGCCACCAAAGGGAATTTCAACAACCACATTGGAGTACCGTTAACTCTGCTTCAAATGGATCAATCTATAGAAATTGGAATTGTAGAGATGGGAGCAAATCATATCGGCGAGATTGCAGACCTATGTCGTATAGCCCACCCAAATTTTGGTTATATAACCAACTTTGGTAAGGCGCATTTGGAGGGTTTCGGAAGCGAAGAGGGGGTGATTCAAGGCAAGAGTGAATTGTATGATCACTTAAAAAACAACGGGGGGACTATTCTTGTCAATGTTGACGACTCCAAACAGGTAAACCAACTTGGTAGTTATAATAACGTCATCACATTTTCTCGGAATAAAAGCACAAAATTTCAAGTAGAACTCATTTCAGATCAACCTTTTTTAAAAGTTAAATTTCAAAATACAGAAATTAAAACTAACTTAATTGGCCGCTATAATTTCACCAACATTGCAGCTGCCATTGCAATTGGGCAGCACCTACAGGTAGATATTTATGATCTAAAAAAAGGAATTGAATTGTATCACCCAAAAAATAATCGATCCCAAATCATAAACCAAAATTCTAATACCATTGTTCTTGATGCCTACAATGCCAACCCAACAAGCATGGTTGCAGCCTTAGAAAACTTTAAACTAATGGATGGCCAAAACAAGGTTGTAATATTAGGGGACATGTTTGAGCTTGGTAACCAAAGTGATTCGGAGCACCAAGCCATTATTGAATTAGCCTTGAGTTTTAACTTTAAGAAAACAATTTTTGTGGGGTTTCATTTTTTCAAACATATTTCAAAAGATTATAACGCGTATTTTTTTGAAAACACAGATGATTTAAAAATCATCTTGCAAAAGGAAAGCATAAACGATTCTACCGTTCTATTGAAGGGGTCAAGAGGAATGGCATTAGAAAACATTTTAGAAACGCTATAAAAAAACCACCTAGAAAATTTAGGCGGTTTTGTGGGTCATACTGGATTCGAACCAGTGACTTCTACCCTGTCAAGGTAACACTCTGAACCAACTGAGTTAATGACCCTTCAAGAAGCACAAAAATAATAATATCTTTGAATAACTGCCTTTTATTTTTAAATTTATAACGCAAAAATTAACCAATAATTTAGCATGTTCACATTTTTTTCAAATTCAAGCTACCCCATATACATCATAGAGTTCATGAGTGACGAGTGGATTCGCAATAATATTTTAGCATTAATATCCATTTTGGCAACATTAACAACGGCTCGTTTTTTGACAAAAAAACAAAATAGATATGTCACCTATATTATGGGCGTAATTCTCATATTTTCCTCAATTTTGAGTCCTTTACGAGTCTTTCTAATGGGAGACTGGAATATTGCTACCGATTTGCCCCTTCACTTATGTGGAATATCTGGTTTAATTTGTGCCATTATGCCATTCTTAAAAGATAAGCAAAGATTATTCGATTTTGTATTTTACACTGGAATCATTGGTGGAATAATGTCTATGTTAACGCCTCAAATGAATGGTTACGATGGTAGTCTTTTTGCCTATGGAGAGTATTATTTAAGACATTGCATCATACTAATAATGCCTATCTACATGCTTCACAATTTGGATATAAAATTATCAAAATATTCTATTGTAAAAACTTTTTTAGCCCTTAACATTCTTCTGGCAATCATCATGCCATTAAATTTTGCTATCGGAGGAAACTACATGTATTTGGCTGAGGCGCCTCAAGTCGATAATCCACTCGTAATTGGAGAGTGGCCCTATTACGTTCTGTGGTTTGAATTCTTTATGGTAATACTCTTAATCTTATTATTCTATCTGTCAAGGGTTCCTCTTTTTAAATCCAAAGCATCAGTTTAAAAGGAATTAGTATCTTCGCAACTGATACAATATAACATTATGAAGCCCACAAAAACAGTCATTATTACAGGAACAAGTCGTGGTATTGGCTTTGAGTTAGTGCATTTATTTTCCAAGGCTGGTTATGCTGTTTTGGCTCTTTCAAGAAATGCTCAACCCGTATCTAATTTACAATATGAAAACATCACAGCCTTACCTTTCGATTTAAATAATCAGGATGATTACCGACATGTAGAGAATTTCATCAAAAATGAATGGACTCATGTCGATATTTTAATTAATAACGCTGGATCAATCTTGAATCAGCCATTTTCTAACACCACTTTTGACGATTTTAAAACTGTTTTTAGCACCAATGTCTTTGGCGTTGCAGAGCTAACAAGACGGGTAATACCCGCCATGAAATCAGACGGTCATGTAGTCACTATTAGTTCAATGGGCGGTGTTCAGGGATCGATGAAATTTGCTGGGCTTTCGGCCTACAGCTCGAGTAAAGGCGCTGTCATTACGCTCACAGAGCTTTTAGCGGAAGAATACAAAGAAACCGGACCATCGTTCAATGTTTTAGCCCTAGGCGCCGTACAAACTGAAATGCTAAAGGAAGCATTCCCTGGCTATCAGGCTCCGATAACAGCTCTGGAAATGGCTAAATACATATTCAGTTTTGCCCAAACAGGCCAACAGTTTTACAATGGGAAACTACTCCAAGTTTCAAGTTCAACACCCTAAATAATTTTTAAGGTTTAACGACTTTTTAACCTGAAAAAAAGAAATATTTCATTAATTTGCGCATTAAATCTTATACCCAATGTTTAACAGTTTAAGCGAAAAATTAGATAAAGCATTACACGTTCTCAAAGGACACGGTAGTATTACAGAAATTAATGTTGCCGAAACTCTAAAAGAGGTTCGTAGAGCCTTGTTGGATGCTGATGTCAACTATAAAATCGCCAAAGATTTTACAAGAAAAGTTAAGGATAAGGCCTTAGGCCAAAACGTACTAAGCACCTTACAGCCGGGACAATTAATGGTAAAAATTGTCAAAGACGAGCTAACAGCGCTCATGGGCGGCGATGCCGAAGGGATTAACCTCTCGGGTAATCCTTCAGTGATTTTAATGTCTGGTTTACAAGGTTCTGGTAAAACAACGTTTTCGGGTAAACTCGCTCAGTTTTTAAAATCAAAAAAATCAAAAACACCCATGTTGGTGGCCTGCGATGTATACCGGCCTGCAGCCATAGATCAATTACATATAGTGGGAAACCAAGTCGGGGCAGAAGTATATAGTGATCCTGGGAATAATGATCCTGTTGCGATAGCAAAAGCAGGAATTGCTGCAGCAAAATCCAAGGGATGTGACGTGGTTATTGTGGATACAGCAGGGCGATTGGCTGTTGATGAGGCCATGATGACTGAAATATCCAACATTCACAGTGCCATTCAACCACAAGAAACATTGTTTGTGGTGGATTCTATGACAGGTCAAGATGCAGTCAATACAGCTAAAGCATTTAACGATATTCTCAATTTTGATGGCGTTATTTTGACCAAATTAGATGGCGATACAAGAGGAGGTGCTGCCATATCAATCAAATCTGTCGTCAATAAACCCATAAAGTTTATTGGAACTGGCGAAAAAATGGACGCTATTGATGTTTTCTATCCATCGCGAATGGCCGACCGTATTTTGGGGATGGGAGATGTCGTATCGTTAGTTGAACGAGCACAAGAACAATTCGACGAACAACAAGCCCGAAAGATTCAAAAGAAAATAGCCAAAAACCAATTTGGTTTCGATGATTTTTTAACTCAAATTCAACAAATAAAAAAGATGGGTAGCATGAAAGATCTTATGGGGATGATTCCTGGTGCTGGAAAAATGCTCAAAGGAGTCGATATTGACGATGATGCTTTTAAGCATGTTGAGGCCATCATTCACTCTATGACTCCAAAGGAACGATCCAATCCCTCGATTATAAATGCGAGTCGAAAGAAACGCATCGGTGCAGGTTCAGGCACTTCTGTTCAAGAAGTCAATCAACTCATGAAACAATTTAATCAAATGAGTAAAATGATGAAAATGATGCAAGGAACTCGTGGTCGCAACATGATGCAAATGATGAAAAATATGCCAAAATAACAGCTCATAAACCAATTATATGATTTTATTAGACGGAAAACTAACCAGTACCAAAATCAAGACAGAAATAGCAGATGTTGTTTCCACCATGAAACAACAAAATAAGCGTGTACCACACTTGGCGGCTGTCATTGTAGGAAACAATGGAGCGAGTATGACTTATGTTGGGGCTAAAGTTAAAGCTTGTAAATTGGTTGGCTTTAAATCGACTTTAATTGAACTCCCCGAAGATATTTCTGAACAAGCATTATTGGATCAAATTCAGAAATTAAATACCGATTCCAATATTGATGGTTTTATTGTACAACTTCCACTACCCAAGCATATTGATGAGCAAAACATCATTACATCAATTGATCCCAATAAAGACGTGGATGGATTTCATCCCATGAATGTTGGTCGCTTGACTTTGGATTTACCCACATTTATTTCCGCGACTCCGTACGGTATCTTAGAATTACTAGAACGATACGAGATCCCCACATCAGGTAAACATGTGGTCGTTATTGGACGAAGTCATATTGTTGGTCGTCCAATGAGTATTCTTATGAGTCAAAAACGCTCCGCTGGAAATGCAACGGTGACCGTTGCCCATAGCCGAACTCAAAATTTAGCAACTTTAACGAAATCAGCAGATATTATTATTGCTGCTTTAGGAATTCCTGAGTTTCTCAAGGCAGATATGGTAAAAGATAACGCCGTAATCATTGATGTTGGAATTACTAGAGTACCAGACCAAACTAAAGAGCGGGGCTATCGTATTGCAGGTGATGTTGACTTTGAGTCGGTTTCCAAAAAAGCCAGTCATATTACTCCAGTACCTGGCGGAGTAGGACCCATGACTATTGCCATGTTATTGAAAAATACCCTTCAAGCTTGTCAACAATCAAGATAGTGATATTGCTATTTGGCAAATAATTGGCTCGGGTTTTTAAATGATTTAAATTCCAATGCATTTCCAGAGGGGTCTAGAAAAAACATAGTAGATTGCTCACCAACTTTACCTTCAAAACGAATGTAAGGTTCGATTATAAATTGTATACCTTTTTGTTTTAATTGGTTTGAAAAAGTTTTAAAATCATTCCAAGGTAATACCACTCCAAAGTGAGGTATGGGTACTTGCTTACCATCAACTTCGTTATTATAACTTGACTCATCAGTTTTGGGTTTGTAGTGCAATACCAATTGATGTCCAAATAGATTTAAATCTACCCATTGGCTTGTGCTTCGTCCCTCTGTACACCCTAATTGATTAACATAAAATTGCCTGCAGGCTTCTAAATTCCACACTGGTATGGCCAAATGAAAGGGTGAAATTGTAGTATTCATGTCCAGTTTTTTTTAGAGTGTTTCAATAATGATTTTAATTCCCTTAGTTCTGTTGGGGTTAAATGGCGGTATTTTCCAAGGTCGCAATTTAGGGGTATATTCATAATTCGAACGCGCTGAAGGTTTGTTACTTCATAGCCGAAATATGAGCACATCCGACGAATTTGTCTATTCAGTCCTTGTGTTAAGATTATTTTGAATGTTGTTTGATTTATTTTTTGAAGGGTGCATGGTTTTGTTCTAGTGTCCAAAATGGGCACACCTTCTGCCATTCGTTTCAAAAATGTTTGTGAGATCGGCTTATCCACTGTGACAATATATTCTTTGTCATGATTATTGCTTGAACGCAATATTTTATTGACAATATCACCGTCATCAGTTAGCAATATAAGTCCTTCACTGTCTTTATCTAATCGTCCAATAGGAAAGATTCTTGATGGGTAATTAATGAAATCAATAATGTTGTTTTTTTCTACTCTAGTATCAGTGGTACAAACAATACCAACGGGTTTATTGAAAGCCAAATAAACATTGGAAGTCTCACGGTTTTTGATGATCTGTCCGTCTACACAAACTTCATCATCCGTATTGACCTTTGCACCCATGGGTGCAACTTGTCCATTAATTTGGACTCGGCCTTCTTCAATGAGCTTATCGGCTGCCCGGCGGGAGCAATAGCCTGCCTCGCTCAAAAATTTATTAAGTCTTTTGGTTTCCCTCATGGTTGTAAAGGTACAAAAGATTAAGCCTCAAGAAAATCTACTATAGCAGACACCACTTGTTGCCCTTTAAGCCCATGACCAAGACCTTTTGTAGTTATCAGAATACTGTTTTGGTGTGCAGAAGCGATCTCTTGGGCATCACTGTATGGGATGATGGGGTCACTTTCATCATGAACGACAAGTCCCTTACAAGCAGTTATCTTTTGTAAAAAATTGGCTGTATTAAAATATGACGAGGGTTTTCCAAACTTTTTAATAATTGTGGATTCAATCCCGCGCCGCAAACGTTTATTGTAGCCCATTAAATCGCTGTAGTTTTTAAAAATTCCAGGAAATCCTGCAGGAGCGCCCAAGACAATGAGCTTTTCAGCTTTCTGATAAGCACTATTTCTTAAAAAAAATGATAAAGCCATGCCTCCAACAGAATGACCAATCAAAACCGTCGGCTCAAATTTTGAACAGACCACATCAATAAATTCTGAATATAGGACTGCATTAAAAGCCGTTCCGCCGGAAGATCCGTGAGCAGGCGCATCCAAGGCCACAATATTATAATCTAACTTTTGAAGCCTCAATATGGTATTCTTCCATCGGCCAGAGTTGCTTTCCCAGCCGTGGGCCAACAATACGGTTTCCTTACGCCCTTTCCAGTGGTAAACTTGAATGGCTAGGCCATTATGATATAAAATGGATTGTTCTGATTTATTTAATGTTGGATGTGTCGATTTGAATCGCCCCTTCATAGGTTTCGAAAAAAGATCCAAAGCCCATTTGGAGGCCAATTTTAAGTTCAAAAAAGAAATTAGGTTTAGCACAAAGCCAATAATCTTAGGTATAATTGTCATCATGCGTCTTCGGGTTCTCTATTTACAGATTCAATTGAAAATGCTGGTGAGCAAATTGAAATATACCTACAGGGTTCACCAAACGGATTACTATATTGAACTCTAGTGTTTTTATGGATTTTGATCGATTGACCAGCTTCCAAAATGAGGGTAGAATGCTCTACAATAATTTGTTTTTTCCCCGAGATAATTAAGGTATATTCGTCAAAGGTTGGGGTCTGAAATGGTTCGCTCCAACCGGGTGGAGCAATCATATGTGCAATACTAATGTCAGCCTCTTTGCTACTGGCTAAACCAAAATGTTCTTCAATAAGTTTATCGTCAGCTGTTGGGACAATAAATGGGGATTTTTGTAGTGTATAATTTGCCATATTAATACCATTGAATGAAAAAATCTTTGATTTTTGCTTTTGGCGGTATAGAAAGGGCCTCAATTTTTTTTGACATATCGTATCTTAAATCTTCTGGAAGTTCGGACTTGTCTATGGTGAAGTAGGCATTGATTTCATCTACAGAGACAATCAAATTTCTAAGAGTGTTTTGAACACTTGAAATGGTATATTTCGATGAAATTTCTTCGAACTTGCTCTCTATGTTTAGTCCTTTTGTTGTTTTAAATTGCTCGTCCATGATTCGAATATTTTGAATGGTTGATAGTGAGTCTAAAGCCTCGCTTGGCGTAAGCTCTAATAGCAATTTTTGGCTTGTAGAGTCATAAACTTTGATAATATTTGAATGCCCTAAAAATTCGTCACCATCAATGAAGCGACTCAACGAATCGTTTGGGAAAACTTGTTTTAATTCACCAACAGTAGTTGAATCGTTTAGTAATCCAACAGATTGTTTCGAAATTAAAAAAGGATTGGGATTATTTGTGCAATTTTGAAAAGAAAATAAGGCTAAAATAATGGGTATAAGTATATTTTTCATGGTCAATTGTTTCAACCACAATACTAATCGACTTTTTTTAAAATTCCAAATACTTCAGAAATAAATGAAGTTTTTTTACGCTAACAAAAATCTGTAAACTATTTTTGTCATCTATGCTTGAGCAAAAAACCAAAGTACTTGTAGACAAAGGTGAAATGTTACCTCTGATGGAGGCTTTTTATACCATACAAGGAGAGGGGTTTCACAAAGGAACAGCAGCTTTTTTCATTCGAATTGGCGGATGTGATGTGGGCTGTCATTGGTGTGATGTCAAAGAAAGTTGGGATGCAGCGCGTCATCCCCCGACTGCGATAAATCATATCGTTGAACAAGCTCGTCAATATAGTGATACAATTGTAGTCACTGGTGGGGAGCCGCTGATGTGGAATATGGCACCTCTGACCACATTATTACAAAACAGTGGACTTAAAACTCATATCGAAACCTCTGGGGCTTATCCTCTAACAGGACGCTGGGATTGGATATGTTTATCTCCCAAAAAAATAAAGCTACCACTTCCTGAAGTCTACTCAAAGGCCAACGAGTTGAAGATTATAGTGTACAACAAATCGGACTTCCAATTGGCTGAAAAACAGGCAGCAAAGGTGTCTTCAGACTGCGTGTTATATCTTCAGCCCGAATGGAGCGTTAGAGAAAAAGTAACGCCTTTGATTGTCGAATATGTTATGAGACACCCAAAATGGAAAATTTCTCTGCAAACGCACAAATATTTAAATATCCCCTAGGTTTTTAATGCTATTTCTTACAAATCGTAAGTAAATATTCTTTTTTTATTAGATATTGTTTAAATTATTATCAAAAAATTATATTTTTAACTACATATATCAACTAATATCATAATTTAAGTGTAAAATATGTAAGTATTTGTCATATTTGTTACCTAAATTATTCAAAAATTATGTGTGGAATAGTATGTGCCTTTGATTTAAAGCAGACTAGTGAGTCTCTGAGACCTCAGATATTAGAAATGTCCAAAGCGATTAGACACCGTGGGCCAGATTGGAGTGGTGTTTTTAATAATGACAACGCCATTATGGCTCATGAACGCTTGGCAATTGTAGATCCTGCTTCTGGAAAACAACCCTTGTTTAGTCCAGACAAGAAATTGGTATTAGCAGCAAATGGAGAAATATACAACCACAGAGAATTGAGGCAACAGTTTGAATCTAACTACGATTTTCAAACCCAAAGTGACTGTGAAATTATTTTAGCGCTCTACAAAGTGAAAGGGGTTCATTTTTTAGACGATCTGAATGGAATTTTTGGATTCGCCATTTACGATGTAGAGCAAGATGCATATCTTATTGCTAGAGACCATATGGGAATCATCCCGCTGTATATTGGATGGGATAAAAATGGAACTTTCTATGTAGCGTCAGAATTGAAGGCACTGGAGTCTATTTGTTCTAAAATCGAGTTGTTCCCACCTGGGCACTACTTACATAGTAAAGACCAAAAGTTTGTCAAATGGTACAATAGAGATTGGATAGAATATGATGCGGTAAAAGAAAACACAACCAGTATCAAAGACATCAGAGAAGCGCTCGAAGCCGCTGTTCATCGTCAGTTAATGAGTGATGTGCCTTATGGCGTTTTGTTGTCTGGCGGTTTAGATTCTTCTGTCACATCTGCCATAGCCAAAAAGTATGCACAAAAGCGCGTAGAGTCTGGCGATACTACAGAGGCTTGGTGGCCCCAGCTACATTCGTTTTCAGTTGGTCTAGAAGGCTCTCCAGATTTAGCAGCCGCCCAAAAGGTGGCCGATCATATTGGAACGGTGCATCATGAAATCAAATTTACCATTCAAGAGGGGCTAGATGCCATCAAAGATGTGATTTATAACCTTGAAACCTACGACACAACAACTATTCGTGCCAGTACACCAATGTATTTGATGGCCAGGGTTATAAAATCCATGGGGATTAAAATGGTGCTTTCAGGCGAGGGAGCCGATGAACTATTTGGAGGATATTTGTATTTCCACAAAGCGCCTAACGCTAAAGAGTTCCATCAAGAGACTGTTCGAAAATTAGAGAAATTACACATGTATGACTGTTTGCGTGCCAATAAAAGTTTGGCAGCTTGGGGAATCGAAGGACGTGTGCCATTTTTGGACAAAGAGTTCATGGACGTGGCTATGAGGATCAACCCTCAAGATAAAATGATCAATGGAGAACGCATGGAAAAGTGGGTTGTTCGAAAGGCTTTTGAAGATATGTTGCCAGAAAGCGTGGCTTGGCGACAAAAAGAACAATTTAGCGACGGTGTAGGTTACAGTTGGATCGATACCCTGAAAGAATTGGTCGAACAAGAAATTTCAGACGAACAAATGCAAAATGCCCATTTCAGATTTCCTGTACAAACGCCATTAAACAAAGAAGAATTTTACTACAGAACCATATTTGAATCCCATTTCCCCAGCGAAGCTGCAGCACGCTGTGTCCCACAAGAGCCTAGCGTGGCCTGTAGCACCAAAATTGCTTTGGAATGGGACGAAGCCTTCAAAAATATGAATGATCCGAGTGGACGTGCAGTGGCTAAGGTTCATGACGAGGCCTATGATTAAGGCTCATGCACTTCAAAATAAAGCGTTTTAAGAGTCGCAAAATCAATTTTTGATCCCCTTTGAGAAACAAACAAAGTGTAAATTTGAAATAAGGCCTTTTTTAGCCCGTTTTAGCCCGTTTTTCTAAATCGTAAATTGTTAATAATTTGACTCAATTTAAACTGAAAATCCTTTAAAATTACTTAGCTAATTTTTATATTTGTTTAACAACTTTTTAAGACTAAGAAATAACATCTATAAAATGAGCGAAAACACAAGCAACAATCAATATTCTGCCGATAGTATTCAGGCCCTAGAGGGCATGGAACATGTTCGGATGCGTCCATCCATGTATATCGGAGATGTTGGTGTCCGAGGACTTCATCACCTTGTTTATGAAGTAATAGATAACTCCATAGATGAGGCATTGGCAGGTCATTGCGATGAAATTACGCTAACCATCAATGAAGACAACTCCATAACCACCGAAGACAATGGACGTGGTATTCCAGTAGGCTTACACAAAAAAGAGGGCGTATCGGCACTTGAAGTTGTGATGACTAAAATTGGAGCTGGAGGAAAGTTTGATAAGGATTCCTACAAAGTATCAGGTGGTCTGCATGGCGTCGGTGTTAGTTGTGTAAATGCACTTTCAGTACATCTTAAGGCTACCGTTCACAGAGAAGGTAAAATTTGGGAGCAAGAATATGAAAGAGGAAAAGCGTTATATCCTGTAAAATCTACGGGGGCTACTGACAAGCGTGGGACCACTGTTACATTCAAACCCGATCCTCAAATTTTCACTCAAACTCTCGAATACAGCTATGAAACTTTAGCCAACCGCATGCGCGAGTTAGCTTTTTTGAACAAGGGTATTCGAGTCAATATCATAGATAAAAGAGAAAAAGACGAGAAAGGTGAGTTTTTGGGAGAAACGTTCCATTCGGAAGAAGGCTTGTCAGAATTCATTAAATATTTGGACGAGACCCGTGAACCCATTATGAAATCGGTGATTGCTTTTGAAGGCGAAAAAAATGGTATTCCAGTTGAAGTAGCTATGATATACAACACATCATACGCAGAAAATTTACACTCCTATGTTAACAATATCAACACACATGAAGGTGGAACACATTTAACCGGTTTTCGTCGTGGATTGACCCACACCTTAAAAAAGTATGCTGATGAATCGGGGATGTTAGACAAATTAAAATTTGACATTGCTGGAGACGATTTTAGAGAAGGATTAACAGCCATCATTTCAGTTAAAGTAGCCGAACCCCAATTTGAAGGACAGACCAAAACAAAACTCGGAAATCGGGAGGTATCAGCATCCGTTAGCCAGGCCGTTTCAGAAATGCTTACGGACTATTTGGAAGAACACCCAGATGATGCGAAAACTATTGTCCAAAAAGTAATCCTAGCGGCGCAAGCCCGTCATGCGGCTCAAAAAGCTCGTGAAATGGTCCAACGAAAAACCGTAATGAGTATCGGAGGTTTGCCCGGCAAATTGAGCGACTGTTCAGAGCAAGACCCAGCCAAATGTGAGGTATTTTTAGTCGAGGGAGACTCTGCAGGTGGAACTGCCAAACAAGGTCGAGATCGTGCCTTTCAGGCTATACTACCCCTTCGTGGAAAAATTCTTAATGTTGAAAAAGCCATGCAGCACAAAGTATTTGAGAATGAAGAAATCAAAAATATTTTTACCGCTCTAGGCGTAACAATAGGAACAGAAGAAGACAGCAAAGCTTTAAACTTATCCAAATTACGCTACCATAAAATAGTAATCATGTGTGATGCGGATATTGATGGCAGTCATATTGCGACATTGATTCTGACTTTCTTTTTTAGATACATGAAAGAATTGATAGAAAACGGTCATGTATATATTGCCACACCACCGCTCTACTTGGTGAAAAAAGGTCAGAAAAAACAATACGCCTGGAATGATCAAGAGCGTGATTCTATCATAGAGGAGTTTGGTGGAAGTGCCAATGTTCAGCGTTACAAAGGTTTGGGGGAAATGAATGCTAGTCAGCTATGGGATACCACTATGAACCCAGATTTTAGAACGCTTAGACAAGTACAAATTGACAACGGGACCGAAGCCGATCGTATTTTCTCAATGTTGATGGGTGATGATGTTCCACCAAGGCGCGATTTCATAGAAAGGAATGCTATCTATGCTAATATTGATGCCTAAAACCAATTCATAACTTTAAATAACCCAAAAAATAATAACAAATGAAAATTACAGTTGTTGGCGCAGGTGCCGTTGGAGCTAGTTGTGCCGAATATATTGCCATAAAAAACTTCGCATCAGAGGTCGTACTTTTGGACATTAAAGAAGGATACGCGGAAGGGAAAGCCATGGATTTGATGCAATGTGCCTCATTAAATGGTTTTGACACCAAAATAACAGGAACAACTAACGACTATTCCAAAACAGCTGGCAGTCAAATCTGTGTTATCACTTCAGGAATTCCAAGAAAACCGGGAATGACACGGGAAGAATTAATAGGAATCAATGCCGGAATTGTAAAAACCGTTTCAGAAAATCTTGTGAAGCACTCCCCAGAAACTGTTATAATAGTTGTGAGTAATCCAATGGATACCATGACCTATTTGGCTCATAAAGTTACTGGCCTTCCCAAGCACAGAATTATTGGCATGGGCGGTGCTTTAGATTCAGCGCGATTTAAATATCGTTTGGCTGAAGCGCTTGGCGCACCCATAAGTGATGTGGATGGGATGGTCATCGGTGGTCATAGTGATGTCGGTATGGTGCCTTTGATTGAACATGCCACTAGAAATAGTATTAAAGTCTCAGAATTTATCTCTTCAGAACGATTGGAGCAAGTTAAACAAGATACCAAAGTAGGTGGTGCAACCTTAACAAAATTACTGGGAACCTCAGCTTGGTATGCACCAGGAGCAGCGGTAAGCGGATTGGTACAAGCCATTGCATGTGACCAGAAAAAAATATTTCCCTGTTCAGCTCTTCTTGAAGGAGAATATGATCTGAATGATTTGTGTATTGGTGTTCCCGTTGTATTGGGCTCAAATGGTATCGAACACATTGTAGAAATAGAATTAAGTGAGACAGATAAAGCACATCTAAAGACTAGTGCTGCAGGTGTACAAAAGACGAATAATCTTTTAAACTTATAAGACAAAAATCATTTTTTACAATTCAAAATAAAGCATCGTATTTCTTAACGATGCTTTTTCTATTAAAGTCAAAAATATATTGGCAAATCACGTCGTAAATCATATATTTGCTCGATTACAAATTAAAGTAGACCAAAATAATTCAAAATGCAAAATAAAGGATTAGTTATCATGTTCGCCTTGTTGTTTGGACTGGTGAGTATTTACCAGTTGTCATTCACTTTCAAGGGGAATCAAATAGAAGCGGCAGCTCAACAATATGCTGTAGAAGCTGTTGCAGAATCAGAAAATAATTACGATTCAAAGCGTACCATTGAACGCTTAAAGTATCTGGATTCATTAAATAAAAAAGAAGTATTCAACATTGGAATTGCGACTTTCAATTATGATGAGGTAAAAGAAAAAGCCATGAACTTGGGTCTAGACCTTAAAGGTGGGATCAATGTTATTCTCCAGATTTCGGTTAAAGACATCCTATTAGGATTGGCCAACGAGAGCAAAGATCCTGTTTTTAGAAAAGCTTTGGACGATGCTGAAGAACTTCAAAAAAATAGCCAAAACACCTATTTGGAAGATTTCTTTTTGGCGTTTGAAAGTTCTGAGGGTGATAATAAACTAGCATCTCCAGACATTTTTGCCAATAGAACACTAAGTGAGGACATCACCTTCAACATGACCAACGATGAAGTTAAACCAATTTTGTCTGCCAAAATAGACGAATCAATCGTGTCTGCGTTTGAAGTCTTAAGGAAACGTATTGATAAGTTTGGCGTTACCCAACCGAATATTCAACGAATTGGAACCTCAGGACGAATATTGGTAGAACTTCCTGGTGCCAAAGAAGTCGAACGGGTAAAAGGTTTACTCCAAAGTACCGCTCAGTTAGAGTTTTGGGATGCTTTCAAAGGTGAGGAGTTTGGAAATTTCTTATTACAAGCCAACGAAGTTCTGAAGACATTAGAAGTGGCTAACAACACCGATTCTTCAAGCACGGAGGATCAAGAAGATGCTATTTCTGATATCATAGGGGACACCGATGCCGAAACAGGTGATGATGGTACAGTCAATCCAATAATTGACTTGATTCGAGCCCCAGGTTATCCCGGTGGTCCAGTTTTGGCTTCTTTTGAAACCAAAGATCAACAAACTGTAAGCGAGTACTTGAATCTTCCTCAGGTCAGAGCTTTATTGTCGGCAGAACAACGTTATGTTAAGTTTGTTTGGGGTATTCCTCAAGTTCAGAGAACTACCGCAGATGATACCGAAAGTATTGAGTTGGTTGAATTGTACGCCTTGAAAGGAAATAGAGAAAACAAACCACAATTGAGTGGTGCTGTGATTACCGATGCCAAGCAAGAATTTCAACAAAATGGAAATCCCAGTGTTACTATGCAAATGAACCTCAAAGGAGCTAAAATATGGGAAGAAATGACCGGTAATGCTTTCAATACTGGTGGTCAAATAGCCATTGTTTTGGATGATATTGTTTACTCTGCTCCAGGTGTTACCTCCGGTCCAATAGCTGGAGGGAACTCAGAAATCTCAGGATCATTTACGCTAAATGAAGCAGTAGATTTGGCCAATGTGTTACGAGCCGGAAAGCTCCCCGCTTCAGCTGATATTGTTCAAGCTGAAGAAGTTGGTCCCTCTCTAGGTCAAGAAGCTATTGACAGCGGAATGAAATCTTTTATCATTGCGTTAGCTTTTGTATTGCTTTGGATGATTTTCTATTACGGTAAAGCAGGAATATATTCCAATATAGCGCTATTGCTAAACATTTTATTGATTTTTGGAATTTTATCAGGACTTGGCGCTGTTTTGACCTTGCCTGGAATAGCAGGTATAGTTCTAACCATCGGTATAGCTGTTGATGCCAACGTACTGATTTACGAACGTGTTCGTGAAGAATTAGCTAAAGGTAAAGGCCAGAAAGAAGCCGTACAAGATGGATTTTCTAACGCCCTATCTTCAATTCTAGATGCCAATATCACAACAGGTTTGACCGCTCTTATATTGTATACTTTTGGAACTGGGCCCATCAAAGGTTTTGCTACAACCCTTCTAATAGGTATTATCACATCTTTATTTACAGCTATTTTTATTTCAAGATTACTGATTGATTGGGATTTGAACAAAGGGGGTAAACTTCAGTTTTCAACCAAATTAACCAAAGGGTTATTCAGCAGTATTAAAATAAATTTTCTCCAAAAGCGGAAAATGGCGTATGTAATTTCGGCAACAATCATTACAGCTGGGTTAGTGTCATTGTTTACTACCGGATTGGATCAAGGAATTGATTTTGTTGGTGGTCGGACATACACCGTTCGCTTTGCACAGGATATGAACACAGAGGAAGTAAAAACGGCTGTAAATGAAGTTTTCAATAGTGCCGAAGTCAAAACGATAGGAAGTGCTAATCAGCTTAAAATTTCAACTAAATATAAAGTCGATGAAAATTCTGCCGAAGTTGATGCTGAGGTACAAGAAAAATTATACAATGCTTTAGTACCGTTTTTACCCGACGGAACCACCTACAAACAGTTTGTGGATGCTGAAAATAATGTCGGTAAAATGTATTCCGGTAAAGTTAGTCCAACCATTGCAGATGATATCAAACGGTCATCAGTGTGGGCTATTTTGGGCTCTTTGATCGTTGTGTTTTTATACATCCTATTGAGATTTAAAAAATGGCAATTTTCACTGGGTGCGGTAGCGGCAGTTTTTCATGATGTTCTTATTGTATTGGGCATATTCTCCATTGCTTGGAAATTTTTACCATTTAGCATGGAGATCGATCAGGCCTTTATTGCAGCTATTTTGACGGTGATTGGATACTCTCTGAATGATACTGTGGTTGTTTTCGACCGTATTCGAGAGTACATTAATGAGCACTCTAGTTGGGATTTCGCTAAAATTGTAAACGGCGCTTTGAACAGTACATTAAGTCGAACATTAAATACGTCACTTACCACACTAGTGGTACTTTTAGCCATGTTTGTATTTGGAGCTGACTCGTTGCGAGGGTTGTTATTTGCATTAATTGTTGGTGTTCTTGTAGGAACGTATTCCTCGGTGTTTATCGCTACACCAATTATGCATGATACGCTTAAAAGATTAAATAAAAAATCGAAATAAACGTATAAATATATAGATTAAAAAAGGCCACTCAATTGAGCGGCCTTTTTTTTATTCTTACAGTTAAGTGAGTTTTTGTTTTTGGATAAACATAAAATATAAGCCAGTCAGTATAAATGGAATACTTAAAACCTGTCCTGTATTCAAATCAAAAATCCAGTCCTCTCGACCATCAACTTGAGCAATTTTAAATTGTTCAACAAAAATTCTAACGGTCATCAGCAAGACAAAAAACAAACCAAATAAAAATCCTTCTTGCTGCCCTTTCTTTGTTTTCCAATAGAGGCTGACTAGAATTATAAAAACAAAAATGTAACCAAAGGCTTCATAAAGCTGTCCTGGATGTCTTGGAAGATCGTCTACTTGTTTAAAAACGACTGCCCAAGGTAAATCAGTACTGGCCACTTTTCCGATAATTTCTGAGTTGAAAAAATTCCCTATTCGAATAAAAATGGCACCTAAGGCACAAGGGATAACTATCCGGTCTAGAATCCACAACACAGATTTTCTGAGCACTTTTTTATTGTACAAATACATAGATATTATCATCCCAATGGCTGCCCCATGGCTGGCCAATCCACGGAACCCTGTAAATTCAAATCCACCACTAAATTTGAATGGAAGAAATACACTCAAAAAATCGTCTCGAAATAATTCGGTTTGATAGAAAATTACATGCCCCAATCTTGCACCAATCATGATACCCAAAACAGAATAAACAAATAAACGATCTAATTTTTCTTCATCTTGATTTTCGTTTTTGTATATTTTTTTCATGACGAAAAATCCTAAGATGAATGCCACCATCCACATTAGGCTGTAATAGTGTATTTTGAAGTTTCCAAAAAGGCGAATACCGTCTGAGGCGGGATCCCAAACGATTTGTAAAAAATCCATAGTGTTTAATTTTGACGTAAATATAAAAAATTGAAAATGAACAAATAGAGAAGTAGTGCAATTAGCTTTTCATTGTTTTTTTTGGTGGTACTGGGTCATATCCAGAACCGCCCCAAGGATGACAACTCAAGATCCGCTTTAGGCCCAATAAGCCGCCTTTTATAAGTCCGTGGGTTTGAAGCGCTTCAATACAATAGTGTGAGCAAGTCGGCTGGAAACGACACTTAGCTGGAAATAGTGGAGATATAAATTTTTGATATCCCTTTATCAACACGATAACAGGTTTTGTTATGGCCCAGCTCATAGGTCAATCCAATGTAAAACTAGTGCCGCCTTTACCGTCTTTTAGTTGAATTCCAACGCTGGCAAGTTGATCTCTAATTTGATCCGAGAGTTCGAAGTTTTTCTGCGCTCTAGCCTCATTTCTCAAATGAATTAAAATCCGAACGGCATCTGAAAGTTTAGTGTTAGAATCGTTATTGGTCAATTCATCTTTTAATCCAAGAATGTCATATACAAAGCTTTCAAGGGTTTGTTTTAGAACTTCTAAATTGTCATTATCAATGGTATTTTTGCCATCTCTAATTTGGTTGATGTATTTCACAGCACTAAACAATTCTGCTATAAGAATTGGTGTATTGAAATCATCGTTCATGGCATTGTAACAACGTTTTTTCCATGTGGATACATCAAAATCAGAGGAGGCCTTACTAGCGGTAATTTGATTTAAAGTTTTCACAGCTTCCATTAATTTTTGATAACCTTTTTCTGAAGCCAATAGTGCATCGTTACTAAAATCTAGAACACTTCGATAGTGTGCTTGCATCATAAAAAAACGTACAACCGACGGCGAAAATCCTTTGGAGAGCTTATCAGTTTTTCCACTTAAAATTTCGGCTGGTAAAATATTATTTCCTGTAGACTTGGCCATTTTTTGACCATTTAGCGTAAGCATATTGGCGTGCATCCAATACTTAACTGGATCTTGATTGTGACAGGCTTTTGCTTGTGCAATCTCACATTCGTGGTGAGGGAATTTTAGATCCATTCCACCACCATGGATATCAAATTGTTCGCCTAAATACTTGGTACTCATGGCCGTGCACTCTAAGTGCCACCCTGGAAAACCGACCCCCCATGGCGAAGGCCATCTCATAATATGTTGCGGCTCTGCTTTTTTCCAGAGGGCAAAATCTTGGGGGTTTTTTTTGTCTGGCTGTCCGTCCAATGATCGGGTGTTGTGAACTAAATCGTCAATATTCCTACCGCTCAAAACGCCATAGTTATTATTTTTGTTATATTTTAATACATCAAAATAAACGGACCCATTTACGGCGTAAGCTAGGCCTTTCTCGATGATTTGTTTGATCAGCTCTATTTGCTCAATGATATGTCCAGTTGCTGTGGGTTCAATACTTGGTGGTAGTAGATTGAAGTTGCGGAGAATGTTATGAAAATCTACAGAGTACATTTGTACAACTTCCATGGGTTCAAGCTGCTCGATACGGGCTTTTTTTGCAATACGATCTTCACCCTCGTCGGCATCATTTTCCAAATGCCCTGCATCAGTGATATTTCGGACATATCGAACTTTATAACCCAGATGTTTTAAATATCTGAAAATCATATCAAAAGACATGAAGGTCCGGACGTTACCAAGGTGAACGTTGCTGTAAACTGTTGGGCCACAAACATACATGCCTACAGCTCCTTCAACTAGAGGTTTGAAAATTTCTTTTTTCCTAGTAATGGAGTTATATATAAAGAGATCTTGCTCTGAAATCAGTATCATTTGGTTGGGCTAATTAGATGTTAAAACTTGGTGTCCAATTGCAAATAATTCAAAAATTCTTTTCGAATGTCTTTTTGTTTGAATTGTCCTCCAAATTCGCTGGTAACTGTACTACTTTCTATATCTCGTATTCCTCTAGAGTTAACACAAAGGTGTTTGGCATCAATTACACAAGCCACGTTTTCGGTTTTTAATACTTTTTGTAACTCTCTAACGATTTGGATTGTTAGTCGTTCTTGAACTTGTGGACGTTTGGCAAAGTAGTCCACTATTCGATTCATTTTTGACAGACCAACAACAGTTCCGTTTGATATGTAAGCCACGTGAGCTTTACCCACTATTGGTAAAAGGTGGTGTTCGCAAGTCGAATACAGTGTAATGTTTTTTTCAACTAGCATTTCGCCATAATTGTATTTGTTGTCAAAGGTTGAAGCTTTGGGTTTATTTTGAGGGTTTAAGCCCGAAAAAATTTCTTTAACAAACATTTTTGCTACCCGTTTCGGGGTGCCTTTCAAACTGTCGTCATTTAAATCAAGGCCTAGTGTTTCCATAATGTGTTTGACATCGTCTTGAATAATTTCAATTTTCTCATTTTCATTCAAAACGAAAGCATCGTCACGCATGGGTGTTTCGGATGAGGTTCCGATGTGGTTATCTCCAATATTTTCTATGTGTTCTAATTCGTTGGTGTCAAATTTAAGTCCCATGAGATTTATTTTGTGTTATCACATTGTAATAACAAAGATAGTTATTTTCATTCTTTGATACCTTGAATTTACTATTATTAACAGATTTTTAAAGTCAATTAGAAAAAAATAATTACTTTTAAAGGCTCGGTTGTATAATCCGATCAAAAATAAATTAAACCAATATTCTAGAGAAAAATAATTGGAGTGTTTCTGATTATTACTTCTTACCAATTTAACTTTTATGAAGGTAATATTTTTCAATATTGTTTTTTTTGTCCTTTCTATCGTGTCATCTTATGGACAAAAATCAGGCAACATCAAAACATCCCAACCTATTGTTTTCAATACTAATCTCAAAGCTGATTTTAGTACTGCTGAAATGAATATGCTGAAAGAAGTCTATGGCTTATCCCTAGAATCAGAAATTTTGAGTCGGCCAACGCGAGTTTTGGCCATGAAAGAAGTCTTGAGAAATCGAGTCATTATAAAACAAATTTCCAACCCTAAAGGGCAAAAACCATGTCCACTGCTTTCAGAAATTCCGTTGTTTGATGCTTTTGTGAGCAACATTCAAAGAGATGATGTTTTTGATCCAGTAGAATTTAATCCGTTGAAATATAATTTTGAATTCCATTATCCTGGTATACAACGATTTAGGGTCGATAACACCAATTACTTTATTACCATCAAATCTCAATTTTATAATAATTAGCCATGAAAAAAATCACAATACTGACGCTTTTCCTATTGATTTCTGGGTTGTTAGCTACTGCTCAACAACGTGAATGTGGTATGGAGGAATACATGGCACAGATGATGCAAGACCCTGAGTTTGCTCGCCAATGGGAAATTAATCAAACTAAATTTAGAGAAGCAGTACAGCAAAGCCTAAGCCTCGAGTATAGACAAAATGTGATGGACCCAATTGTAATTCCAGTAGCGGTTCATTTTCCTAGCGGATTGGAGTCTGATAGAGCTTGCCTAGAGGCTTTAGCTCAAAATCAAATCGATATTTTAAATGGGGACTACACCGCAACCAATCCTGACGCCAATTTGTGGACTGCTGCAAGCGGATTTTATCCTGGTGTGGTTCACGGGGCTGCTAATATCCAGTTCTGTATTGCGACGTCTAATCATCCAGAAGATACCGATCCTGAAATTATTGAAGGAGGACCTGCTGTGACGATTGGTTACGATTTTGGCGGTGGCAACGACTCCGATCCAGCATGGAGCGGTTACATGAACTTTTTAGTTAAAGATATCGGGGGGGGTCTGCTCGGTTATTCTCCTCTAGGTGGAAATATCAATGCGGGACAGTCTGTGGTCATGAACTTGGGAGCATTTGGCTCCGGATCTGGTTGCCCTGATTCCGGTATTGTTCCCGGTGCACCTTACGATTTGGGTCGAACAGTAACACACGAGCTCGGTCACTTTTTTAACCTTGAACATCCTTTTTCAGGTTCTTGTGCTACAGATGACGGAATAGCAGATACACCAAATATATCAGATCCCAATTATGGCTGCCCAGATCCTGGAACAGTCCCCGCCTGTGACCCTACAGAGTTTGCTCTAACCATGAGTTATATGGATTACGGAAATGATGCTTGTTTGTATATGTTTTCGGAAGGTCAGACGGATGTGGTTGATAATTATGTTAGCGCTGTATTGCAGGCACAATTTAAACCCAATACAGTTCCTGTATGCGTTGAAACCCCCGAATATGTAATGACTGATGATACTATAAATACTTGTAGTGGTATTTTTTATGATTCAGGTGGACCTGTTGATGGTGCTAGCCCTGGGAATTACGCCAATAACGAAAACTTTACATTTACGATTTGTCCAAATAATACCGGCCAAGTCATCCAGTTAGATTTTACAGAATTTAGCACCCAAAATAATGCAGACATCATGAGTATTTATAACGCCTCTGATGCTTCTGATCCAGCGACACTAATAGGGGAGTTCTCAGGGACTAATAGCCCTGGTACTATTGCTGCAACTACCACGAATACTTCGGGGTGTTTGACTATAGTATTTACAAGTTCTGCTTCAATTTCTGATTCAGGATGGCAGGCCAATATTTCTTGTCAAACGCCACCTTCTGAATGTCAAACGATTTCGGCTGTTCTCGATAGTGCCTTTCCAGAACCTAACGCCGAGGGGTATATTTTAGTTTGTCCTGGCGAAGAAATTACTTTATCAGGGAGTGGACAATTCTCAGAACCAGGCGGTGGATTTGGAGCTGCATACCAATGGGAGACCGGAGATGGTACAACAATAAGCGGTCAAACAGCAACATTTTCGTTTGATGAACCAGGAGTTTACGTCGCAAATCTAAACGTATGGGATACCAACACTAGTGTTTACCCTGAAGGTTGTCAAAACACTAATCTCATAAACCAAATCATTCAAGTCAGCACAACACCAGACTTTACAGGAACCGAAGCAGAAAATGATCGATTGTGTTATGGTGACACCACAACACTGACACCTGTTGTAACACCAACATCTTATCTCAATGAATGTACGCCCCCAGAAAGTGAACTAACCTTTTTGCCGGACGGTAGTGGAGTTTCCTATGAAACTTCAATTATTGTCGATTGTTTTGAATCCGATCAAACTTTGGATGACATTAATCAGTTGGTAGAAATATGTTTGGAACTGGAGCATTCTTATTTAGGAGATCTGGATATAGAAATTATTTCACCGTCTGGTCAAGTTGTGTTTTTACAAAATCAAGGTGGAGGATCAGCCAATCTAGGTGTACCTTGGGCTACATCTACAGTAGATGGCGAATCTACCAATACCACCCCAGGT
Organism: Flavobacteriaceae bacterium; assembly: GCA_049889395.1. Classification (GTDB taxonomy): domain Bacteria; phylum Bacteroidota; class Bacteroidia; order Flavobacteriales; family Flavobacteriaceae; genus UBA3537. The sequence continues at coordinate 25,642 of JBMHDM010000003.1, forward strand.
GAGGGTTACAATTATTGTTTTGTTCCAGACGACTCATATCCAACCTTAGTTGAAGGAATCCAATCAGGTGGAACTTTCCCAGTTGGAGATGGCCCAGGGACTTACACAGATTCTTTCGTTCCTGCAGGGGTTTATTCATCTGATGACTCACTGGACGGATTGTTAGGTTCATCACTGAATGGAAGTTGGACCATTAGAATTACGGACAACATCGGAGCAGATAATGGATACATTTTCTCTTGGACGTTAAATTTTGATCCTGCTATTCAACCTCCAGATTTATCTTTCACGCCTGAAATAGTCTCAGGAAGTTGGTTAGATGATTCCACAATTACAGAAACAAATGGTGATACCATAACCATAGCACCACCAAATGAAGGTCAATACTGTTATACTTACGTCGTAGAAGATAATTTTGGTTGTGAATATACCCATGAGGTATGTGTGGATGTTCTACCAGAGCTCATTCATGATTTACCCAATGATCTTTTTATATGTGATCCAGGTGCTGCACCATATGTGTTTGATTTGTCTGTGAATGAAGCAACAGTACTAGCGCCTAACCCCAATCCAGCAGATTTTGTTGTTACATTCCACAATACACAAGAAGATGCAGAAATTGATGCAAATCCTATTACCAATCTTTCTAACTACGAAGGATCAGATGGAGAACTTATTTATATCAGATTTGAATATCAAGAATCTAGATGTTTCGAAATTGAAACGTTCCAATTGAATCTATTAGCTGCGCCAGAGATTTTTCCTGCTTCAGACCTTGTTCTTTGTGATGATGAATCCAATGACGGTTCAGAGCCATTCAATTTAGATGCTCAAACTCTTGATATTCTTGGTCCTCAATCTTCAACAGGTTTCACGGTTACTTATTATGAGGACCTAGCCAATGCAGAAGCTGGAACAAATAATTTAAGCAGTCCCTACACCAATATTTCAAATATCCAACCTATATATGTAAGAGTGCAAATAACTAGTGGGACAGGATGTTACATTGTCAGTCCCGATCCAGTATTTAATTTGGTAGTGACCAATAAGGCCTTGGCCACAACGCCTTCTGATTTGGCATTATGCGATTCGAGCGGTACAGGATCTTTAGAGGCGACTTTTGATTTGGATCAACAAACGGCCACAATC
>JBMHDM010000004.1:0-3194 GCA_049889395.1 Flavobacteriaceae bacterium
GGTGCCAAGTGCGGTCACTCATGTACCCAATGATGGGTTGAACGATTAAACCGGTCAACGGCGCTGCTATCCAAAGCAATGGTATATCAGACTTATCAGCCCCTAGGGTCTGAAAAATACGTGACATAAAACCGCCCTGTAATGCAAATCCAAATTGAATACCTAAAAATCCGAAACTCATGTTCCAAATATCCCAGAACCCGAGTAGTTGCTTTTTCATAATAGTATAAATTAATTAATACTATTTTGATAAACAGCGAAAGTGATTATCAAAACTTGATTGAAAAGAAAAACGGTAAGTCTTGATGGCACAAATATATACAAGAAATTTTAAATACCACATACTATTTTGTAGATTCCCTAAGAATTAAATCTGTAGAGATAATAATTGAGTTAAATGGCTGTACCGCTTTTTCTGAACTATTCTCGTCAATGCGTTGAATCAATAACTCGGCTGCTTTCTCGCCCATAGACTCTCCGTGCTGACTGACTGTAGAAAGCGCTGGTGAGGCATGCTTGGAAAGCATTCCATCTGTGAAACCAATAACTTGCAACTGATCCGGGATTGAAATCCCCATACTCTTAGCGACCTTCATGGCAACAATAGCATACAGTTCATTAACCGCAAAAATTCCATCTACATCGGGGTGTTGTGCAAAAAGTGTTTTAATTTGCATTTCCAAATTTTCCATAGAATCTTCATACAACATGTCGTCATCAATTTTTAGAATTAATTCCGAAATTGGTGTTATCCCACGAGCATTAAGCGCCTCCAGGTAGCCTTTAGTTCGTAGCCTACCAACGCTCACATAGTCCTTGGTTGTGATGAGTGCAATTTTTTTGGCGCCTTTATCAAAAAGTGTATTGACAGCTATTTGTGCCCCTTTTGTGTCATCAACAGCAACTTTATCACAAGGAATTTCAGTCACAATTCGATCAAACATAACCAATGGAATACCTTCGTTGAGAGTTTCGTTAAAATGTTGGTAGTCTTGACGCTGCATGGTTTCTCTAGACATTGATACTATAAAACCGTCTATACTCCCATTGGCCAGCATCTCCATATTAATTACTTCATTTTGGAAGGATTCGTTGGAAAGTCCTACAATGACGTTGTATCCTGCAGAGTTAGCATAATTTTCTACGCCTTTAATCACTTTTGTAAAAAAATGATGAACTATATCTGGTATGATGATACCAATGGTTTTGGTTTTTCGATTTTTCAGGCTTAGCGCAATATTGTTGGGGCGATAATTCAACAATTTGGCAAAGGCCTTAACTTTATCTATGGTGTCTTTACTAATTTCTGGGCTATTTTTTAAAGCTTTGGAGACTGTAGAGATAGAGACACCCAGCTCGTTGGCTAATTCTTTAAGGGTAGTTCTCTTTTTCATTTTTTCTTTGATTTATTATTGTTATTTTTAGAAAATTGTTTGATGTATAGTTTGAAATAGCTTGTCCAACAATTTACGGCTTAAAAACATTACTTTGTCAAAAGTAATGAATTACACGCCTTTTTTTGAGATTTTGATAGAAATGAAGTGAAATTTTGATTATTCCCTAAAAACTTATCAACACGAAAACGTTATAGTATGTTTGAGAAATTGTTAATGAAAACTTAACAAAGTACATTAGCAGACGAAAAGAAAAACTGTAAGTCGTAAAACAAAAACTAGTCTAACTAAAATTATTTTATGAAAAAGACAATCAAAAACTTAATGTTTCTTTGGATTTTGATACCAGCCTTTGCGCTTGGTCAATCTACAGTCAAAGGAACGGTAAGTGATCAAGAAAGTGGACTTCCACTTCCTGGTGTTAATGTTCTAATCAAAGGGACATCCACTGGAACTACCACCGATTTTGATGGTAATTATCAAATCTCTGCCAACCGTGGAGACATTGTTGTGTTTTCTTATGTTGGATTTACAACACAAGAACTCACTTTTGACGGTCAAACTCAATTAAATGTTATGATGTCTGAAGATGCAGCTGCATTAGACGAAATTGTATTGATTGGGTACGGTAGTGTGAAAAAAGAAGATTTAACAGGAGCCGCAGACCTCATCACTTCTGAAGACTTTAACCAAGGTCCTTTAGTGTCTGCCCAACAATTAATCAGTGGTAAGATTGCAGGTGTTTCTGTAACCTCTGGTAGTGGTGCACCTGGTGATGGACAAGTGATTCGAATTCGTGGAAATGGTTCGCTAAGCCTATCCAGTAATCCACTGTTTGTTGTAGATGGTATTCCATTAAACGATGGCGGTGTTGGAGGGTCCAGAAACCCGCTAAACCTCATCAATCCAAATGATATTGAAAGCATGGTGGTTCTCAAGGATGCCTCTGCCACAGCCATTTACGGGTCGCGAGGAGCCAATGGTGTAATCATCATTACAACCAAATCTGGTAAATCTGGAGATTTTAAATTCAACTTCAATGCTTCCACAACTTCTCACAACCCAATCAATCAAGTGGACGTGATGAGTGCTGGACAATTTAAAGGAACAGTTCTTCGCACTGAAGATGATGATGCTATTGGACGTTTGGGGAATGCCAACACCAACTGGCAAGATGAAATTTATGACTCCGTAATGGGTCAAGATTATTCGCTGAGTGCTACAGGACAATTGGCCAATATGCCCATTCGTTTCTCGCTTGGTTACTCAGATCACGATGGTATTTTAAAAGGAGACAACTTTGATCGTAAAACAGCCTCAATCAACTTCAAACCAGAAGCTTTTGGCGGGGATTTAAAAATGAGCTTCAATACGCTTTACTCTTTTACAAAAAACACCTTTGCCAACAGAGGTGCTATTGGAAATGCCATATCATACGATCCGACTCAAAGTGTCTACGATGAAACTTCACCATTCGGAGGCTATCACTCATGGATAGATTCGGGAACAGGGTATCAATATAACCTGGCACCAACAAACCCAGTGGCTTTGCTAAACCTAATTGAGGACAAGTCAAGAGTCAATAGAATTGTTGCTAATGCCAACTTCGATTATTCAGTGCCTTTTGTTGAAGGTTTAACAGCCAGCGTAAAAGTCGGTATCGATCAAAGTAATGGCAGTGGCGGAACTATGACTGATGCAAATATTCCAACCTCTGATCCCACATTTGATGGGGCAGAAAGCCGATTCAGAAATGAAGCCACAAACTCATTATTTGATGCATATTTGACTTATCAAAAA
>JBMHDM010000005.1:0-70313 GCA_049889395.1 Flavobacteriaceae bacterium
GTGTCATCTGATGAAAACAAAAAAGCCACATCTAATTGATATGGCTTTCTGTGATCGCGACAGGATTCGAACCTGTGACCGTCTGCTTAGAAGGCAGATGCTCTATCCAGCTGAGCTACGCGACCATTCAAGGACCTAAGCCCTGAAGTCGGGGTGGCAGGATTCGAACCTGCGACCTCCGCGTCCCAAACGCGGCGCGATAACCGGGCTACGCTACACCCCGTTTTGGTTATCATTTATTTTTGATGTCATTTCAATATTTTTGTCGGGGTGGCAGGATTCGAACCTGCGACCTCCGCGTCCCAAACGCGGCGCGATAACCGGGCTACGCTACACCCCGAACTGAAATGTTTTCAATCCTCGCGGAGAGACCGGGATTCGAACCCGGGCAACACTTACGCGTTGACAGATTAGCAATCTGCTCCATTACCACTCTGGCACCTCTCCTTTTATTTAAAGACCTTATGCAATAAAATTGCGGATGCAAATGTAACTTTTCATTATCAAGAACGCAAACTATTATTTATATTTTTTTGTTCGTAAAATAACGCTATTCGGGATATTCTATTCGAAGATGATACATGTTGGCCAACTTAGACTTTAAAACTTTTTTTATGGATTCAATATCCTTGAAAGTTATATTAGCATTTAAAAATTGATCGGCCTTAATTTGACTTGATATTATGCTATCTACAAAGTTATTTATAGATGTTGATGTGGGTTCTTTCAAACTTTTTGAGGCGGCCTCTACACTATCACACATCATCAAAATGGCAGTTTCCTTACTAAACGGTTTGGGCCCATTGTACTTAAAATCTTCGGGGTCGAAGTCTAGGTTTAATTCCTTTTGCTTATTGTAAAAATAGCGAACAAAACTCGTTCCGTGATGTGTCCGAATAAAATCAATCACACGGTCTGGGAGATTGTATTTTTTTGCAATTTCAATACCTTTTATAACGTGATCTATAATAATTCTGGCGCTTTCTTTTGGAGACAATTCGTCATGTGGGTTTGTTCCAGTCGTTTGATTTTCGGTAAAATAGGTTGGGTTTGACATTTTCCCAATATCATGATACAAAGCACCTACTCGAACGAGCATAGCGTTAGCCCGAATTTCATTGGCTACAGACTCTGCTAGATTGGCAACATTCAAGGAATGATGAAAAGTACCCGGAGCTTTATCTGAAAGCTCTTTGAGCAATGATGAATTAGTGTCAGATAGTTCTAGAAGAGAAACATCAGATACAAGGCCAAATAATTTTTCATAGGCATAAATCAATGGCTGAACAAATAAAGTAGCCAATCCGCACAGTACAAATAAGAGAAAATTTTCCCACTTAAGGCCATCGATACTACCCTCATGAATAACATAAAAAGCAAAATAAGACACCATATAAATGAGTGTAATTTGACCAACAGAAATAAATAGATTTGCTCTTTTGTAGAGTTCAGAAACCGTTAGTATGGTTACAATGCCAGCAATAATTTGTAAAAACATGTATTCGTAATTATTAGCTACCACAAACCCCAATAGCAACACTGTTATGACGTGTGCAAAAAGGCCTAGCCTTGCATCAAAAAATGCCTTTAAAATCAACGGTAAAATACAAAGTGGAACCACATAAATATAGGCTGCATTAAATTTTAATACCAGTGTGGTTAAAAACACCATCAAGGCGATATTAAAAAAAATAAAAGTGACCTTAGTATTATTCAAAAATATTTCTGGTCGATACATTCGAAGAAATAAAAACAACATTAAAAGAGCCAATGCCACCAATACGCTGTAAGCTGCTAAAATCCAAACATAATTAGACTCACTCCAAACCTGAGATTCATACTCGGACTCCAGAGATTTGAGCATGGCCAGTTTATCACCCTGAACGACTTCTCCTTTAGAAATTATTAATGTTCCCTTATCTACGCGCCCTCTTACCAATGACATCTGAGATAAGCGCTCATCAAGCGCAACTTCTGTCAATGAAGCATTAAAAGTTGCATTCGGAGCAACTAAATCAAAGAAAATAGACTTAAAGGTTTTCCAGTAGGATTCATTGATGTTATTTTTCAATAAAGTTTCTACAAAATTATTGAGTTCCGATTGAGGTAAAAATTCTTCATAATTAACAATTCTATCTTGAGTCTTATTAATTAAAACTGTTATAACTTGTTTGGGGTCATAGCCATAATTTTCGTCCATTAATCCAACTTGATAAATCTTTTCTATGATCAATAATCCAACAGCATATAGTTCCAATTTTTGCTGATTATTTGATACCTCAAAAAAATCGCGTTCAAAAGCTAAATTGTAATTGTTTTTGATGCTTTGGAATCGAGTAGTATCGACATCAAAAAATACGGGAGAATCTTCAATGATACGTTCCTTTTCAAGCTGAAGCTCTGTCTTCGATTTCTCGATCGCAAAATCAAAAGGGGCATACAAGTTTTCTGATTGCCATGGTTTCCCATTTTCAAAACTGTACCTAAACGAGCCGCTTTTCGGAAACAAATAAACTAAAAAAACAGTGGTGACAATAAATAAAAATACCTTATACAACAAGGCGTTATTTTTGTATAATATGGGTAAAAATTGATTCATTTTTAAAGTCAATCAGAATCCAAAGATCGCATTTAACAGACGATGTGTTGGCATTTTCGAATGTAATATAAAGATAATTATTATCAATTTAAAATTTTATAATACATCAGAGTTTCTACTAAAAATTAATTACATTAGTACTCTAAAATACTGAAAAAATCATGAGCAAAGAAGTTGTTATTGTGTCGGCTGTCAGAACACCTATTGGACGCTTTTTAGGAGCACTCTCTAGCTTATCTGCGCCACAACTCGGTGCTGCTGCCATAAAAGGTGCTTTGAATAAAATCGATCTAAACCCCACAATGATTGACGAAGTGTTGATGGGTCAAGTTGTACAGGCTGGATGTGGACAAGCCCCAGCGCGTCAAGCAGCTATTCTTGCTGGAATACCCAACACGGTCCCTTGCACTACCGTGAATAAAGTTTGTTCATCAGGTATGAAAACCATCATGCAAGCTGCACAAAGTATTGCCCTTGGCAATGCTGATATTATTGTAGCTGGTGGCATGGAAAATATGAGCCGGATACCACATTACTACCATGCACGTCATGGTAAAAAATTTGGCCCCATTAGCTTGGAAGATGGGATGCAAAAAGACGGTTTAGTAGATGCCTATAATCAAGAAGCCATGGGCGTCTGTGCCGATGCATGTGCTACAGAATATGGCTTTTCTAGAGAAGATCAAGATGCCTTTGCCATTCAATCCTACACCCGCTCTGCAGAAGCTTGGACCAGTGGTAAGTTTGACAATGAAGTCATTCCAGTAGAGGTCCCCCAACGCCGCGGTGAACCCATTTTAGTTACAAAAGATGAAGAATTTACCAATGTCAAATTAGAAAAAATACCAGCCCTAAAGCCTGCCTTTACAAAAGAAGGCACCGTAACGGCGGCAAACGCCTCCACTATTAACGATGGTGCTGCTGCGCTTGTATTAATGAGCAAAGACAAAGCCCAAGAACTTGGACTACAACCATTAGCAACACTAACTGGTTTTGCAGACGCCGCGCGTGAACCCGAGTGGTTTACAGTAGCACCCGCCAAAGCGCTCCCCAAAGCGCTAGACAAGGCCAACATCAGTATTGATGATGTAGATTATTTCGAGTTTAACGAAGCTTTTTCCGTAGTTGGCCTAGCCAATATGAAACTATTGAACCTCAACGATAGCAAAGTCAACGTCAATGGCGGTGCGGTTTCGCTTGGACATCCCCTCGGGTGCTCCGGTGCAAGAATTGTAGTCACCCTACTCAATGTTTTGAAACAAAATAATGGAAAAATTGGAGCGGCAGCCATTTGCAATGGCGGCGGCGGTGCCTCGGCATTGATTCTAGAACGACACTAATTATGCAATACGGCCTATGCCATCTTAGTATGGTCCCGTTACGATTGGAACCTGCAGACCGAAGTGAGCTGACCTCGCAAATTTTGTATGGGGAATGTTTTAAGGTTTTGGAACATCGAAAAAAATGGAGCCGAATTCGACTCAATTATGATAGCTACGAGGGTTGGATCGACAACAAGCAATTTAAATTTATTGAAGAAAAAACCTACAAAACACAATGTGCTCAAGACGAACAATTATCCTCCGATTTGGTTCATTTCGTTACTGACGATAAACAACAACTTCAACCCATTGTGATGGGCAGTCAAATCAATTCGTGTTCGGTTCTTAATCACACCTTTGATGGCGATAGCTTGGTTGGACAGCAAGTCAAAACCAAACTGATAGATACTGCCCTACTCTACCTTAACACCCCTTATCTTTGGGGTGGTAAATCCCCGTTTGGGATCGATTGTTCGGGCTTTACACAAATGGTCTATCGCTTGAATGGCTATAAGCTCCTGCGCGATGCCTCTCAACAGGCCACTCAGGGCGATGCCTTAAGTTTTATTGAAGAAAGCGAACCCGGCGATTTGGCGTTTTTTGACAATAACGAAGGGGCTATTATCCATGTCGGTATCATTATGGAAAACCACCACATTATTCATGCCCATGGTAAAGTACGGATTGATCGTTTGGACCATTCCGGAATCTATAATATCGATACCAATACCCATTCCCATAAACTGCGGGTGATTAAGAGTATTGTTTGAGAAATTTTTATGTTAAAACAAAAAACCCAATGCCATTACATTGGGTTTTTTTCTTCGAAAGGGTTTTGGCCTATTCCAAACTATCAGCCAGTTCTCTATATTTTTTGGCATTGGCATCATCGCCAGTCGCCGAGAAAATATTGGACAACGTTTTGGCGGCTTGAAAGTTAGCCGGATCGGCCTTTAAGGCATTTTCCAAATACGGTATGGCATCCAAGTAGAGCTGGTTGCGTTCCGCACGAAGTTCGTCATAGCGACGGTCGTCAGCGGCAGAAGTTCCCAAATTATTCATCTCATTAATAATGGATTCTTCCTGACCCAAAATTAGAGCCGCCAAGTTGATATAGGCATTAACATAATCTGGGTTCAAATCGATAGCTAGCTCGTAGTATTTTTTAGCATTTTCAACATCATTAGCTTCACCGGCAATAACGCCAAGGTTGTATTGGAGTTCGGGGTTGTTGGGATCGCGTTCTGTGGCATATTCCAATAATTCTTTAAATTTTTGGATATTCCCCATGGAATAATGCACATTGGCTTCGGTTAACACCAAATTTAAATCCTCTGGATTTTCTGCACGAGCTTCACGCATGGCTTCCAATGCTTTGTCAGTTCTTCCTTGCTGATTGTAAATCAAAGCCATGTTTTTAATGATTTCAGGATATTTTGATTGGCTATTTTTTTCTGTGGGGTTGGTGTGTGTACCAGACTTCACAGAAACGTCTCTCAAAACCTCATTATCAAAAGCTTCTGTTTTTTTGGTTTCAACATTGACGGCATAATATTGTTTAAAGATTCCTGTAAACCCAAGATCTCTCAACCTTTCATACATCTCCAGAGAGCGATCATATTGTTTGGCATTGACCGCCGAGGAGGCGGCATAATACAAGTACAAGGTGTCTTTGGTTGATATTTTATAAGCGTTATTGAAATAATCTGTTGCATCGTCAAAATTATTGCCTTGAGCCAAATCGCTTCCTTTAGTTAGTAAATGATTCAACAAATTTTGAAGGTGCTGATTTTTTTCTTGTAAAATTGAAGCAGAAGTTACCTTGCCAAATGCCTCAACAGCAGCATTCATATCAACTGAGGATCCCTGGCCGTTTTTGTACAGTAAGATACTTTTATAGAGATTATATTGGCTACTTTGCTTCTCGTCCATAACATCCAAAAATGATTCTGCTTCTGTAAGGGCAGCAGATGCTTTGTCAAAATTACCTCGATCCAATTCTTTTCCAGCAGTTCGAAGTTGTTTTTTTTGGGCTTGCATGGTTAAAGCAAAAACCAATGTAAGTCCAAAGATTAAGTATTTTTTCATGATTTCGTATTTAAAAAATTAAGCTTCAGTTTGTGAGTCATTTGTTGTATTGTTTGTTGTTTCTGTTGATGAGACATTGTCTTCACTATCAGTGGAGTCATTATCAACATCAGCATGGTCTTCCTCCGCTTCGTCTTTCATCACTTTGGCTACTGCGGCGATAGAATCGGATCCTTTAAGATTGATTAATTTCACACCTTGTGTGGCACGTCCCATGACACGCAAATCTTCAACTGCCATGCGAATAGCTATTCCGGACTTGTTAATAATCATCAAATCGTCTTCGTCAGATACATTTTTAATGGCTACCAAATGTCCAGTTTTGTCTGTAATAGAAATGGTTTTTACGCCTTTACCGCCACGGTTCGTAATTCTGTAATCATCCAAGCTAGATCGTTTGCCATACCCATTTTCAGAGACCACCAAGATATTACTTTCCATATCATTGACAGAAATCATGCCAATTACTTCATCGTTGTCGTGTGCTAAGGTGATGCCTCTCACGCCAGATGCGCCACGACCCATTGGTCGTGTCTTGGCTTCTTCAAAACGAATGGCTTTCCCCGACTTTAAGGCCAACATCACTTGACTTTCTCCTGTTGTTAGCTTGGCTTCCAAAAGTTCGTCTCCTTCTTTGATGGTTATGGCATTAATACCATTTGTGCGTGGTCTGGAGTATTGCTCCAAAGAGGTCTTTTTGACCTGACCTTTTTTGGTGGCCATGATGACATAATGCGCATTGATGTATTCATCATCTTTGAGATTTTGGGTGCAAATAAAGGCTTTTACCTTATCATCTTGCTCAATGTTTATGAGATTTTGAATGGCACGGCCTTTGGACGTTTTGCTACCCTCTGGTATTTCGTAAACACGCATCCAGAAACATTTTCCTTTTTGAGTAAAAAAGAGCATATATTGATGATTGGTTCCAACAAACAGGTGCTCCAAAAAGTCTTCGTTTCTTGTTGTTGAAGCTTTTTGACCAACGCCACCTCTGTGTTGTGTTCTGTATTCTGTCAAAGAGGTTCTTTTGATGTAACCTGCATGTGAAATAGTGATCACGACTTGTTCATTTGGAATCATATCCTCAATCGAAAGATCGCCACCAGCATATTCAATGTTAGAACGACGTTCGTCGCCATATTTGTCTTTTACGACGAGTAATTCATCTTTGATGATTTGCATACGACGATCTTTTTTATCTAGAATATCTTTGAGATCTTCGATGGTTTTCATCAATTGTTCAAACTCGGAACGTAGTTTATCTTGTTCTAGGCCTGTCAATTGGCGCAAACGCATTTCTACAATGGCTTTCGCTTGAATTTCGGTGAGTTCAAAACGCTTGATCAGTTTTTCTCGAGCCTCGTCGGGGTTGGAAGAGCCACGAATGATGGCGATAACTTCGTCAATATTATCAGAAGCAATTATTAACCCTTCAAGGATATGGGCCCGCTCTTCAGCTTTACGTAATTCAAATTGAGTTCTTCGAACCACTACATCGTGGCGGTGATCAACAAAATGACGAATCATATCTTTAAGATTCAACATTTCTGGACGACCGTTAACCAAGGCGATGTTGTTAACACTAAAAGAAGATTGAAGCGCAGTATATTTGAACAACTTGTTTAAAACGATATTTGGGATAGCATCGCGTTTTAGAACGTAAACGATTCGCATTCCGTTGCGGTCTGACTCATCGCGGATGGTAGAGATACCATCTAATTTTTTATCATTCACCAAATCCGCGGTTTTCTTGATCATATCCGCTTTATTGACCTGGTACGGTATTTCACTTACGATAATACATTCTCTGCCATTAACTTCTTCAAAGTTGGCTTTTGCTCTCATAACGATTCGTCCACGCCCAGTTTCAAAAGCTTCTTTGACACCGTCGTAACCATAAATGATTCCTCCTGTTGGAAAGTCAGGCGCTTTGACATGCTGCATAAGTTCACTGATTTCTACATCATTGTTATCGATGTAGGTTGTAATCCCATCGACTACTTCAGATAGGTTATGGGGTGGCATATTGGTAGCCATACCCACGGCTATACCAGATGCGCCATTAACTAAAAGCCCCGGTATTCTTGTGGGTAAAACGGTGGGCTCTTTTAAAGTGTCATCAAAATTAAGCTTGTGGTCGACCGTTTCTTTTTCAATATCTGCCAACATGTCCTCAGAGATCTTTCGCATACGTGCTTCTGTGTAACGCATAGCAGCTGGACTATCGCCATCAATAGACCCAAAATTTCCTTGACCGTCTATAAGCATGTAGCGTAAACTCCATTCTTGAGCCATACGAACCATAGTGTCATAAACAGAAGTATCACCATGAGGGTGGTACTTCCCTAGTACTTCACCAACTATTCTGGCAGATTTTTTGTGAGCAGAGCTTGCTTTTACACCAAGTTCATGCATACCATACAAAACACGTCGATGGACTGGCTTTAAGCCATCACGAACGTCAGGTAATGCCCTAGAAACAATAACAGACATTGAATAGTCAATGTAGGCAGATTTCATTTCATCTTCGATGTTAATAGGTATTAACTTTTCTCCTTCAATCATAATGCGATTTTATTGCAATTAATATATTCAAGCTAATATAATACATTCGGTTATTTTAGATTAGTATTAACCTGTTTTTTTTGGGATATTTTATCAACAACATTAAGAAGTAAAAGTTTATAAAATAAAGTCAAAAAATTTTGATTTTATATTGTTTTTTCTATCATTTGTATAACCTATTTTTTTAAGGCACAGTTTTTGAATTAAACATAACCTAAAATTCGTATTTTTATACAAAATATTTTCTATGGACGATAATTTTTCACCCCGAGTTAAAGACGTCATCTCTTACAGCAAAGAAGAAGCGCTACGTCTTGGCCACGACTTTATTGGAACCGAACATCTCATGCTTGGACTGCTTCGCGATGGTCAAGGCAAGGCTGTTGAAATTTTAAATGCGCTTGATATCGATTTGAGCCAGCTTCGCCGAAAGGTCGAAATATTAAGCCCTGCCAATCCCAGCCCAACATCATCTGGTAATGAAAAGAAAAATTTGCACCTTACCAGACAAGCAGAGCGCGCTTTGAAAACCACTTTTTTAGAAGCGAAACTTTTCCAAAGTAAATCTATCAATACCGCTCATTTATTGTTGTGTGTATTGCGCAACGAAAATGACCCCACTACAAAATTATTAAATAAATTAAGGGTCAATTATGACAATGTCAAAGAGCAATTTAAACTCATGATTACGGATGAAGGCGGTTCATTTTCAGGTTCGCCAACTGCGGAATCATTTTCAAGCAGTGAAGCAGAAGAAACAAAAGGTAATGATGGTGGATTTGGACAAACTTCAACTCCAAAATCAAACAAGAAATCCAAAACACCAGTCCTAGATAACTTTGGACGTGATCTCACTGCCATGGCCGAGGAGGGTAAACTAGACCCTGTTGTAGGTCGAGATAAAGAAATTCAACGGGTTTCCCAGATTTTGAGCCGAAGAAAAAAGAACAATCCACTACTCATTGGAGAGCCTGGTGTGGGTAAATCGGCAATCGCCGAAGGACTTGCAAACAGAATTGTAAAACGAAAAGTTTCTAGGATATTGTTCAATAAACGCGTAGTCACATTAGATTTGGCCAGTTTAGTTGCAGGCACCAAATACAGAGGTCAGTTCGAAGAACGTATGAAAGCAGTCATGAATGAGCTCGAAAAGAACGATGATATAATTTTATTTATTGATGAAATTCATACTATAGTGGGAGCTGGTGGTGCAACAGGCAGTTTGGACGCCTCTAATATGTTTAAACCCGCCCTAGCAAGAGGAGAAATTCAATGCGTAGGGGCTACCACTTTAGATGAATATCGTCAACACATCGAAAAAGACGGTGCTCTGGAAAGAAGATTTCAAAAAGTTATCATTGAACCTACTTCCGTAGACGAGACGATTGAAATTTTAAACAATATCAAAAATAAATACGAAGACCACCACAACGTTGATTATACCGATGATGCCATCGTAGCTTGTGTCAAACTCACTAGTCGATACATGTCAGACCGTTTTTTACCGGATAAAGCCATTGATGCTTTAGATGAAGCTGGATCTCGAGTACACATAACTAATATTGATGTACCGGATCAAATTGTAGAGTTAGAAGTAGAATTGGAAGCCGTACGGGAAACGAAAAACTCTGTGGTCAAAAAACAAAAATATGAAGAAGCTGCAAAATTAAGAGATGATGAAAAACGTCTCGAAAAAAGTTTGGCAGAAGCCCAGCAAAAATGGGAAGAAGAATCTAAACTCAATAGAGAAATTGTAACCGAAGAGAATGTGGCCGAAGTGGTATCAATGATGACTGGCATACCTGTTAATAGAATTGCTCAAACAGAAGGTAGCAAACTAACATTGCTGCCAGAACTCATCAACGGAAAAGTTATCGGGCAAGATGAAGCTGTACTAAAAGTTGTAAAAGCCATTCAAAGAAACCGAGCTGGACTAAAGGATCCCAACAAACCGATAGGGTCGTTTATCTTTTTGGGACAAACCGGTGTAGGAAAAACACAATTGGCTAAAGTATTGGCTAGTGAACTTTTTGACAGTAGTGATGCTCTAATTCGCATTGACATGAGTGAATACATGGAGAAATTTGCCATCTCTAGATTAGTTGGTGCCCCCCCAGGGTATGTTGGATATGAAGAAGGTGGACAACTTACCGAAAAAGTGCGTCGCAAACCTTACGCGGTTATCTTATTAGACGAAATTGAAAAAGCACACCCAGATGTTTTTAATATGTTACTTCAAGTTTTAGACGATGGATTCTTAACGGATAGCCTTGGCCGTAAAATTGATTTTAGTAATACTATTATCATAATGACTTCTAATGTTGGAGCTCGAAGATTAAAAGATTTTGGAACTGGAGTAGGATTTGGCACAACTGCACAGAAACAACAAGAAAGTTCTAATGCTCGCGGAGTTATTGAAAATGCATTAAAAAAAGCTTTTGCACCTGAATTTTTAAATAGAATTGATGATGTAGTCGTATTCAATACTCTAGAAAAAGAAGATATTTATAAGATTATTGATATTGAATTAGCCAAATTACTGGACAGAATTTTGGAACTAGGCTACAAGTTGAAGCTGAGTAAAAAAGCCAAAAATTTTATTGCTGAAAAAGGTTTTGATAAACAATATGGAGCAAGACCGCTTAAACGCGCGATTCAAAAATATGTTGAGGATGTGATAGCAGAAGAAATTATTAAATCTAATATTCAAGAGGGGGATACTATAACTATGGATCTCAAAAAAGAAAACGAAGGACTGACAATTAAAGTCAGCGGGAGCGATAAAAAACCTAAAGAAAGCTAAACAAAAAACCCTGTACCATGCAGGGTTTTTTTATGGCTCAAATTCTTCAAAAAGAACAGCGTTTTCCACACAAAAATTATTTAAAAATTTACGCGCGTTACCCATGTCTTTATAAAGCACTCGATCTGATTCCACTGGAGGAACCTCAGATCGAAATGATGTTAGGAAGGCCGTTAAAAAAGGGGAAGTTGATTTGGTTTTGAAAGTCATAGCTTGGGAAGAATTAAGCAATTCTATAGCTAATATTTGTTCTACATTTTGAACAATTCGATAGGCCTGAATAGCCGCATTGGCCCCCATACTGACGTGATCCTCCTGACCATTTGAAGATACGATAGAGTCTACACTTGCAGGCGTAGCCAACTGTTTATTGGCGCTTACAATACTAGCTGCAGTATATTGAGGAATCATTAAACCCGAATTCAGACCAGGTGATTTTACTAAAAAAGAAGGAAGATTTCGATGTCCAGAAATTAATTGGTAAGTTCGGCGTTCTGAAATATTACCCAATTCAGATACTACAATTTTTAAAAAATCTAACCCGAAAGCCAAGGGTTGCCCATGAAAATTACCTCCAGAAACTATTGCATCATTTTCAACAAAAATATTTGGATTATCTGTTACAGAATTAACCTCTGTCATTACTGATTTTGTCACAAACTCTAATGTGTCTTTGGTAGCGCCATGGACTTGTGGAATACAACGGAATGAGTAAGGATCTTGAACATGAATTTTCGACTGATGTATCAACTCGCTACCCTCTAAAAACGCATTGACTCTTTGGGCAGTTAACAATTGACCTTTGTGAGGACGAACCTTATGAATTAAGGAACTGAAAGGCTCTAAAAGCCCGTCGAAAGCTTCAAGTGATATTGTCCCTATTAAATCTGCAAAATAGGATAATCTATAGGATTTTAACAAACAAAATACAGCATATGATGCCATAAATTGTGTGCCATTCAAAAGCGCCAAACCCTCCTTGGATTGTAATCTCACTGGGGCCCATTTCATAGTCTTAAGCACCTCAGCAGTGGCTAATTTTTGATCCTTAAACCATACCTCGCCTTCTCCAATCAAGGATAATGCAATATGTGCCAGTGGGGCCAGATCACCTGAAGCCCCTAATGATCCCTGAGTATAAACAACAGGTAAAATATCTTTATTATAAAAATCAATCAAACGCTGAATCGTAGAGAGTTGAACCCCACTGTAGCCCAAGGATAAGGCTTTGATTTTCAGGAGTAACATCAACTTTATAATTTCTTTTGGGACAAAATCACCAGTACCACAGGCATGAGATCGAACTAAATTTACTTGTAGTTCTGAAAGTTTATCTGGACTAATTTTGACATTACACAAAGCACCAAAGCCAGTGTTGATACCATAAATAGGCAAATCTGAGTGTTTCATTTTTTGATCCAAATAAGATCGACAAGAATTAATTTTAGATTTAACTTCAGTTGAGAGGCCAATCAAAGTGCGATTGTGCAAAAGATCATTCAAAGTTTTTAACTCAAATGGTTGGGTCGTAATTTCAAACATATACCAGTAGTGTTCGTCTACCAAATTTGATTAATCCTTGCAATATTTCCAAATTTTTTAGACAGTTAATTATTAATAAGTAATTTTGAAATTTATCTATTGTTGTCAATGTATTTAATAGAAAACTTTTAATTTGGGCGAAAATGAGATTCAATTTTCCTGATAAATCAGATTTTATCGGAGCCTGGGACTACCAACGTGAGTTTGACAATGGTTGCCGTGGAATTGGCACTGCATTATTTAAAAATAATGTAGGTAATAGATTGTTTTATTTAGAAAATGGCAAATTGATCTTACCAAATGGTCAAATATTAAATTCCAGCGTTCAGTACGAATTCTTATTAAACTCTAGGGGAATTGATATTTTTTTTACAACACCTAAAGAAGCTTTGTTTCAAAGTATCAACTTTGAGCTCAAAGACGGTACTTATACCGGTCAAGCTTCACATCAATGTAGTAAAGACGTCTATAGTTCTCAATACACTTTTTTTCAGGACAAATCCTTTGAGACTATCCACAATGTAAAGGGACCAAAAAAAAATTACATCTCAAAGACGCTATTTAGAAAAATCTGATAGTATCAAATTATCAATATTATCGTGAGAGGCATGAGCAATAATCTTGCCTTGGCTAATTATGATCAGTTGAGGAGACTCATGAGTGATCTCAAATTGAGTGGCGATGGCGTTTGAAATTGATCTATGACTTAAAAGATCTAAGTACCAAGCACCAAAATCAGCGGAAGAAAAATTGTATTTGGAGATAAATGATGCCAAAACATAGCGGCTAATGCTACAACGCGTTGAATGTTTAAAGATAAGTTGAGGAACAGAAAAAGAATTGTTGAGAATCAAATCTATTTGATCCTCTGAAACCAGATCTAAGCCTGGAAAATGGCTTGATTTTGTGTGTTTTGATGAAAATAATCCCATAATTATCGATTTAAGGCTGACGAAACGTCAGTAAAATTACTAAAATAATGTCGTTTTGTCTGGGTTTTGAGAATGGTAAGGAAATTGACTCCAACACAAAAAAAACCCATTATGAACTTTGACAATTATACAACAAAATCTCAACAAGCCTTACAACAAGCGCAACAAATTGCTTATGAATTTGGGCATCAACAAATAGAAAATGAACATTTGTTCAAGGGTATTCGTTTCGTTGATGAACATGTATTACCATTTTTGCTCAAAAAATTAGACCTAAATACACCTAACATTGATCTGGTTTTAGACAAAGAACTTGAGCGGCTTCCAAAAGTAAGTGGCGGAAGCCAAATGCTGTCTAAAAATTTGGCTAACACCCTAAACGAGGCTGCCTTAATAGCCAAACAATCAGGTGGTGATTTTGTCTCTATTGAAGACCTTTTTTTGGCACTATTCAAGTCTAAAAGTAAGATTTCTCAAATTTTAAAAGACCAAGGTGTTTCTCAAAAAGACATAGAGGCAACAATATACGAACTCAGGAAAGGACAAACTGTAAGTTCAAAAAATCAAGAGGACAACTATAATTCTCTGAGCAAATATGCTAAAAATTTAAATCAGCTGGCTCAGGATAATAAACTAGACCCAGTAATTGGTAGGGATGAAGAAATCAGAAGAATTCTTCAAATTTTATCAAGAAGAACAAAGAATAATCCAATTTTAGTGGGTGAACCAGGAACTGGAAAAACAGCCATAGCAGAAGGACTAGCCCATCGAATCATTACTGGAGATGTTCCAGAAAATCTTAAAGACAAACAAGTGTTTGCTTTGGATATGGGAGCCCTAATTGCTGGCGCCAAATACAAAGGCGAATTTGAAGAGCGCCTCAAATCTGTAATCAAAGAAGTCACTAAAAGCTCAGGCGACATCGTCCTTTTTATTGATGAAATCCATACCCTAGTTGGGGCTGGTGGCGGCCAAGGTGCCATGGATGCTGCTAACATCTTAAAACCCGCATTGGCTCGGGGTGAACTCAGAGCCCTCGGAGCTACAACTCTTGACGAATATCAAAAATATTTTGAAAAAGATAAAGCCTTGGAAAGACGCTTTCAAAAGGTCATTGTGGATGAACCCGATCGAGAAAGTGCCATTTCTATACTCCGAGGTATCAAAGAAAAATATGAAACACATCATAAAGTTCGAATAAAAGACGAGGCAATTATAGGTGCAGTAGAACTATCCACACGATACATCAGTAATCGATTTTTGCCTGATAAAGCAATCGATTTGATGGACGAAGCAGCTTCTAAATTACGTATGGAAATCAACTCTAAACCTGAGGAATTAGATGTTTTAGACCGAAAAGTAATGCAACTAGAAATTGAAATTGAGGCGATAAAACGAGAAAAAGATGACGTTAAGGTCAAAGGTTTAACAGCAGATTTAGCGAATTTAAAAGATGAACGAAATACACTTCAAGCCAAGTGGCAAAACGAAAAAGAATTAATCGAATCAGTACAATTAGCAAAATTGAATATTGAACAACTAAAAATAGAGGCCGAACGAGCAGAACGCGAAGGCGATTATGGTAGAGTAGCCGAATTGCGCTATGGCAAAATTAAAGAAGCCCAACAAAACTTAGAAAACTCACAACAAAAACTAGGATCCAATCAAGACTCCGCCTTAATAAAGGAAGAAGTTACCTACGAAGATATCACTGAGGTGGTTGCCAAATGGACTGGAATACCAGTGACTAAAATGATACAGTCGGAACGAGAGAAATTACTTTCCCTTGAAGATGAGTTACATCAAAGAGTGGTTGGACAAGAGGAAGCCGTTTCGGCAGTTAGTGATGCCATTCGCAGAAGTCGTGCTGGACTACAAAATCCAAAAAAACCAACAGGAACTTTTTTGTTCTTGGGTACTAGTGGAGTTGGCAAAACAGAGTTGGCAAAAACTTTAGCAGCCTATTTGTTCGACGACGAAAATGCATTGACTAGAATCGATATGAGTGAATATCAGGAACGTCATGCCATAAGCAGACTCATAGGTGCACCTCCAGGTTATGTGGGCTATGATGAAGGCGGGCAATTAACAGAAGCTGTGCGACGAAAACCGTATTCTGTTATTCTATTGGACGAAATAGAAAAAGCACATCCAGATACTTTTAATATTTTATTACAAGTATTAGACGAGGGCCGTTTGACCGATAATAAAGGTAGAGTTGCAGACTTTAAAAATACTATAATCATTATGACTTCCAATTTGGGAAGTGATATTATTCAAGCCAAATTTGAGGATATAAAAAATAATCCATCAGCTTTAGAATCTGCTAAACAGGACGTTATCGGTTTATTGAAAACAATGATTAGACCAGAATTTTTAAATCGAATTGATGATACTATTTTGTTTAGCCCATTGAACGAGGCGCATATAAAAGCCATTGTTAAACTTCAATTGAAACATCTAGCTGAAACTTTAGAGGACCAAGGAATAATCTTTGATGCTAGCCTAGAGGCAGTTCAATTTTTAGCGAACAAAGGATACCAACCCGAATATGGTGCTCGGCCTGTAAAAAGAGTAATCCAAAAAGAAGTATTAAATGCGCTGAGTAAAGATATTCTTTCAGGGAAAATTAATTCGAACAGTATCGTCCTGATGGATGCTTTTGATGATAATTTAGTATTTAGAAATCAGCAAGATTCCATACCAAAAAAAATATGATTTGTAACAAATTCAAAACATAATCGTCATAAAGATGTTGGTTAGTTAGTTGTAAAAAGCAGCATACGATTATTCGCTTAATCTGTGCTGCTTTTTGTGTCACTACAAAAAATATTTTTAAAACAATGACCACCAATGCATTAAATAATTGGTTAGTTTTGGAGTAAATGAAAAAAGAGGTCAATATATTAAATAAGAAAGCTCGGTTCTCCTATGAATTGTTAAACAGCTATACCGCTGGCATTGTACTAGCAGGAACAGAAATAAAATCTATAAGAGCCGGAAAAGCTTCCATTGCCGAGAGTTTTTGCGAGTTCAACGACCGGGGTGAATTGTTTGTTGTAAATATGACTGTTCAGGAGTATGACTATGGTAATCAATTCAACCACAAACCAAAAGCCGAAAGGAAGCTTTTACTGAACAAAAAAGAACTTAGAAAACTTGAAAAAGAGGTTCAAAACACTGGCCTAACCATAGTACCAACAAAACTATTTGTCAACAACAAGGGGTTTGCTAAACTCCAAATTGCACTAGCAAAAGGAAAAAAACTTTTCGACAAGCGCGAAACGATTAAAGATCGCGAAAACAAAAGAAATTTAGACCGAATCAAGAAAAATTTCAATTCCTAAATCATCATTAAAATATGACCAAATTATTATCAGCTGCATTCTTATTTATGGCGACAATCTCGCACAGCCAAATTAGGGGAACCGTCCAAGACCGTGACAACAACCCCCTACCCTATGTCAATATTTTTTTAAAAGACACTTACAAAGGAACCACATCAAACGATAATGGTGTGTATGAAATAAATATTTCGGAAACAGGACATTACGAGCTAGTTTTTCAATTTTTAGGTTACAAAACTCAGTCCAAAAAATTAACTATTGAGAAATTTCCTTACAATCTTGATATCGTATTGGAAGAGGAAAATATTTCGCTAAAAGAGGTTGTTGTTAACACTCAATATAATCCAGCCAATCAAATAATAAGATCGGCTATTGGCAAGCGTAAAGCTTATCTGGATAAACGAAATATGTTCACAGCAGATTTTTATTCCAAAGGCGTGATTCGCATTAAAGACGCTCCAGAGAATTTTATTGGAGTCGATATCGGAGATTTTGAAGGCGCTTTGGA
This sequence comes from Flavobacteriaceae bacterium, assembly GCA_049889395.1. Classification (GTDB taxonomy): domain Bacteria; phylum Bacteroidota; class Bacteroidia; order Flavobacteriales; family Flavobacteriaceae; genus UBA3537. The sequence goes on from JBMHDM010000005.1 coordinate 17,710, forward strand.
CTCTACTAGAACAGGAATTATTTACCTTTCAGAAACCCTCTCAAAAATTTCTTACAACAAACCCGATATTTTTGAAACTATTGTAGCCTCTAAAGTGAGCGGAAATTCAAATGGCATCAGTTTTAACTCTGCTATGGATGTAGATTTCAACCTCTACAATAATACCGTCAACATCAATAATGATATCATATCGCCCATAGCAGATTATGCTTTTAATTATTATAAATACAAACTAGAAGGTGAGTTTTATGATTCTGAAGGGCACCTAATTTATAAGATTAAATTGCTCCCAAAAAGAGAAAACGACCGTGTTTTTACGGGAAGCATATACATTGTTGACGAGAGTTGGGCCTTGTATGGCGTGGATATCAGCGTGAGGGGTAGTCAGATTCAAATCTTGCCAGCTGATACGATTAGAATTAGACAAAATCTGACTTTTGATAAAAATGATAATCAATGGCTGATTCGTGCTCAAACTATTGACTTTGGTTATAGTGTGTTCGGATTTAAAGGGGATGGAAGTTTTGTAGCAAATTATACCAACTATGATTTGAATCCAACGCCAATTGACTCTAAAAACAATAATGAAATTTTGGTTTTTGAAAAAGATGCAACCAAGAAAGAATCCAATTATTGGAATGACAAACGCTCTGTGCCACTCACTAGCGAGGAAAGTAATGATTATCTGCGTCGCGACAGCATTGAAAGGGTTAGAAATTCCAAAGTTTACTTGGATTCAATTGACCGAGAAAACAATAAATTTAGTATCGTGAATCTTTTGGTCGGTAAGACTTACAAAGATTCCTACAATAAGAAAAGCTTAAGCATCTCCGGGCCCATTGAGGGCATTCAGTTTAATACCGTACAGGGCTACAATGTTTCTATTAATGGCAATTTCACAAAACAATTAAACGATTTTAAAAAGTACTATTCCATAGTTGGAACAGTAAACTATAGCACTGAAAGTCAACGCCTTAGGGCGACTGTGGGCGGACGTTACCGTTCTAACGCTATTAATAATACCACTGTTTGGACTAACCTTGGCGTGAAGACAGAACAATTTAATGCCGATAACCCCATTTCGGCATCCCACAATTCCATAAGTAGTTTATTTTTCGAAAGCAACTATATGAAAATATATAACAGAGAATTTATAGAAGTAGGTTACAGTAGAGAGCTAATTAACGGATTGAAAGTATCGACCAAGTTAGGTTACGAAAACAGGAAAGCGCTATATAACAACTCCGATCGTGTCATAACTCCCAGAAGTAACATTAGATATACCAGCAATAACCCTTTATCACCAAATAATTTTAACACAGCGCCTTTTTTAAATCACAATATGATTCGTTTTAATATAGATGTTGGTATTCGTTTTGGAGAAAAATATATGACCTATCCCGATTTTAAATTTAACGTCAGTAATTCAGATTTCCCGCGCCTTAATTTCAAGTACGTCAAAGGATTTAATGCCAATATAGCCAATTATAATTTTGATCACTTGAGTGCCAATTTACAGCAGAATATTAATCTAAAAACAACTGGAGTTTTTAAATACAACCTAACAGGAGGGACGTTTTTCGGTAATCCTAATTTATCATTCATCGATTACAAACATTTCAATGGAAATCTGACCCATCTCAACACAAAAGGCAACTACTTGTCTAGTTTCAAAAACATGGCCTATTATAATTACAGCACCTCTAATAATTATTTTGAATTTCATATTGAGCATGATTTCAAGGGCTATATTTGGGGGAAAATTCCATTACTAAAAACATTGAATTTTAATTTGATTCTGGGAGCGCATGGTGTGTCTTCAACCGATCAAAATCCATACAAAGAATTTAATATTGGGGTAGGCAATTTGGGCTGGAAAAAATACCGTTTTCTTCGAGTGGATTATGTTCAATCTTATTTTGGAGGTCAAAGAGATAGTGCACTCATGTTTGGAATCAGCCTCTAGAACTCTAGGACTTGTCTTCCAACATAGGTACAAACTTAAATGATCCAAACTCCTGTTTGTCAAACGTTTTGGCATCAACTCTGACAAAAAGTGTCATCGTTTGTTCTTGTGATCCAACAGGGATAACCAGTCGTCCTCCTACTTTGAGTTGAGCCAATAGTGGTTTTGGAACAAAAGGTGCGCCAGCTGTTACAATGATGCGATCAAATGGAGCCTCATCTTTTAGGCCCTGATATCCATCGCCAAAAATCAAACGTTTGGCCACATATCCTATTTTTGGCAAAAAAATATTAGTCTTTTTAAACAATTCAAGTTGACGCTCTATACTGTAAACCTCAGCACCCAAGTGACATAAAACAGCGGTTTGATAACCGCTTCCAGTACCAATTTCCAAAATCTTTTGATTGGGCTTAACTTCCAGTAGGTCAGTTTGATAGGCCACAGTATATGGCTGAGAAATAGTTTGATTGGCAGCAATAGGAAATGCTTTGTCCTGATAGGCATGATCCAAAAAACTAGAGTCCATAAATAAATGCCTTGGTACAGCACCAATAGCATCCAGCACATCCATATTTTGGATACCTTTTTTGACTAATGTTTCAACTAACTTTTGTCGAAGCCCTCTATGTTTGAATGAATCAATCAAATATGCTAATATTTCGATATCAAAATTAAGTAAAGAAAATTGAGATTAAAATTAAAATCCAATAGAATTTAAAAATCCGATGTTTTATTATAAAATGAGACAAAATATCACCAAAATCTTTAGTTTTGTAAAAATATTCTTCTATGCTAAAAGTTGGTGTACTTGGAGCTGGCCACTTAGGTAAAATTCACCTAAAGCTGCTTCAACAATCTGAAAAGTACGAATTAGTTGGTTTCTTTGACCCCGATATCGCAAATGGCCAAAGAGTAGCCCAAGCGTTCAATTATAATTACTTCGAATCTTTGGATGACCTCATTGAAGCTGTTGATGTTGTGGATATCGTTACCCCAACACTTTCTCACTACAACTGTGCGATAAAAGCCATAACAAAAGGCAAACATATTTTCATTGAAAAACCAATTACCACTACTGTTGAAGAAGCAGAACATATCCGCTTGTTGGTATCAGAAAACAACTTACGGGGACAAGTAGGACATGTAGAACGATTTAATCCTGCGTTCCTTGCCGTTCAATCTGAAATTAAAAAACCCATGTTCATTGAAACGCATAGATTGGCAGAATTTAATCCTAGAGGCACAGACGTTCCAGTTGTCTTGGACCTAATGATTCATGATATTGATATCATTTTGAGTGTAGTCAATTCACCCGTTCAATCTATTCAGGCGAGTGGAGTTTCTGTAATTAGTGAAACGCCAGATATTGCCAATGCTCGAATAGAGTTTGAAAATGGTTGTGTAGCCAATTTAACAGCGAGTCGAATTTCATTGAAAAACATGCGTAAAAGTCGATTTTTTCAAAAAGACGCCTACATTAGTGTTGATTTTTTAGAAAAAAAAGTAGAAGTGGTCAAAATGAAAGATGCACCAAAAAACCCTGGAGATTACGACATGATTTTACAAAATGCAGAAGGCACCAAAAAACAAATCTACTTTAAAAATCCAGAGATTTCACCAAACAATGCCATACTAGACGAATTGGAAACTTTTGCAGATGCTATCATTAACAATACAAAACCAATCGTTACATTGCGAGATGGCACCAATGCTTTGAAGGTAGCACATCAAATTATAGATTGTTTTTAAAATTATAGAATTATGAAAAATATTGCAGTCATTGGCGCGGGAACTATGGGCAACGGTATAGCCCATACATTTGCCCAAAATGGTTACAGAGTACAATTAGTGGATGTCAATCAAAAGGCGTTAGGTGAAGCACTTTCAACCATTTCCAAAAATTTGGATCGCATGATTCAAAAAGGCACTATTACAGAAAATGACAAAAACAAAACGCTCGCCAACATTACCACGTTTACAAATCTCGTAGAGGGCGTAGAATATGCCAGTCTAGTCGTCGAGGCAGCCACAGAAAATGAAGCGTTAAAGCTAGAAATTTTCAAGGCTTTGGATGAAGCCTGTCCTGAAGACACCATCTTGGCCACAAATACTTCATCCATTTCGATTACTCGGATTGCATCGGTCACCTCGCGTTCAACTCAAGTCATTGGAATGCACTTTATGAATCCTGTTCCATTAATGCCTTTGGTTGAAATAATTGAAGGCTATAATACTTCCAAAAACGTCACAGATTTCATAGTTGAACTCACAAAAGAAATAGGAAAAACACCAGTTATAGTAAAAGATTATCCAGGATTTATAGCCAATAGAATCCTGATGCCAATGATTAATGAAGCTATTGAAGCGCTTCAATGTGGAGTTAGTGGGGTTTTAGAAATTGATGCGATCATGAAACTGGGAATGGCACACCCTATGGGACCTCTTGAACTGGCCGATTTTATTGGTTTAGACGTATGCTGCTCCATATTGGAAGTCATGCACGAGGGTTTCAAAAATCCTAAATATGCGCCCAACCCTCTACTGAAAAATATGGTTTTAGCTGGAAAGCTTGGAAAAAAATCTGGTGAAGGTTTTTACGACTACAGTAATGATAAAAAAGCCGTCATTCCGTCTAAACAATTTCAATAAATTATTGGTACTGTAAAATTGATTTAATATGGCACAAATAGTACCATTTAATGCCGTTCGACCAAAAGAAAATTTGGCTGCAAATTTTTGCAGCAAATCTGTGGAATTTTACACCAAATCTGAACTCAATGATATATTGAAACACAATGAAACATCATTTGTTCACATTATAAAACCAAACCTAGTAAAAGACAAGTCATCACCCCCAACAAAACGCTACCAAGCGGTCAAAAAAAATTATGAGTCATTCCGCCAAAAAGGCGTATTAATTAAAGATAAAAAAGCCTCATTATATATCTATGAAATTAAAAATCCTAACCACTCATTTTGTGGGATTTTAGCTGGCATCAGTGTAGAAGATTACAAAAATGGGTTAATTAAAAGACATGAAGATACTATTGAAAAACGCGAGAAAATCTTTAAAAACTTTATTAAAATCGCGCGCTTCAATTCAGAACCAGTTTTGATCACTCACAATCCATCTCAAAATCTAACAGATTTGATTAGCGAGTACAAAACAAAATCGCCTACTGCGGAATTTACAACAAGTGAAAATGAATGCCACAAATTGTGGCGCATTGACGTCCCAAAAGAGATTTTGTCTATACAAAAAGAATACGAAACTATTTCGTCGCTCTACATCGCTGACGGACATCACAGATCAGCTTCTTCGGTGTTGTTATCTAGGGAAGAAAAATCATCAAGCGACATAAAACGCACAGATTATTTCATGGGCTATATCATCCCTGAAAACGAATTGGTCATCAAAGCGTACAACAGAGTTTTTTCTGGTCTTAATGGTTTATCAGAAGATGAATTTTTAGGATTATTGAAAGCCGACTTTGAGGTCTACCCTGAGTCAAACGAATATTCAAAGGAGTCTAGCAAAAATAGCTTTAGAATGTATTTCAAAGGACAATTTTATAGCGTATCTTTACGTGATATAACTCGAAAAAGGAACAATCCACTGTTCGGTTTAGATGCATACGTACTACAAGAATTTATTTTGAAACCTATTTTGCGAGTCAAGAACCCTAGGAATGATAAGAGGCTGATATACAGCGCAAATGATGGGGGTATGTTGGGAATCAAATCAGCAATTGACAGTGAAAAGTTTACGCTTGGATTTGGATTAAAACCTGTTACATTAACGCAACTGAAAATGATTGCAGATGCCGGTTTAGTTATGCCTCCAAAAAGCACCTATATTTTTCCAAAACTTATGAGTGGCATAACCATCTACGAATTTTGATATGAGTATTAAAAACAGTCTTAACGATTTAAAGTCAAGCTTACCAAGGCACGTGACTTTAATTGCTGTATCCAAAACTAAACCAGTCGAAAATTTAATGGAGGCCTATGATGCTGGTCAAAGAATATTTGGTGAAAACAAAGTTCAGGAAATGGTTAACAAATATCATGCTATGCCAAAAGATATTCAATGGCACATGATCGGTCATCTGCAGCGTAATAAGGTCAAGTATTTGGCCGGATTTATTGAACTAATCCATGGTGTGGACAGCATTAAGTTACTTCAAGAAATTAATAAACAAGCACAAAAACATGATCGAATAATAAAATGCTTGTTACAAATAAAAATTGCTCAAGAAGATTCGAAATTTGGAATGTCTTTTGATGATGCTCAAGAGCTGTTGCAGTCAAACTCATTAAAAACACTCCATCATATCAATATAGAAGGCGTTATGGGAATGGCGAGTTTTACGACTGATCAAAAACAAATTGAATTAGAATTTCGACATTTAAAACAAAGTTTTGACACTTTGAAACATCTGTCTCCAGATATGTCCATTATTTCGATGGGAATGAGTGGCGACTACCCCGTAGCAATTGAATGTGGCAGTACAATGATTCGAGTGGGAAGCAAAATCTTTGGTGCTAGGAATTAGAACCTTAAAAAATCAATATTTACGCTGTAGTCGACATAGAAACAACGGGAGGGAAATACAACGAAGAAGGTATTACCGAAATTGCCATCTACAAACATGATGGCCATAAAGTCATTGACCAATTTATCAGTCTTGTCAATCCGGAACGAAAAATTCAACCTTATGTGGTAAATCTTACAGGGATTACAAATACCATGCTTAAAAGTGCGCCAAAGTTTTTTGAAATAGCAAAGCGAATCGTGGAAATAACAGAAGATTGTGTATTGGTGGCCCATAATGCAAAATTTGATTACAGAATTCTAAAACTAGAATTTGATCGACTTGGGTTTAAATTTGAACGAAAAAATCTTTGTACTGTAGAATTATCCAAACAACTTATCCCCGATTTACCGTCTTACAGTTTGGGAAAATTGGTTCGTTCTTTGGGCATTCCCATAAGTGATAGACACAGGGCTTCCGGTGATGCCTTGGCGACCACTAAATTATTTGAATTACTACTTAACAAAGACATAGAAAAAACTATTGTTAAATCGGCTATTCGATTTGAACCAAAAAGACAAATTGAGCCAAAATTATCGACCATTATCCAATCGCTTCCCTCATCTGTAGGGGTCTATTACATACACAATGATAAAGGAGAAATCATATATATTGGAAAAAGTAAAAACATTAAACAACGTATTACCCAACATTTCATGGGCGAAAACCCTAAATCCAAAAAAATACAACTTGAGGTTCAGGCGGTTACCTTCGAAGAAACTGGAAGCGAATTATTGGCTTTACTAAAGGAAAGTGACGAAATTAAATATCATAAACCAAAATTCAATAGAGCACTCCGAAGAACTATTTTTACACACGGCCTTTTTAGTCATTTGGATGATAGCGGATATATAAATTTAAAAATCGAAAAAATCAAAGGGGAACACACACCTATCACAACCTTTGCCAATATTCAGAGTGGTAAAAGTTTTATGATAAAAGTAGTTGATAAGCATCAGCTTTGTCAGAAACTTTGCGGTCTATATCAAACCAAGACCAGCTGCTTTAATTACACCATAAATGAATGTTTTGGTGCCTGTATTTCGGAGGAATCACCCGAGTCATATAACGCTAAAGTCCAGAAAATTATTAACTATTACAGCTTCAAAAGTAAAAGTATGCTTGTTATAGATAGGGGGCGAAATTTGGATGAGCGTAGCGCAGTATGGATTGAAAAAGGTGTTTTGCGGGGGTTCACCTATTTTAATCTAAATTTTCAAATTACAAATCCTGATATTTTATCGACGCTAATTACCCCTCTGGAGCACAATAAAGACTCCAAACATATCGTACAAAGCTTTATACGTCGTCACAAAAGATTAAAAGTGATTACGCTGGAAGATTAAACTTTTTATTACATTTGAAACATGTCTTCAACTCAACACAATACATCATGGCGAGGGAAACTTCATGAAGTAATCTATGAAGCCGATACCCCTGCAGGAAAACTATTCGATGTCGTATTATTGATTGTTATCATCATGAGTATTATTTTAGTCATGTTAGAAAGTATAGAACAGATTGGGACACAATACTTTGTACTACTGGATACTTTAGAATGGATTATTACAATTTTGTTTTCTTTAGAATATATGGCACGTATTATTTGTGTCAAAAAACCATCGGCTTATATTTTTAGTTTTTATGGAATGGTCGATTTACTCTCAACCATTCCTAAATATTTATCCCTTTTTGTTGTTGGAACACATTCATTGGTAGCCCTTAGAGCCTTGCGTCTCCTTCGGGTGTTTCGCATATTGAAACTCACACGATTCATAAGCGAAAGCACTAATTTTGATCGAGCTCTAAAGCGAAGCAGAGTAAAAATAGCCGTATTTCTATCTTTTGTTTTGGTTCTATGTGTGATATTGGGGACTGTGATGTACTTGGTAGAAGGAGAACAAGAAAGTGGTTTTACAAGTATCCCCAGGAGTGTATATTGGGCCATTGTAACGCTCACAACAGTAGGCTATGGCGATATAGCCCCTAGCAGTGCATTAGGACAGTTTATTGCTTCTTTGATTATGATTTTGGGTTATGGCATAATCGCCATACCAACCGGGATCGTTACCTCTGAAATGACTAAGAAAGAACGAGACAATATTCCTAATAATACACAATCATGTCCGAATTGTATGGAATCCTATCACTCCGATAATGCACAATATTGCCACAAATGTGGACAAGGATTAGATCATGAGTAAAACCATCATTTCAATTGTTGGTCCAACTGGAATAGGTAAAACGGACTTGAGCTTGAAATTGGCAGATCATTTTCAAACAGAAATAATCTCGGCCGACTCCCGACAATTTTTTAGAGAAATCCCAATTGGTACAGCTGCTCCAACTTTTGATGAACTCAATAGAATAAAGCATCATTTTATTCACCACAAATCAATCCTAGAGCCTTACAGTGTTGGAGATTATGAAAAAGAAGTCCTCGATTGTATTTCAAAATTACATTCAATACATGATGTTATCATTGTAGTTGGAGGTTCGGGATTATACGTAGATGCAATAATTAAGGGTTTAGATAAATTCCCTGTTGTAGATCCAGTAATTCGAAAAACCCTAAATTCGTTATTAAAATCAGAGGGTATAGAAAGCTTGCAAAAAGAGCTTCAGCTTTTGGATCCAATTTCGTATGATAAAATAGATTTAAATAACCCTCATCGAGTTATAAGGGCTTTAGAAATTTGCAGAGGAACTGGACAACCATTTAGTAGTTTTTTAAATCAAAAAAAACAAACTAGAGACTTTGATAGCATTTCTATAGGTCTAACTGCCCCTCGAGAGCTTGTTTATGACAGAATTAATCGAAGAGTGGATCAAATGATGAAAAACGGATTATTGGAAGAGGTTACATCTGTTTATCGATACAAAAATTTAAATGCGCTAAATACTGTTGGTTACAAAGAATTGTTTAGCTATTTAGAGGGCCAGTGTAGCCTTGAGGAAGCTATTTCAGAAATCAAAAAAAACTCCAGACGATTTGCTAAACGACAATACACTTGGTTTAAGAAACAATCAAACACCAAATGGTTTGATCAGGAGTATAACAGTAAAGCCATAATCAATTACCTTGAGTCTGTATTGAGAATGTCCTAAGGATTAATCACCAATCTAAATCCTTCTCCGTGGATATTCAAAATTTCAACCTTTGGATCTAACTTTAAGTATTTACGCAACTTTGCAATATAAACATCCATGCTTCTTGAGGTGAAATAATTATCATCTCTCCAAATTTTGGTCAATGCTATTTCTCTTGGCATCAAATCATTAATATGTAATGCCAACAATCGCAACAACTCATTTTCTTTTGGCGAAAGTTTGATTTGCGTATCGCCGTTGTGGGTTAAAAATCGAAGTTTGGAGTTGAGTTTAAAACTTCCTATCTCGAATTCAAATTGCTTACTATCAGCAATGGTTTCAACAGATTTGCGTTGAATAATAGCCTGAATTTTAACCAACAAAACTTCACTATCAAAAGGTTTATTTAAATAATCGTCTGCACCAACTTTGTAACCTTTCAGAACATCCTCTTTAAGCGCTTTGGCCGTGAGAAATATAATAGGGATGTCTTTATCCTTTTCACGAATTTCTTGTGCCAAAGTAAAGCCGTCCTTATAAGGCATCATAACATCTAAAATACAGAGATGAAAATTTGACTTTTTAAATTTCTCGAAACCTTCCATTCCATTCTTGGCAAGCACTACCTCATAGTTATTAATGGTGAGGTATTCTTTTAAAACAGTTCCAAAATTTGGATCGTCTTCTACGAGCAAAATACGTTTTGTGATATCTTCCATGATTCTATATTATGTTATTAGCGGTAATTTTATTATAAATGTACTTCCTTTTCCTTTTTCACTATCAACGGCTACTATTCCCTGATGATTCTCAACAATTCTTTTAACATTGGCTAAACCTAATCCGTGTCCTTTAACGTTGTGAACATCGCCCGTATGTTCTCTGTAAAATTCTTCAAAAATTCGTTTTTGTGCCACCTTGCTTATTCCAATTCCCTGATCTCTAACATACATCAGAATATTATTTCCTGCGTTTTCTGTAATTATATCTATTTTGGGGGGACCTTCAGAATATTTCACAGCATTGTCTAGTATATTAACAATCACATTAGTTAAATAGATATTGTTTGCTAAGACGGACGATTTCTGTGCCCGAAAATCTGTTTTAATGTACCCCTTACGGTCACTAATAATCAATTCAACGTGAGTAATGGCATCCAAAATAAGGTCGTGCAATTTCAAACGATCCTTACTTATAATAAGTTGTTTTTTCTGTAATTGAGAAATTCGTATCACATTTTCAACTTGAGCATTCATGCGCTTGTTTTCATCTTTTATCATGGAAAGATAGCTCATGACTTTCTCTGAGTTTTTAAATATTTTTGGATTTTTAATGGCATCCAAAGCCAGGTTTATGGTTGCTATTGGGGTTTTAAATTCATGGGTCATATTATTGATAAAGTCCGATTTCATTTGGGAAATTTTCCTTTGCTCTATGAGTTGGAAAAGAGCACTAGTATAGGCCACAATAATAATAACGGTAAACAAAATGGAGAGTAGTGTCATCCCTACAATGGATGACAAAATAAAGCGTTTTCGATTAGGAAAGTTTATGTAAAGATAATATCCCCCGTCACCGTCCTGCTCTGCAAAGATAGGGACGCCTATAGTTGGCGTAAGATTTGAGTCAAACTGTTTTGAAGATACAAATGTTGGGGTGTCATTTTGAAAAACTGCAAATTCATAGGCAATATCGATTTCGTCTTCAGCTAGTTTTTTATTCAAAAGACGCTCAATATCGCTAGGATATACTCTTTTTTCAATGGGGGTGTTTTTAACCTCTTCTTTATATTGAGCTTCAAATGTGGCCCTTTGTAGCCGATCCATATTGAGAACTTTTGTTAATGAAAAATCTAAGTTTGTAGTAGTGATTCCATCCTGACCTGAGGTTGAGAAAGATTTTTTGGTGGTTTTGCCCTTTATTTTGGTTAAATCTAAACTATCACTAACAGTGGCGTTTATAGCGGCAATAGTATAGTTTTCTTCTGTTACTCCCGTATCATAAACCACGATCTGGTCATCGTTATCTTGAGGTTTGTAAATGGTTATATTTCGCAAAGCGATGGAGTCTGGCTCTTGTCCACGAGCAATAAGATCGTTAAGGGCAAAAACGTACTTTTGGTATTCTATGTCCGCAATTTGATTTGAGGTGTAAGTCAATATTTTTTTAACATTAAAAGAAAATTGCTCTTCTTTTGTTTTGAGGGCATTATTGATATAATAGGCTTGAACAAAAATAATTCCGATAAGAGAAAGACTCATCAAAATAACCAGTATAGAAAAAAACTTCTTGTTCATTTAACAAAATTATCTCTTTTAAGAATATTTTAAGTTGTTTTTAACTTATTATTAACCAAAATGTTAAAAATTAAAAATCAACACATTAATTTAATAATTTTATTGTGAATTTTTAAAACTTCTTGCGTTGTTTGATCCCAATCTAAATTTTGAATCACAAAATCTGATTGCTTTATTTTTTTAGAATCAGACAGCTGATTGTCCATTATGGCTTCAATCTCATGTTCCGATTTATTATCTCTTTTTTTAGTTCGTTCTAGTCTTACATGCTTTGGAGCTGTTACAGTGATAATGAAATCAAATTGATCCTGTGCCTTAATCTCAAATAAAATGGCAACCTCTTTCACAACATAAGGACTAGTTTGTTTGGATAACCAAGTGGCATAATGTTTAGCAACTTCAGGATGAACCAGAGCATTCATCTGTTTTAATAAAGATTGATCTGAAAAAATTTGTTTAGAAATATAACTTTTGTTTAGAACCTGATTTTCAAAGGCTTTATCACCAAAAAGAGAGATGAGACCTTTTTGAACTGACTTTGAATGTTGCATCAACTTTTTGGCTTCATCATCAGCGTGATAAACTGGAACCCCCAATGTCTTAAAAACTGAAGCTACAGCAGTTTTTCCACTACCAATACCGCCTGTAAGACCCACCGTTTTAGTCATTCTTTGGTTTTATTACATATTCAATTTGATTCAACTGTAGCGCTACGCGTTTGACCGTATTAGGATACGTAACAAGTTTTGGAATCAGAAGGTTGTTTGTGGTATTTAAGCTGTTAAAATCACATTCCACCTTGAAATCCTCTGATGATATGGAGTTGTATATTTCTAAATTAGAATAAAAAACAACTGGCACTTCTTTAGGAAAAATAGAAACATATTGATTTTCTGGGACATTCAAAAGCTGAACGGGAACCCGAGTAACACCTTCAGTAAATTTCTCTACTTTACCAAAAACATTAATTTCTTTTTGAGTGAAATTTAAACCCCCTAAATCTTCTGGAATCGATAGGGTCAAAGATTCATTGATATTCGAGTTTAGATTGTTTTTTACCAACCGTGAAGTATAAATTTCATCAATAAGGTCCAATGATTGTTTTGAACCAACTACCACTATGGAGTCTGGTGAACAACGGAGAGGTTCGTCCATGTCGTACCCTACGGAAAAGCTAATTTCTGAACGAATCCTTACAGGAAGGGTTTTTGAAGATTGCTTATCAAACTTAAATGTGATTTGTTTGGGTGAAATATCAACAATATCGATTGTTGGGTCAAAAAATTTAGAAACTAAAATTCGCTGATCTTCAGCGTTCCAAAAATAAGCACTTTCAGTCTTTTGCAAAGTATTAAAATCGGTTAGAAGTTTTAACTCTGATAACGCGAACTTTAAAACTCCAAAGCCGTTAGACTTCAATGTAACATCAATAAATTTTGGCTCCGTATGCAATAAAACTTCTTTAAAGTTGTCATGAATTGGCACCAGCTCCAAACGTAAAGTGTAACTAGCTTTGTTAGATAATTTTATGACAATAGAAATCATTAATGACATCAAAAGAAACAACATGAAAACATTGAGTCGTTTGACTCTTATCCAATTCATTATGAGGCGTTTAATACGTTTCATGAAGGTGTTTTGAAAAATAATTTTGGAAATAATTGAACTGCGGGCTTCTTAAAAAATTTGAGTTTTAAGACTGAATTTATGTATCCTAAACCATATCCAAAAAATTGAATCAAAATAGCGGGTATAACCATAATACTCGCCAAAACATCTGCGGTATGATTTAATGCAGAAAGAAACGCTAACACAAAATAAATACCATACAACATGAGACCCCATTTTACATTGATAGCCATTAAAATTAGACTCAAAATAAACCCAAAAACAAACAACGTTGGAAACCAATATGTGAGCTTTTTGGTGTGTGGATGCCATTTATTTAAGATTGGTCGAACCTGTCCAAATTTATAAACCTGAACAAAAAAACTTTCAAAAGAAATACGGCGTTTATGATAGACAAATGCCTCGGAAATCAAACAAAGTTTATAACCCATATCTTTGAGACGAATGGATAAATCGGGATCTTCGCCAGGATGAATATTCCCAAATCCACCAGAAGCCAAGTAGGCTTCTTTGGACAGTCCCATATTGAAACTTCGCGGTTGGTAACCGTTGACTTGCTTACCCCCTCCTCTAATTCCGCCTGTGGTCATCCAAGCCGTCATCGAAAAATTAATAGATTTTTGCAAGGGAGTAAAGTTGTGTCTGGCGGTATCAGGTCCTCCAAAGCAATCTACATAATTTTCTTTTAAAGCAGAAATAACCGCCGTCAAATACTGTTTGGGTAATAGACAGTCTGAATCCAAAATGATAAAATAATGACCTCTGGCTCGATCCATACCATAGTTTCTGGAATGTCCAGGCCCCGTATTATTTTTGAAATAATAGCTGATATTTAGTGTTTTTGAAAAATGCTCGACTATTAATCTAGAATCCATAGTAGAACCGTCCTCCACAATAACGATCTCAAAAGTTTTGGGACCATCCAACTCACAAAAACTTTCCAATAACTCCCGAATTTCCTCTGGCCGATTGTAAACGGGTACGATAAACGAAAAATCACTAGCAATCATGGTAACAAATTTACACAATGCATTTGAATTCTAACCCTAAAAATAAAGCATAAAAAAAACCCCGCCGAGGCGAGGTTTTTTTTATGATGAGTTGAAAAGATTATTTTTTCAATACGCGCACCGTTTGTACCGTGTTTCCGATGGAAACTTGTATAAAGTAAGCGCCGGTCTGCATAGCAGATAAATCTACTGTACAGTCTCTAGTATTCGGGTTTTGACGCAATACCATCTGACCCAAAATGTTGAAGACTTTAACATCTTCTACGTTGTTTTGAGCTTTAATGGTTAAGACATCGTTCACCGGATTCGGGAAGTAGTTGAATGACGAAATACTGTTATCATCCAGTCCTAGAGAGGTCGTTGTAATCTGGAAATCGTCAATAAAGAAATCATTGTCAACATTTCCTGTAGCAGATTCGGCATACAGTGCAAATTTAGTCATCGATGTGTAAGAAGACAAATCAATCTCTGGCATTGCATCACCTGTTGCAGAAGGGGTATTATTAGCATCCCAACGGTAGAGTTCAGACCACGTAGATCCGTCATCCTCTGTAACCATTAGAGCAACAAAGTCTCCTGCTCCAAATGTTGTTGAAGACGTTGAATTCCAGACCGTTAAAGCCGCATTTAAATTCAAATAATAAGTACCACCGGACAAATCAAACATTGGTGAAATTAACCAATCATCATTACCACCGCTAAAGGAGCTGTAATATACATTTACCTTGGCAGCCCCTGTAGTACCGTTATTTCCAAATCCATCTTCACTCCAAGCTGAAGTTGTTCCTGATGGACCATCAGCTATAGCACCTGTACCCTCAGTCCAGAATTCTCCTGGATAAGTACTGAAGTCATTGGTGTAAGCCGGTACAATCGGTGCGGGTTCAGTTGTAAAACTTAGTGGTCCCGTCCATGAACTAAACTCACCGCCTGCACATGCAGATCTTACATACACTTCATAATCTGTATTATCAGCTAATGAGGTAAGTGACACTGAAGTAGCCCCAATTACCGCTGTACCTGCAGCAGTAGGCTCGCCAGTACCTGCAGCCTGAACAACATATTCGTAGTCTGTTTCCGTACCACCAGCAGTCCACGAAATGTCTGCACTTGAGTCAGATAAATTGGATACCGTCAGTGCGCTTGGGCCAATACATGATGGAGGCGCAACTACAGTAATAGTCATATCTATAGTAACCCCATATGATCCTGAATAACAAGGATTTGGTGTAGACTGACCACCATCGGCTGTACCAATTCTAACCCTATGATCCCCTAGTGGTGCATCGGAAGGCACCAAGAAAGAGGCATCCAAAGTGGTTGGATTTGACCCTAATGACTCCCCAGTGAACAGTAATTCGGAAGAATCAAAATTATAGTCATCGTTCAAATCTACCCAAACATGTGTGTCATAGGAGTAACCCGTAGCAAAAGTAATATTTAAACTAGCGGTAGTAGATTGCCCTGCTTCAACTGCTGTTGCAGTGAAATCTTCATATGTAATATCACCTCCAGACGTAAAATCTGTTCCATTAAATGCGACAGATGAAATACCTGAACCGTCATTGCTTGTCGGTACAGAATCACAATAGCATCCAGTGGTCGCTGTGGTGACACTCTTTTCAAGACAACCAGTAGCAGAACCATTAGCGTTGTATGGTATAACGGTGTAATAATAAGTAGTTGCTACTTGAACATTAGTAAAACTATAAGACGTAGCACTTCCTAGATCTGTTGAAGCTTCAATATCACTACCTCCAGAAGTCGTTCCTACTGTTATGTAGTATCCATCTGCGCCGTCGGTAGCATCCCATGATATATCAAAATCAAAGTTACCACAAGAAGCATCCAATGTATTGCTGAAGTTTGCTGCACAACCAGGAGGAGTTGAAGGAATTTCTTCTACAACTACATCGTCAATGTACAATCTCCAGCCATCCAAGCCACCGTTGGCCACATGGAAGGCAATGTAATTAACACCTGTATAAGATGACAAATCAATGATTATCTCTTGATATGCTGTGTTTGAATATTCTGCATTTGCCAGAAGAACAGTAGTAAAGCTAGCTGTTTCTGCCGTAGTTGATGATAGAAGAACCTCAAAATCATTAGGCTCACCACTAGACTGAACCCGCTGTTGGAATTTCAATCTTTCATTTCCTGTGAGTTGGAATCCAGGTGAAATTAACCAATCATCATTGGCTCCTGAGTTATAATCAGTGTACATAGCCGCAACTCCATCACCTTCATTGGTATTACTTCCGTAAGAAGTTGTCCATGAATCCGTATCACCATTGGCGTTGTCCACGGTCCAGCAAGACGCCGAAGAGGAATCAGAGTTGAAAGTTTCAGTGAACGGGAATGTAGAGTATGCATCACAGGCAGTATTGAATGTGTAAGGGCCAACCCAGTCTGATGTACTAGTCCCACAATCCGCTTGTACATATACATCATAGGATGTATTTGATGATAGTCCAGTTATGGTGTAAGGGTTTGTTGTGACAGCTACAGTTGTTCCTGTTCCTTGTGTAAATCCTTCAGGACCATATTCAATATTCCAAGCCGTTTCTGAATCACCAGCTGTCCAACTAACATCTGCAGCAGATGTGGTAATGTTTGCTGCCGACAAAGAATTTGATGACGGTGCAAGGCAAGACGGAGGTGTTCTTACTGCAAAGTTATCTACAAAGAAATCAAAGTCGCCTCCAGACGTCATTCCCTCCAAAGCAAACACGGCGAATTTAGTTGTAGCACTTGTTATAGTTGCAATATCAATGGTTACATTATCTCCTGTGTTCGAAGGCGAATTACTAGCATCCCAAGTATAGATAGTGGTCCAAGTTGTTCCATTATCAACAGACTGCATGATGTAAACCGCATCGTCACTACCTATAGTGCCGCTTGATGTGCTGGCATATAAAGTCAACGCAACATCAAGATTAATTTCATAACCACCACTCGATAAATCAAATGTTGGAGATATTAACCACTCATCTCCACCTGTTGCGTATATATTGAATCTAGCAGATTTACCATTGGCAGTGTTATTACCAAAGTCATCTTGTACCCAACCAGAAGTCGTGGTACCTGCAGTTGGTCCTTCAATCGGACCTGTTGCCTCTGACCAACATTCATTTAGATAAGGATCAAAACCTTCTGTGTAGTTTGGCGTTATAGTCTCACATGGGGTGGTAAAACTTAATGGGCCAACCCATTCGCTGGTATCACCTGCACCACAGTCAGCTTGAATGTAAACATCATACGAGGTGCTTGGTGTCAACCCACTAATGGTATAAGGGTTAGTGGAAACCGCTACAGTTGTACCGCTTCCTTGTGTAAATCCATCCGCGCCGTATTCAATATTCCAAGTTGTTTCTGTTGCACCTGCTGTCCAAGCCAATGTAGCTGATCCAGACGCAACATCACTAGTTGCAAATGAAGTCGGCTCCAAGCAAGATGGTGCCGCAATTACAGTGGCATCCAAACAAAAGGCAGTAGTTTGAGGTGATGGATAGGTAGAAATATGAATGTAATATACCTCACCAGCTTCTAATGGATCCGAAACAAAACTCAATGCACTGGACCCAGAACTTGTTTGAGATCCGACACATACTTCAGCACCACCAGTTGGACATCCTTTGGACATGGCAAAGCCTGACCAAGAAGCTTGCCCTGACAAGGTTAAATCTAAAGTCTCACCATCTTCGGTTGCGGTGTATACATACAATGCATCGTCACCGCCATCATAGGACCCTAAGCAAGAACTGTCATCGATGGTATCTCCAAAAGTGGAAGTATCTCCACACTGTTGCGTACCTGGCGTTAATGCAATGGCGTTACCACATGGAGGCATTTCAACAGTTACCACTCTTGAAACTGTAGTTGCAGCATTTCCAGCGCCATCTGAGACATCGTATGTAATTGTATAAGTACCGTCAGTACTAGTATCAACTGTATCACCGCCTACAACAATATTAGCTGAGATATCACCTTCCTCATCATCAGATGCTGTTGCTCCTGCATCAGTATAAGTGTCGCCATTATTAATCGTTACATCAGAACCAGTGAGAGTGATCACCGGTGCTACACAAGTGCTACCACATTGACCATAGGTGTTTGTAACATTGCCTGACCCAAGATCCCAACGTCTGTTGGCATAGTTGGCATAATCAGTTACAGGAGCACAATCTCCTCCGTTGGCCATGATAGAAATTAAGTTTTCCTGAACACCATCAACAACTAGAAGATATTCCATATTATCTGTTGGAGCAGGGTCGAACGTAAACGTCCAAGTTCCATCACCGTTGTCTGCAGCAATTGGCCCACCTGCAGGGTCCCATCCCCACCACGGGCCTGTCAATCTGACTTCAGAAGCAGAGGCACAAGTGCTAGTGGTTATAAGCAGAGGCTGAGCTACAGCATTGACTGTGAGTCCAATGTTATTGTTGTTAACACCATCCCAGGCACCACCGTTTGTAGCACTGGCACCGCCATAGGTGTAGGATCCACTATCTAGTCGCCAGCGGGTGGCAATATAGTGCGTCCCAACTGCAGTTGATGACGTGGAATAATTATACTCATCGTCATTACCGTTGTCTTGACCAAAATTGGCTACTTGCCAAGCCGACTCGTCCCATGAAGCAGGATCTGTATCAGCCGAATTGAATCCAATCCAGCATTCAATACCAGCGCCTTGACCAGCTGCGTCGGTAACACCAGCTTCATAAGCTTTTGAGTAGACGGTAATGGTAGTCCCCTCATCTACTGAAAGTGACGTATTGGAACCGTTGGTACCATCAGACAACCATTGTGTGTTGTAAAAGTCCAGTTCTTGTGCATTGATGGCACTTGAAAAAGAAAACAACAACATAAATAAAGTTAATGTGTAAATATTTTTCATAAAGTTAAATTTTGATTAATCCTCATAAACATATTGCTAATTATGACTAAATGAAAATAAATAAAATAGTTATCGATCAAATGTTTAATATTTACGATAAAATGTTTAACAAAATATTATTCTATTTATGTAATTGATAAAAAAAATCCACACCGTTTGGTGTGGATTCTTGTGAAAACTGTAGGGTTTTACTTATTTTTCTGTAAACTTTTCCATTATAGCATCACTTACACCCATGTTGCTAAATCCGCCATCGTTGTAAAGATTTTGCAAAGTCACGCGTTTAGTCAGGTCGCTAAATAGTGTGATGGTGTAATTGGCACAATCCAAAGCCGTGGCATTTCCAAGCGGTGACATTTTTTCAGCATAAGCGATAAAACCGTCAAATCCTTTTACGCCCTTTCCTGCCGTGGTAGGGGTTGGCGATTGTGAAATGGTATTCACTCTAACTTTTTTATCTCTCCCAAAAAAGTAGCCAAAACTTCTGGCAATACTTTCTAAATAAGCTTTGTTATCTGCCATGTCATTGTAATCTGGGAAAACACGTTGTGCCGCCATGTAAGATAAGGCTACAATGCTCCCCCACTCGTTCATAGCATCGGATTTGTAAAGCGTTTGCATGACTTTATGAAATGACATGGCAGAAACGTCGGTTCCTTTCTGTGTCCAATCATATTTTTGGTCGGTGTATGAACGTCCTTTTCGTACGTTAACAGACATACCAATGGAGTGCAGGACAAAGTCTAACTTACCGCCTAAAATTTCCACAGACTGATCGACCAAATGCTGTAAATCTTCCACAGAAGTAGCATCGGCAGGAATGACTTTTGATCCTGTTTTTGTGGCCAATTCGTCGATGACACCCATTCGCATGGCTATAGGTGCATTGGTTAACACAAAGGTTCCGCCTTCTTCGTGGACACGCTCAGCAGTTTTCCAGGCAATAGAATTGGGGTCTAAAGCTCCAAATATAATACCTCGTTTTCCTTTCAATAATTGATTTGACATATGAAATGATTTAGTTGATTTAATAATTTTATTTAGGCAAATATACCACTAATTCAATAACTGCTTGGCATGGGCCTTGGCAGATTTTGTATGTTGAGTACCCCCCAACATTTGCGCAATTTCCAACAATCGCTCTTCAGGATTCAAAGCTTTTATTTTGGTTAGAGTTGAATCATTGTCAACAGATTTGTATATCTTAAAGTGGTGGGCTCCTTTGGCTGCAATTTGTGGTAAATGCGTAATTGCGAAAACTTGCATGTATGCACTCATCTCTTGCATCAAAATCGCCATTTTATTAGAAATTTCTCCTGAAACTCCCGTATCTATTTCATCGAACATAACAGTTGGAAGTTGCTGATGTTTGGATAATATATACTTGATTGCTAACATTATCCTAGATAATTCACCGCCAGACGCTCCTTTTGATATTGGCAGAAACTCACTACCTTTATTGGTTTTCAATAAAAACGACAATTGATCTTTGCCATTAGATAAAAAATCATCTACTTGCGAAAGCCTGATTTTAAATTCTGCCTGTGGCATTCCTAAATGTTGAAGCAAGTCATGTAGTTCAACTTCCAATTTTGGAAGGATCCCTTCTCTTTTTTTGGAAATACTTTTAGAAATTTTGTTTAATTTTTTTAGATTTTCATGCAACAAATTATCAGTCGAAAGAATGCGATTATCGAGTTCATCTATGGACAGAGTTTTTTGCTGTAATGTGCTGTGAATTGTAAGTAATTCCTCTATTGAACTGACATTGTGTTTATTAAATAAATTTTGAATGAGTTTTAATTGACCATCTAAGACATTCAGACGTTCTGGATTGATTTCTAAGTCTTCTAATTGGCGCTCTATTTCACTAAAAATATCGTCCAATTCAATGGTTGTGCTATTGATTCTATTTAAAATTTCTTCAAATGGGTTAGATATTGTTTTTAAATTCTGAAATCGTTGTTTGAGGGCCATCAAATTGGCGATAACACCTCGATCTTGCTCTCCCAAAATCTGTTGTGAAAATGATAGTTCTGATTGAATAAATTCTACATTATTGAGCGTGGCGTACTCAACTTCTAAATCTTCTAAGCTTAGATGTAGTACATTAGATTCTTCCAATTCATTCAGTAAAAAATTGTTGTAATCAAACTCTTTTTTTAACTGTTGTCGCTGATCTTTGAGATGAATTAGAGCTTTGGAATTTTCACTGTAAAGATAACGTTCTTCAGCGTATTGTTGTAGCAGATCACTATTGTCTGCCAAGGCATCAATGATTTGAAATTGAAAAGAATTGGTGGTTAAAGATAAGTTGTCATGTTGCGAATGAATATCGATCAAATGACTACCCAACAATTGTAAAATGGTGAGATTGACTGGCGAATCATTGACAAATGCACGGGACTTTCCAGATGGTAAAACCTCACGCCTCAATATGGTTTCGGACTCATAATCTAAGTCGTTGGCTTCGAAAAAATGCTTGAGATTATAGCTATCAATCTGAAAAACACACTCAATGATGCTTTTTTTGGTTTTATCTTTAATATTGGAAAAATCTACTCGCTTGCCCAATACCAGTGACAATCCGCCTAGCAGAATTGATTTACCTGCACCTGTTTCGCCGGTAATTGTTGTTAATCCATTTTGAAAATGAACTTTTAGTTCATCAATGAGAGCATAATTTTTTATGTGTATAAATGACAGCAATATTCAAAAATTTAAAACTTGATTGCTCTCCATTTTTTGGAATGCATCGGAGCAACTTTATTAAGCACCGAGACCAATTCTGATATATTGACGTTTGGACCAGAGCTAAAAATATCTGAAATTTCGTCGGCTTTTGCATCAAAGAAAGTTCGAACCAGAAATGAATTGGGACGGCGTTTGTGTAATGATTCAAAATTGACAACAGATTCTGCTATTTTGGTTTTGGCCTCTTTTGTGTTTTCAGACATCACATCAAGACCCAATCTGTGGTAATTGTAGAGCGCAGTTCTGTAGGCGGTGTAGGTTTTGGATAAAATATTATCTATCAGGACCCTACGGGTTTGATCACCGCCTTGGGGAGGTGCCCAACCTTTTGTATTTCCTTGTTGAGAATAGTTGGCAATATCCCTAGCTTGTTCGTAATATGCTTGACCACCATTGGGTTCGAAAGTATCAGCATCCATACCCAAAATCATGTAAACATGAAATGCTATCACAGAGATCAAGTTAGATTCAAATTGAGTGGCGCTAAAATTTAAGTTTTGATATTCCAAGTAATTGAAAATAAAGTCTTTATCATTAAAATTATAAACTGGACTAGCATAAGTGGAATTGTAAACAGGACGTGTAGATTGCACCTGAATACTGGCTTGAAATGTATCTGAATTATAGTTTAGAATATTGATAACCATTCCACAGTCTATTCTTTCTTTTTGGCTGAAATTTTTATTAGTCCATCTGGTGTTATTTACAAATTCACCAAGTTGTTTTTGAAGGGTCTTGAAGACCTGAACATTTTCATTTCCAGTTTGTTGGGCGTTTACAACAAGGTTGCAATTCAATTCTTGTGAGTTTAGAAATTGAAAAAAAACTAATTGTAGGAAAATTACAAAATTACGCATGGATTTGTATTATGATTTTTTGAATAATATCGTCTGCTACTTCTGATTTTGACTTTAATGGATAGTCTGTTTGGTTTAAATCTTTATCAATTATAGTAATTTTATTTGTACTTCCACCAAATCCAGCACCGGCGTCTTTCAATGAGTTGAGTACAATCATATCCAAATTTTTGGATTTTAATTTCTTTATGGCATTGGTTATTTCGTTATCGGTTTCTAAAGCAAATCCAACTAATATCTGGGCTGTTTTTTCTGATCCCAAAGCGGCCAAAATATCTTTTGTTTTTATCAAGTTTATGGTAAGCGTATCCGTTGTTTTCTTGATTTTTGAAAGAAAAGATTTTTGAGGCTTGTAATCTGCAACCGCTGCAGATAAAATGGCAACATCAACTTTTTGATAGTATTGGTGAACGGCATCGAACATTTCATCAGCGCTGGTCACTGAAATTGTCGAGATGGCTTTACGCTCTGCTTTGTAGTGCGAGGGTCCAGAAATTAATATAACCTCAGCGCCTTGTTGAGCAGCGCTGTTGGCCAATTCAAAACCCATGCGGCCAGAAGAATGATTACCGATGAATCTAACAGGGTCTATGGCCTCATAGGTTGGACCAGCCGTAACTAATACTTTTTTTCCATACAAAGGGAGTCCATTTAAAATATGTGTTTCAACTGCCTCGATAATGGCTTCTGGTTCGGCCATGCGGCCCTTACCCACAAGCCCACTTGCTAATTCACCGAAAGTTGATGGAATTAAGATATTTCCATAGGATTCCAAGGTTTCAATGGCTTGTTGTGTGGTGGGATGTTTATACATATCCAAATCCATAGCCGGAGCGAAATAAACAGGGCACTTGGCCGAGAGATAGGTTGCAATTAAAAAATTATCGCTGTTACCCGATGCCATTTTCGATAAGGTGTTGGCCGTTGTTGGAGCCACTATAAAAAGATCGGCCCAAAGACCTAATTCCACATGGTTATTCCAAACGGCATTATCATCTTTTTCATCTGTAAAATCTGATATTACAGGATTGGCTGAAAGAGTAGAAAGTGTTAGTGGCGTAATAAATGCTTTGGCAGCTGGCGTCATGACGACGCGTACATCTGCACCTGCTTTTACAAGTAAACGAACTAAGGAAGCTGTTTTATACGCAGCAATGCCAGCAGTAACACCAAGGAGAATATGTTTGCCGCGTAAAATTGACATCTATTGGTTTTAGGACTCGTCTGTTGTGTTTCTGTGGTGTATTTTGCCCTCTAGCCACTCTTGAACGGCTAAAGCATGAGGTTTTGGTAAACGCTCATAAAATTTTGAAACTTCAATCTGTTCTTTATTTTCAAAAACTTCTTCCAAGCTATCGTTGTATGTCGCAAATTCTTCCAACTTGTCAATTAATTCTTTACGAATATCTGTATTGATTTGTTCTGCACGCTTTGAAATGGCAGAGATGGCTTCATAAATATTTTCTGTTTGAGCATCAATTTCATTTCGATTGTAAGTAACAGTTGTAGCCGGTGCTTTTACTTTTTTAAGATCCATTTGTATTAACTTTTTGGTGTTAAATTATTTTTTATGTTTTGCAGTACCTCATGCATTTCATTGGATTGAGTGAGGTATTTTGTATCCGGAAAATATCGCATTAAGTTCTTGTAAAATTTTAGTGCTTTTTGAGTACGCTCCTCTTGTTTCCAAACCACACTATTCACAGCCAATTGGTAAGCAGAATCAAACTTGTAATACAATGCATCTTCTCTAAAAATAGAGCCAGGATAGTTGTCTAGGAAGTTATCAAATGCCGTTATTGCCGAATTGTAATCTCTATGAAAAGGACCTGTTCGGTGGTACTGAAGGGCGATTTCATAGGCCTTTTTTTCTAATTTTAAGTCCAATTCTTGAACCAGTTTATTGGCCTCTTCAAAATATTCAGATTCCGGATATCTATTTATAAATTCCTGTAATTTCTCCAATGCATCGTACGTTTCTGTTTGATCTTTAGAGTACAAAGGTGATAGAAAGTAGTAGCTTTTGGCTGCCAAAAATGCCATTTCGTCAATCCGTTCACTTTTTGGATAAGCATCTACGAATTGCTCCATCCTGTAATTGGCCGTGTAATAATCTTCTGTCTCATAATATGATTTAGAATGCATGTACATCAATTTCTGGGCTTGGGGTTTACCTCTATATTTTGGTACAATTTGCAAAAACAAACGATTGGCTTTATCATACTTTCCTTGCTCAAAAAGCGCTGTTCCCATTTTGTACTTTGCAGCGATATCTTCTTCTTTCAATACACGTTGGTATTCGCTACAAGAGGCGTAGCTTAACAGAATTAATGCGGCTAAAAGAACTTTTTTCATAAGAAATTTAAGATAGGGAGCAAAAGTACATTTTTTTAACGGATTAAAAAAAAGATTATTATCTGTCCAAAGCTTTAAATTGAATTCAATCTCTCGAGTTCAATTTTAATTTTAGATTTTAATTTGTCCGTAGCTGGAACTAAAGGCAAACGAACGGTATCACCACAAAGCCCAAGTTGCTGTAAAACTGCTTTAATTCCTGCTGGATTATTTTCTTCAAATATCAGGTCAATCATTGGCATTACCCGTTTTTCGATTGCTTTGGCAGATTCGGCGTCTCCCGAAAGACCTTTGTGAATCATTTCAGAAAATGCGCTAACAAGCGCTTGGCCTATGACCGATATTACGCCTGATCCACCTTGCAAAATAACATCTAGAACCAAGTCATCATCCCCAGAAATAATCATGAAATTTTCTGGCTTGTTACGGATTAATTCTAAATATTGTTTTGGATTATTACCGGCTTCTTTGATCGCCACAATATTTTCAAAATCTCTTGCTAGCCGCAGACTGGTTTTAGGCTCCATATTTTTGGAAGTTCTTCCTGGAACATTGTATAGTATCACCGGAATAGGTGAAGCTTCAGCTACTGCTTTAAAATGTTGATACAACCCTTCTTGGGTGGGCTTACTGTAATAAGGAGAAACCGAAAGTATGGCTGTAAAAAGCGATAAATCAGTCTCTTTCAATTCATCGACAACTGCTGCTGTGTTGTTTCCGCCTATACCAATCACGAGTGGTAACCGCCCAGCATTAGTTGCTGATATGGTTTTGATTATGGCTCGTTTTTCGGCTTTGGTGATGGTAACACTCTCTCCAGTTGTTCCGCTGATGACCAAGTAATCTGTGCCATTTTTAATATTAAATTCGACAAGATTGCTCAAGGCATTATGATCTACACTACCATCTGGTTTGAATGGTGTAACAAGAGCAACCCCCATTCCAACTAATTTGTTCATCTATATCTTATTTAGGGTTTTTAAATATTTTATCAATTCTGATTTGAATGTTTCTTGATCATTTGTTTCTAAATCTAATATAAGATCATGAAGTCTCAAATCTTCAGGCGACAAACCAACTTTTAACTTTGCTTTTGACAGGGCTGTGACAATATTGAGTTCATAAGTATTTGGCCTGTAATAGCTTATTAACAAATCAAATGAATAGTTTACAAATTCGTTAACTTCAATATTTTTGCAGTGTCCAAGCCAATCAAAATCTTGTTGAGAATAAAAAGCATCCCAGCTGTTGGGTCGGTCGTTTTCATTGTCTAATAACGCCATAAAACGAAGACGATTACTGCTTAAGCCCAAATCTGTGAAAAGTACTCTAAAAAAATCATAATCTTGGAAATTGTTGTAATTAAATATTACTCCAACAGATTGTATTTTGCCAGCTCCAAAATCTTTTGTTCTGGAATTTAGAACTGTAGTGAGAAACTTTTCAGAGGATTTCGTTTTGATTCGTTTAAAAAACATGTACCTTTAATGTCTCACAAAGTTAACATAAATGTTGTTTAATTTTTCCAGATTAACCATTATTATTTTAGTTCTGACGTCCTGTCAACAAAATCATAACAAAATTAAAGTTGAAAGCGAACGTAACGCCATTGGAAATTCTCTTAAAACAGATCCAAATATTGATAATTTTATAGCACCATATCGAATGCGGCTTGAAGCATCTATGAACGAAAAGTTAACATACTCTAACGCAGAGTTTAACAAAAAACAAGGCGACCTAAACACTGCTATAGGCAACCTCATGGCCGATGCCGTATTCGAACAAACAGCCCCTGTTCTTCGCAAACGACATAACCTAAATTTGGATTTGGTTTTATTAAATCACGGCGGGATTCGTGCACCACTCCCAAAAGGATCAATAGATATGAAAACTCCGTTTAGTATAATGCCATTTGAGAATAAAGTAGTGGTGGTTCAAATGCGTGGGAAAGCCATAACGAATATGGTTGATTATTTGGTGAAAGCCAAGCGAGCTCACCCTATTTCAGGAATGACACTACAAATATCAAAAGATGGTAAAGTCAATTTGTTTCAAATTCAAAACAAACCCTTTGATCCAGAAAAGACCTACAACATAGCCACAAATGATTACCTCTACAAAGGAGGAGATAGAATGAATTTTTTCATGCAAAGCGATACTGTTTTTGACATGAATTACAAAATTCGCAATGTTTTAATTGATTATTTTAAGACCAAAGATACCTTAAGCCCTGCTCGTGACAATCGATTTATCTACACTGACTAATATGAAACGACGAACCTTTATAAAACATACAGCAGCTTCAACAACCCTTCTCTCCATTGGGGGTTTAGCACTGTCTTGTGGAACATCAGCGCAAAAAAAAATTACCATTTTACACACGAATGATGTTCACAGCCACATCGATGCTTTTGGCCCAAATGATGGCCGAAATGCAAATAAAGGTGGTGTAGCACGTCGCGCTACTCTCATTAAGCAATTAAGACAAGACAACCCCAACACTTTGCTTCTAGATGCGGGAGATATTTTTCAAGGTACTCCCTATTTCAATTATTACGGAGGTGAATTGGAATTTAAACTAATGAGCATGCTTGACTACGACGCTGCTACTATAGGAAATCACGATTTTGATAATGGAATTGAGGGATTATATGCGCAACTTCCTCATGCAAAATTCGATTTTATTTCAGCTAATTACGATTTTTCAAACACGATAATGGATGGCCAAGTGAAGCCTTATAAAATTTTTGACAAAGAAGGAGTCAAAATTGGGGTATTTGGATTAGGAATCGAATTAGATGGATTGGTTAGCAAGGAGGCTTTCAAGGAAACTAAATATTTAAACCCCATCGAAATTGCTCAAGATATGAGTCGAATTCTCAAAACTGAACATCAATGTGATTTGATTATTTGCTTATCGCATTTGGGTTATGATTACAAATACCCACAGAAGGTATCGGATCGTGTGTTGGCACAGTCAACAAAAGATATTGATCTCATTATTGGTGGACACACCCATACTTTCTTGGACAAACCTACCGTTGAAACCAATGCGGAAGGAAAACAAGTTTTGGTCAACCAAGTCGGGTGTTACGGTTTATATCTGGGTCAAGTCGATTTTTACTTGGAACCTGAAGGTAAATTTTTTAGTAGTCGAGCACTAAGGGTTTAAATTTTTGCCAAAAATTCCTGTTCAGATAAAATTAGGATTCCAAAAGATTCTGCTTTTTTACGCTTGCTGGGCCCCATATTAGAACCCGCAACTACATAGGATGTTTTGGCAGAAATGGAACTCACTACTTTTCCACCATTGGCCTCAATAAGCGCTTTTAAATCATTTCGAGAAATCGTTTCGAACACCCCAGAAACCACAATGCGTTCCCCTGCCAACAAGTTCGTTTGGTTGGCTAGAACTTCTTGAGACAATTCGAATTGCAGACCAAAACTAACCAATCGTGACACTAATCGTATGTTATTTTCATTCCTGAAGTAATCAAAAACACTTTCTGCTATTTTAATTCCAATTTCATCAATGGCTTCCAATTCCTCAACGGTTGCTTCTGATAATGCGCCGACAGAATGGTAGTGCTTGGCTAACGTTTTGGCAACTGTTTCACCAACATATCGAATCCCAAGTCCAAATAACACGCGCTCAAATGGAATGGATTTGGACGCCTCCACGCCCCTAATTAAGTTCTCAGCACTTTTTTGCGCCATACGATCTAAGGGTAGAATATCTTCCACTTCTAACACATACAAATCGGCCACATCTTTAATGAGTCCAGCGTTTACCAATAGAGCCACAGTCTCACCGCCTAGCCCTTCGATGTCTAAGGCTTTTCTTGAAATGTAATGTTGGATGCGACCGATTATTTGAGGTGGACATCCCTCAGAATTTACACAATAATGCTGGGCCTCACCTTCTGCTCTTTGCAAAGGCGTTTGGCATTCTGGGCATTCAGAAATATAGCTGGTAGGAATAGAATTTTGGGGCCGTTTAGGTACATCGACACCTATGATTTTTGGGATAATTTCTCCCCCTTTTTCTACAAAAACGGTATCACCGACTCGAATATCTAACTTGGCAATCTGATCTGCATTGTGGAGCGAAGCACGTTTGACCAACGTTCCTGCCAAATCAACAGCTTGCAAATTCGCTACAGGGGTTATGGCTCCCGTACGTCCAACTTGATAAGAAATAGAATTCAGGATGGTGGAAACGCGCTCCGCTTTAAATTTGAAAGCCATAGCCCAACGGGGTGCTTTGGCTGTATATCCTAACTCTGCTTGTTGTTGTAAATTATTGACTTTTACCACAATACCGTCAATTTCATAGGGCAAATCATGACGTGCAGAGTCCCAGTAATTCACAAATTCGAGGACCTGATCAATATTGTCTACACATTGAACTTGCGAAGGGACTTTGAAACCCCAAGTTCGAGCCTTTTCTAAATTTTCGAATTGTGAACTAATCCCCAAGTTTTCTTCAACAATACTGTACAATAAACACTCGAGGGGTCGTTTGGCAACTTCACTACTGTCCTGTAATTTCAGACTACCTGATGCGGTATTTCTTGGGTTTCTGTAAGGCTCCAACCCGGCTGCAGTTCGCTCATTATTCATAGCGTGGAATCCCTCAAAGGGTAAGATTATTTCTCCTCTAATTTCAAATAAATTAGGGTAGTCGCCACGAAGTTTTAACGGTACTGATTTTATGGTTTTGATATTGGCTGTTACATCGTCCCCTTGGGTTCCATCGCCTCTTGTCAGGGCTCGGAAAAGCGTACCATTTTTGTAAGTCAAACTAATAGAAGCGCCATCATATTTCAATTCGCAGGTGTATTGAATGGGACCGTCGATGAGTTTTTTAATCCGTGTTTCCCAATCCAATAAATCTTGCTTGGAATAAGAATTATCCAACGAATACATCCGATGCGTATGAGCTATTGTTTTAAAATTTTTGGTTACTGCTCCGCCCACTCGGAGTGTTGGTGAGTTTGGATCATGCATTTCTGGATATTGACTTTCAAGTACTTGAAGTTGTTTGAGTTTCATGTCAAAATCAAAATCTGAAATAGTCGGACGATCTAGCACATAATAATTATGATTGTGCTGATGAAGTTCCTCGCGAAGTTGAATGATTAACGCTTTATCGGACATTGGTGGAAATAGCAGTGTTTAAAGATTCACTAAATTAGTAAATTACCATCACATTGAGAGTGTGTGTCGGATTAAAATTAACTTATTTTTTTTGAGTTTTCAACAGTCTGTCTTTTCCGAAGGTGTCTTGTTTTAGTTGAGTCTTTTCAAAACTATCGCCCCGAAACAATTGGAAGGTCTCTCTACCAAATGCTTCGTTAATTTCCATAAAAGCTAATCCTCCAGGTTTTAGATATTGAATCGCAGTTTGTCTGATGGCCTTGTAAAATTCTAGCGGATTATCATCTTTTACAAACAAAGCCAAATGTGGCTCATGCTCTAATACATTAGCCTTCATTTTAGATTTTTCTTGAAGACAAACATAGGGCGGATTGGAAACTATAATATCAAAAACTATATCCAGTGGCATTAATTCCAACATGTTATCCTCTAAAAAAGTAATTGATACTGAATGAGTTTGAGCGTTGTATTGAGCGACTTTTAAAGCGTCGTG
This sequence comes from Flavobacteriaceae bacterium, assembly GCA_049889395.1. Taxonomy (GTDB): domain Bacteria; phylum Bacteroidota; class Bacteroidia; order Flavobacteriales; family Flavobacteriaceae; genus UBA3537. Next base: position 48,816 of record JBMHDM010000005.1, read on the forward strand.
ACTGATGTCTAGAGCAACAATTTTGGCATGAGGTAAATGCTTTGCAAGTGAAATGGCCAAACAACCTGATCCTGTTCCTAGGTCCAAAATTACTGGAGAATCTGTTGTTTTAAAATGTGTGAGGATCCAAGCTACCAGTTCTTCTGATTCCGGCCGCGGTATGAGTACAGATGGATTGACTTTAAATTCTAATCCAAAAAAATAAGTGCTTCCTACTACATACTGAATGGGTTCATCATTATTTAATTTTTGTATAGCAGCTTCGAACTGTTCATATTGTTCTTCCGAAATTTCAAGTTGTTCGTTTAGTACGATATCAATTGGCTTTAGATCTAAATATATCCTACACAAATGCTTGAAATAACTCTGACGTTCTGTATTAGGAAACTTGGCCAGCTTATTGAAAAAATTTGTTTTTAAGGTCTTTAAATTCATCATAAGTCTTTAATCATCCAAATGCTACAGCTGTGATGTCCTGTAGACCCCAATTGTGAGTCTATTTCACAAAATCCGTTTCGTTTATACAATTTAATGGCAGCTTTCAGACTAGGAATGGTTTCCAAATAGCATTGAGAAAACCCAAAAGATTTAGCAGCTTGCAAGCATTGATCTAAAAGCTGTTGTGCAATTCCCTGCCCCCGCATTTTTGGCAAACTATACATTTTTTGAAGCTCACAAACTGTTGACTGCCCCCCTTTCAGAGGAGAAATTCCTGCACCTCCCAAAATCTGATTGTTATGCTCTACGACATAATACACTGAACGACTCTGGGCATAGGCCTGATACATTTGACTGGTTTCCAGATCTTGAAAAGCTGTACCAACAAGCGGTATGCCTAATTCAACAAAAACCGAACGAATTACAGCTTCAATTTTTGGATTGTCTGTCTTAACAATAGGTCTAATCTCAACATTTAACATCCCGCAAATAAATCTTATGTTTGTAAGGCCGAAGATACAGAGATAAAACTGTTTTAAAAAAATGCACAACAATAAACATTCAGAATACATCAAGCGATGTATATCAATTGCCAAAAATGGATTGGGCACTACTGCTCCAAATCCTATGGTTGGATGCGTCATTGTGTATAAAAATACAATCATTGGAGAAGGGTTCACTAGTCCATACGGCGGATCTCATGCCGAGGTAAATGCGATAAATGCTGTGAACAACAAAGACCTACTAAAAGAGTCTACATTATATGTTACTTTAGAACCTTGTAGTCACTTTGGAAAAACCCCACCATGTGCAGATTTGATAACAAATTACAACATTCCGAATATTGTGATTGGGTGTATTGATCCTAATGATAAAGTTTCTGGAAGAGGGGTAGCGCATTTGAAAAAAAATGGCGCTCACGTTGTCACTGGTATTGAGGAGGATTTATGTAAGTTGCATCACAAACGCTTTTTAACTTTTCAAACTAAAAATAGGCCATACATTATTTTGAAGTGGGCAGAAACCAACGATGGTTTTGTTGCACCTCTTTCTAAAAGTTCTAAAACTCCCTTTTGGATTAGTGGCAAATCATCCAGAAAACTAGTGCACCAATGGCGATCAGAAGAACAGGCAATTATGGTTGGTGGTAAAACTGTTTTGGAAGATAATCCAAGTTTAACAACAAGGCATGTTTATGGAAAAAACCCAACCCGAATTGTATTAGATCTGTACAATAATTTACCCAAAGGGGCTGCTGTGTTTAACAATCGGGCCAAAACCATCCTATTAAATTCAACTGTTTTGGACTTAAAAAAACCGCTTGCAAAACAAGTCTGTGGCCAACTTTATCTACATAATATAAATTCTGTCATTGTGGAAGGTGGGCCGAAAACGTTACAACTCTTCCTCAACGAACAGCTCTGGGACGAAGCTCGAATTTTCAAAAGCAATAAAAACTTAAGTACTGGAATAAAAAGTCCAAAATTTGAGTTCAATAATTTTAAAAAAATTAATGTTGGAGATGATTTATTATACTATGTCTCAAATCAAAAATAAAACGTAGTAGAAACTCATCGATTAATTTTGCAGTTGGTCTAAAAAATATTGTGGGCAACGAGTCGGTTGCCGTGTTTTCATGTCAACAAAAACCAATTTGGAATAAGCTGTAGTAATCAAGTCTCCGTCAGAATTATAAATCTCATAATCGAACTCCACAGAAACTTTAGGTTGTTTAATTAAAGTTGTTTTTATACTGAGTGTGTCGTCATAAAATGATGGTTTACAGTAAGTTATGTTCAAGACTACAACTGGCAACATTAGGCCTTGTTGCTCCATTTCTTTGTAAGAAATTCCCAATGCTGACAACCATTCTATACGTCCAATTTCTAAATATTGAGCATAATTACCGTGGTAAACAACCCCCATTTGGTCCGTTTCTCCATAACGAACTTTGATTTTTGTAGTATGACTAAACATAAAAAAATTATATATTTACAAGGTTCAAAATTTAGCCTAAAAAAAATCAAAATTCGCCTAATTTTAATTTTTTTTTTTGAAATTTTGTTCACATATTTGTGAGGCAAAAAATTAACCAACATTCCCCAAGTGTTGTATATTTTAACCGCTAACTAACTAAAATTTACATCAAAAAATGAGTGTCACTGCGCAAACGGTTTGGGGAAATTGTCTATCCTTTATAAAGGATAACATCCAACCACAAGCCTACAAAACATGGTTCGAGCCTATTGTTGCAGTCAAACTCGAAAACACTTCTTTAAGCATTCAAGTTCCTAGTAAATTCTTTTATGAATGGTTAGAGGAACATTATGTCAAAATTTTAAAAGTTGCTTTAACTAAAGAGATTGGTGTAGACGCGAAATTGGTTTACATCATAAGGATGGAGAATACATATGGGAACAAACAACCATTCACTGAAAAGATTCCGAGTTCCAATCGAACCTCGATTAGATCACAACAAGCAGACATTCCCTTAAAGAACAAAAACCCTGAATTGAGAAACCCATTCATAATTCCGGGAATTCGTAATGTTAAAGTCGAATCTCAACTTAACCCAACCTATACTTTTGACAATTTCCTTGAAGGAGATTCAAACAGATTAGCAAGAAATGCGGGGTTGGCCGTTGCCAGCAAACCAGGTGGAACATCGTTTAATCCCCTACTTATTTTTGGTGGTGTGGGTCTAGGCAAAACTCATTTAGCTCATGCCATAGGTGTTGATATTAAAGACAAATATCCAGAGAAAACAGTACTCTACATATCTGCTGAAAAATTTACACAGCAATACATAGAATCCGTTAAGAAAAACAATCGTAATGATTTTATACACTTTTATCAAATAATTGATGTGCTCATTATTGATGATGTCCAATTTCTTTCTGGAAAAACAGGAACACAAGATGTATTTTTCCATATCTTCAACCACCTACATCAAAATGGCAAGCAGGTCATCTTAACAAGTGATAAAGCGCCTGTTGATATGCAAGATATCGAACAACGACTGCTTTCAAGGTTTAAATGGGGGCTCTCTGCTGAACTACAAAAACCAGATTTAGAAACTAGAATATCAATTGTCAAGAACAAACTCTACCGCGATGGTGTAGAGATGTCGGATGACGTGATTGAATATGTAGCCAAGAATATCAAAACAAACGTTAGAGAACTAGAAGGAGCAATTATTTCTCTAATCGCCCAATCTTCGTTTAATAAAAAAGAAATTACTTTAGGGCTTGCCAAAGAAATAGTCGAAAAATTCGTCAAAAATACCAAACGTGAAGTCTCTATTGATTATATCCAAAAAGTGGTATCTGACTACTTTCAAATGGACGTAGAAACGCTTCAATCGAAAACAAGAAAGCGTCATATTGTCCAGGCCCGTCAACTGGCTATGTTTTTTGCTAAAAAATTCACAAAAGCATCTCTAGCCAGCATTGGGTCACAAATTGGACAACGCGATCATGCTACCGTTTTGCACGCTTGCAAAACAGTAGATAACCTATCCTCCACAGACAAACAATTCCGAAAATATGTTGAGGATTTGACAAAAAAATTGTCCGTATAACTTCAAATTATGACAAGAATTTTGATGGTTTGCTTGGGAAATATCTGCCGATCTCCCCTTGCGGAAGGCATTCTCAGGTCAAAACTACCAAAATCATATTTTAAGGTAGATTCTGCTGGAACAAGTGGATTCCACCGCGGAAGTCCACCTGATCCTAGATCGATTGTGGTTTCAAAATTAAATGGTATTGATATTTCCAATCAAAGGTCAAGGCCATTTAGTGGTTATGATTTTGAAATTTTTGATCATATTTTCGTCATGGACCAATCTAATTATAATGATGTCATAAAACAAGCCAAGAGCGAAGCAGAACGTCAAAAAGTATCTCTAATTTTAGACTATCCAAATGCAGAAATTAATGAAGTTCCTGACCCATACTACGGTGGAGATCAAGGGTTTGAACATGTTTTTGAACTTCTTGATAAAGCCTGTACGTATCATAGCAAAAATCTAACCCAACAATCATGACGACTGGTAAACTTTACTTAATACCATCGACTTTAGGTGATATGGCTCCTCTAGAAGTTCTCCCAATTTCAGTCAAGAAAATTATCGAACAAATTGATATTTTTATAGTTGAAAATGAAAAAGCAGCAAGGCGATTTATAAAATCTATATGTCCGAACAAAGCGCAATCAAGTTTGATATTATTCCCGCTTAACAAGTTTACGGATGCCGCTGAAATACCCAGTTATATTCGACCATGTGAAGACGGTAAATCTGTGGGTTTACTATCAGACGCTGGATGCCCGGGTGTTGCAGACCCTGGGTCTGAAGTCGTAAAACTAGCTCATAATAAACAAATTCAGGTTGTACCTTTAGTTGGCCCCTCATCTGTCCTGTTGGCTATGATGGCTTCTGGAATGAATGGTCAAAATTTTGCCTTTAATGGATATCTTCCCATTCATAACTCGGCTCGTAAATCTAAAATCAAACAATTAGAGAAACGAGCTTTTGAAGAAAAACAAGCACAGTTATTTATTGAAACACCCTACAGAAACGAAAAAATGTTATCGGATTTGTGTCGCTATCTAAACCCAAACACGAGAGTTTGTGTGGCTTGTGATTTAACACTAAACACCGAACTTATTCAAACAAAAACTGCTCAAGATTGGAAATTGTCGACAGTAGGTTTACACAAAAGACCCACAATATTTATAATTCAAAAAGACTAAAGTAACTTGGCTCTTGGCCGTTTATGTGGTACGATAAACGACGTATCATAGGAGGAAAATTTGCTCATGTAAGATGATATATTTGTCCCGAATGCATCCGTAAAACCAATGGCGCCAAAGCTCCTTAAATAGCGCTTTACACTTCCTGGTCCAGCAAGATGAGCTGCTGCTAAAATTCCAGACTCAGTGATAAGTGTACCATTTATATGTTGTCCCACAAAGCGCTTAATGTCTCGTCTCAAAACCCATTTATTCCTTTTAGCGTTGGCCAAAAAGGCTTTTTCTTGTAGTTGTGGGTCTTTTAAAAATGATGCTGTATCATATATACCAATCAAATTTAGAGTAGACCTTCCAAATTGATACTTTCCAAGATATCCTAATTTATTGATCACTTTGTATTGCCCTCTTGACTCTTTGAAGGCTATGGCTTCTTTGAAACCAGTATAGGATCGATCTAGCATTATATAGTTTTCAAATTCTTTAGATTGAGTACTTTCATCAAATGGAAAACTGGGTTCATTATAAACAAGGGATAAAGAATCTTCGGTGTCAAAATCATAAGCAGTATAGGATGGCCAAATGGTTGTTCCTAGAAGCAAACCACCACAAAATATGGTGATTTTAGCAATAACTAATTTGTATTTGTATTTCATAACTTAGTCTTAATGCCCTTAGCATAAAAATCGGTGCAAAGTTACGAAATATTATAATTTATTGATTATCAGTATTTTAATTTATTTTCTGACCCCTTTTCGATTGAGGTAATTTTGATAGCGTTTAGCATTCCTGTTGTGCTCAGAAAGCGATTTAGCAAAGCGATGAAAACCTGGACGCTCAAAATCGGCGGCGAAGTAAAAATAATGGTGTTTTTCATAAGACAAAACAGCATCAATAGCTTGCAAATCTGGCATAGCTATTGGCCCGGGCGGAAGGCCTTTGTAAAGGTATGTATTATAGGGAGAATCAATACGTTTGTGTTTGTTTAAAACACGTTTGATGATCTTATTTTTGTATTCATTGGTCTGATAAGCAGCATATTTTAGTGTTGGATCTGCCTGAAGTGCCCAATTATTTTTCAGTCTGTTAATATAAACTCCGGCCACACGGGGCTGCTCACTGCTTTGTTTAGTTTCCTCTTGAACGATAGAGGCTAAAATCGAAACTTCAACCGGAGATAGCCCAATTGATTTTGCTTTTGATAGACGATCAGGGTTCCAAAAAGTTTTGTAATACTTTAATAATCTATCTCTAAAAGTTAGGGCGCTGCAGTTCCAAAAAAACTCATAACTATTTGGCAAATACATGGTTAAGGCTGTTTGCAACTCAAAACCGTTCGAATTTAAAAAATCCTTGTCAGTAAAAACCGCCATCAAGCTCATACTGTCAGCCTCAATTTGAGCAGAAACACGTTGAGCCAAATTTGACAGGCTATGCTGATTGTTGAAAGCTACGGTTACAGGCCAATTTTTACTTCGTATAGAATTTATAATATCGTTATTAGTCATGCCCTTAGCTATGCGATATCGGCCAGCTTTCACGTTAGTGGTGTATTTTTTCTGCTTAGCTAATGCATCGAAAGTATGGAGATCAAGTAACAAAGGTTCCAAATCTGTTCTAACCTGCCCATATGATGCGTTAGAAGGAATAAAAATGAAAGCTTCTTTAGCGTTAAATGCTGTGTTGGGGGTTAACATGACAGAATATATATAATACGAAAAGTAGGCCAAAACCAATAATCCAATGCCAACAATACCAATAACTATTTGCTTAAGTTTCATATTTTTTTTGTAGTTGTGTAAGTCCCATGAAAAACTTTCTGTGCAGGACCAGTTAACCAGATATCGGTAAAATTACCATTTGTATTTTCGAATTTTACTTCCAAGTGCCCCCCTTTGGTCAGTAACTTAATACGCCTAGAGTTTGTTCGGTGCGTTGCATACAAGGAAATAGCTGCTGCTGTGGCTCCAGTCCCACATGACAAAGTTTCACCCTCTACCCCACGTTCGTATGTGCGAATGGCGAATAACTCCGCATCTACTTGCTCAACAAAATTGACATTTATTCCTTCCTCAACGTAGTTGGGACTATAACGAATTTTAGCACCCTCATCTGCCACATTTAGTTTATCTATATCTTTAATAAATGTAACATAGTGTGGAGAGCCTGTATTAAGCACGACTACCGAATCGATGTGATTAACCTTCAGGACATCACACATTTTCAGTGCAACTTGTTGATTTTCAATAGTTGCTTCATGTGCGCCGTCGATAGCTAAAAATCTGGTTTTTTGATTAATTATGCCAAGAAAATTTGCAAAATGTACAATACTTCGCCCCCCGTTTCCACACATTGTGCTCTCACGGCCATCAGCGTTAAAATAAATCATTTTAAAATCAAAATCAGACGTATTTTCTAATAAAATTAATCCATCCGCTCCAATGCCAAATCGTCGGTCACACAATTTGGCAAACAGTTTGGTATCATTTTTGACAAATTGTTTCTGACGGTTATCAATAACAATGAAGTCATTTCCAGTGGCTTGGTATTTGAAAAAATTGAAAGTCATTAGCGCACAAATATAACAATAATGACGGATTATGAATATTGATAGTTATCTATTAAATTTGAGTTTTTACTCAATAAAACACAAAAAATTTAAGTTATACACAAAAACCATTATTATTATGAAAAGACTTCTGACTATTGTGAGTGCATCAGCCCTAGGAGCAATTGTAGCTGTTGGTGTTTATTCTAATTTTATTGAATCTGAATTCAAAATTGAGCAAAATAGCGTTACCAATCACCCTATCCCCTTTCCAGTCAACTATGTTACTAATTCAAATGGAGGGACTAATATTGACTTTACATCAGCAGCAGAAAAAACTCTTCATGCTGTAGTCCACGTAAAAAATACCACTATAAGTAAAGGATATACTACTTTTGAAGATTTATTTTTTGGACGACCTCAGAGCCGACAACAAGTTGGAACTGGTTCTGGAGTTATTATATCTCCTGATGGTTACATTATTACTAACAATCATGTGATAGCGGGTGCACAATCCATCGAGGTCACCACGAATGACAATAAAACCTACACAGCAGAACTTATCGGGGCTGATTCAACAACAGACATAGCGCTTTTAAAAGTAAATTCAGATCAAGAATTAAGCTATACCACTTTTGGGGATAGCGATACTACTAAAGTTGGCGAATGGGTTTTGGCCGTTGGCAATCCCTTCAACCTGACCTCAACTGTAACTGCAGGAATTATAAGTGCGAAATCGAGGGATCTTTCTGGTCGAAACATACAATCATTTATACAAACCGATGCAGCAGTGAATCCCGGAAATTCTGGTGGTGCATTAGTCAATATCCATGGAGAGTTAGTTGGAATCAATACCGCAATAACCTCCCAAACAGGGTCTTATATTGGCTATTCGTTTGCCGTTCCCAGCAATATTGCCCGAAAGGTTGTGGAAGACATTATGGAGTTTGGCAATGTACAAAATGGCGTCCTGGGAGTCATTGGAAAAGAACTAAATAGCCGAAATTCGGAAGAACTTGGAGTTGATGAAACAGAAGGATTTTACGTCAGCGATGTACAAAAAGATAGTGGAGCTGAAATTTCAGGAATAGAAAAAGGCGATATTATAAAAAGTGTTGATGGCGTAAAGATTGCAAAATTTTCAGATTTGCGAGGGTTCCTTAATACCAAAAGCCCAGACGATGTGGTAGAAGTGACCCTCTTGAGAAAGCAAGAAATCAAAATTATTAATGTCAAACTAGAAAAATTAACAACCATAGATATTCCAATCATTGGAACATTAAAAGAACTTAGCCCCTCTCAACTAAACGAATTAGACATCGAATATGGCCTAGAGCTGGAGGCATTATCGCCCTCTTACAAACAAGAATGGATGGCCGACGGCGTTGATAAAGGAAGCATCGTGCAAGCTATTAATGATATTAAAGTGAATTCAATTGGAGATGTCAAGAAAGCGCTGGATAAGTATTCAAATAAAGTTTACAGAATTTCTATTGTTAAAGAAAATGGAGAAAAAATGGTCTATCGCTTCAGGTAAATCTATTGGTTAACAAAATAAAAAAAATCGTTTGTTAGATCAAGCGATTTTTTTTTGAAATAATTTACGAAAACGTTATAGTTGTTATACTTTTGCAACATGATAATTACAAAAGTGCTTACAAAATGCCTATTCCCTCCATGTTCGATAAAGAACTTTTACTTCAAAACAATTGTAGAAAATCTGCTGTAGAATTAATCAAAGTGGTTCATGATTTGTGGTACGATAGTGCCATTGAGCTTGTCATTTTTAGAAACCAGTTGGTAGACAGAAATGTCAATGATGTATTACGCCTTCACAATTATGCTGGTCAGGTTGTCAACAAACCTATTTCCATTTTTGACTCATTAGAAGTGGCTCAAGCCGTCAAAAGGCTAAAATTACCACCAGCAAAAATTGATATAGGAAAACTAACTTTTGAATATCAAAAAAAAGCACCTCAACATAATGATATCTATAGCTTTATTACCGATCAATTGAAGCAACCTAATGAAGAGAAAGTAAACACACCGCGCGACGTTATTTTATATGGCTTTGGTCGAATTGGACGGTTATTAGCCCGCGAATTAATGCTCAAAAACGGAAGAGGAAGTCAACTCCGCCTAAGAGCCATTGTCATTCGTGGAGATATTAATGCAAAAGTATTGGAAAAGAGAGCTGCGCTATTGAGACATGACTCTGTACATGGCACCTTTTCTGGAACAGTTGACATAGATTTGAACAACAAGGCATTGATAATTAATGGTATTACTATTCATGTCATTTCCAGTAATTCTCCAGAAAGTATTGATTACAGTTTGTATGATATCCAAAATGCTTTGGTTATGGACAACACTGGAGCTTACCGTAATAAGGAGGCCCTTCAGCGGCACCTTATGGCTAACGGCACTTCTAAAGTTTTACTCACAGCGCCTGGTAATGGTATCCCGAATATTGTATATGGGATAAATCAAAAGAAATTTGACCCAAAAAATCAAAACATTTTCTCTGCTGCATCTTGTACAACTAATGCCATAACTCCAATTTTGAAAGTGATTGACGATAATTTTGGCCTTCAATACGGACATTTGGAAACTATTCATGCCTACACAAACGACCAAAATTTGGTCGATAATATGCATAAAAAATACCGCAGAGGTCGTGCTGCAGCGCTCAATATGGTCATCACAGAAACTGGAGCTGGTCAGGCCGTCAGCAAAGCGCTACCAAATCTTGACGGAAAACTAACTTCAAATGCCATACGAGTTCCCGTTCCAAACGGAAGTTTAGCAATTTTAAACCTAGAGTTATCTAAAAAGACAACCGCTAAAAAACTAAATAATGCCATTAAACGTCATGCTTTAGAGGGGCCGTTGGTAGAACAAATCAAATATGAAACAAATGATGAATTGGTCTCCAGTGATATTATTGGCTCTAGCGCGCCATCTATTCTTGACAGTAAAGCCACTATTGTTAGGGAGAATGGCAAAAATGCTATTGTTTATGTGTGGTATGATAATGAGTATGGCTATAGTCATCAAGTGATGCGACTGGCCAAATACATTGCTGAAGTCAGACGGTTTACCTACTACTAATACCGACTTCCATGTAATTTAAACTATATTTGTAATCAAATATCGTGGAATGCGTATAGACATTATCAGCGTAGTGCCAGAGCTACTAAAAAGTCCTTTTGAAGCTTCAATTTTGAAAAGAGCGATTCAAGCCAATTTAGTGAACGTTCATGTTCATAACTTAAGAGATTACACCAGCGATAATTATAAATCTCTAGATGACTACCAGTTTGGGGGCGGTGCAGGAATGGTCATGACTATAGAACCCATTGATAAATGTATTTCTAAATTAAAATCTGAACGGGAATATGATGAAGTCATATATATGACACCAGATGGTGAAGTCCTCAATCAGGGAATGGCTAATCAATTATCTCTTCGAGGAAATATCATCATACTATGTGGTCATTATAAAGGGGTTGACCAGCGTGTTAGGGATCATTTTGTAACCAAAGAAATTTCTATTGGCGATTATGTCCTTTCTGGAGGAGAATTAGGAGCTGCTGTTTTGTGCGATGCAATCATTAGATTAATCCCAGGTGTTTTGGGCAATGAAACCTCAGCATTAACAGATTCCTTTCAAGACAACCTTCTTGCTCCGCCTATTTACACCAGACCCCGAACCTATAAGGGATGGAATGTCCCAGAAATCTTGTTTAGCGGAAACTTTCCAAAAATTGAAGAATGGCGAGAAAAAAAAGCGCTTGAGCGCACAGCGTCAAGAAGGCCAGATTTATTGGACGACTAAAATTTACTGCTTTATTATTAGTAAATAAATTTATTTTTTCTAATTTTATAATAATTAGAATTAATAACCCAAATCTATTCTACAATACCATGTGGCCTCAATCGCAACACATTTGACTTTTATTACAAAAAAGCACATGCAATTTTTTTATTCAAAAAAATAGCATTTAAAACTTTGAGGTCCAAAGTCGTGAAATAGACAAAAACTTTATCGTTATGGATCAAGAAAAAAAGAAAACTAACCTAAAAACCTATCTATTTGTATTAACAATAGTGACAACTTTCAGCTTAGCACTGTTGACCGTTGATGAACAAGAAACAGTTCTGGCTTTAACTTCAATAGTATTTGGTGTTTCGGTTATCATATTTGGTTTGTATAATATATTAAACATCAAGGACAAAAAATAAAATTATGGCATGACTACAAAAAATGTTCTAAAAATTGTAATCATTCAATAATTGCTTATATTTGCACCCAATTTTGGATCAACCTCTAGCGAAAACCGTACATGTTGTTTCGAAACAATTCATAACAAAAACCACTATGGAATCTTTAATTAAATTCGTCCAAAACGAATTTGTAACCAAAAATGATTTTCCGGAATTTTCAGCCGGAGATACAATAACTGTCTATTACGAAATCCGTGAAGGACAAAAAGTTAGAACTCAGTTCTTTAGAGGAGTTGTTCTACAAAAGCGAGGTTCTGGTGCCTCTGAAACATTTACCATTCGCAAAATGTCTGGTACGATTGGGGTAGAACGTATCTTCCCGGTAAACATGCCAGCCCTTCAAAAAATTGAAGTTAATAAACGTGGTAAAGTACGTCGTGCGAGAATCTTCTACTTCAGAGAACTAACTGGTAAAAAGGCTCGTATAAAAGAACGAAACAGATAAATACCAAACTCATTTTATTACAGAAAACGCTGAATACTCAGCGTTTTTTTTTTACTTTTTTGAAAAAATAACAGAAAAAAAGTAGCTTTTTTAAATTGTTACAAAAATGTTAATTTTAGTTTGTTTTTAGAGGTAAAAGTAGTTGTGAATACGTATATTTGTGCGATTTTATGTTTTTTATAAAATCAACATTACTAAACCATCATAACAAGCTCCTAATATGTCTAAAATAGTTTACACCATCACTGATGAAGCCCCAGCCCTAGCTACACGATCGTTTCTTCCCATAGTATCCTCATTTGTAAAACCTTATGGGATATCCATTGAAACCAAAGATATTTCTCTAGCAGCTCGAATTTTATCTGGTTTTCGAGAGAATCTTTCCGAAAATCAACAGGTTGAAGACGCTTTAGCTGAACTTGGTAAACTGGTAAAAACACCACAAGCTAATGTTATTAAACTACCAAATATAAGCGCATCAATTCCACAACTAAAAGAAGCCATCAGCGAATTACAAACGCAAAGATATAACTTACCTGACTACCCTGATCAACCTCAAAATGATAAAGAAAAAGAGATTAAATCTCGATATGACAAAATCAAAGGTAGTGCTGTCAATCCAGTACTCAGAGAAGGAAACTCTGATCGCAGAGCCCCTAAAGCAGTGAAAAATTTTGCCAAAAAAAATCCACACGACATGGGAGAATGGACAACTCACTCAAAAACCCATGTGGCTACTATGCAATCTGGAGATTTTGCCCATAATGAAAAATCTATAACCCTCGAAAATGAGACGTCCATTCAAATCCTCCATACAGATGAATCGGGTCAAAAAACTATTCTAAAAAAACGTGTGGATTTACAACAAGGGGAAATCTTTGACACATCAGTAATGAGTATCAAAGCTTTAACCTCCTTTTTGAAAGCCGAAATTCAAGATGCTAAGTCTTCTGGCCTTTTGCTGTCATTACACATGAAAGCAACCATGATGAAGGTCAGTGACCCCATCATATTCGGTCATGCCGTTCGACTTTTTTTTGAAGATTTATTCAAAAAATATGACTCGATATTCACACAACACGGAATCAACCCCAATAATGGTCTTGGACATGTCCTAGAAAAAATTCAAACCCTAGAAAGTCCTCTGAAAGACAACATAAAAAGTGAATTCATCGAAGCGCTTGAAAATGGTCCTGAAATTGCCATGGTTAACTCAGAAAAAGGAATAACCAATTTACACGTTCCAAGTGATGTTATTATCGATGCGTCAATGCCAGCCATGATCAGAACTTCAGGACAAATGTGGAATAAAAAAGGGCAACTTCAGGATACCAAAGCTATAATTCCAGACAGTAGTTATTCAGGAGTCTATGCTGCAACAATTGAATTCTGCAAACAAAACGGCGCATTTGATCCCACAACAATGGGTACTGTACCAAACGTGGGGTTGATGGCTCAAAAAGCTGAAGAGTATGGTTCACATGATAAAACCTTTGAGATTGAAGCTAATGGTATAGTTCAAGTCATCAATGCTCAGGGTCAAATACTAACGACTCACGAGGTTGAAAAAGGAGATATTTGGCGAATGTGTCAAGTAAAAGATGCGCCTGTTCAAGACTGGGTTAAACTGGCCGTGACTCGCGCTAAAGCATCCAAAACACCAGCAGTATTTTGGCTTGATAAAAATCGATCACATGATGCAGAACTTATAAAGAAAGTTAATACCTATCTTAAAAACCATGACACTGAAGGTTTGGAATTTAAAATTCTTTCGCCAATTGAGGCAACCACATTCACTCTGGATCGAATCAAAAAAGGATTAGACACCATTTCTGTAACTGGTAATGTTCTCAGGGATTACTTAACTGATTTATTTCCCATTCTCGAAGTTGGAACCAGTGCTAAAATGCTATCAATAGTACCATTGATGAATGGCGGTGGATTATTTGAAACAGGTGCAGGGGGTTCTGCACCTAAACACGTAGAGCAGTTTTTGGATGAAAACCATTTGCGCTGGGATTCTTTAGGAGAATTTTTAGCTTTAGCTGTTTCTTTAGAACATTTTAGTGAAGTGCATAATCATCCTAAAGCAGCCATTCTTGGTGCAGCATTAGACGAGGCTACAGAACAACTTTTGGTAAACAAAAAATCACCATCTAGAAAGGTTGGTGAACTTGATAACAGGGGAAGTCATTTTTATTTGGCGTTGTATTGGGCGGAAGCCCTCGCGGCTCAAAATAATGATAAAGAATTGAAATCAACATTTAGAGCACTGGCTCAGAAATTAAAATCAAATGAAAATACTATAGTCAATGAGCTGCTCTCTATCCAGGGCGATAAGAATGATATCGGAGGTTATTACCGCCCAAATGAAGAAAAAGCGGATGCGGCTATGCGACCAAGTCAAACGTTGAATGCTATTTTAAACTAATTGAACAAACATCAAAGTTATGTTAAAAGCACCTTATTGAGGTGCTTTTTTATTTAGTTTTATATGTTCAAATTTCTGGCATGCGTATTCGATTTTTGTATGTACTTCTAATAATAAACTTATTAGGATTTTCCCAAAAACAATTCACCTTAAGCGGAACGATTTCCGAGTCTGGAGGACAGGAAACCCTTATTGGCGCCAATATTATTTTTCCAGAACTCAGTATTGGCACAACCACTAATGAATATGGATTTTATTCCATTACCTTAGATCCAGGCACCTATAATGTGGTTGTAAGTTATATCGGTTACGAATCTCTCAAAAGAACTATAACTTTAGATGGAAATAAAACCCTTAACATCAGTATCACAGAGTTAGCCGACAATCTAGATGAAGTTATTTTGGAAAATAACATCGAACGAGTAAACATCAAAACCACTCAAATGAGTGTGAATGCTCTTTCAGCTAATACCATCAAACAAATCCCGGTGGTGTTTGGAGAGGCCGATGTTATAAAATCTATAACACTTCTTCCTGGTGTTTCAAACGGCGGAGAAGGTTCTGGCGGATTCAATGTACGCGGCGGAACTACAGATCAAAATTTAATTTTATTGGATGAAGCAACATTATTCAATTCCTCTCATCTGTTTGGATTTTTTTCTGTGTTTAATCCAGATGCCATTAAAAATATCAAACTGTATAAAGGCGGAATTCCAGCCAAATACGGTGGACGAGTAGCTTCTGTCCTAGATATTTACCAAAAGGAAGGCAATAAGAATGAGTTTCACGGCAACGGCGGAATTGGGTTGGTAGCCAGTAGAGTTCTTCTGGAGGGGCCACTTAAAAAAAATCAGGGTTCATTTTTGATAGGTGGAAGATCGACGTATGCCCATCTATTTTTGCCATTATTTGACATCAAAAATATCGCCTATTTCTATGATTTAAACACCAAGTTGAGCTATCGCATAGACGAAAATAACAAAGTCTATCTTTCGGGGTATTTTGGTCGAGATGTTTTTAATGTTTCAAATAGTTTTGAAAATACCTATGGCAACACGGTCGTAAACTTTCGATGGAATCATTTATTTTCTGATCAGGTTTTTTCAAATTTATCACTTATCTACTCCGACTATTATTATGGATTGGATTTGAATTTTGTAGGATTTGAATGGAACTCTGGTATTCAAAACATGAATATAAAATACGACCTAAAGCATTATCTTAACGATCGTTTTGGCTTGGAGTACGGATTGCATAGTACATATTATGTTTTCAACCCAGGAGTTATTCAACCCAACGGACCAACATCTGGAATTAATAAAGAAGCGCTAACCAAAAAATATGCTTTCGAAAATGCGCTATATATTGATGTAAATCAGCAAATTAACGAGAAGTTAGCCCTCAGTTATGGGGCCCGAATCAGTAGTTTTTTACGATTGGGGCAGAAAGAATTGAACACTTATGATAATAATGAAGCTGTATCCTACAACCCAGATTTACAAATCTATGAATCTACAGAACCTAATGGCAGTATTAGAACTTCCACTGCTCGAATTGAAAAGTCCTTTTTAAACTTCGAACCTAGATTCTCGGCAGCCTATCTGCTCAATGACGATAGTTCCCTAAAAATCAGTTATAACAGAATGTCTCAGTATCTCCACCTGCTATCAAATACAACTGCTCCAACCCCATTAGATGTATGGGCGCCAAGCGGTAAATATATTCAACCCCAACTGTTAGATCAAGTCGCTTTGGGGTATTTTAAAAACTACACTAATTATAGCCTAGAAATTGAATCTTTTTACAAAACAACAAAAAATCGCCTTGACTATATTGACGGAGCCAATTTAATCGCTAATAAAGCTATCGAACAAATACTTCTGAACGGACGTTCTCGAGCATATGGTTTTGAGTTATTACTAAGAAAAAATAGCGGGCGATTACAAGGATGGTTGGCTTATACTCTATCTAGGTCTGAACAACAAACACCTGGACGAAATGGCAATGAACCTGGTATAAACAATGAAAATTGGTACAATACACCATTTGACAAAACCCACGACTTCTCCTTAACCTCCAGCTACGACATAAATAACAACTGGTCGTTGAATGCAAATTTTGTGTTTCAAACAGGGCAACCGACCACATATCCCAATGGCCAATATACTTACAATGGTCTGGTTATTCCAACATATGAAGCCAGAAATTCTAGTCGTCTTCCATCCTACCACAGATTAGATATTTCCGCGACTTACACCCCAAAACCCAATCGGAAAAAAAAATGGCAGGGCGAATGGGTATTTAGCGTTTATAATTTGTACAATCGCAAAAATGCGCAATCTCTAAACTTCCGACAAAACGCTGAAACTGGGCAAAATGAAGCACTAAAACTCTCCATTTTTGGTGCAGTTGGTGCTGTGACTTATAACTTCAAATTTTAGTTATGAAAAAAATATTTCTTTACATTTTTATTGGAACGATCATCACATCTTGTGAAGAAGTTGTCAAACTTGATTTGAATACAGCTCCACCAAGATTAGTTATTGATGCGCAACTAAAAGTCAATCCAGGTGAATCCAATCCTCATATCATAAAACTTAGCCTAACAAGTGGATTTTATGACAACACCCCAACTGATGTGGACAATGCTACAGTGCAATTATTGGATTTAGATAACAGCTTAACATTTGATTTTTCTCATAGTTCGACTGAACCAGGCAATTACATCTCTGACTTTATACCAAATCAAAATACCAACTATAAATTAATAATTGTTCACAATAACGACATATATGAGTCTAGTGCAGAACAGCTCGTACCTACTGTTCCAATTGATAACTTGGAACAGGGCAATGAAACGCTATTTCAAGGTGACGAGAAAGAGGTTTTAGTTACGATTACAGATGATGGCATCAGAGCGGATTATTATATTTTCGATTTTGGATTTAATTTATTTTTAGCTACTAAAGACGAATTTTATCAAGGTAACGCCTTTACTTTTTCTTATTTCTACGATGATCTGGAAGCTGGAGATACGGCTGTTGTCAGTGTGTATGGTGCCGATGAAGCCTACTTTAATTTTATGACAGCCATTATTGAACAAACTGAAGAAGGAGGAGATCCCTTTAAAACCACCCCATCAACTGTTAGAGGGAATATATACAACACTACCAATCCCAGTCATTTCCCAATGGGATATTTTAGTATTGGTGAAACCTATTCCCAGAGTCTTTTGCTAGAATAGAAAAGTTCTGTAAAAAGCGTATTTTTGTATATGGCATTTACAAAAATCACGGAACAAGATTCTCACTACAATCACCTAGAGCACAAATCTTTAGCAGAAATTTTAGAGGATATCAATACGGAAGACCATTTGGTCCCCAAGGCCATTAATGCCGCCTTACCACAAATTGAACTTTTAATAAAACACGTCATTCAACAACTTGAAACTGGAGGACGATTATTTTATATCGGGGCTGGCACAAGTGGTCGTTTAGGAATACTAGATGCTTCAGAATGTCCGCCAACTTTTGGCGTATCTCATGATTTAGTCATTGGGCTAATTGCGGGAGGTGATTCGGCTATTCGGAAAGCTATAGAATTTGCTGAAGATGACACAAAACAAGGCTGGAAAGATCTTCAAAACTACAGTATTAATGACAGAGATTTTGTAATCGGAATTGCAGCCTCTGGTACTACACCATATGTGGTGGGGGCTTTAAAAGATTGTAATTCAAATAATATTTCAACGGGATGTATAACCTGTAACCCTGGAAGTCCTCTGGCACAAACAGCTTTATTTCCGATAGAAGTTATTGTAGGACCTGAATATATCACTGGAAGTTCTAGAATGAAAGCAGGAACAGCCCAAAAATTAATTTTAAATATGATTACAACAACAACCATGATCCGACTTGGACACGTGAAAGACAATAAAATGGTGGACATGCAGCTGAGTAATCACAAACTGGTTGGCCGTGGTGTTCAAATGCTACAAACAGAACTCAATATTTCTGAAGAAGACGCTAAAGTTTTACTGGAAAAACACCAAAGTGTACGTCAAGCCATAAAAGCTTTTAAGTTATGACTAAGTTCAAAAAGACGGATAGATCGCTTCTTGTAAAAGGCCTAAAAACTATGGGACTTACCCTTTTATCCTTATTTATTGGACCATTTTTATTGCATGCCGGTTTATCAAATCCAGACAAACCCTTGTTTGTTCCGCTTGTTGTAGGAGGTATTGGAGTTTGTGTTACTACCATCTATCTAGGATTTAGGGGCATAAAAATTATCATGGATAGTATCTTCAAATAAATCGAACGAAAACATCAGGAAATGACCAATCAGGGAGCCGTTCAAAGAATACCAAACTTAACCGCAATTCGATTTTTATTGGCTCTGCTGGTGATTTTATTTCATGTACCACAATTTAGCAAAAATAGAGGCTTCCCATTTTTGGATGACCTCTCTATTTTTCAAAAAGGAACAGAAGCCGTTTGGATGTTTTTTTCATTAAGCGGGTTTCTTATCATTAAACAGCTTTATAACGAAAAAAAATATACAAATTTTATAGATATAAAAGCATTCTACAGAAGGCGGATTCTCAGAATTTTACCACTCTATTATCTCGTTGTTACAGTTGGATTTTTATATTACAGAATGATACTTCCTCGGCTTGGATTTGAATTTCAAAGCCAATACGATCTTGTATCAGGCTTATTGTTATCTCTTACTTTTTTTGCCAATATTTTTAGCACCTATTCTCCCGGCGGGATTTTAGAAATTTTATGGTCTATTGCCATTGAAGAGCAATTTTACTTATTCATCGCCCCATTGTGCTTTGTGCTAAAACCCAAACAAATTACATGGTTTTTGGGACTGTTCACAGGATTATATTTTATGCTCTATTTTTCGGATTATTTTTCAGGTTTAAGAGCTTATAATATGCTATTTTTCTTTTTCTCTTTTGGCGGATTATGTGCAATTTTATCGGATAAATCTTGGTTTTATAATGGAATTCAAAAGGGAAGACACGTCCTTATCATTGCAGTAATTATTTTTTTTACAACCTCAATATTTAAAGACAAATTAATTACATCATACTACACATTATGTAGTGTTATTTTATTTGGCATTTTTTTGGCCGCAATAGCACAACAACCCATTCGTTGGTTAGAACATAAAACACTAGATTATTTGGGGAAAATATCATATGGTATTTATATGTATCATGCCATTTGCCTTCAGTTTGTTGGACTATTATTTCTAAAAATAATTTCCAAATTAGGTCTAAATGATCTTACTAACGTATTGATTATCAATATTTTGGTTATTATTTTCACCGTCATTTTATCGCATTTTTCTTATCAGTATTTTGAACTTTATTTTTTAAACAAAAAACGAAAAACATGAAAAATATCAGGTTATTCACAATCATAACGCTAATAAATTTTAGCTGCAATACTACTGACGTTAAATATTACAATCAAGCTTATTGCGACACGCCAGATGATGCCTTCAAACTCATTCACAACGATTTGGAGCGGAGTTATTATGTTTATGAACCCGACAACCCCACTACCGCACCACTTCCAGTGATTATTAACTTTCATGGCTATGGAGGTACCATTGACGATTATATTCAAGAAGCCGATTTAAGACCATTGGTAAATACCAAAAATGTCATTGTTGTTTATCCGCAAGGATCTTGTTTAGATGGTGTTCCGCATTGGAACGCGGCCCTACCAGGAACAGATAATAAAAGCACAACAGACGATTTAGGGTTTGTGGAAGCCCTCATTGGTCAATTATCTGAAGATTACCACATTGACCTCGATCGAGTTTACGCCTGTGGGTATTCAAACGGCGGCATGATGGCCTATGCATTGGCCTGTTATAATAGCAATTTGATTGCTGCCATTGGAAGCATGTCGGGGGTAATGTTGGATACTTCGGAGAGTTGTGTCCCTAACAAAGCCATATCTTTAATCAAAATACATGGCACAGATGATGGTATCATACCCTATTTTGGCGATAATGATTGGAATGCCGTAAATGATGCACTTAATTTTTGGGTTAATAACAACAACACAAATTCTGCTCCGGAACTAAATACAATAGGAAATATAGCGCGTTACCAATATTTAAATGGCACGGATGGCACAAGAGTATCGCATTATAAAATTTTCGAGGGCGAACACTATTGGATAGATTTTGAATTTGACGGCGATGACACGGCAACATTATTGTGGAACTTCTTCGATTTATATGACAGAAACGGTTTGCGATAAAACGTTTTGAGACCTTAACAAACCCTAGACCCCTAGTACAAGCGCTTGCAAGTAAATTAAAATAACACCATGAATATCAATACTATACAGACTTTGCAGTGGAAATTTTCCACCGCAAAATAAAGCACAAAAAAAACCCCCACATAAAATGTGAGGGTTTTCAAAAAAAGGCGGTGACCTACTCTTCCACAAGTGTAGTACCATCGGCGCTAATGGGCTTAACTGCTCTGTTCGGGATGGTAAGAGGTGAGCCCCATTGCAATAACCACCTTAGGTGGTTGCTATAAGTGTTAAGCTTTTAGCTCAG
>JBMHDM010000006.1:0-10571 GCA_049889395.1 Flavobacteriaceae bacterium
TGTTGTGTCGCAATAATAGGTATATCTTGTGCCGTTGAGGAATTCGTACATGGTGTTTGCAGGAGCTTCAAAACCTGGTGACCATAACCATCTGCCTTCAATGGTTTGTTCTGCTATCGCGCCGCTATTTTCGTCGTCACCACTACAAGCGAAGATGAATAAAACCGAGAGTATGATTATTTTTTTCATTTAGTTCTTTATAAATTTTTTAGTAGATGTATTCATTCCGTCAGATACTTTAATAAAGTAAACTCCTTTTGGAAGAGAACTTACATTAATTCTATTGGAATTGTTTTTTATTAATTCTTTCCCAAGAATATTATATACCAAAACACTTTCTATGCTTGAACAATCAATATTTAAATAGTTTTTAGCTGGATTAGGATAAATTGTAAAATTATAAATTGAGTTATCGCCTATTGATGCTGTTTGTGCGTCTCTAATTAAACGAACCGAAAATCCGCGAACTTTAACAATATGGCTTCCGCTAGATAAGCCGTCTAGATCATTGTATACACTACGAGTATAAGCGAAATTTGTATTATTGTAAGGTGTTGAAGTCCAAAAAATTGCATCATAACCCCTGCCATAAAACGAACCATTACCTACGAATTGTTTGCGACTACCTTGTGGGAAAGCATTAAAACCACTGCTGTTGTTCGTTGGCAAATAAAAGCCCGGATCGCCAGTATTTACACTACTACCATACCTCCAGGCTGTAATGGATGCCATAGCTTTGGCTATCTTGTTACCAGCCGTAGATCCATCACAATTGTATCCATTGTCTATTAAAAAGTCTTGTAAGTTATTCCACTCATCGACTGATGGAACACGCCATCCGTCGGGTGCAAATTCTTTATTTGGCGTGGTCTCATCTTCATCGTGAATACCTGCTATTGCATACCAATTGTAAAGTCTTCCTTCAGTGGGGTCATTATTATAATAGCACCAAGCTCCTGTGTTACGGCTAATCCATTGATTTGCGTTTGTGACTTGCGGAATCGGCGTGCCGTCTCTGTAGGTTATATTTTCAGCATTGTCAATTGCCCAATCATAAATTCCATAACTGATCCACTCAAAAGTATTTCCATCCTGGTCTACAGTCTCTCCATCAGCATACAACTGTTCTCCTTGACAAAATCCAAAACCACAAATAAGCAAAGTTGAGAGTAAGATAAGTTTTTTCATTTGATTGTGATTTTTGTTAAGCCAAATATAATCAAAGTTAAACAAAACATCAGTCCAAGTTTAGTACCTGTTAGTGTAGCAGCTTTGGAACAAAGCGTGTTGAGAAAACAACTAAAAGCCAATGTCTATCAAATGTCTCTCAACTTTAAGTGGATTTAAACTGATTTTTGAGATGTTTTAAATGAAAGTCGTGGAGTGCTTTATAGGTGCTTTCGAAACGTGGTTAGAGACGGTTAGACCTAAAAAAAGCCCTCTCAAAAGAAAGGGCTTTGAGGGTGGTCCCAACTGGGCTCGAACCAGTGACCCTCTGATTATGAGTCAGATGCTCTAACCAACTGAGCTATGGGACCCGAGGGCTGCAATATTACAACCATTTTTTAAAATTATAAAAGAAAATGAACCTAAATTCTAGAGGTCTTGGCACAATTCTATAAGTACCCCACCAGAAGATTTGGGATGCAAAAAAGCAATTTTTTTTCCATCAGCACCAGGCTTGGGGACTTCATGAATGAATTGGAAACCCGCAGCCTTTAAGCGTTCAATTTCAGATTCAATATCATCCACAGCAAAAGCCAAATGATGGATCCCTTCTCCTCGTTTATCTATAAATTTTGCGATGGGACTATCCAAAGATGTCGCTTGTAACAACTCTATCTTGCTGTCACCCATTTTAAAAAATGAGGTTTTAACCCCTTCTGACGGCACCACCTCAATTTTATAGTGTGGCCTATTTAAAAGTTTAGCATAAAGTAAATTTGATGCTTCCAAATCTCTAACTGCAATTCCGATGTGTTCAATTTTTTTTAGCATACCACAAATTTGAGTAAAAGATAGGGCTTTTCATTAAATCCACAAGAAATATAGTATTTTTACCCCATGGAAAGCCAAAGACAAAAAAAAGTTGCCGCAGTGCTACAACAAGATCTAGTAGAAGTTTTGCAAGGTGCTGCCCGCGAAGGTGGTATGCGAGGCGTGATCATTTCTGTTACCAAAGTTAGTGTGACGGTCGACTTATCTATTGCGAAAGTTTATTTAAGTATTTTTCCTGTAAAGGATAGCCAAAAGCTTATTGAAGGTATTACTTCAAACGCGCCACTGATAAAGCATGAGTTAGCACAGCGAACCAAACAGCAATTGCGAAGAATGCCAGAATTATTATTTTTTCTAGATGATTCGCTTGAATATATTGATCAAATTAATCAATCATTAAAAGGGAAGGATAATCCGATTTATAATTCAGAATTTCCAGACAAAAGAAAACAATCGTAGTTGAATGTTTCGTTTTACATAGCCAAAAGATACCTCTTCGCCAAGAGTCATAATACTGCCATTAATTACATCACTAGAATAGCCAGTATTGGAATTATTGTTGGCACGGCGGCTTTGTTTATTGTTTTGTCAGGATTTGGAGGACTAAAAGCCTTCAGTTTAGAATTTACAACCTTAACTGATCCTGATTTAAAGATTTTTCCAAAATCCTCAAAAACCATCCGTTGGTCATCCAGTCAAAAGCAGGCCTTGAATGGGGTTGACGGGATTATCTCTTTTTCAGAAATTGTTGAAGATAACGTATTGATGGCTTGTGACGATAAGTTTTTAGCCGTCCATTTGAAAGGGGTTGATGAATATTACCCTCAAAAAACAATAGACTCTATTTTATCGTATGGGAGTTGGGTCACCTCAGATATGCCACACGTAGTCTCTGGATGGGGAGTTTCTAATACGCTTGGTTTTGGGGTATACGATGTAACTAAAACCGTAAGGTTGTATGCCCCAAAACCTGGTAAAGGTCAAATTCTTTCCGTAAAAGGGGCCTTTAAGAGTCTTAAAGTTATTAATGTTGGCGTATTCCAAGTCAATGATGCCCTTAACGAGTCGATGGTATTCACCAGTATTGATAATGCAAAATATATGTTGGGTATTGCCAACGACCAAGTAAGTGCCATAGAACTTACCCTAGACCAAGCCGTTGACCCCAGTGAGGTGATTTCCGACATAAATACTATTTTTCAAAATGATATTGTCATCAAAAACAGAGTCCAGCTCAATGATGCTTTGTACAAAATGTTGAACACAGAACATGTGGCTGTATATCTCATTTTTACACTGATTCTCATTATTGCCTTATTCAATATCATTGGTTCTATAGTGATGATGATTGTAGATAAAAAAGAAAATTTGAAAACACTTTATAAGCTAGGGGCTCAAAGAAAGACCATACAGAAAGTGTTTTATTTTCAAGGGCTAATGATGACACTGATTGGAGGGGCGTTAGGAATAATATTGGGGCTTGTTGTCATCGTTCTACAAAAAAAATTCGATTTGATTATGATAACTAACACCCTTCCATACCCTGTTGAAATCAGTTGGAATAATATTGGTGTAGCGTTCCTAACAATTACTATTTTAGGAATTATAGCCTCCAAAATTGCATCTTGGAGCTCTAAAAAGTTGAATTACTCACACTAAGCGAATTGATAATCTGCAAAGTGTTCTTCGACCTCATCAAAAGCCTTAAATACATCTTCACTTCTATCGCTAGTTACCATTTTGGTTCTGTAGGGTTTAAAGTTTGGGATTCCTTTAAAATAATTGGTGTAGTGACGTCGAGTCTCTAAGACTCCCAAAATTTCACCTTTCCATTCAATAGACATTTTAAGGTGTCTTCGTGCGGCTTCCACACGATCTATCATACTTATTGGTGGTAGATGGGCTCCCGTTTCAAAGTAATGCTTGACTTGTTTAAAAAACCACGGGTTACCAATACTGGCACGTCCTATCATGGCGCCATCTAGTCCATATTGGTCCCTCATTTCAACGGCCCGTTCTGGCGAATTAACATCGCCGTTCCCAAAAATAGGGATGTGCATTCTGGGGTTGTTTTTAACTTCTGCAATAGGTCGCCAATCTGCATGCCCTTTGTACATCTGAGCTCGAGTTCTCCCGTGTATAGACAGTGCTTTTATCCCCACATCTTGAAGTCTTTCAGCCACTTCTACAATTCGGATAGAATCATGATCCCAACCCAATCTCGTTTTTACGGTAACTGGCAAGTGGGTTCGTTTGACCATTTCTGCAGTCAGTTTTTCCATCAAACAAATGTCTTTTAAAATACCTGCTCCAGCCCCTTTACTAACTACTTTTTTTACTGGGCACCCAAAATTTATATCAATAATATCAGGGTTAGATTGTTCAACAATGTCAATTGCTTGAAGCATACTGTCTAAATTTGCTCCAAATATCTGTATCCCAACCGGACGTTCCTTCTCATATATATCTAACTTTATGGTGCTTTTTGCAGCATTCCTAATGAGCCCTTCACTCGAAATGAATTCAGTGTAAACCACATCTGCTCCTTGTTCTTTGCAGAGCGCTCTAAATGGTGGATCGCTAACATCTTCCATTGGCGCGAGTAACAACGGAAAATCGGGTAATTCTATGGAGCCTATTTTAACCATGTTTATTTGTAAAAATTCATTTCATCTAAATAAGTCCAAACAGTCTCTGGCAATAAAGGGCGTATGTTTTTTCCAGATTTCAAAGCAGATCGAATAAAGGACGATGAGATTTCTATAATTGGTGCATCAATCTTCTCTACACGTCCTGTTATAGGTCTCTTTTGAATGCTAGCATTTAGTTTTCTGGGGTAAACATAAATGGGATAGTTTTGCAATAAAATATCGGCATTTTTCCATTTAGGCAAAGACACCAAGTTATCCTCTCCCATAATAAGTGCAAACTGATAATTGGGGTATTTTTCTTCAAGATAGACTAGAGTATCTATTGTATAATTGGGTTGCTTTAAATCAAATTCTATGGCGCTAGATTTGAGTTTTGGGTAATCTTGCGTTGCTAAATTTACCATATGCAACCGTTGGCGATTGTCTAAAATACTTTGTTTTGTTTTGAATGGATTTTGAGGTGTTACGACACACCAGACCTGATCTAAATCAGAATATTCTGCAAAATGATTGGCTATGATAAGATGCCCCACATGGATGGGGTTGAACGTTCCAAAGTATAGTCCAATCTTCATTTTGACCGCTTTATCCTATTGAATTAATAAACTTCCACACGATTGCCTTTGATTCTTTTTTGGCTTGGTTTAAATCCTCATTATTAACGATACAATCGAAAAGTGGGGCAGTTGCAAGTTCTGCTGACGCTTTAGAAATTCGCATATTAATTTTATCGTCAGATTCTGTCTGACGTTTCTTCAAGCGTATTTTAAGTTCATCGATACTTGGGGGTTTAACAAAAATAGCAAGAGTTTGCTCTGGGAATTTCTTTTTAATCCGTAGCCCCCCTGAAACATCTATGTCAAAAATAACGTGTTTACCCATAGACCAAATTCGTTCAACTTCAGATTTAAAGGTGCCATAAAAATTGTCTCGATAAACCTCTTCCCATTCTAAAAAATCACCTGCTTTGATATGTTTTTTAAAGTCAGATGCAGAAACAAAATAATAATCTTCCCCCTCTATTTCCTCGCCTCGTTTTGATCTAGATGTGGCGGAGATAGAAAAAGCCAAATTGAGTTCTTTTTGTTTTAATAAATGCCTAACGATAGTGGTTTTTCCTGCACCCGATGGTGCGGAAAAAACAATAAGTTTTCCCTGAAATGATTTAGAGGACATTGAGCAATTGTTCTTTAATTTTTTCCAATTCATCTTTCATTTGAACAACCAATTTTTGCATAGGAGCAAAATTAGCTTTTGAGCCGATTGTATTAATCTCTCTTCCGATTTCTTGACTTATAAAGCCTAGCTTTTTACCATTAGAATCATTAGAATTCAATGTGTTTTCAAAATATTCAAGGTGATTTTTAAGTCTAGTTTTTTCTTCTGAAATATCGAGTTTTTCGATGTAATAAATCAATTCCTGCTCGAAGCGGTTTTGATCTATTTTCTCTTTCAGCTCTACAATGCCTTTATTGAGTCGATTACGAACATGCGTAACCCGATCTGGATCTATCGCTATTACGTCTTTTAACAACGATTTTATAGTGGTTATCCGCTGAAGAAAATCTTGCTCCAAAGCTAGTCCTTCATCTTTCCTGTAAGACTCAATATGATCTAAAGTCTGAGTAATTCCATTTGAAATTTGATGCCATTCTAAATCATCAATGTCTTCTTGTTTTGTACTAATTGCATCGGGCATTCGAACGGCCATTTTTAACAACTCTAGCTCCTCGCCAGCTGTTAATTTTTCAAGTTGTTCAATATAATTCTTTACAACTTTTGAGTTAATTTTTGCAGGAGTTTCACCCTTATCATAATCTACATAAAGTGAAACATCGATCTTCCCTCGTTTTAATCTTGATCCAATAGTTTTTCTCAATTCCAATTCCTTAGCACGATATAACACTGGCGTACGCACACTAAGATCCAAAGATTTACTATTTAGAGACCTAATCTCTATTCGAACTGTTTTATTAGAAAGTTCTAAAACCGATTTGCCATATCCTGTCATGGAATGAATCATAACTTATGATTAAAATTTGGTTCAAAGATACAGAAAAGCATACACTATTTAAATGGCTGGTGTTGTTTGTAGCTTTTGATTTTGATTCTTCTTAACAATGGGCTAATCAATAAATTGACATAGCTGTTCTTATGTTTGATATAGCAACTTAATTCTGTAGGCAGAGCGCCTATGGTGGATTTGATTTCTGAGGCAGTACGCCCAAGGTTAATGACGCTAACACGGTTGTCTATCCCCAAACGAATGTAATCATTTAGGATTCTAGGATATATGGCATGGGATTTATTAAGCTCGTAATTAAGACCAATAAAATGTGCATCTAGATGGTTGTTACGTTTTAAAGCTGATAAAAACCCTACCAGTCTCCCTTCTAAAAAGTAACCCTGAATGATAAAGTCTGATTTGAACTGAGATTTGAGTTTTATGTAGGTCTCTAAATTTAGGACTTGTGCATTAAAATTGGCATTATCAATTGTATTTTGGTACAGGAGTTGAAGGTCATTTTTATGAGATTTCAAGTCAGCTATAGTGAATAATTTCACCTCCAAAAACGAACTGGTGGAGTCGGCTTTATTGACCTTAACACGATACTTTGATTTTAGGGCTGCTTTGAAATCATCGAAGTTTTTCCACTCTTGTGGAAGATGAATCATCATATTTGGCTCTACTCTAATTTTGGTGTACCCAAAGGGAATCAATTGGTTGGTATAAATTAAATCTTTTTCAATAAAATCCTTTATAAATATAGCATGTAAAGGCTTTACGGTTTTGGCCAGACTGTTTAGGGTTTTTCCGATATAAGAAGTTAGAGCGGTTTTATCGGCGTTTTTTGAAAAACTAAGCCCGTAGTTTCCACTCAAAAAAACATTGCCACAAAACATAATTTTGATATGATCTTTACAAAAAAAGAGGTTTAAAAATCGTCTAAAACCATTTGAAATTTTAATGTTTTTCAAAATGACATCAACACTGAGTTTTATGATCTGCACAACTGCCAAGGCTTGAGGAGAATCTTGTTGATAAATACAAATATATTTCATCTCAATATGAGGATTAGACTGTTCAAAGCTTTGAAGAAAATCCTTTTTGAAATAAGAATAATTGTCGGGGTTAATAGCCGCTAAGAAACTGGCCTCTACTGCCTCTACTGAATTGTAAATTTTTGAAGTCAAAAATGTTATTTTTTGGAGACTAAATATACACCAATAAAAATTAAAACAACAGCAAATGCCTTAGTAATATCCATTGAGTCGCTACCCATGGCAATGGCAAATAGCCCGGCAAAAATAGGCTGTAAGTATAAAAAGGTGCTAACAGTTGTTGCTTTAAGCGTATTGAGCGCTAAAGGGTTTAATAAGTAAGTCCCGAAGGTAGCAAATACAATGACAAACCCTACCGAAAACCAAATATATGGCGAGAAACCACCCCATTCTACAGCTGTGAGTTCTTGAAACCCAAAGGGAAAAACCATAATTGAGCCAAATAAAAATAACCACTTAATAAAACTGTAGGGGTGATATTTTGCGGTTAATTTTTTTATCAATATTAAATAATAACTATAGGACGCTGCATTGACAAATACCAGAAAATTCCCAAGTGCAATATTCTCACCATTTTGTGGCGATTCACCATATAAACTTAACACCAAAGTACCAGAAAGCCCTAAACCAATCCCAAAAATTTTGATTTTTGTCACCTGCTCTTTTAAAATTATAGCAGAAAGGATTAAAACAATGATTGGAACAGTAATCATTATGACCGACCCATTAATTGGAGTGGTATATTGAAGCCCTTTAAAGAAGCTTAGCATATTTAATGCAACGCCAAAAAAAGCTGCAATAATTAATTTTGGGAAATCACCGCGTTGAATTTTTTCGCTTCGAACAAAACAGTCAAATAACCAGAATAAAGCTGTTGCACAAAGCACTCTAGCAAGAATAAAACCAAATGGAGGGATATGACCGCCGTCGATAACATCGTTTGCAAATGTAAAAGTAACGCCGTAAAACAGTTGCACCAAAACAAGCGCAATTAGTGCTGAATACCTACCCTTCATCATTAAAAAACGATTGTGCTGAAGAAATAATTTTCGGACTATTACCAATAAAAATATGCAAACCACTTACGATTACAGGACGCTTCAAAAAAGTGTAGTGTTCCAATATGTATTGACGGTAATCCTTTTCTTGTAAGGCTTCGTCTTTTAAGCCCATTTGTTTGTAAAGTTTTGCACGTCGACTAAAGAGGGATTCATAACTCCCTGCTAGGGATTTTAAATATTCAAGTTCAGCAGATTGCAATGGTTGTTCTTTTATGTCGCGAAATTCAAAATCGTCTTCTAAAGACAAAGAATTAATTATCCTTTGACAGGTATCGCAGGTTTTAAGAAAATAGATTTTTTTCATGAGCAACAATCATTATTTTTACAAAGAAAATCATTTCTTTGTTAACCCCTTAATTTAAAAAGATTTTTTATGGAATGGAGCTTCGACATAACAAAAAAAAATAGAGCTATTTTTTCAAATTTTTTATCTGTTTTTTCATTAGAACAGTTAAACACTGTTCCAAAAGGATTTAAAAATTCGATATACTGGAACATTGCTCACGTCGTAGTAACTCAACAGCTTTTGGTTTATCACTTGTCCCAATTGCCGATGTTAGTGTCAGATCAATTTGTTGAAAAATTTAGAAAAGGAACCCAAACAGAATTTGACGCCACAAAAGAAAACGTTGATCAATTGAAAAAACTGTTATTTTCGACCCTAGAACAAACTAAATTAGATTTCGACAATGGTCTTTTTAAGTCTTATCAGCCCTACACTGTTTCCACCAAAAGCACCTTAAAAACTGTCGAAGAAGCCATAGAGTTTAATAATTTTCACGAAGGTATTCACTTGGGCTACATACTAGCCATGAAAAACACATTCCAAATACAATAAACTTAAGTTCTATCAAAATGAAATTTAACACAAAAACAATTCACGGAGGGCAGTCGCCAGATAAAGCATACGGTTCTGTAATGCCACCAATTTATCAAACCTCAACATATGCTCAAAGCACTCCTGGGGGACATAAAGGTTATGAATATTCTAGAACACATAACCCAACCAGACATGCCCTGGAACAAGCTTTTGCTAGTATCGAAAATGGAAATCATGGATTGGCCTTTGGTTCTGGATTAGCAGCCATTGATGCTATAATTAAACTTCTAAAACCAGGGGACGAAGTCATTTCAACAAACGATTTATATGGTGGGACTTACAGATTATTTACATCTATATTTGAAAAATTCAACATTAAGTTTCACTTTGTTGGAATGGCTAATCCTAAAGATATTGAGAAACTTGTAAATCCAAATACCAAACTAATTTGGGTAGAAACACCAACCAACCCGATGCTAAATATCATTGATATTGAAGCCATATCGGGAATTACAAAAAAACACAATCTTCTTCTGGCTGTGGACAATACTTTCGCGACACCATACCTCCAACAACCATTAGATTTGGGCGCAGACATCGTCATGCATTCCGCAACAAAGTACTTAGGCGGCCACAGTGATGTTGTCATGGGGGCGCTAATTGTCAAAGACAATAAGCTTGCAGAACAGCTATATTTTATTCAAAATGCTAGTGGTGCCGTGTGTGGCCCACAAGATAGTTTTTTAGTCTTAAGGGGCATAAAAACACTACACGTTCGAATGCAAAGACATTGTGAAAATGGAAAAGCCGTTGCAGAATTTTTAGTGAACCACCCAAAAGTTGAAACCGTCTATTGGCCTGGTTTGGAGGGTCACCCCAATCACGAGGTTGCCAAGCGTCAAATGAACGATTATGGCGGCATGTTATCCTTTACCACTAAAGGAAATTGCTATGACTCTGCAATAAAAACAGTGGAGC
>JBMHDM010000007.1:0-13899 GCA_049889395.1 Flavobacteriaceae bacterium
ATTTTATTGCGCTTTTTGACCCAGCGAACCACTTGGGTGTTTTGTTTTCCACCCCCAAAACCAATTCCTGAAGCAGTCTTGGCTATACGAGTTACCATCAACATTTCTTTCTCGAATAAAGTATCCGGAATTTCGTAGAAGAAATCGGTATCAATTTTATGAACTTTAAACAGTCCTGAATCAGAAATAGCATCTTTTGTTATAACATCCGAGTAGGGTTTGATATCTCCTTTTTTGGGTTTAGGTTTGGGTTTTGGTTTTTCTGTAACTTGGGCTTTATTTTTTTTGTTTGAAGTTGCTTTAATGCTTATTGAACAGGACTGTAGAATAAGCATCATAATGAGCAGTAAACTGATTTTTTGCAAAGATTTCATATAAGATAAATTAGATTTTGACCCCACCAAGGTAACAAAATAATCAAAATACTTAAAATGAAATTTCCCGAAAAATTATAAAAATATTATCCTAAAAATGTAACGGTGAGTTGATCATCAACTTTGGAAACCTTAGCCAGGCCTTGTTTAGTTAAGCCTTTAATACCTTTATCCCAACCCTTGTTACTCAGTCCTGTTTGTGATTTGAGATCTGCAAGTAAAATATTAGGTGTGGTTTTTAGGATATCAAAGATAATTTTTTCATTGTCACTCAAAGCAAGTGCTTTTTTCTCTGGCTTCATTTGAGGAAAAAAGAGAACTTCTTGTATCGATACGTTGTTGGTCAAGAACATGATTAGTCGATCCATCCCAATGCCCATCCCAGAGGTTGGAGGCATGCCATATTCTAAGGCGCGAAGGAAATCTTCATCAATAAATTGGGTTGCTTCGTCATCCCCACGGTCAGCTAATTTGAGCTGGGCTTCGAATCGTTCTCGCTGATCAATTGGGTCATTGAGTTCGGAATAGGCGTTGGCAATTTCTTTGCCACAAACCATCAACTCGAATCGCTCTGTCAGATCTGGATTATCGCGATGTGTTTTACACAATGGACTCATTTCTTTAGGATAATCTGTGATGTAAGTTGGCTGTATAAAGTTACCCTCACATTTTTCTCCAAAAATTTCATCAATTAATTTCCCTTTTCCCATACTATTATCCACATCGATTCCCATGTCGATTGCAGCAGCTCGAAGTTCATCTTCTGTTTTCCCAGAGATGTCAAACCCTGTAAATTTTTTAATTGCGTCAGTCATTGTTACGCGAGCATAGGGTGCTTTAAAGTTAATTTCGTGTCCCCCAAAAGTAGCTTTAGTGCTGCCATTTACAGCTACTGCACAATGCTCTAACAACTGTTCACAAAAGGTCATCATCCAATTGTAATCTTTGTAGGCAACATAAATTTCCATGGCTGTAAATTCTGGATTGTGAGTACGATCCATCCCTTCATTTCTAAAGTTTTTTGAAAATTCATAGACTCCATCAAATCCACCAACAATCAATCGTTTCAAATATAATTCGTTGGCAATTCTCATATACAGCGGAATGTCTAAACTATTGTGATGGGTAATGAATGGTCTAGCAGCAGCTCCGCCAGGAATAGGCTGTAAAATAGGAGTCTCAACTTCAAAATAACCAGCTTTATTGAAAAACTCGCGCATCGCATTGAATAATTTGGTGCGTTTCACAAAAACTGCTTTGATGTGAGGATTGACAGCCAAATCTGCATAACGTTGGCGGTAACGCATTTCGGGATCATTAAATTCGTCGTATGTATTCCCTTCAGCATCTGTCTTGGGAAGTGGTAAGGGTTTTAGGGCTTTACTTAATAGTTTAAATGACTTAACTAGAACGGTTTTTTCGCCAACTTGTGTTGTAAAAAGCTCTCCTTCGACGCCGATAAAGTCTCCCAAATC
Source organism: Flavobacteriaceae bacterium (assembly GCA_049889395.1). Classification (GTDB taxonomy): domain Bacteria; phylum Bacteroidota; class Bacteroidia; order Flavobacteriales; family Flavobacteriaceae; genus UBA3537. The sequence goes on from JBMHDM010000007.1 coordinate 1,850, forward strand.
CAATAATTTTTTAAACACATCGTTGTATGCTGATTTATCCTCCCCCGGGCAAATTTCATCTCTATTAAAATAAACTTGGATGCGTCCTTCACTATCTTGCAACTCTGTAAAAGCGGCTTTACCTTGAATTTTTTTCCGCATTAGACGTCCTGCAATAACGACAGACTCACCCTCATTGAAGTTAGTCTTAATGGCCATACTGTTGTGCGTTACAGGGTATAAATCGGCAGGATAGGGGTTTATACCTATTGCTCGAAGTTTTGCGAGTTTTTCGCGACGTACCAATTCTTGCTCGGAAAGTTGCGCCATAATGCTGTAATCTAAAATTTAAGCACAAAGATAACGACTATGTGTTGGAATTCAATAAGTTAGGCCAAATAAAATGTGATGTAACAAATTTGGGTTATTGATGTCTTATAATTGATATTTTATTAAATTTATATATGAGTATTTGGCGCGTACTGTTGTCTATTCTTTTTCCACCTTTGGCTGTTGTTGACAAAGGTTGTGGTTCATTTATCATTGTTCTAATTCTAACATTATGTGGCTGGGTCCCTGGCGTTATTGCGGCCCTCGTAATTTTGAATAATCCCAATAATTAAGCTTACTTTGATTATAAAAAATCGTAATTTTGAACCCTATGAACAAACTCATACAAGTTCAAGATTTGGGACTAAAAGATTACAAAGAGACCTGGGATTTTCAGGAAGAGTTGTTTCAAAATATTGTCCAAGCCAAAGTTCAAAATAGGCGCGAAAACATAAATAAGCCCACCCCAAACCATTTTCTATTTGTGAGTCACCCTCATGTATATACCTTAGGTAAGAGTGGCGATTTATCCAATTTACTTCTCAAAGAACAACAACTACAAGATAAGGGGGCTAGTTTTTATAAAATTAATCGAGGGGGAGATATTACCTATCATGGGCCGGGACAGATTGTGGGGTACCCCATTTTAGATTTAGATAATTTTTTTACAGACATACATAAATACCTCCGCTTGTTAGAGGAGGTTATTATTTTAACCCTTTCAGATTATGGGTTGAAAGCGACTAGAAGTAAAGGCGAAACAGGGGTTTGGTTAGATGTAGACACCCCCTTTGCTCGAAAAATTTGTGCTATGGGTGTGCGTGCTAGTCGCTGGGTTACTATGCATGGATTTGCATTGAATGTGAATACCGATTTGGGTTATTTTGATCATATCATTCCATGTGGAATAAGAGGTAAGGCAGTTACCGCTCTGAATGTGGAATTGGGGCAAAAGCAAATTGATGAGGCGGAAGTCAAACAGAAGTTACTCAAGTATTTTTTGATCCTATTTGAAGCGCAACAAGCTAATAAAGCTGATACATGATAATTTCGTCCGAACCACTCTGACAAATAAATTCCAAAGCCCCATCGTTGTCAGCATTTGATAAATCAATTTTGGAGTTACCAAAAGCTGGAAATCCACTTAAAATTTCTCCGCTGCTATTGTAAAACCAAACTTTCCTAGCGTCCTTATCCGTAAGGGTTATGTACAGACGGTCTTTGAGGTAAAATAGCTGTGGCGCTGTCATACGACCAAAATCCAGTTCGATTTTATTGTCTTTAATTTGTAAGTGGTTATCCCATTGAGCAACAAGTGTTTTTGTTGACGCTGTTATTGTGGTTGTTGATGCAAATCCTAAAGATTGGCGGCTAACACGTCCTTTGATGTCCACCTGGACTAAATCTCCGTTATTGTTCAGGGTAGAAAATTGATTTTTGTAGAAAAAAATATTTTGATCAGAAAAATTAATATTTTCAACAACAGGTACACGAATATCGCCTCGACGGTTAAGAATATTTAGGGTTTTTCCTTGATTGAAAACAATATAATCCTTTCCTCTATACCGAATGTGTTTTGGTGTATTTTCAATTTTATTTTTGGGCTTATATTTAAACCCTTTGACCCGCTTTCCATTTCCGTCATACATCAAAAGAGAATTATCTTGGGTTATAAGAAACCTATAATTTCGTGAGTTGTCGTAATCAAAAACAGCTAATGGTTGGGTGATATTGTCCTTAAATTCTAAAGGAAAATCGGCAACATCACGTCCCAATCGATCTAGGACATAAAGACGTTTTGGTGTAGAAAACACCAGCTGTAATCGACCATTTTTGTATAAATCTACCTGTTGAATCCGGCCTAAAATGGGGCCAGAGAGTCTTTTTTTCCATTGTACAACACCTTGATTAGAGATCAGGTATAAATGGTTTTCTACATCTTGAACAATAATATCTTTTTGTTGGTTAAAATGATTATTCACAAATTGAACATCACCCAGAATATCTGCATCTAACTTTAAGCTAAACTCTTCTCTGACTTTTTTTGATTTTCCGTTGGGCTTTTCTTTTTGGATTCGAGCGTTAAGATGTGTGACCTCATCATCTTTGATCAATTGGTAAGTGCTGTATTGGTAGGCTTTTAGGTCATTAGAATTAAAATTGGTCTGTAACAGAGAATTTAAAAGGGCTTTTAGTGTGTTGTTGTCAAAGGTGCTTTGAAATGATGCATCGTCACTTAATGTGTTAGTCAAATCAATATAACCCTTGTTGTTCACTAAAGTATTTTTGGTTTTATAATCAGAAATAAGTTTTTTTAGAAAGGTGGGATTATCAGAAAAAATAAAAAAATCATCAAGTATAATGTATTGACTTGGGTAAATTATTTCGAATAATGAGCCAATGGTGTTTCTCAAAAAGTTAGAACGATTGAACTCAAATATGTGCACAGAACGATAGGTCTCTAAAATGGATTGAAATCCAATTAACGCGTTACTAGTGGCTTTGGTGTCGAGTGAATGCGCAGCAAAACCTGTTCCCTCAGGCGTTTTAATCCACCCGATCTCTTTTAAAGTGCCAAAAAAAGATTGTGAAAACTCACTAGAAATTAAGGTGCTATCTTTTGATTTTAAATTATTTAAAAAAACATTAGCACTAACAAGGTTTAAACCCTCAAAGGAATTAACATTTTCGGGTACGATATCGACTATTTTTTGAGATTTTGTTGGGTTTTGCTCTAGAACAGATTCTATGGAATTTGAATTGTTGTAATTTAAAAGCACCCCGTTTAAAGTTACACTTTCTGGACTTGCGTTTACATTTAAAAACACATTATTCCAAACAGAGTCATCATTGGTTTTGTTAAATATTGACAATGTAGAATTTGGATCAGACAATTGGCGATACTTGACAAAGGGATGATTAATTTTAGAAGACTTTGGGGTCTCAGTTAAGTTGTTAGATATCACCAAAATACTGTCTTTTGACAAATAGTAATTGGATTTAAAATTGTCTAACTGTACATCTTTTTTTTCTGTGATCAATGTAAAGCGAGGTGGCGTATCGCTGAGGTTGCTACAAAGTAGAAGAGGGCCAGTTATTTTTAGACTATCGATAGGCCCCAATTGTTTTGTAAAGAGCGAGTCAAGTAAAGTTTCCGATAAAATAGAGTTGTTTTTCAGGGCGCTTTTAAACCGCTCAAAATTTTTGATTTCAATGATGAGGTTAGAATTTTCTGGAATAAAATTCTCAATCGATTTTATGTTGTTGGTGTTTTGGCATCCAAAAACCAAAACAAATAAGAATAGAACGAGCCACGTTTTCTTCATGAAACTATAATAAACAGCTATTAACAAAGATAGAATTAAAATTCAAAACTCAACTGCTGAGGCCAGAGTTTGAATGACATTCTGTGGTATTTTGTGGGGCCATATTTTTGGAGTGCTTCTCTGTGCTCTTTAGTAGGGTAACCTTTATTTTGTTTCCAATTGTACATGGGGAATTCTTCATGTATTTTATCCATATAATCGTCACGGTAGGTTTTGGCTAAAACTGAAGCTGCTGCAATATGAAGGTATTTTGCATCGCCTTTGACCACTGTTTCGTAGGGAGTTGTACCGTAGGGTTTGAAACGATTGCCGTCCACCGCAATAAAATGAACATTGTTTAATTGATCGACTGCACGATGCATCGCCAAAATGGAAGCATTCAGAATATTGATTTTGTCAATTTCATTTGGGAAAACATGACAAACACCAAATGATACTGCTTCATTTTCTATTACAGAGCGCAAAGATATTCTTTTCTTATACGAGAGTTGTTTGGAGTCGTTAAGAACATCGTTATTGAATAGTTTGGGCAAAATTACTGCTGCAGCTGTTACGGGCCCTGCCAAACAGCCTCGACCAGCTTCATCGGTGCCACATTCTAACTTGTGATGGGTAATACGGGATTTGAGCACATTCTTCAAATTTATTATTACAATATAATTTATTTACGGATAATTATGAATGTCTCAATATATAAATTTAGAATTTCCTACTTTTGATGCACCAATACTGATGAGTTAAAGGTTTATGTATAAACACGCGATTGTATTTTTATTTGCACTTTGTTCGACAATGGCATCGGCACAAATACAACCTGTCTCACGTCCGTTGGGAGATGGTGGTTTTCAAAAAGGCGATTTTGGGGCTCGTGGAATGGATACTATTCCCGACCGTGGGAGTAAGAAAGTAACCAAAAATATCAAAGCTAAAATTGAGGATTACAAAATCATCTCCAGACAACTAGACACCATTGCTGTCGATACAACCCTGTCTATCCAAAAAGAATATAAGTTCAATTACTTAAGGCAAGACTATTTTGAATTGTTACCCTTCAACAATATGGGGCAAACTTACAACAGCTTGAGCTATAATTTTAATAGCCTTGCAACAGTACCCGGATTTGGCTCAAAGGCCAAACACTTTTCTTACATCGAAGTTGATGACACTCAATATTATCATGTTCCAACCCCATTAACAGAGCTGATGTTTAAGTCCAATTTTGAACAAGGACAATTGTTGGATGCCTTTTTCACCACAAATACCTCCGAACAATTTAACGTTTCAATAGCCTACAAAGGGATGCGTTCTTTGGGAAAATATCAGCATATTTTGTCCAGTACAGGACATTTCAGATTTACAACCAGCTACTATACTAAAAATAAACGCTATCATGTCAGAGCACATATGGTGACTCAAGATATCTTGAATCAAGAAAATGGGGGAATTTCTGATGAAGATTTACTGGAGTTTGAAAATGGCAACAATGAATTTATTGATCGTTCTTTATTCGATCCCATTTTTGAAGATGCAGAAAGTAATCTTGAAGGACGTCGCTTTTATTTGGATCAAACCTATCAATTAATCCAACAAGATTCATTGGGAAATAATGGCCTAAAAGTGGGACATACTCTTTTTTTAGAAGATAAATATTATCAATATAAACAAGACCGAAATAACCCAGTTTTTGGAGCGTCATTTGTAACAACGAATTTATTTGATAAAAATACCTATGAGCATTTTAACTCAGCTCTGGACGCCTCCTTTAAGAATAGTTTATTAGGAAATCTTAAAGCTAAGCTGGCTTTCAACAGCTTTAATTATGGCTACAATGCCGTAGTGATTCTTAACGGGCAAACAATATCAAACCGCTTAAAAGAAACTGCAATTTCCTTTGAGGGGGGGTATAACAACCAAATAGGCCCTATTGATTTAAGTGCCAATTTTGGCATCAATGTAGCAGGTGATTTAGAGGGGAACTTCTTTTCCGCTGAAGCAAACTATGAAATCAATGATGATTTAGACTTGAAGGCCACTTTAAATTTGAACTCTACTGTTGCAGATTATAATTATCGACTGTATCAAAGTGATTATTTGAATTACAATTGGCAGAATGAATTCAAAAATCAACAATCCAAACAATTAGCTTTTAACATTAGATCCAAAAAATATGGTACGCTATCAGCCGATTATTCAATCATCAATAACTTTCTGTATTTCGAAAACAGTGGTGAGGGGGTGAAACCTTTCCAGTGGGACGGCACTGTGAATTATGCGCGATTGAAATACGAGAGTGAGTTCAAATATCGAAAATTTGGCCTTTATAATACCATCATGCTACAGCAGGTTATCGATGGCGAAGACGTCTTAAATGTGCCACAACTCAATATCAGACATACCCTGTATTATGCGAACGAATTTTTTGACAAAGCATTGTACTTACAAACAGGACTGACAGCTAGTTTTTTCACCAAATATAACATGAACGCCTACGATCCTGTTCTGGCCGAGTTTTATGTTCAAAATGAAACGTCTTTAGGAAGTTTCCCTCGAATTGATTTTTTTGTCAATGCTAAAATTCAACAAACCCGATTATTCTTGAAGGCAGAACATTTTAATTCTGCCATGACAGGGTATAACTTTTATTCGGCGCCGAATTATCCCTACCGCGATTTTATTGTTCGCTTTGGTTTAGTTTGGAATTTCTTCCTGTAATGCCTTAAACTCTCAACACTTGTCTCGAGATTTTTGTAGAATTTTAATCTCTCAACACTTGTCTCGAGATCTTTATGGAATTTTAATCTCTTAACACTTGTCTCGAGATTACAATTTTTTGAATTTCAGAAGTGCCCTCATAAATCTGGGTAATCTTGGCATCTCTCATCAAACGCTCAACATGATAATCCTTTACAAAACCATTTCCACCATGAATTTGTACTGCCTCAACAGTATGTTTCATGGCTGTTTGTGAGGCAAATAGCTTGGCCATAGCACTAGAAGTAACATAGTCACGTCCATGATCTTTATCCAGTGCCGCTTTGTAAACCAATAGTCTAGCGGCTTCGATGTCGGTAGCCATTTCAGCCAGTTTGAAGGCAATAGCTTGGTGGTTGCTGATTTCTGTGCCAAATGCTTGTCGTTCTTTAGAATACTTCAAGGATAACTCATAGGCACCAGATGCAATACCTAAAGCTTGGGCGGCAATACCAATACGCCCACCAGACAGTGTTTTCATGGCGAATTTAAAACCAAATCCGTCTTCACCGATACGGTTTTCTTTGGGGATTTTAACATCATTAAATTGTAGTGTATGGGTGTCACTACCACGAATTCCAAGTTTGTTTTCTTTTGGACCAATTTCAAAACCTGGTGTGCCGCGCTCAACGATAAAGGCATTGATACCTTTATGACCTTTGTCTTTGTGGGTCTGTGCAATAACAATATAAACTTGTGATCGACCGCCGTTGGTAATCCAGTTTTTGGTTCCATTCAGAATATAATGTTCTCCACAATTAATTGCTGTTGTTTTTTGTGACGTGGCATCACTTCCAGCTTCAGGCTCGCTTAAGCAAAAGGCTCCAATCCATTCGCCGGTGGCTAATTTTGGTAAGTATTTTTCTTTTTGTTTTGTACTACCGTAAGTTTCTATGCCATAACACACTAGTGAATTGTTAACTGAAACCATCACACTAGCCGAAGCGTCAATTTTGGACAACTCCTCCATGACTAAAGCATAGGATATTGTGTCCATTCCACTGCCACCATATTTGGGATCAACCATTATGCCCATAAAACCCAGAGCTCCCATTTTTTTTACTAAATTGTCAGGAAATTGCTGGTTTTCGTCACGTTCAATAACACCAGGTAGTAATTCGGATTGAGCAAATTCTCTGGCAGCATTGCGCGCCATAATTTGTTCTTCAGAAAGGGAAAATAGCATTGGATAGTAATTATATATTTCGAAAAAAACTTATACAAATATAGTCTAAAATTGACATATTTTTAAAATGAGGCTCTATTTTTAATAATATGATAAAAAAAATATACAATGTTGTAGGTGTTATGTCTGGCACTTCATTAGATGGAATCGATTTGTGCTGGGTAAAATTTTATAAAAACAACAAATGGACATTTGAAATTTTGGCAGCTGAAACCATAGACTATTCAAAATCAACCAAAGCCAAATTGAAGACGGTACTGTCCCTAAGTCCGGATGCTCTGAGTCAATTTAATGTAGAATACACGAGGCAACTTGGACATCATATTTCTACTTTTTTAAAAAAAAATAATATTCAAAACCTCGATGCGGTTTGCAGTCATGGACACACTGTTTTTCATCAACCTGATGAGGGCGTCACACTCCAGATAGGAAACTTACCCGAGCTGGCATGCCAAATTGGTCAAACGCTCATTTGTGATTTTCGAACACAAGACGTTGCCCTTGGTGGGCAGGGTGCACCACTAGTACCTATTGGTGATGAACTCTTGTTTTCGGCCTACGATTTTTGTTTGAATCTTGGGGGATTTGCCAATATATCTTTTAGAGATAATTACCATCGCTTAGCATTTGATATTTGCCCTGTAAATATTGTGATGAACCCCTATGCTGAAAAGTTAGGGTTTCCTTTTGATTGTGATGGTCATTTTGCACGTCAAGGCCAATCGCATACCCCCTTATTAGAGCGGTTAAATTCCCTTAAATTTTACAAAAAAAATCCTCCGAAATCACTCGGGTTAGAATGGGTCGTAAATGAAATCGTTCCTGTAATTGACTGTTTTAATTTGCATCCAACTACAGTTTTAAGAACATTTGTCGAGCATAGTGCTATTCAAATTTCTAATGTGATTCGAAATTATGACTTACATCTTGGACTCTTTTCAGGTGGAGGTGTACACAATTCGTTTCTCATAGAACGTGTATTAGAGCAAACAGGCTGTAAAATTGACACTGTAGATCAGGATATAATTAATTTCAAAGAAGCTTTGGTTTTTGGATTTTTGGGTGTTTTGAAACTCAGAAATGAAATTAACTGTCTTAGCGCTGTGACCGGTGCTTCTCGAGATCATAGTAGTGGGAAAATTTATCTTCCCCCAATCTATTAAAACTTAAAATGTTTCATATATTTGCTAGCATTGATTTACAATATTCACATTAATTTATAGAATTAATCCGTCCTGATCCTATGGAAAGCATTATCATTATAGTATTCGTTGTTGGCTATTTAGCCATTACACTTGAGCATAGTTTAAAAATAGATAAGCTTATTCCTGCACTAATCATGATGGCAGTAAGCTGGGCATTTATGTCGTTTGGTATTGATGATTTCAAAACGTGGTTTGACTCATCAAAACATGCGTTATTAACCAATTTTGACACCTTAAACCATGACGATAAGATGCATCTTCTTGAAGAGACCCTCTTGCATCATTTGGGTAAAACGGCTGAAATTTTGGTCTTTTTATTGGGCGCCATGACCATAGTTGAAATCATTGCGTATTTTAATGGATTTGCCACAATCAAACAGTTTATCAAGACGAAGAAAAAAACACAATTACTCTGGATATTTAGTTCTTTGGCCTTTGTGCTCTCTGCTATTATTGACAATTTGACTGCAACGATAGTACTTATTTCATTACTGCAAAAATTAGTTAAAGATAGAGATATACGTCTTTGGTTTGCGGGTCTAATTGTAATTGCAGCCAATGCTGGAGGTGCTTTTTCGCCCATAGGAGACGTAACCACAACGATGCTTTGGATCGCCAATAAAGTTTCAACGCCTCATTTGTTTGGGTACCTGTTGCTGCCCTCCTTGGTTTGTATGGTAATTCCAACCGTTTTAGCATCTCGATTACAAATTTTTAAGGGAAACTTAGTCGTCAGTGATGATGATGATGACAAACCTATAGGTAGATTTAGTGGTACGATGCTCTATTTGGGGCTTATTGCTATTGTTTTTGTACCGATTTTTAAAATGGTCACTCATTTACCGCCTTACGTTGGTATGATGTTATCTTTGGGTGTTGTGGCCATTTTTGCAGAGATTTATAGTTCTTCAAAATTCAGCTTGCAAAGTTTGGACAAGGATGGTCACTCAAGTCCAGTCCACCACTCCTTATCCAAAATCGAGTTGCCAAGTATATTGTTCTTTCTAGGGATATTGATGGCTGTAGCAGCATTGGAATCATTAGGAATTTTGTTCGGCTTTGCCGACTGGCTTAAAGGAAGCACCCCTCAAATCGGTACAGAAATAGCTGGAGCAGAAGTGTCGGATTTGGTAGTTATACTTTTAGGGATTGGGTCAGCCATAATAGACAATGTCCCATTAGTTGCCGCTTCACTAGGAATGTTTTCAGAGCCCATGGATAATGTATTGTGGCACTTCATTGCTTATTCTGCAGGAACAGGTGGAAGTATGCTTATAATAGGCTCAGCTGCTGGTGTAGTTGCTATGGGGATGGAGAAAATTAATTTCTTTTGGTATCTAAAAAAAATATCCTGGCTCGCTTTTGTAGGATTTATAGCAGGAGCGGGTGTATTTTTCTTTACAAGAACCTTATTCTAACCATACGTTTTCTGTAACTTTAACGTTAGAATAATAAAATGACACAAAACATGATGATTTTGAATACACTTCAACGTCTAGACTCACCACTTTCTGATACAGAATCAATTGAGAAAACATTATCCATTATAGAACTTATCAAAAGTGGAGGACTTGCTGGTCAAATTATAATTTCCTTACTTTTTGTTCTTTTGCTAGTAACCCTTTTCATTTACTTTGAAAGATTATTTACAATTAAAGAAGCCACCAAGATCGATCCTAATTTCATGAACGAAATTCGCGACCACGTTAGTCATGGCCGTATACAAGCAGCAACATTGCTTTGCGATAGAGATAACTCACCAGTTTCACGACTTATTCAGAAAGGAATTTCTCGTATCGGAAGGCCATTAGCAGACATCAGTTCAGCCATTGAAAATGCTGGTAAATTAGAGGTTTATTCTTTGGAGAAAAACATCAGTATTTTAGCTACAATTTCAGGTGCAGCTCCAATGATTGGGTTTTTGGGAACCGTAATAGGTATGATCTTATCCATATTTGAAATTGCAAATTCAGGCGGTCAAATTGATATTAAACTTTTAGCCGATGGACTATATACGGCGATGACCACAACAGTAGCAGGGCTTATTGTAGGAATAGTAGCGTACATAGCATACAACCACTTGGTGAGTCGAACAAACAAAGTAGTGTACAATATGGAAGCCAATTCTGTTGAATTTTTAGACTTACTGAACGAACCCGCACAATAATGAATATTCGAGGTAGACATAAAGTAACACCCGAATTCAACATGTCCTCTATGACGGATATCGTTTTTTTGTTGCTTATATTTTTTATGCTCGCCTCCACCTTGGTCACCACAAATGCAATAGATATCTTACTACCAAAAGCCAGTGGAAAAACAGAAAATAAAAAATCGGTAGCCGTAAGCATCGATAAAGATTTGGCCTATTTTATAGACCAAAAACAAATTACCCATCAACATTTGGAGCCTGAGCTTGTCAAGAGTTTGAGTCAAAAGCAATCACCGACAATTGTTCTTCGTGCCGAAAAATCTGTTCCAGTAGATTATGTGGTTAAGGTAATGGATATAGCCAACCGAAATAAATTCAAAGTTATTTTAGCGGTAAATCCGAATTAAATGAAACTATTGAAAACCAAACAAGAACGTCTTTCAGCTAGACTTACAGCCTTAATTGCGGTCTTATTGGCTTTGTTACTATTCATAGTCGGTCCGCCATATATGGATCCGCCATTGGAGTATGGGGTTTCGGTGAATTTTGGAACTTCAACAACAGGAAGCACTAATACACAGCCCAAGATAATCGCCGCATCCAATTCAGAACAACTTCCAGAGCCAATACCCCAAAATACTCCTATTGCTACAACATCCAAAATGGAAGTTAAAGAAGATATTTTAACAAATGAAACAACCGATATCACCATAACAAAATCAAATAAAGATGCTCAGAAAAAAGCTGAAGCTGAAGCTGAAGCAAAACGTTTAAGACAACAAGAAATAAACGCTCAAAAGAAAAAGAAATTGGATGACCTTATGGGAAATATAGGGTCGGAAAGTGGTGATGCTTCTAACTCGCAAGGCGAAGAGCTAGCAAGCGGCGATAAGGGTCAATTAAATGGTGATCCCTATGCTCCAAGTTACTTTGGAAGTTCCGGAAATGGTAATGGTGGCTTGGGATATGGTCTTAATGGGCGTGGGACCCCTGAAAGTTCTAAAGTCATTCCAGATTGTGATGAAGAAGGACGTGTTGTTGTTGAAATTCATGTTGACAGAAATGGAGATGTTACAGACGCCATTCCAGGGAAACGTGGAACTACAGGAGATATTTGCTTA
>JBMHDM010000008.1:0-161676 GCA_049889395.1 Flavobacteriaceae bacterium
AAAATTTCGCCACGACCTCTTGGATATCTAATGGCAATGGGCCGGTCCAAACCTTTTTGGGCTGTATACATAATATTTCGTAATTCGATCTCATTTCTAGGAGCTGCTATGATGAGGTTTGGAATACATCTTAAGTAGGCAATATCAAATACTCCATGATGAGTTGCGCCGTCTTGTCCTACAAGCCCTGCACGATCTAAACAAAAAATAACGGGCAAATTTTGAAGTGCTACATCATGGATAACTTGGTCATAAGAACGCTGTAAAAAAGTTGAATAAATGGCACAAAATGGTACCAACCCCTGAGTTGCCATGCCCGAAGCTAATGTCACCGCATGTTGCTCAGCGATACCCACATCAAATGCTCTGTCCGGAAAAGTATCCATCATATATTTTAGGGAACTCCCCGTAGGCATCGCTGGGGTGATACCTACAATACGAGGATTTTTTTTGGCCAATTCTACAAGAGTTAATCCGAAAACATCTTGAAATTTTGGCGATAAATCCTCATGTTTTTTAGGGATTAAATCTCCTGTTTCGACATCAAATTTGCCGGGCGAGTGATAAACAACTTGATTCGTTTCGGCTTGCTTTAACCCTTTGCCTTTAGTTGTAATGACATGTAAAAACTTTGGACCATCAATTTTTTTAAGACGTTTCAATTCTTTGATTAGAGCCTTAAGATCATGACCGTCTACCGGACCTGAATATTCAAAATTTAAGGCTTCAAAAATATTATCTTGTTTTTGTTCTCTTTTTTTGACATCCGTTAAATATTGTTTGAGAGCGCCAACACTAGGGTCAATTCCAATTGCATTATCATTTAAAATAACCAATAAATTAGCATCAGTAACCCCCGCATGATTTAATCCTTCAAAAGCCATACCACCAGCAATCGAGGCGTCACCAATAACAGCGATGTGATGTTTCTCAAGTCCCTTGAGCTGACTGGCAATAGCCATACCTAGTGCTGCAGAAATTGATGTAGATGCATGTCCCGTACCAAATGAGTCGTAAATACTCTCACTCCGTTTTGGAAAGCCGCTAAGTCCATTTAGTTGACGATTGGTGTGAAAATCTGATTTTCGCCCCGTTAATATTTTATGACCATAAGCTTGATGACCAACATCCCAAATCAAGAGGTCTTCGGGAGTTTTAAAAACATAATGAAGTGCAATAGTCAATTCAATTACCCCTAAACTTGCGCCAAGATGTCCCCCTTTTGTGGCGATGATTTCAATAATAAATTGTCTCAGTTCTTGAGCCAGTTTAGGAAGATCATCGGCCGGTAGCAACCTCAAGTCCTTCGGAGTAAGAATATGGTCTAAGATTTTTTTTTTCACATCACAAAAATACAAGTTTGAAATTGTATTTTTGACATATGGAGGGACTATTTGACGATGCCTATTTTATGAAGAAAGCCTTGATTGAGGCAGAACTAGCCTTTGAGCAAGGAGAAGTTCCTGTCGGAGCCATCGTAGTTGTCAACGATAAAATTATCGCTCGAGCACATAATTTAACGGAGTTGCTGAATGATGTTACTGCACATGCTGAGATGCAGGCCATAACAGCAGCGGCTAATTTTTTGGGCGGAAAATTTTTGCACGATTGCACCTTATATGTTACTCTTGAACCTTGTCAAATGTGTGCAGGGGCGCTTTATTGGAGTCAAATATCTAGAGTCGTTTATGCTGCCCACGATTTAGATCGTGGCTTTTCTAAAGTGGGCGCCCATTTGCACCCTAAAACGTCTCTTACTGGGGGCGTATTAGCAGACGAAGCCTCTCAACTTTTGAAACGGTTTTTTGTGGAGAAAAGAAATTTGAATTAACTTTTTTTTTCATTTAAATCTCTCATTTTATCGAGATTTTCTTTAGTTAGCATGTAATCAGATACTTTTTTATCTTTCCAACGGAAGTAGGAAAATAAAGGGAATACAACTAAAAAAAGACCAACAACGCCACTACCAATGAATTTTTGGGAATATTTTAAGTCGAACAATAGACCAATGAGGATGCTTGTAAAAGATCCAATAAATAAAACCCAAATTAACAGTTTCATTTCAGTTTCAGGTTAAGTTCTTCTAATTGTGCGGAGTCAATGGGCGATGGCGCATCGATCATAACATCTCGTCCGGAATTATTTTTTGGGAAAGCAATAAAATCACGAATTGTTTCTTGTCCTCCTAAAATAGCTACCAATCGATCTAGCCCGAATGCAATACCACCATGCGGCGGTGCACCAAATTCAAATGCGTTCATCAAAAAGCCAAATTGTGATTTTGCCTCTTCTTCTGTAAATCCGAGGTGTCCGAACATGAGCGATTGGGTTTCTTTGTCATGAATTCGAATAGAACCTCCGCCAATTTCATTGCCATTAAGGACCAAGTCATAAGCATTGGCTTTTACGGCCCCTGGGTCAGTATCCAAAAGTTTAATATGTTCGGGCTTTGGAGCCGTAAAAGGATGGTGCATAGCATGGTAGCGTTGCGTCTCCTCATCCCATTCGAGAAGGGGAAAGTCGGTTATCCATAGTGGCGCAAATTCGTTGGAATTGCGTAATCCCATTCGCTCTGCAAGTTCCATTCTCAATGCACTGAGTTGTGTGCGAACTTCGTTGGTTTTTCCCGACAGAACACATATAAGATCACCAGAACTGGCCTTTGTTATTTCTGCCCATTTGGTTAAATCATCTTGATCATAAAATTTATCTACTGATGATTTATAACTTCCATCGTCATTACATCTTACATACACCATACCCAATGCGCCAATCTGTGGACGTTTTACCCAGTCAATGAGTTTGTCAATATCTTTTCGCGACATTGAATTGCCACCTGGAACAGCAATTCCGACCACAAGTTCTGCCGTATTGAAAACTTTAAAATCCTTATGCTGTGATACAGCATTGAGTTCACCAAATGTCATCCCAAACCTAATATCTGGTTTGTCGTTTCCATAGGTTTTCATGGCTTCGTCATAGCTCATTCTTGGAAAATCTTTTACCTCAACGCCATTGATATTCTTGAGTAAGTGACGGGTTAGCCCCTCAAAAGTATTGAGGATATCTTCTTGTTCAACGAAGGACATTTCACAATCAATTTGAGTGAATTCTGGTTGTCGATCTGCACGTAAGTCTTCGTCTCTAAAACATTTTACAATTTGAAAATATTTATCCATTCCCCCCACCATTAAAAGTTGTTTAAAGGTTTGAGGAGATTGTGGTAAGGCATAAAATTGTCCTTCATTCATCCGACTTGGAACTACAAAATCGCGTGCGCCTTCGGGGGTGGATTTGATAAGGTATGGGGTTTCTATTTCGATAAAATCTTCAGAGGATAAATAGTTTCGAACTTCTTGAGTGACTTTATGTCGAAAGATTAGATTGTTTCTTACGGGGTTTCGCCGTATGTCCAGATAACGATATTTCATACGAAGTTCTTCTCCGCCATCAGTTTCATTTTCAATGGTAAATGGAGGGGTGTTCGCTTCGTTTAAAATAGTTAGAGATTCAACAAGAATTTCGATATCACCTGTCGCTATATTAGGGTTTTTTGAGGCCCGTTCGATAACTCTACCGCTAGCTTGCAGGACAAACTCTCTCCCCAGTTTTTTAGCCGATTCAATAAGTATTTTGTCTGACCTTTCGGCATCAAAAATGAGCTGAGTAATTCCATATCGATCGCGGAGATCTACCCATATTAAAGATCCCTTGTCTCTTGTTTTTTGAACCCATCCGCATAGGCTTACTTTTTGATCGATGTGCGAAGCATTTAGCTGACCACAATTGTGCGTTCTGTACATGAGAAAATTTTATGAGACAAATTTAACATTAATAAATTAAAAGCCTAACAGAATGATTAGTTCAAAACGACTTTTTTAGCTTTAATTTTATGAATCAAATAGTATAATATGGGGACTACAACAAGTGTCAAAAAGGTAGCGAAAGTTAACCCAAAAATTATGGCCCAGCCCATAGGACCCCAAAATGCGACGTTTTCACCACCAATATAAAAGTTTGGATCGAACTGTGTTACAAGTGTCTTGAAGTTAATATTTATCCCAAATGCTAATGGTAAAAGTCCCAATATAGTTGTTATGGCCGTCAATAAAACAGGCCGGAGTCTTGTTTTTCCGCCTTCAATTACACAGTCTAATAACTGCGTTGTTGTAAGTTTATGAGAGGACTCCAATGACAATTCTTTCCGTTTTCGTTTGATTATTAAATTGATATAATCAATAAGTACAATAGCATTATTTACTACAATTCCGGCCAGTGAAATAATTCCAATCATAGTCATTAAAATCACAAAATCCATTCTAAAAATCAGCAAACCAAAAAGCACACCAATCAAACTCAAAAGCACTGAAATAGAGATGATTATAGGGGTTGTTGCAGAGTTAAATTGTGCCACCAATATCAGAAAAATTAATAATACTGCTATCAGCAGTGCTTTACTCAAAAAGGCCATTTCCTCAGCTTGTTTTTCTTGCTCTCCAGTAAAGCTAATGTCAAGACCTACGGGGGTTTCGAAATTTTCCATCACACCACGGATTTTATCATTCACATCTGTTGGATTATAGCCACTTAATACATTAGAATATAACGTTACTACTCGATCCAAATCAATCCGTTTTACAGCGCTAAAGCTGGTGTTATTTTCTGTAGTTGCGACAGCCGATATTGGCACCTGTTTGATGCGTCCACTTCCTTGGTCTCTGAATGTTATTTTTTGATTTAATAGGGCATCTCTGTCATATCTAAATTCGTCTTTCAATCTAATGTTAATGGGATAGTCGTCTTTCAAGTCTTTGTAGGTAGAGACTTCTTTGCCATAAAGTGCAGTTCTTAAACTACCACCAATGAGTCCTGTGGAAACACCTAGTCGTCTTGCTTTTTGCCGATCGATATGGACTAATAACTCGGGTTTACCCTGATCTATATCTAACTTTAATTCTTCAATTCCAGGAATATTTGTTGCATTGATAAAAGATTTTAGCTGGGTTGCAGTCTCCAAAATTAAATCATAGTCATCTCCTTTAATTTCAAGATTAATTGGAGATCCAGTTGGTGGACCATCAGCAGGCTTATCCACTACTATGCTCACACCTGGATAGCCCTGAATCACTTCTCTGATATCTCTCAAAACTTGCTCTGAACTGACGCCTTGCCGATCTTGGAATTTTACAAAATCCACTGTTATTCGAGCTTTGTTTGGGGTGTTTCCCCCCATTTGTCCTTTGCTAGGATCTGAAGTTCCTTCTCCGACTTGACCAATAACAGAAGTAACTAGGAAATTTTCTCCGTTGGACTCATATTGTTTTAAATGGGATTCAATATCTGCCTCAATTTTTTTGGATAATATATTAGTTTCTTCTATGTCTGTGCCAATGGGGTACTCTAAAAAAACAAAAACTTGTTTGGCTTCCGTGTTTGGAAAAAACAAAACTTTTGGCGGAAAAATTGACATTAATCCTCCTGCCAAAAACAATAAAAAGAATGTTCCGATTACGATACCATAAGGCTTTTTCCCTTGAAGCGCAACACTAAGGAACTTTTCATAGATCTTTTCCAATCTATTGATAAATGTGGTTTTATTTTTGGTTGGGGTAACTTTCATGTAAAGAGAAATTAACATAGGATTAATCACCAAGGCCACAAATAATGAGGAACTCAATACGATGATTAGCGTAATGGGCAGCCATTGCATAAATTTACCAATAATACCATCCCAAAGGACTAATGGTAAAAAGGCAGCTAGGGTAGTTGCTGTTGATGCAATAATTGGTAAAGCGACTTCACCTACACCCTTTTTGGCCGCGTCAATTCTTGACATTCCCTCGTCCATCAGTCTGTAAACATTTTCTACCACTACGATACCATTATCGACTAACATACCCAGAGCAATAACAAGGGAGAACAATACCATTGTATTTAAAGTAACACCAAGAAAACTTAGAATTGTAAATGACAAAAACATCGAGAGCGGAATAGCTACTCCCACAAATAATGCATTTCGAAATCCTAGAAAGAAATATAAGACAGTAACCACTAAAAGAACCCCAAGGATGATGCTATTTTCCAAATCAGCAACCATGGTTCTGGTATCATTCGATTGATCATTGGTCTTAGAAATGACCAAGTTTTCTGGGAAAACTGTCGCTTTTGCTTTTGCTATTATGACATCAATTTTTTTGGAAGCTTCCAATAAATTTTGACCACTTCGTTTTTTGACATCTAACATGACAACGGGTTGAGAGTATTCTCTGGCATAGCTTTGTTTTTCTTGCTCTTTAAAGGAGACCTCAGCAATATCTCTCAGGTAAACAACATGACCTTTTTCGTGTTTGACTATAATGTTTTCAACATTAGATGGGTTGTCAAATTCTCCCACGACGCGAACATTTCGGCGTATTCCACTCTCTAAAATATCACCACTTGAAATACTTTGATTTTCAAATGCAACGGCATTTTCAATATCGTTAAAACTGATTTCGGATGCTTGCATTTTGTAGAGATCCAAAGCAATTTCAAGTTCTTTTTCTTGAACCCCCCTAATATCGACACCAGAAATTTCAGTAAGTTCCTCAATTTCATCTTCTAAGTATTCTGCATAATCTTTCAATTGATCCATTGAAAAATCTCCAGAAAGGTTAACATTCATAATAGGCATTTGCTCACTGAAATTCATTTCAGTAATACTTGGCTCACTGGGTAAATCTTTTGGAAAATCTTTATCCGCCATAGCAATATCGACTTTGTCTTTGACTTTCAAAAGCGCTTCTGAAGGCGTGACATCAAAATTAAATTCAACATTGATGCTGGAGAAGCCTTGTATAGATGTTGAAGTAATTTTATCGACTCCTGTAATGGCATTTATTTCTTTTTCAAGGCGTTTCGTGATTAGTTTTTCAACATCCAAAGCAGAATTTCCTGGGTAAGGAGTGGCCACATAAATTTGTGGTACAATAATTTCTGGGAAATTTTCCCTCGGCATACTGGTGTAAGATAAATATCCCCCTAAGACCGCAATAAATGTAATTACGGCAACAGTAGATTTATTGGTAATAGCCCAAGATGATAACTTGAATTCCTTATTTTTTTTTGTGCTCATACTTGTTCTTTGGATTTATTGTTCTGAAAGTATGACGTTTTCGCCTGCTTTAATTAATCGAGAACCCTTGTCTACAATGAGGGTATTAGGTGTTAAGCCTTCAGAGATAAATGACAGGTTGTTGTAAGCAGACCATTCGTTGACATATGTTTTTTTGACTTTATATGAATTATCATCTTTTATTAATGTAAAAACAAAGGTTTTAGCATCCCGGTCTTTTTGTAGTAAAGCACTAGGGATAACCACGCCAGTATTTTTGAAATCGTTAATTTTCACATCTGCCAACATGTTAGCTTTTAGCTCATTTTCTGGATTATTGAGGTTAATTCGTACTTTAAAACTGCGGTTGTTGGGGTTGATAAAATTTCCAACTTGTGCAATTTTTGAGGTCCATTCTTTTCCAATAGACGGGAAAGTTAAATTAACATCAGTGTCTTTTTTGATGGTATTGAGGTATGTTTCAGTGACTTCACATTCCACATGAATTTTACTTAGATTAACCAGTCTCACTGCCGGCGTTTGAGTGGATGCTAGACCACCAATTTTGATAAAAATTTCATCAATTATTCCACTAAATGGCGCTATAATTTTAAGTTTTTCTGCTTGCGCGTTTAAGCTGTTCAAACTGTTTTCGAGACCTTCCTTTTTGGCTTTAGCTTGTAGGAACTGTATTTCACTTCCAATATTTTGATTCCATAGCCGTTGTTGTCGTTCGAAGGTTGTTTTGGCCAATTCTAATTGAGTTAGAAGTTCAGCCCTATTGTTTTCCAAAATGGAGTTGTCAATTTGGACCAGTATTTGTCCCTTAACAACACTTTGTCCTTCTTTGACATAAATTGATGTAACTGCACCAGCGCGTTCAGGATATAGTTCCACGCTTTGGTCGGCTTCAACAACACCCTGAACTTCAATAAAATGCTTAAAGGGTTTAACTTCAGCTTTTATTGTAGTGACTGAAGTTAGACGTTTGGTTGTGTCTAATTTTGAAATTTGATGTTCAACAGCGTTTAGCATGTTACTCAAACTATCAATTTGAGTAATCAATCGTGTTTTTTCAGAATTGAGTTCCATCAATGATTTCGACTGTTTTGAGTCTTTGTTACAAGACAAAATCAAGGATAAACTTAAAAGTACAAATATGTTTTTCATGAATAATAATTTCAAATTTATATTAGGGGTTAGGGTTTTTTAAGACATCCAGTTCTGTATGTTTATTCAATACGGATAGCATAGCTTGGATGTATTGTTGCTGTGCTGAATATAGTTGTGTTTGGGCTTGGCTCAATTCAAAACTTGTGGCCAATCCCTCAAAAAATTTGATTTGATTTTTTTCTTCTATGCGTTTAGCCAGATCTAGAGCCTGTTTTTTGGTATCTAAATCTGCTTTGGCAAAAGCCAAATCGTTTTCAGCGCGTTGAACTTGAATTTCTACTTCGCGCCGGACATTGATTAAGCTGCGTTTACTTTTTTCTAAATTTATTTTCGCTTTTTGTGTTGAAGCTGTACGGCCAAATGAACTAAAAATAGGAATGGTCATATTGACACCAAATTGTGAGGCCCCAAACCATTTTTGAGAACGATTCAAAAAATCAAAATTATCGTTGTTTCCAATATAGCTACCATTGACAAAGGCTGTCAAGGTAGGAAGGGCTTTGCTGCGTTCCAACTTCAATAGCAGTTCTTTTGAACGCAAATCGTTTAGCGCAATTTTAAAATCAATATTTCGATCTAAATCAGTTTCTGATTGCACAGTAGTTTCCAAGATAGAATTGGTAACCAAATCTTCCATAGAGTCTGTTAGTGTTACAGCTTGATTCAGGTCTAAACCTAGGGTCAAATTGAATAGTTGATATCCTAATGATTTTAAATTTAAATTAAAGTTTTTTGCACTCACCAGCCCCGACATTGTCAATTGAAGTTGCTCAATATTTTCAGCTTCTGTCATGCCATTTTCATATACTTTCTGTAAGTCATATATATTGTTTTGTACAGTTTTAATATTAGAGGCAATGATTTTTAAATTGGCTTGAGTCAATAGTATATTTCCATAAGCTGCACACACTGCTTTTCGAAGTTCGTTAGTTGTTTTTTCTTGAGCTAATTTTGAGATTTCCAAATATACTTTAGCGGCTTGTAACCCAACGATATACGAACCATCGAATAGTTTTTGGTTTACCGTAAGTGTTCCATTAACAGTTTGTGGCGTGCCAAAAGCAATCTCTGCAAATTCTCCGGGCACTCCGCCAAAAAACTCTGCAGGAACCAAGGAGACTTGTTGTTGAATCCAGTTATTGTAGGCAATATTGGCACTAATTTGAGGTAAACCTATTGATGTGGTTTGCCATTTTTGTAATTCTGCCAAACGAATGTCCTGAGCGGCATCTTGAGCCGCTTTATTGTTTTCAATGGCATAATTAATGGCTTCTTTTAGCGAAAATTCCTTTGGAATATTTTGTGAGAAACCATAAAGAGACAGTAGAAAAAAACCAATTATCTTATACATTTTTGCTGCGCGTTTTTTTAATATGTTTGTTCAAAATATTCAATCCCTTTTCTGTTACAATAGCCCGCAAATGGTATTCTAAATAACTTTCAAGAAGATAGTTTTTGTTAAATTGATCTTCAGAAAAAACAGTAGTATCTCTAATTCCAGACATTCCCACAAAATAGACACGAGAAATAAAAGCAACATCAATATTTGCTCTAAAGAGCTGCAGTTCAACTCCTTTTTTCAAACTGCGTTCTACTGAAGAATGCATTTTTTCGAATTTTTTGATTTCGAGCTCTTCGAAAATTTTGGGATAGTATTTTTTTAATTGATAGTGAGCCGATCCCCTTTCATTTTTCAAATAATTTAAAAGAAATAATTTTATCTCATATAATTCCTCTATTGGATTAATGGCAGATTTATTAATTTGCTCTATAGCTTTGTAGATATGCTCTAGTATCGAGAATGTAACGGTACCCACCAATTCCGTTTTATTGGAAAAATGAGTGTAGATGGTTTTTTTGGAAATACCCATTGCTGAGGCAATGTCATCCATAGTTACATTTTTGAACCCCAAGGTCAAAAACAAGCCCTCTGATTTAGCTATGATTTTTTCTTTCATCATTTGTGGGCGCAAATATATGCAGGAAACTATAAAAACAAATAAAGTTTCCAAGGTTTTTACAAATTTTTAACATTTGTTGAATCTAAAAAAGAAATTACATAGAAATCTCTTATTTTTGTTTGGATGAAAACCATTGAATATTATCAATCAAAATTTATAGATCACCTAAAGCGGTTTAATAGCACATCAAATTCTCCCCAAGGCCTCTACAGCCCTATCAAATATATCCTTGATTTAGGAGGTAAACGTTTGCGGCCAACCCTAACACTTATGACCGCAGATTGCTTTGGTGGTGATATTTCTAATGGTTTGGATGCCGCACTAGCCATTGAGGTGTTTCATAATTTTTCATTGATTCATGATGACATTATGGATAAAGCCCCACTACGTAGAGGACAACAAACGGTTCATGAAAAATGGGATTTGAACACTGGAATTCTTTCTGGAGATGCCATGCTCATTTTAGCCTACAAATTATTTGAATCCTACAACGAAAACCAATTTAAACAACTCACAACTTTATTTTCTCAAACAGCACTACAGGTTTGTGAAGGACAGCAATATGATATTGATTTTGAAAATCGCTTTGATGTTACAATTTCAGAGTACATTCAAATGATTGAATTCAAAACTGCTGTATTGGTTGGAGCCGCTATGCAAATGGGTGCTATTGTGGCAGGAGCATCAATACAGGACCAAAAACGCATTTACGACTTTGGTCGAAATTTAGGCATTGCGTTTCAACTTCAAGATGATTATTTAGATGCATTTGGCGATCCAGAATTATTTGGTAAACAGGTAGGTGGCGATATTTTAGAACACAAAAAAACATATTTGTTCTTAAAGGCAATGAGCTTAGGCTCAAAAGATTGTCAGCATAAGCTTATGGATTTATTTTCAAACTCAAACCTAACCCCAACCCATAAAATTAACCAAACATTAGACCTTTTCAAAAGCAGTGGAGCTGCTCAGGCTACCAAGGAAGCTATAGTCAATTACACCAATTTGGCTTTTGAAAACTTGACGGAATTACCCATTTCAGATCATATGAAGCAGATGCTTCACAATTTTGGACTGCAATTGATGAATCGAGACTCTTAAGTCCTCTCAAAATTTTATTTGTCTTAAATCAGAAAAACTAGAAAACGCTATGTGATTTTATTAAAGGTTTGTAATTTTGTTTTAAAATAACTTTAACACTTTAGATTGAAGTTAAGTCGATAGGTTTTAAATGGACAAATATTCTTTTTTAAACGCTGCACATACTGTTTATTTTGCAGAGTTGTATGAGCAATATCTGCAAGATCCAGATAGTATTGAGCCAAGCTGGAGAGCATTTTTTCAGGGTTACGATTTTGGCAGCGAATCCTATGGCATTAATGGTGAGGTAATTGAAGGAGTCATCACCCCAGTTCCGGAACATGTACAAAAAGAATTTCAAGTCGTTAAACTTATTGATGCCTATCGCACAAGAGGTCATTTATTCACCAAAACAAATCCAGTTAGGGAACGTCGAAAATATGCACCTACGCTTGAGATAGAAAACTTTGGCCTCAATCAAAGCGATCTTGGCACGGTTTTCAATGCCGGGGAAATACTCGGAATAGGCCCCCAAACGCTCCATGAAATTCGAAACCATTTAGAAGCGATTTATTGTGATTCAATAGGAATTGAATACATGTATATTCGTCAGCCCAATGAAATTCAATGGATACAAAACAAACTGAATCAAAATGACAATCATGGTCAGTTTTCCGCAGACGAAAAACAACACATTTTAAGAAAACTCAATGAAGCCGTTTCGTTTGAAAACTTCTTACATACCAAATATGTTGGCCAAAAACGATTTTCTTTGGAAGGAAATGAATCCTTAATTCCAGCTCTTGATGCGCTAATTGAAAAGGCAGCAAGCTATGGAGTTAAAGAATTTGTTATGGGCATGGCCCACCGTGGCCGATTAAACACACTAACTAACATTTTTGGGAAATCCGCTAAAGATATTTTCAGCGAATTTGATGGTAAAGATTACGAGGAAGAAGTTTTTGACGGAGATGTCAAATATCATCTTGGATGGACTAGTGACCGGCTAACTGACAACGGCAATCGAATTAACTTAAGTATAGCGCCAAATCCTTCTCACCTTGAAACCGTGGGTGCAGTAGTCGAAGGCATTACAAGAGCTAAACAAGATCAATATTACGATACAGACTTTAGTAAAGTTTTACCTATTGTTGTTCATGGCGATGCTGCTATTGCAGGCCAAGGCTTGATTTATGAAGTAGTTCAAATGGCCAAATTAGACGGCTATAAAACTAATGGAACAATTCATATCGTCGTTAACAATCAAATCGGATTTACCACAAATTATCTCGATGCCCGTTCGAGTACCTATTGTACAGATGTTGGGAAAGTAACTTTATCCCCAGTCTTACACGTTAATGCTGACGATGTGGAAGCTGTAGTTCATGCTGTACGATTTGCCTTGGACTTTAGAATGGAATTTCATCGTGATGTTTTTATTGATCTTTTGGGCTATAGAAAGTATGGTCACAATGAAGGAGACGAACCACGTTTCACCCAGCCCAAACTATACAAAGCTATTGCCAAGCATAAAAACCCTAGAGATATTTATGCTGAAAAGCTTATGGCAGAAGGTATTATAGACAAGGACCACATCAGAGAACTAGAAAAGCGCTACAAAAACAGTTTAGAATCTGAATTGGAAGATTCTAGAAAAGAAGATAAAACCGTTATCACGCCTTTTATGCAAGAGGCTTGGCAGGATTTTTCAAAAGCTAGAGTCGATCGTATGCTGGCACCTATAGATACCACCTATCCAGAATCCAAGCTAAAGACAATTGCAGATGCTATTTCAACATTACCAAAGAATAAGAATTTTATTAGAAAAATTCAGCGCTTAGTACAGTCTAGAAAGACCATGTACGATAATAATAGTCTAGATTGGGCTATGGCAGAACACCTAGCTTATGGGTCGCTGTTGGAGGAAGGATTTGATGTTAGGATTTCTGGACAAGATGTAGAACGAGGAACTTTTTCACACCGTCATGCCATTGTCAAAGTAGAAGACAGCGAGGAAGAAGTAGTACTACTCAACAACATAAGCGAAACTCAAGGTCAGTTTTACATCTATAATTCCCTTTTATCGGAATATGGCGTTTTAGGATTTGATTATGGTTATGCTATGGCCAGCCCAAACACCCTTACGATATGGGAGGCTCAATTTGGAGATTTTAGCAATGGCGCTCAAATCATGATTGATCAATATATTTCCAGTGGGGAGGACAAATGGAAAACACCAAATGGCATTGTAATGCTTCTACCACATGGCTATGAAGGTCAGGGCGCAGAGCATTCCTCTGGTCGTATGGAACGCTATCTACAACTTTGTGCTAAAGACAATATGTTTATTGCCGACTGTACGACTCCTGCCAATATGTTTCATCTATTACGCCGACAGCTCAAAGCCGATTTTAGGAAACCTTTGATTGTTTTTACGCCTAAGAGTTTACTAAGACATCCCAAAGCAATTTCAACAGTAGAAGAATTTGCTGGTGGAGCTTTTCAACCATTAATTGATGATCAAACCATAAAATCTGCTCAAATCAAAACTGTTGTGTTTGTGACAGGAAAATTCTTTTACGATTTACTTGAAACGCGCCAAGAGTTAAACAGAACTGATGTTGCCTTGGTTAGAATAGAGCAATTATTCCCATTGCCTGAGATTGAAATTCAAGCCATTTTGGACAAATACGATACAGCCACCGATATTGTTTGGGCACAAGAAGAACCCAGAAATATGGGAGCCTATGCACACATGCTTATGCACATTGAGAGTGTTAAAAACTGGCGAATAGCTTCAAGACGAAGTTACAGCGCACCAGCAGCAGGGAGTGCTACAAGATCTAAGCGTAGACATCAAGAAATTATCGATTTTGTTTTTGATAAAACCAAAGACAATCAAAGAAAAAATCAGAGAAAAAAATCAAATAAAACAACATGATTTTAGAAATGAAAGTGCCTTCACCAGGCGAATCCATTACAGAAGTTGAAATTGCAGAATGGCTAGTTCAGGATGGAGACTATGTCGAAAAAGATCAGGCCATCGCAGAAGTCGATAGCGATAAAGCCACGCTAGAGCTCCCCGCAGAGGTCAGTGGAACGATTACACTTAAAGCAGAAGAAGGCGACGCAGTTGAGGTTGGCGCTGTGGTTTGTTTGATTGACACTAGTGCTACAAAACCTGAAACTAGTTCTGAAAAAAGTTCTCAAAGTGGTTCCACAATTGAGCCAGTTACAGTTTTGACACCAACAGCGTCTAGACAAACTTACGCATCTGGAACGGCAAGTCCAGCTGCCAAAAAAATCCTTTCCGAAAAAGGAATTGACGCCAGTCAAATACATGGAACGGGAAAAGATGGTCGAGTAACTAAAGAGGATGCCATTAATGCTGTACCTTCAATGGGTCAAAAAGTAGATGTTGATGGCCGCGGTGTCAAACGTTCTAAGCTATCCATGTTGAGACGAAAAGTTGCTGAACGCCTTGTCTCAGCCAAAAATGAAACGGCCATGCTTACTACCTTTAACGAAGTAGACATGTCACCCATTTTCGAACTTAGAAAACAATACAAAGAAACATTTAAAACAAAACATGGTGTTGGACTTGGATTTATGAGTTTCTTTACATTGGCTGTTGTGAGAGCTTTAAAATTATTCCCCGCTGTCAATTCAATGATAGATGGGAAAGAAATGATTTCTTATGATTTTTGTGATATCAGTATAGCAGTCTCTGGGCCAAAGGGACTTATGGTGCCAGTTATTCGAAATGCAGAAAACTTAACATTTAGAGGTGTTGAGTCAGAAGTAAAACGCTTGGCTATCAGGGCTCGAGATGGACAAATTACGGTAGATGAGATGACCGGAGGGACCTTTACAATATCTAATGGAGGTGTTTTTGGAAGTATGCTTTCTACCCCCATTATTAACCCTCCCCAAAGTGGTATTTTGGGCATGCACAACATTATAGAGCGGCCCGTTGCCGTATCAGGAAAAGTGGAGATCCGCCCCATGATGTATGTGGCATTATCTTACGATCACCGAATTATTGATGGGCGAGAGTCTGTAGGATTTTTAGTAGCGGTTAAAGAAGCATTAGAAAATCCACAAGAATTATTGATGGGGGATGATGTACTTGGGGCACTAGAGCTCTAGTGTGCTTCTAACCAATTTTCACCGATATCCATTTCGACTTCAAGGGGTACTGTCATAGTGTAGGCTGACTCCATTTCTGTTTTGATGAGTGTTTTAACACGATCTAATTCGAGTTTGTATACATCAAAAACAAGTTCGTCGTGAACTTGCAATAGCATTTTTGTTTGAAAACCGCCTTCACTGAGGCATTTGTGAATATTGACCATAGCAATTTTGATAATATCTGCAGCACTACCTTGAATTGGAGCATTCACAGCATTTCGCTCTGCAGCCCCCCTTACAACAGCATTTCTAGAGTTAATATCTTTTAAGTAGCGCCTGCGGTCTAGAACAGTTTTGACGTATCCGTTTTCTCTTGCAAAATGAATTTGTTGGTCAATAAAGCGTCTAAGCTTGGGGTATGTTTCGTAGTAATTATCAATCAAAGCTTTAGATTCAGATCGGCTCAAGTTGGTCTGATTACTCAAGCCGAAAGCGGATACCCCATAGATGATTCCAAAATTAACAGTTTTCGCATGACTTCGCTGTTCTCTTGTAACTTCACTAATGGGAATATTAAAAACTTTGGATGCTGTTGATGAATGAATATCTTCTCCATTTTTAAAGGCCTGAATCATAGTTTCCTCATTGCTCAATGCGGCAATGACGCGTAACTCTATTTGCGAATAGTCAGCAGCCAGCAAAATAAATTCGTTACTTCTAGGCACAAATGCTTTTCTTACTTGACGACCTCGTTCTGTACGAATTGGAATATTTTGTAGATTAGGGTTGTTACTGCTCAAACGTCCAGTAGCGGCTACAGTTTGCATATATTCTGTATGAATATGGCCAGAGGATTGAAATACCTGATTTGGTAGGGCATCAACATAAGTGTTTTTTAATTTTGTTAAGCCCCGATATTCTAAAATGTTTTGAATGATTTGATGATCTTTTGCGAGGTAAGACAATACATCTTCGGCAGTACTGTATTGTCCAGTTTTTGTTTTTTTGGGTTTATCAACTAATTTTAGTTTCTCAAAAAGAATAATGCCGAGTTGTTTTGGGGAAGCGATATTGAATTCCTCCCCTGCATAGTCATAAATGGACTGTTCTAATGTGTTAATGTCTTTGTCCAACTCATCAGATAATTGTTTTAAAAATTGAACATCTAAATTAACACCTTCCGTTTCCATCGAAGCCAACACGTGAATTAATGGAATCTCTATTGTGTTGAAGAGGCTTAGTGTATTGGCATCCGACATTTCCGATTTGAAATGTTGCGCCAATTGAAAAGTAATATCAGCATCTTCAACAGCATACTCGGTGAGCTCAGCTAGAGCCACCTCTCGCATTGATTTTTGGGTTTTACCTTTTTTACCAATGAGGTCTTCAATGGGGATTGGTGTATAGTTGAGATAAGTCTCTGCCAAAACAGTCATATTATGACGCCTATCAGGGTTGATAAGATAGTGGGCTATCATCGTATCAAAAAGTGGACCTTTAACAGATAAGCCATGGTGTTTTAAAACTTTAATATCATATTTTAGATTCTGGCCAATTTTTTCAATATTAGGATCTTCAAAAAAAGGTCTCAACCTATCAACAAGGATTTGTTTTTTATGTGCTTCAATGGGGAAAGGCAAGAAAAACCCTTTGTGAGATTCCCACGAAAATGCGATGCCAACTAATTTTGCTTTAAGAGGGTTAAGGTCTGTTGTCTCTGTGTCAAAACATACAGACTTCTGTTGAGTCAATTGCTTCAAAAATAAAT
Source organism: Flavobacteriaceae bacterium (assembly GCA_049889395.1). Taxonomy (GTDB): domain Bacteria; phylum Bacteroidota; class Bacteroidia; order Flavobacteriales; family Flavobacteriaceae; genus UBA3537. Next base: position 17,207 of record JBMHDM010000008.1, read on the forward strand.
CCATAGCAAGATCGCTTTCAACAGATTGATAAAAATGTGGAACAGACTTGATGGACATCCGTTTCAAAGAGTCAGTTGCTGGGGGATCAATATCTGGGTTGTCAAATAGCGAAAATTGCCCAGCTCCAGCTACAGTTTTGTTGGGGTTTTGTTTTGATTGTTGAGTTGGTCTTTCAACTTGATTTTCAGAGTTTAGATTTTCAGGAGGATTGAATGTCTTTTTGAAGTTTTCGGCTAACCTTCGAAATTCTAATTCTTGAAATAATTCAGTTACTTTATGAAAATCTGGTTGCTCAAGTTCAAAGCGGTTGGCATTAAAATCTACAGGAACATCCAATAGTATAGTTGCTAGTTTTTTGGACAATAACCCCAATTCTGCATTGGCCTCTACTTTCTCTTTCATTTTACCTTTCAATTCGTGGCTGTTGGCAATAAGCCCTTCCATACTACCGTATAGTTTTATGAATTTTTTGGCGGTTTTATCTCCAACACCTGGTAACCCAGGAATATTATCAACAGCATCGCCTTTCATTCCCAAAAAGTCAATGACCTGATGGGGGGTTTCCACTTCAAATTTTTCTTTAACTTCATCGATGCCCCAGGTTTCATAGCCCCCTCCAAACATCGGACGGTACATAAAAATATTATCACTAACCAACTGTGCAAAATCCTTGTCTGGTGTTACCATAAAAGTTTGGAACCCTTCCTTCTCTGCTTTTTTAGCTAAGGTTCCGATGATATCGTCTGCTTCATATCCTTCTTTTACCACCACTGGAATGTGCATTGCTTCTAGTAGTTTCTGAATGTATGGTACCGCCACTTTAATACCTTCGGGGGTTTCATCTCTGTTGGCCTTATAATCAGGGAAAATTTCGACTCGATCTGCGCTTCCACCTTTGTCAAAACATACGGCCAAATAATCGGGACGTTCTCTTTTGATGACGTCTAATAGTGAATTTGTAAATCCTAAAATCGCTGAGGTATCTAATCCTTTGGAGTTGATTCTAGGGTTTTTGATAAAGGCATAATAACCTCTAAAAATTAGGGCATAAGCATCTAGTAGAAAAAGACGTTTTTGTTGTTGCATGGGTTATATTATTTTACAAAAAAAGCTGAATTTTTAGTTTGGTTATTACCATTTTGATATTGAGTCATGGTGAAACCTTGATGAATAGCAAAAGATCCTGTTTCGCCGGTCTTGTTTATGGCGATATATCCAACTTGAAAACTCTTGTAATCATTATCGGGTTTTTGTACAATTCTCGATATGGCTTCCTCACACGCTTGTTGAGGTGTTTTTCCTTGTCGCATGAGTTCTACTATTAAAAAACTTCCAACAGTTTTTAGGACTTCTTCGCCAAGCCCAGTTGCAACGGCACCACCAATTTCGTTGTCAATGTATAACCCTGACCCAATAATTGGTGAATCACCTACTCGACCATTCATTTTATAGGCTAATCCACTTGTTGTACAAGCTCCAGAGATATTGCCCTCTTTATCGATGGCCAACATCCCAATTGTATCATGATTTTCAATATTTATAATGGGTTTGTATTCACTTGTTTGTTTCCAAACTTCCCATGCATTTTTTGACGCTTTTGTCAGAAGGTTTTCTTTTTTAAACCCTTTTGATAGGGCAAATTTCTCTGCACCTTTCCCAGCAAGAATCACATGTGGGGTATCTTCCATTACTTTTCGAGCCACAGAAACAGCATGAGTGATGTTTTGTAAAAACACTACAGCACCATAATCCCCTTTAGAATCCATGATACAGGCATCAAGACTTACGTTGCCATCTCGGTCTGGAAGGCCTCCTTTTCCTACAGACTGCCCTTTTTCATTGGCTTCTTCAATACGGCATCCAGCTTCAACAGCATCTAATGCACTGCCTCCATTTATTAAAATGTTCCAAGCTTCTTTTGTGGCTGATTTCACATTCCATGTAGCAATCACAGTTGGAAGATTTGAAGCGTTTGAATTATTGATCGGTGTTGCGATGTTTTCACATCCTAATACAGAATGACTTAAGGCAATTCCAAGCCCCGATAGAGATGTATTTTTAATAAACTGCCTACGTTTCATTTTTTAGTCCTTAGTAATTAATCCTTGGTTTTCAAGAGCCGATTGTGTTCTGAAGGTGTAAAATAACAGGTAAATGAAACATAAAACAGCCAACCAATATGAAGATTGTATATTAAAAATATCAGCTAATTTCCCTTGAAGCGGGGGGATAATAGCCCCTCCCAAAATCATCATAATTAAGAAAGCGGATCCTTGGGCGGTATATTTTCCTAAGCCTGAAATACTCAACGAGAAAATACAAGGCCACATTATAGAGCAAAATAGCCCACCAGAAAGTAAAGCAAAAATGGCTAATTTCCCAGAAGCAAAGACACCAACAATCATTCCTATAGTTCCTAAAACACTAAAAATCTTCATGGTCTTAATAGGATTGTCTTTAGCCAAAAAGAAACCTCCAATTTGAACCGCTACACAGATGCTAAATAGCATAATTTCCTCACTTGTATATTGTCCAAAGTTTACAAGAAGGATCACTCCAAAGGCGACGTAAGGGACAATAATTAGGAGCCATTTCCGTAACCCTTTGCTGGGATTAAAAACGGTGATAGCACCAACCCAACGACCAATCATTAGCCCACCCCAATACAATGAAATAAATGGCGCTATTTCTGCGTCGTTCATGACTTTTAGCCCCAAAGCGTTTAAGTTATTAATGTTATCAGTAACAGATTTAAGAAGTTCTCCTAAGTTACTTTGAATAGTTACTTCTACACCCACATAGGTGAATATAGCGAGCATCCCTAAAACAAGCTGAGGGTATTTCATAGCTCCCCATCCTTGGGCGTTTTTGGTAGCTCTGATATTCGCATAAAAAACTGAGCCAATAACTGCCAAAAGAGATATAATCAATAGGAAAAGCCTAGTGGTTTCTAAATTTTCTGCATCCAGTTCTGAGCTAGAATTATAGGAGTTAAAAATTATTCCAAAACAAACCACAATGACTAATGTTAAAAAAATCAGGGTGTTTTTGGCTTTATTGGCAGGTTCGAAACGGTCGTTTGAAGTGGTATTTGGAAGTTTTTTTGAAAAATGAAATAAGGCAGCTGCAGCTAAAAATAACATTCCAACCCCAATATATAGCAGTTGCACTGTGTTGAGCCTAATTTCGTTCTTGTATATCATGTCATTTAATTCTTCTCCCGAAAGCGGTGTTGACCCAAAGAGTATCAAAGCAATAACAATTGGACCAATGGTTGTACCAAAAGAATTAATCCCTCCAGCTAAATTGAGTCGTTGAGATCCTTTTTCTTTAGAACCTAACGATATAACAAAGGGGTTAGCAGCGGTTTGTTGAAGTGAAAATCCAAGTCCAACAATAAAGAGTCCTAGTAAGACCAAATAAAACACTGAAGTTTCACCTTGTTCTGCACCATTAATGAAAGGGTACATAAGCAAAGCTCCAAGAGCTGAAATGAGTAATCCATACACAATTCCGGTTTTATACCCCCATCGATTTAAAATGTCTTTTTTAGTGGAACTTGAAAGAATAAAGAGTATCAACGCGCCTAAATAATAAGCGCCATAAAATGCAAAATCAACCAACTGAGATTGAAATTGATCGATATTAAAATAAGTTTTACAAAACGGAATAAAAACGCCATTAGAGGCAGCGATAAATCCCCAAAAAAAGAAAACAGTTACAAGCGTAGTTAAAGCGGATTGGTTGTTGTTAGTAGTCATATTGGTTTAATGTATTAGTATTTCATCGACAAAAAGCCATCGCCTACCATTGGGGTAGCCTATATGCCATTTGGGTAAATCTCCCTTATTTTTCGCCAAAATTTTAATGTATCTGTATTGTTTGTTAATTGAGTCAAAATCAATGGTTTTAATGTCTGCATTATCCTTTTTTTTGGTTTCATTTGTAATTATGCTACCAATTGGTTCAAAATTTACGCCGTCAACAGATCCTAGGCAAATGACTTTATGAGGCAGAAAAATCCAAGATTTCTGATCTTCTAAAAAATTTATTTCTACCAAATGTATTGATTTTTTCTGTCCTAGATCAACAGTAGCATTTAAATCTGTATCAAAAAAACCTTGCCAAGTTCCAGTTCTAAAATCTTTGGTGCCAACAATACCATCAATGAGTGCATTGGATCCGCCGCCGTTGTATTGGTTGGCGTACTGACTGTCTAGTTTTATACTCAAGTTGGGATCAATTTCATTAAATGTCGTTTTAATGATGGCGCTTTTGCAATCATTTTTTTTCGAATATACTTGCAGGTTTGTTGCTTCTGAAATAGGGATTGGTTCAGTGTATTTTTCAAAAGAATGTTGATTTATTTTAAAAAAGATATCAGCTTCAGAATCGGCGCATCCCAATTCAATTGTGGTTTTTCCTTTAAAGGCCAAATCTCCAGACGAAATGAAGGGCGCGGGTACAATAAGGTGGTTTTTAATTTCTGTTTTTGGCAAATCATTACTGGCCGTTGCCCAAGTGGTTGGCTGATTTGTCATGTCGAACTCCAATACACCACCACTCATGATTTCATGATGATAAATGTAGGATCTGTTCAATGACTTGCCATTTAGTTTTGCCGATTTAATATAGATGTTATTTTCATTTAAGTTTCGAGTGATAATTTCAAATTGATTTTTATTTTCTAAATTAATTTTAACTTGTTCAAATGTTGGTGTACCAATAATATAAGTATTAGAGCCTGGAGTTACGGGATAGAACCCCATACTGCTAAAAATATACCAAGCGCTCATTTGACCACAATCTTCATTTCCTGAAATACCATCTGGAGAATTACTGTACAGATTGGTCAAAATACTGTGAACTTTTTGTTGAGTTTTATACGGTTTTCCAACAAAATTATATAAATAGGCCATGTGATGACTGGGTTCATTCCCATGGGCATATTGTCCTATCAGGCCCGTAATATCTGCTTGATTTCTTCCTGAAGTTTGGCTTTTGGCCAAAAATAAACGGTCCAAATTATTTTCGAATTGCACATGACCACCCAAAAGAGAGACGTATCCTGAGATATCCTGAGGAACATAGTTACTGTACTGCCAAGCATTGGCTTCAGTGTAGTTAAAATTGACTTCATATGGATCAAATGGTTTAAACCAAGTATTGTTAAATCGGCCTCTCATAAATTGCGTTTTTGGGTCGTACACATTTTTATAATATTGTGCTCGCTTAGTAAAGGTCTTATAAATTTGAGCGTATTGTTTATGACTTTGTAGATTTATTTTGGATAGTTCAAGCGCCATTTGAGCCAATGTCCAGTCGTCGTAGGCATACTCTAAAGTTTTTGAAACCGATTCACTTTCGAATTCAACAGGGATATATCCTAATGATTTGTAATATTTTAAGCCTAAATTGTCTTGAGTTGCACTATGAATCATTGCTTCCATAGCTAAGCTGGCATCATAATCCTTAATACCTTTTAAATAAGCATCTACAATTACTGGAATAGCATGATAACCAATCATACAGCCAGTGTAATTAGCCGATAAGTCCCAAATAGGTAAAATACCACCCTCTTTGTATTTTGCAATAAAGGTATTAATGTAGTCGTTGGTTCTTTTTTGGTCAATGATTGTGTAGAGTGGATGAGCGGCTCTGTAAGTATCCCACAATGAGAAAACAGTATAATAATCAAAGGCTTTTGTGGTGTGGATATTTAAATCCATACCTCGGTATCTACCATCTATATCTTGATAAAGATTTGGGGCTAACATACTGTGATACAAAGCCGTGTAAAAAATTATTTTTTGGTCTAAATTGTTTAAATCAACTTCTATCTTGTGAAGTTCTCTTTCCCATTCATTTTTAGCTTCGGAACGTATCGTCTCAAAAGATTTTTGACCAATTTCTTGCATTAGATTTCGATGAGCGCCCTGACTATCGACAGCGCTGATACCAATTTTTACTTCAAGTGGTGTGTTTTGAGGGTTTTCAAATGTAAAAACTGCTTTTTTGGCGTCATTATTTTCAAACTCAGTGGCTATAATAGGATGAGAAAATTGGATGTAGAAGAATAATTTTTGATTAGCCGCCCATGCCTTTGAATGTCTGTGTCCAGAAATACTGTATTTATCAATGATTTTGATTTCATGTTCGATTAGTTGATCTCTGTGTTCCAAGTCAAGAATGATATTTTGATTTTTAGAGTTTTCAAAATGATAGCGATGAATTCCACTTCGTTTTGAAACAGACAACTCTGCTTTGACATTAATACTGTCTAAAAACACACTGTAGTAGCCGGGTTTTGCGACTTCGTTAGTATGTTGAAACGGGGCACGGTAACCTTTTTTACCATTACTACCGTTATTGAAAAGGGCTTCTCGCGTAGGCATCAACAGGATGTCACCATAATCTGAAACACCAGTCCCGCTTAAATGCGTGTGGGAAAATCCATAAATAAAAGAATCGCTGTAGTGATACCCCGAGCAACCGTCCCAACCCTCCAAACGAGTATCTGGACTTAATTGCATCATTCCAAACGGTAAAGAGGCCCCTGGGTAGGTGTGACCATGTCCACCAGTACCAATAAATGGGTTGACGAAAGCTGTCAAGTCATTGGAATGAACGTCTTTTGGATTCTTTGAAGTTGTACATCCCAACAACAAAATTAAAAGCGAGAAGATCTTTAATAGATTACACATATTGGTTCCAAAAAATAAGATAAAAATTATAGAATTCAAAAACTATAGTTAAATATTTTTATTGGCATAAACTTCCTAAACTTTTGCCTTATTTTTGCCCATAATTTATTAGAATGCGACTTTTTATTTTTATTGCTGTAGTTTTGGCTTTAGATTTTTATGCCCTTCAAAGTTTTCGAAGTGTCAGTAAAAACTTTTGGGTAACAACAGCCTACATAGTTGTTTCATTAGGCGTATTTTTAAATTTAGTCTATCAGCTTACAACATTTGACCGAAGTTCTGGAATTAACACCAACTTTTACACAGCTTTTGCCTTATTTGTATTGATTTATGTCCCAAAATTTGTGCTGATTGTAACGATGTTTGGGGAAGATATATTTCGGTTTTTTGATGGCTGTTATAATTTAATAACTTCAAAAACTACCGAACAGAAAACCCTATTTCGAGGACGTAGAAAATTTATAGGTCAGCTAGCCTTAGGCTTGGCTTCCATTCCTTTTTTTTCCATTCTTTATGGTATAACTAAAGGGAAGTACAACTACAAAGTTCTAAAATACACCTTATTTTTTGAAGATTTGCCCTCTAGTTTTGACGGCTATCAGATTACACAAATTAGTGACATCCATAGTGGAAGCTTTGACAACAAACAAAAGGTAGAATATGCAGTTGATTTGATAAACCAACAACAGTCTGATGTGTTATTTTTTACAGGAGATTTAGTAAATAATAAAACTTCAGAAATGGACAATTGGAAAGTAACCTTCTCAAAACTTAAGGCCAAAGATGGACTATTTTCAGTTCTTGGGAACCACGATTATGGAGACTATATGCGCTGGCCAAACAAACAGGCCAAAAGTCAAAATTTTCAAGACATGCTGGATCTTCAAAAAGAAATGGGATTTAATTTACTTTTAAATGAATCCAGATATATTCAAAAGAATGAAGAACGAATCGCTATTGTTGGCGTCGAAAACTGGGGCAAAGGATTTAAGCAAAAAGGTGATCTAGATCAAGCAGTTTCTGGAATAGAGGCAAATGATTTCAAAATTCTGTTAAGTCATGACCCTTCACACTGGGAATATAAGGTTGTAGATCATCCTATGCATTTTCATCTAACCTTAAGCGGGCACACACATGGGATGCAATTTGGCATTGAAATTCCTGGATTCATTAAATGGAGCCCGGTCAAATGGCGTTATAAATTTTGGGCAGGAATTTACAACAAAGCCGGTCAAGTTTTAAATGTCAATCGCGGATTTGGCTATTTAGCTTTCCCTGGACGAGTGGGCATTTGGCCCGAAATTACAGTTATAACACTAAAAAAAGGTAAAGTTTAGCTTAAAAATCACCAGAAATCTTCTGAATAAGTCATTTTTTTTGCAAGAATTAAATAACTTTTTTTAATATTGTATGTACAGTAGTTGATTTTTTCAAGGAAAAAATTAAACCTAAATCTAAAACATGTCGAAATTTGGAGAATTAATCGATGTTGAGGTTCCTGTTCTTTTTGATTTTTTTACAGAATGGGATGAAGCCTCTACTGCCATGCATGATGTCCTTCGAGATGTAGCAGCTGCTCTTGGCGACAAGGCCAAAGTCATAAAAATAGATGTTGATAAAAATCAAGCCCTGTCGGAAGCACTCCGAATCAAAGCCTTGCCAACTCTGATAATTTATAAATCTGGCGACATGAAATGGCGTCAAAGCGGAGAACTTGATGCCAATACCATTATTGGTTTAATGCAAAACCATATGTAGTTTTTGACAAAAAATTTCAATTTTTTATTTACCACTATTCTGACTTCTCCTTAGTGAAGAGTCTTAAAAAGCCATTGAATTGTTCCATTTCAGTTTTGGCAAACGCATCCTCTTCGTACAAGCTCATAGTGTCAACTAAGCCTTTGTAGCGTTCAATATCAGAATAAATATCTTGTACGAATTTGGACTGATTGTTATTGGATAAACCACTGTAGTAATTCAGATTTTCTTGATATTTAGCGGCTACTTTTTTGTAGAGTGAACGCGCTTTTTCCTTGGCTTCAACTTCATAATAAGCGCCAATAAAAGGCTCTAAAAAGATGTAATATCCAAAGATGTCAACTGGCATTTTTTCCATGGCCAAGTCTGCAATCTCTTCCGCTTTATCTAATTCATTTTCTAAGATCAAAGTCTCAATCAAACGAGCCATATGTCCCCTGTAGGTGATACTATTTCTACGCGTCTCAACATCGTGATATACGTTGGGGTTACCACTGTTGCCCCATTCCCAATTTTTTACCAATCTATACATTTTCTCAGAATCTATGCGACCCATATCAAAAGGATTTTTTTTATCCACCGGAGTTTTGATGGGTACCAGTTTGTAGGCAAAGCCGTCCAATTGTAAGTAGTCTTTCATCCAGATGTAATCATCATTTCCAAACGCCCCTCCACTAAAGTAAATCGGCCGTTCCCAATTGTTTTGTGCAATAATATCGAGCATCATCATTCGGTTTTTGTAGATGGCTTGATTGGTTATTTTAATATCTATATAATCTACAATTTTTTCGGCATCTTTTCTAGCGACTATACCATTCTCCAATACTGCTTTTTTGTTAACAGGAATTCTGATATTTTCTGTTGGGGCATAATTTGCTTCCAAATCTTGCCTTCTTTGGGTACTAATGTCGTAGCCTTGTTGTTTTAAAACATATCCGTATTTGGTTCGATCATCATCGCTAATTATAAAATCCATAAATGAGTTGATCTCCAAAGTATCTTTTGTTACAACTTCTTTAATGATATAATCCCTGGTACCCCATTTGTATTTTTCGTGAGTTATTTTTGAAGGAATAGGATCACTATCATAGGCTTTTCGTTTCATCTGATCGATATACCAATCGACATTAAAAAGGCTTGTGCATACTATCCGAACGTCTCTTCTTATACCTTCTATTTCTTGAGCATACCACAGCGGAAAAGTATCGTTATCTCCAATGGTAAAAATGATAGCATTAGGGGCACACGACTCCAAATAATTTACAGCCATAGCATGCGCTGTTCTTCTGTTAGATCGATTATGATCATCCCAGTTTTGGCTGATTAGAATTCCTGGAACAGCGATGAGGCACAACATAGATATAACAGGACTAATAAGTTTGGATTTTGAAAGGCGCTGAATTTTGTCATAGATAGCAAATACGCCAATTCCAATCCATAGGGCAAAAACATAAAATGATCCTACCAATGAATAGTCACGTTCTCTGGGTTCAAAAGGTCGGACATTGGTATAAACTTGAATGGCAATTCCTGTGAACAGGAAAAACACCATCATAGTCCAAAATATTTTTTTGTCTTTATTTAGGACAAAAAATAACCCGATTAGACCCAATAATAAGGGGAGTAAATAATAAGTGTTTCTAGCTTTATTGCTCAATACATCGCTTGGTAGATTATCTTGTGTCACACCCAAAACGAATTCATCTATAAAATTGATACCACTGATCCAATTACCATGGCTGTCCATTTTCCCTTGAATGTCATCCTGGCGCCCCGAAAAATTCCACATTAAGTAGCGCCAATACATATACCCAATTTGATAATCAAAAAGGTAGTAAATGTTGTCTATCAGAGAGGGCTTTTCAATATCTAGATATCGGCCATAATTTTTTAAAAATTCGTGATACCCTTCATAATCAACCTCACCAGATTCAACAGCCGTTTTGAAATCTGAGACAAGGGTCCTAAATTCATTTTGCATGCTATAATCGGGTTTGATTTTGAAGTCTAAAAACCCACAATAAATCATGTAATTGGCGGCATGTTCACTACTCCACATTCGGGGAAGGAATGAGCCGTGATCGCTGTTGTAGTTTTGAATAGCATTTTCGTAATCATTGACGATATCATAGCGCCCCGTAGTTTCATTTTTTTCATACTTGGGTTTATCATCCACAAATGGATTTCGGTCGTCTAAGCCAGCATATTGATCGGTAAATTGAGGTCCATAAAATAAGTGGGTTTTGGGGTATTGCTCCAAATTATAATAGGCTAATAATTCTCTGGCGCTTGAGGGGTTATTTTCATTAACAGGTACTTGTGCATTGGCCCGAATGGGAAGCATCAGCCAAGAGGTGAATCCTATGGTAATAAAAGTCACACACAATAACCCTGTGTTTAGATTAACAAAGCCTTTTTTCCTGGTATAATTTAATCCAAAATAAATAACTAAAATAAGTAAAATCAATGCGATAACAGAACCAGAATTAAACGGTAACCCTAAATTATTGACAAAGAAAATTTCAAGAACACTAAAATAACGTAAAATATTTGGTGCCAAGAGTTTAAATACGAACAGTAAAATAGCTACCACAACAAGATTTGCAATGATAAAATTCTTTAGTGTTATGGTTTTATAATTTTTAAAGTAATAAAGAAGTCCAATTGCTGGTATAGTCAAGAGCCCCATAAAATGTACCCCAAATGAAAGCCCTACGATAAAAGAAATTAAAATCAGCCAGCGATCGCCTCTTGGGGTATTCATTTCTTTTTCCCAACGAAGCCCCAAATAAAACATTACGGCCATTATCAGAGTAGCCATCGCATAGACCTCTGTTTCTACCGCATTGAACCAAAAGGAGTCTGTGAATGCAAACGATAAACTCCCAACAAAAGCAGCCCCCAAAATAGCCACTAATGCATTGGTGTTTACTGTGGATGTTTTACAAACAATATGTTGCAGTAGAATAACAATGGACCAAAACATAAACAAAATGGTAAACGCACTAGCAGCGGCACTCATCAAATTTAGAACCAATCCTATTTGAGCAGGTTCGGAAGCGAAGATGGAAAAAAAGGCACCTAGCATTTGGAATAATGGCGCTCCAGGAGGGTGTCCAACTTCTAGTTTTGAAGAAGTTAAAATGTATTCACCAGTATCCCAAAAGCCTACAGTTGGCTCTACAGTTAGGGCATAAATAAGGAATGCGATTGCAAAGGCGCTCCAACCTAAGATAAGATTCCAGCGCTTAAAATTAAAATTCGCCATGGTAAAAGTTTAGCTCAAGCGAATTTAACAATAAATCGATTGAAATATTAATTTTAAAAAAAATATTTGTGCAACCAAAGTTTTGTTCTAAATTTGCATCCTCCATTATGAGAGTGGCCCATGGTGTAACTGGCAACACGTCTGGTTTTGGTCCAGAAGAGTCTAGGTTCGAGCCCTAGTGGGCCAACAAAAAGCTTTAACATAGGTTAAGGCTTTTTTTGTTTTAATGTCTTACAGATTAAATTAAGCCTAACGAAAAGTTGCAAAATTCCAAGCAAATGCCTTATATTTGCAGCGAGGAAAGAAAAATCAGTGAGGGGACGGCAAGTCCCCTCTTTTTATACGACATGTTTAAAAACCTTGTTGAAGAATTATTGGAAGAGTCTTTGAACAAAAGACCCGATTTGTTTCTCATTGATTTTGAAATTCTGGATGTACACAAAATCAGAATTGTAATCGATGGCGATAATGGCGTGCTGGTTGAAGATTGTATGTTTATTAGCCGTGCTATCGAACATAATTTAGATCGTGAAGAACAAGATTTCTCTTTGGAGGTATCGTCAGCTGGAGCCACAACACCATTGGTACATCAGCGTCAATACAAAAAACATATCGGACGTACATTGAAAGTAAAAACGACCAACAACGACAAATATGAAGCTATTTTGAAGGTAGCTAATCAAAAAGATATTGTCTTGGAATGGAAAACAAGAGAACCAAAACCTGTTGGAAAAGGTAAAGTAACGGTGCAAAAATCCGCCACCATACCTTACCAAATTATTGAAAAAGCACAAATAAAATTAGTATTTTAAGATAAGAATTGAATTATGGAAAATTTAGCGCTCATTGAATCATTTTCAGAATTTAAAGACGATAAACTTATTGATCGTGTCACCCTTATGGCCATTTTGGAGGATGTTTTTCGAAATGCATTAAAAAAGAAATTTGGAGATGATGATAATTTTGATATCATTATCAATCCAGACAAAGGGGATTTGGAAATATGGCGAAACAGAATTGTAGTAGCAGATGGTGAAGTTGAAAACGAAAACCAAGAAATATCTCTTACAGAAGCTCAAACAATAGAACCAGATTTCGAAGTTGGAGAGGATGTGTCTGAAGAGGTAAAGTTATTCGACTTGGGGCGCCGTTCAATTTTAGCACTTCGTCAAAATTTAATTGCCAAAATTCAAGAGCACGATAACACCAATATATACAAACAATTTAAAGATTTGGAGGGTGAAATATACACTGCTGAAGTCCATCACATACGACATAGAGCCGTTATTTTATTAGACGATGAAGGCAACGAACTTATCTTGCCAAAAGATAAACAAATACCCTCCGATTTTTTCCGTAAAGGAGAAAATGTCAGAGGGATTATAGAAAGTGTTGAACTCAAAGGAACCAAACCTAATATTGTTATGTCTAGAACTGCCCCGGCTTTTTTAGAAAAATTATTTGAACAAGAAATTCCAGAAGTTTTTGATGGATTAATCACCATCAAAAACGTGGTAAGAATCCCTGGAGAAAAAGCAAAAGTTGCGGTAGATTCTTATGACGACAGAATTGATCCTGTTGGAGCATGCGTTGGCATGAAGGGCTCTAGAATTCATGGTATAGTAAGAGAATTAGGGAATGAAAATATTGATGTCATTAATCACACTAACAATCTTCAATTATTCATAACAAGAGCATTAAGCCCAGCACGCGTAACATCCATAAAAATTGATGAAGAAACCAAACGGGCTGAAGTCATTTTGAAGCCAGAAGAAGTTAGTAAAGCCATCGGTAGAGGAGGTCACAATATTCGTTTGGCTGGCCGATTGACGGGTTACGAAATTGATGTTTTTAGAGAAGGTGTTGAGGAAGATGTTGAATTATCAGAATTCTCTGACGAAATTGAGGCCTGGATTATCGAAGAGTTTTCAAAAGTAGGGTTAGATACGGCCAAGAGTATTTTGGAGCAAGACATCACGGATCTTGTTAAACGCACTGATTTGGAAGAAGAAACTATTGATGATGTTGTGCGAATATTGAAAGAAGAATTCGAAGATTAAAAAAATAATTATATTAATAGCCCCATTTGATTAAGGTGCTATTAAGATAGACTGATTAAAAATAAGAGCAATTTATGGCTGGAAATGTTAGATTAAATAAAGTATTGAGGGAGTTGAATATTTCAATTGACCGTGCTGTCGATTTTTTGGAATCCAAAAATATTGAAATAGAAAAGCGCCCAACTACAAAAATTTCAGCTGAAGTCTACGATTTGCTTTCAGGAGAATTTCAAACTGATGCCAATAAAAGAGTAGCATCAACTGAAATTTCTGAAGCCAAGCAAAAGGAAAAAGAAGCGCTAAGATTAAAGCGGGAGAAAGAATTAGAAGAAAAGCTTCAAAAGGAAGCAGCAGCTAAAACTGTTATAAAGGCTAAGACAGCTGTTCAGGGATTAAAAAAAGTTGGTAAAATAGAATTAGAAAAACCTAAACAAGCCCCCGAACCAAAGCCAGTTGAAGTCGTTGAAGATCCAAAAATTGAGGAAAAATCTCCGGAAACTAAAGACACAAAGATTTCAACTGATACAGATAATGAATCAGACGTTCCAGAAAAAGTAAAGACCAACTACACCAAATTATCTGGATTAAAGGCAACAGGTCAAACCATAGATTTGTCCCAATTCAAAAAACCTGAAAAAGAAGCCGATAAAACTAGTAACCCTCAAAAGACGGAATTCAAAAGAAAGCGAAGAAGAATTAGCAAAGTGTCTGACAATCAAGCTTCTAAAGGACAAAATGGAAACAAGAGAAAACAGCATCGAAACATTACACCAAAGGTAGAGCCAACTGCTGAGGAGGTTCAAAAACAAGTAAGAGAAACTTTAGAAAAACTTCAGGGTAAATCTTCTAAGGGCAAAGGCGCAAAGTACCGAAGAGACAAAAGAGATCAACATCGCCAACAAACGGAAAAAGAACTCGAACAACAAGCCATTGACAGCAAAACATTGAAAGTAACAGAGTTCGTAACGGCAAATGAGGTAGCTACAATGATGGAAGTTTCTGTGACTGAAATAATTTCGGCATGTATGTCATTGGGTATGATGGTCACCATGAATCAACGGTTGGACGCAGAGACCTTATCTATTGTGGCAGAGGAATTTGGCTATACAGTAGATTTTGTAACTGCTGATATTGATGAATCAATAGAAGAGATTCTAGACAACGATGAGGATCTTAAAAGTCGTGCCCCGATAGTCACTGTAATGGGGCATGTCGATCACGGAAAAACCTCTCTTCTAGATTACATTCGAGAAGAGAACGTCATTGCTGGGGAATCAGGCGGTATCACACAACACATTGGAGCATACGGCGTAACATTAGAAAATGGTCAAACAATAGCTTTTTTAGACACCCCAGGTCACGAGGCTTTTACAGCTATGAGAGCACGTGGTGCACAAGTAACAGACATTGCTATTATTGTTATTGCAGCTGATGATGATATCAAACCCCAAACTAAAGAAGCTATATCTCATGCCCAAGCTGCAGGAGTTCCTATTGTTTTTGCCATAAATAAAGTAGATTTACCAACTGCAAATCCTGACAAAATTAAAGAAGGGCTGGCAGGAATGAATTTATTAGTCGAAGATTGGGGCGGGAAAATTCAATCACATGATATTTCGGCAAAAACGGGAGACGGCGTCAAAGAACTTCTAGAAAAAGTACTGTTAGAAGCAGAACTTTTGGAGCTTAAGGCCAACCCTGATAAGCCTGCTCTTGGTACTGTGGTAGAAGCCTTTTTGGATAAAGGACGTGGATATGTTTCAACAGTTTTAGTTCAAGCAGGAACACTTCGAATAGGAGATTATGTTTTAGCGGGAAAAAATAGCGGGAAGGTCAAAGCCATGCATGACGAGCGTGGACACGACGTTTCTGAAGCTGGACCCTCAACACCCATTTCTATTCTAGGGTTAGATGGCGCACCTCAAGCTGGCGATAAGTTTAACGTCTTCAAAGACGAAAGAGAAGCCAAGCAAATTGCAGCAAAACGCACGCAACTACAGCGCGAACAGTCTGTCAGGACGCAACGCCATATTACACTAGACGAAATTGGAAGGCGAATAGCTTTGGGTGAATTTAAAGAACTCAACATTATCCTTAAGGGGGATGTTGATGGTTCCGTAGAAGCCCTCACAGATTCATTCCAAAAATTATCAACAGAAGAAATTCAAGTTAATATTATTCACAAAGCTGTCGGCGCAATTACTGAAAGTGATGTTTTGTTAGCTTCAGCTTCTGAGGCCATAATAATTGGCTTTAATGTACGTCCAACAGGTAACGCTAGACAGATTGCAGATAAGGAAGAAATTGATATTAGGACTTATTCCATCATCTACGACGCGATCAACGACCTAAAAGATGCTATGGAGGGCATGCTGTCTCCAGAATTTAAAGAAGAAGTTACAGGAGCTGCAGAAATTCGCGAAACATTCAAAATTTCTAAAATTGGTACCATAGCAGGATGTATGGTAACCAGTGGTAAAATATTCCGAAACTCAAAAATACGACTCATTCGAGAAGGTGTTGTGACATACACCGGAGAACTAGCATCTCTAAAACGATTTAAAGACGATGCAAAAGAAGTTTCAAAGGGCTACGATTGTGGTATGCAGGTGAAAAATTATAACGATATTCAAGTCGGAGATGTTTTAGAAGCCTTTCAGGAAGTTGCTGTCAAAAAGAAATTGTAATTTTCAATTTGCGTTTTTCATCTTTGGAGTAAAAGAAAAAGCGCTTTTGTATTTTTTTCGAATTTCAACAAGTGCTCGATCGGCTTGAATTTGAGTTCTATAGTTGCCAACCCAAATTTTATAACTCGGAGTTTCATACATCATTGTCGCTGTAAAGTTTGGGAAATTTGATTTGAACTCCAAGAAAGACTTTTCAGCACCGTTTCTAGAACCGCTATAAATTTGGATTTTAATGGCATTTTGTGTTTGATTAATTTCATTCTTCAGATCTAAAACTTGTCGAATCATATTATCAGAATTAATTGTAACGGTTGCCTCCTGTGCGAACAAAGTGATTGAAAACAAGGCAATAATGGAAGAAATCACAATTTTTATTTGAAACATATTTTAGTTCATTTTTCACAAAAATAATCGAATAAATTTAAATCCAATATCCTTCGTTATTTAGAATTATTATAAATTAATAATTTACCGATATTTATCATTTTCAGAATCCCGATTATGTCTTATTTTTGCATAAAATTTTGTTAAAATAGTTTATGCTAAACATACCATAAATCATTATCAAAATTTACGAACAAATCAGTCCTATCGTCGATATGAAACAAGAAAATAGCCAACACCCCCAGATTAAACTTGTGTTTTTTGGGATCATACTATTCTCAATTTTATTAGCGCCACTTCATGCCCAAGAAGCCGACCCAGTGAAAGGTAAAGCTTTGTTTAATGCGAACTGTGCAGCTTGCCACCAACTAGACAAAAAGATGACCGGCCCCGCGCTTCGCTATGTAGAAACGCGACTCAATGAAGATGAAGGTCTAGATCGTGAGTGGTTGTACGGTTGGATTAGAAATAGTGCTGCAGTCATCAAATCTGGAGATGCCTACGCCAACAAAATTTACAATGAATACAATGGCGCCGCCATGACAGCATTTCCTCAACTATCTGACGAGGATTTGTCAAATATATTAGCTTATACGGCCCAAGACAAACCAGCTCCGGTAATCGCTAATCTATCAACGGCCGCACCGGGAAAATCCTCAGAAGGAAGTGGTTTTTCAAAGGATGTTATCTTAGGTGCATTGGCTATTTTGTTTGGACTACTAGCGTTAGGACTTTTCCTAGTCAACAAAACCCTACGTCGTTTTGCAGCTGCAAATGGTGTAGAAGTTCAGGAAGCTGTCAAGCGACCATCGTTGTGGAAAGCTTATGTGAATAATCAATTTTTACTCCTACTAACAGCCATATTCTTCATGTTGTCAAGTGCTTACTTTGTTTATGGCTATTTTATGCAGATAGGTATAGATCAAGGCTATCAACCCATTCAACCGATTCACTATTCTCACAAAATACATGCTGGAGACAATGGCATCGATTGTAAATACTGTCATTCTTCAGCACGAGTTAGCAAACATTCTGGAATTCCTTCTCTTAATGTTTGTATGAATTGTCATAAATCAATATATGAGGTTGCCCCATCTACTGCGACTGAAGAATACAGCAAAGAGTTTTATGATGCCGAAATCCAAAAACTATACGATGCTGTTGGTTGGGACGATGAGGCGCAACAATATACTGGAAAGACAAAGCCAGTTAAGTGGGTTCGGATCCACAACCTTCCAGATTTCGCCTACTTTAATCACTCACAACACGTTTCTGTAGCTGGCATAGAATGCCAAACTTGTCACGGACCAGTAGAGGAAATGGAAATTATGTATCAACATTCACCATTAACTATGGGGTGGTGTATCAATTGCCATAGAGAAACCAATGTAAAGGTAGAGGATAACGGCTATTATGAGAAAATCCATGAAGCACTATCAAAAAAATATGGTGTTGATAAATTAACAGCAGCACAAATGGGAGGCTTAGAATGTGGTAAATGCCATTACTAAAACTAATGATATAAAAAAGCAACATAGATTATATGTCATCAAACAAGAAATACTGGAAACGATTTGAGGATTTGAACCCCAATCAAAGTGAGGCGGTACAAGCTATAAAACACAAAGAGTTTGTTGAAGAAATTCCTGTAGATGAATTTTTAGGAGACAAACCTACTTTGGAATCTTCAGCAACCACTAGACGAGATTTTTTGAAGTATGTTGGGTTTAGCACTGCAGCAGCTTCTTTGGCTGCATGTGAAGGACCAGTCATTAATTCCATTCCGTATGTGGTTCAACCCGAGCAAGTCATTCCAGGCGTAGCCAATTACTACGCCACCGCTATCGCTAATGGCTATGATTTTGCCAGCCTGTTAGTCAAAACTAGAGAAGGACGTCCCATAAAAGTGGAATCCA
The DNA here is from genome assembly GCA_049889395.1 of Flavobacteriaceae bacterium. Taxonomy (GTDB): domain Bacteria; phylum Bacteroidota; class Bacteroidia; order Flavobacteriales; family Flavobacteriaceae; genus UBA3537. The sequence goes on from JBMHDM010000008.1 coordinate 35,985, forward strand.
ATACTTTAGCCAAGGCCAATGGCAGCATCAATGCCAGAGTTCAAGCATCGGTATTGGACCTGTATGATAATCAACGCTTGTCAGGCGCTCAAAAACAAGGACAAGCCATTAGTTGGGACTCTTTATACAACGAGGTTGGTCAAACACTAAAGGCTGTACAATCAGAGGGAAAATCTATTGTTTTACTTACCCAAACTTTTGCGAGTCCAAGTACAGCCAAATTAATATCAGCTTTCAAATCCAAATATTCCAATGTTGAACATGTAGTTTATGATGCTATATCAGAATCAGCTGCAGCTGATGCTTATGAAATAAGATACGGCCGCCGAGGGCTTGCTGATTATGATTTATCTAAAGCTAAAACAATTGTTTCAATAGGAGCAGATTTTCTAGGAGATTGGCAAGGTGGTGGTTTTGATGCAGCTTATGCTGAAGGTCGTGTTCCAACAAACGGGGCTATGTCAAGACACATTCAATTTGAGTCCAATATGACGCTCTCTGGCGCCAATGCGGATAAGCGAATTCCTCTGAAACCATCGCAACAAAAATTGGCATTAGTCAGGTTATATGGAAAATTGACTGGCACTTCTGCTAATGTCACACTTCCTCCAGCTATTGAAACAGCTATCGATCGTACTGCAAAAGAACTTACCAAAGCAGGCGCAAACGCGGTAGTTTTGACAGGGATTCAGGATGTTAATGCACAAGGCTTAGTTTTAGAAATCAACGAATTTTTAAAGAGTAAAGCCTTTGCACCCCAACAAACCATTCTCACTCGCCAAGGTAATTCATCGTCTGTTAACCAGTTAGTTAAGGATATGAATGCCGGAAAAGTAGGAGCGATCATTATGGCAGGTGTTAATCCAGTTTACACCCTTCCAAATTCAAAAGATTTTGTTAGTGGTTTAAAAAACACAAATTTATCCCTTACGTTTTCAATGAAAGCTGATGAAACGGCAGTTGTTTCACAATATGTCGCAGCTACCCCTCACTATTTAGAATCTTGGGGTGATATTGAAGCTAAGTCAGGGCATTATGGATTAATTCAGCCTACAATACGGCCACTTTTTGATACCCAACAATTTCAAGATGCTCTTTTAAAAATAAGTGGAAACACTTCGACATACCACGATTACATTAAATCCAATTGGAATTCATCTATACTAAATGGATCGTCTTGGAATGAAGCCCTACACGATGGGATTTATGTTTCTCAATCAATAAAAAATTTAGCCAATAACAGATTTAACACAGGAATTGCATTAGCCGCATTGTCTCAAACTATATCTTCAAATTTTGAGATTACACTCTATCCAAAAACAGGTATGGGTGATGGACAACAAGCCAACAACCCTTGGTTGCAAGAATTCCCTGATCCATTAACAAGAACCACTTGGGACAATTACGTTACAGTAGCCGAGGCCGATGCTACAGATTTGGGATTGAAAAACACCAATGATGCAACTGGAGGATTGAATGGTTCTTATGCTAGGATTTCAGTAGATGGTGTATCGGTTAAAGCTCCGGTTATGATTCAACCTGGTCAGGCCCGGGGTACTTTGGGCCTTTCATTTGGATATGGTCGAACAGAAGGATTAAAGCCCGAAATGCAAACAGGCGTAAATGCATACGCATTATACAAAGGATTTAGCGCAACATCGTCAGTCACTGTAGAAGCAGCTAGCGGAATGCATGAGTTTGCTTGTGTACAACTACACAACACGCTTATGGGTCGAGGTGATATTATTAAAGAAACAACTCTTGAAATTTTTAATACTAAAGATACAGAAATTTGGAATCCAACACCTGTCGTTTCTTTAAATCACCAAGAAACACCAGTCAGCTCTCCAGATGTTGATTTGTGGGATGAATTTGATCGGTCTATTGGACATCACTTTAACTTATCTATAGACCTGAATTCGTGTACAGGTTGTGGAGCTTGCGTCATTGCATGTCATGCTGAAAATAATGTTCCCGTTGTCGGAAAAGAAGAAATTCGTCGCAGTCGAGATATGCATTGGTTACGAATTGATCGCTACTATTCCTCTGACGACACTTTTGAAGGGGACAACCAAACCAAAGACGGTATAAGTGGATTGGGAAGCTCCTTAAGCACTTTTGGGGAGATGGAGTCTCCCTCTGAAAATCCTCAGGTAGCATTCCAGCCTATTATGTGTCAGCACTGTAATCATGCACCATGTGAAACAGTCTGCCCAGTCGCAGCCAGTTCTCATGGTCGACAAGGCCAAAATCATATGGCTTACAACAGATGTGTTGGAACGCGGTATTGTGCCAATAACTGCCCATATAAAGTACGCCGATTTAATTGGTTCTTGTACAACGGCAACGATGAGTTTGATTATCACATGAATAATGATTTGGGACGTATGGTTATTAATCCAGATGTTACAGTTCGCTCAAGAGGTGTAATGGAAAAATGCTCAATGTGTATTCAAATGACACAAAAAACCATTTTGGATGCAAAACGTGATGGAAGACCTGTGAACGTCAATGAATTTAAAACCGCCTGCTCATCCGCTTGTGACTCTGGATCTATTGTCTTTGGAGATATTAACAATAAAAAAGATGAGATTACTGAATTAAAAGATAACAAACGAGCCTATCATTTGTTAGAACATGTAGGAACAAAACCTAATGTAGTGTATCAAGTGAAAGTAAGAAATACTAACGAAGCATAAATAACTAATAATAAACTATGGCGTCTCATTACGAAGCACCGATCAGAAGACCACTTGTAACTGGTGAAAAATCTTACCATGACGTTACCTTAGATGTTGTGGCTCCTGTAGAAGGAAAAGCCAACAAACAGTGGTGGATTGTTTTCTCAATAGCATTAGCAGCGTTTGCATGGGGTTTGGGTTGTATGATTTATACCATTTCCACAGGAATTGGGACCTGGGGACTCAATAAAACTGTTGGCTGGGCCTGGGATATTACCAACTTCGTGTGGTGGGTTGGAATTGGTCATGCCGGAACTTTAATTTCTGCTGTACTACTCCTCTTCCGACAAAAATGGCGTATGGCCATCAACCGATCAGCGGAAGCGATGACTATTTTCTCTGTTATTCAAGCTGGACTATTTCCAATTATTCACATGGGTCGTCCTTGGTTAGCTTATTGGGTACTTCCGATTCCAAATCAATTTGGATCATTATGGGTTAACTTTAATTCTCCACTACTTTGGGATGTATTTGCCATATCAACATATTTATCAGTATCATTAGTGTTCTGGTGGACTGGATTACTTCCCGACTTTGCCATGATTCGTGACCGTGCCGTTCGACCTTTCCAAAAGAAAATTTATTCTTTATTGAGTTTTGGGTGGTCTGGAAGAGCAAAAGATTGGCAAAGATTTGAAGAAGTCTCGCTAGTACTTGCAGGTTTAGCGACACCACTAGTATTGTCTGTACATACGATCGTATCATTTGACTTTGCCACCTCTGTTATACCTGGCTGGCATACGACTATTTTCCCACCGTATTTTGTAGCAGGAGCTATTTTTTCTGGTTTTGCGATGGTAAATACCCTTCTTATTATAATGAGAAAAGTTTGTAATCTAGAGGATTATATCACTGTTCAGCATATTGAATTGATGAATATCGTCATAATGATTACAGGATCTATAGTAGGCGTCGCTTACATAACAGAATTATTTATCGCATGGTATTCAGGAGTTGAATATGAACAATATGCCTTTCTAAACAGAGCCACTGGGCCTTATGCTTGGGCCTATTGGGCGATGATGTCTTGTAATGTGTTCTCGCCACAGTTTATGTGGTTTAAAAAATTAAGAACTAGTATCATGTTCTCGTTTTTCATATCTATTGTAGTGAACATAGGAATGTGGTTTGAACGATTTGTAATCATTGTAACCTCTCTTCACAGAGATTATCTGCCGTCTTCATGGACCATGTTTTCACCAACATTTGTTGATATTGGTATTTTTATAGGGACAATAGGATTTTTCTTTGTATTGTTTTTATTGTATTCTAGAACTTTTCCTGTTATCGCGCAAGCGGAAGTCAAAACTATTTTGAAATCATCAGGCCAACGCTACAAAAATTTGAGAGAAGCTGGAGAAAGCTTAGTGGGGACTGGAGCTGATCAACGAACAGCACCAAAACCCAAATCGACTAAAAAATCTAAAAAGAAAAAAGAATAATATGGGATCATCAAAAGTTATACATGCCTTATATACCGACGATGATGTGCTGATGTCTGCCGTCAAAACTGTCAGAGCGGAAAACCATCATATTGAAGAAGTTTATACTCCTTTCCCTGTACATGGGCTAGACAAAGCTATGGGGCTCGAGCCCACTCGTATTGCTATAGCCGCCTTTATGTATGGATGTGTTGGACTAACAGTAGCCATAACCATGATGAACTTCATCATGATAGAAGATTGGCCACAAAACATTGGTGGAAAACCAAGCTTTAGCTATATCGAAAACATGCCAGCTTTTGTCCCAATCATGTTCGAGTTAACGGTATTTTTTGCGGCTCACTTGATGGTCATCACGTTCTATTTAAGAAGTAGAATGTGGCCTTTCAAGAATGCTGAAAACCCAGATCCAAGAACCACGGATGACCATTTTTTGATGGAAATCCCAATTCATAATAACGAAAAACAACTAAAAACTTTACTGACCAAAACGGGCGCTGTTGAGTTGAATGTTGTTGAAAAAGAAGCGCATTAGACCTATGAAAAGTGTATTAAATAAAATCGTATTGTTATTGATGATTTCAGCTGTGTGGTCTTGCCAAGATAACAGCCGACCAAATTATCAATTTTTCCCAAACATGTATGAGCCAGTTGGGTATGAAGCTTATGGTGAATACGACGTATTTCCAAACAGTCAAGAAGCTCTTTTGCCTGTTGAAGGGACTATCGCTCGAGGCTATTCCTTGTATGACTATCAAAATACTAATGAAGGCTATGATGCCGCACTAACAAACTTAAAATCACCCCTTACTAGCACTGACACAAAAAGGGGTAAAGAACTCTATGACATCTACTGTGGAATTTGCCATGGCACCAAAGGCGCTGGTCAAGGTAAGTTAGTCAAAAGAGAAAAAATATTAGGCGTTCCTAGTTATGCAGATCGACCAATAACTCAAGGGAGTATTTACCATGTAATATACTACGGGAAAAATTCCATGGGTTCTTATGCCAATTTATTGAATGAGGAGGAACGTTGGCAAGTGACCGCCTATGTAGAACAATTAAGAGCAGAACTATTAAAGTAAGACAAGCCAAACATCAATAAAACATGTACACGTTTTCAAACAGATTAAAAATAACCGCCTTAGTTCTTATGATTATTGGAGCTTTGGGATGGGTATCTAGTTATACGTCTTCACATCATCTTACCTTGGACGACGTCAAAGTGATGCTTGACGAAGAAGCCTCTCATCATGGCGCTGTAGCTCATACAGATAAAGAAGCTCACGCCGCTATGATACATTCAACTCACGGTGATTCGCACCAATCAGAAGCGACGCCTCATGGGGACGAACATGCTGAACACGTGTTACACCAAATGCACAACAGACCCTATGCCGCATTGTATGTAGCAGCTTTCTTTTTTATGATGATTTCATTGGGGGTACTCGCGTTTTATGCCATTCAATATGCAGCGCAGGCAGGATGGTCTCCAGTGTTGTTTAGAGTTATGGAAGCCATAACTTATTACCTTCTTCCTGGTGCTGTAATTGTACTTGGGATTGCGCTATGGGCTGGGGATCATATTTTTATATGGATGGATCCTGAAGTCGTTGCGCATGATAAACTGATTCAAGGAAAATCAGGATGGTTAAACAAAACAGGCTTTGCCATAAGAGGTGCAATCTTTATTGCAGGCTGGAGTCTATACCGCTATTTCTCTAGAAAATTCTCATTAGCTCAAGACCATGCCGATGTAAATGATAATAGTAATTTCAAGAAAAACTTCCGTATTTCAGCAGGATTTCTAGTGTTTTATATTTACACGGAGTCCATGATGTCTTGGGACTGGATCATGAGTGTTGACCCACACTGGTTTAGTACTCTATTTGGATGGTATGTTTTTGCCAGCATGTTTGTTAGTGGTATTACGGTCATCGCATTGATAACCATTTATTTGAAATCTAAGGGATTGATGGAGTTTGTCAATGACAGTCACTTGCATGATTTGGCTAAATTCATGTTTGCTATAAGTGTCTTTTGGACCTATTTATGGTTCTCTCAATTTATGCTAATTTGGTATGCAAACATCCCTGAAGAAGTTACCTATTTTATCACTCGAATAGAGGATTACAAATTGCCATTCTTTGGTATGTTGGTGCTGAATTTTATATTCCCATTCTTGGTTCTTATGAATAGTGATTACAAACGAGTACCATGGTTTATTATTATGGCAGGAATTGTAATTCTTATTGGTCATTATGTTGATGTGTTCAATATGATTATGCCCGCCACTGTTGGAGACCGATGGTTCTTTGGGATTCCAGAACTCAGTGCCGTTGTGCTATTCCTCGGGTTATTTCTGTTTGTAGTGTTTTATGCACTCTCAAAAGCGCCATTATTACCCAAAGGGAATCCGTTTATTAAAGAAAGTGAACAGTTTCATTATTAACCTATTCAAAAAACCGATAGTAAATTACTATGACAACCTTATTAACATTACTAATCTTACTGGGAATCACCATCGCCATTTGGCAAATGGTGAAAATTTTTGATCTAGCCCAAGCCAATAGAGATAATTCTCAAATTGCCAATGACAAAGATAATTCTGTGAATGGATATCTAATGTTAGCGTTTCTAGGATTTATATACATCATTACCATCATTTCATTTGTATTATGGGGTGATTTACCACTGGTATCTAATTCGGCTTCAGAACACGGTCCAGAAATTGATCGGTTGATGATCATCACTATGGTTGTAATATTTATTGTCCAAACAATCACCCAATTTTTACTCCATTATTTCGCATTCAAGTATAAAGGTGAAAAAGGTCGAAAAGCGCTGTTTTATGCTGATAATGACAAACTCGAATTCATCTGGACAATTATCCCTGTCATTACATTAGCAGGACTTATTATGTATGGACTCTTCACGTGGAACGATATCATGACTATTAATGAAGATGAAGATCCGTTAGTGATAGAATTATATGCTCAACAGTTCAATTGGAAAGCGCGCTATGCTGGAGAAGACAATGTTTTGGGAAAAGCCAACGTCAGATTAATTAACTTGGACAATGCTAACATTTTGGGCTTAGACGAATCAGACCCAAATGCTCAAGATGATATCATCACAACAGAGCTACATTTACCAGTTGGAAGACCAGTATTATTCAAAATGCGTTCACAAGACGTCCTGCACTCTGCCTACATGCCTCATTTTAGAGCCCAAATGAATTGTGTGCCTGGGATGATTACACAATTTGCATTCACACCAACGGTTACCACTGCAGAAATGCGTCTGAACCCTGACATTTATGAAAAGGTAAGAAATATCAATAAAATTCGTAACGAAAATAGCAAAAGATTACAAGCAGAGGGTGAAGAGCCATTAGATCGTTATGAGTTTGATTACTTATTATTATGTAACAAGATTTGTGGTAAATCTCATTATAATATGCAAATGAAAATCATTGTTGAGACAGAGGAGGAGTATAACGAATGGTTGAAAACGCAAAAATTATTTAAAAATTCATTAGTTCAAAACTAATTACTAACAAACAACACAAAAGATTATGTCAGCACACGGAGACACCCACACCCACGACGATCACGGGCATCATCACAAAGAGACGTTTGTCACAAAATACATCTTTAGTCAAGATCACAAAATGATTGCCAAGCAGTATTTAATTACTGGACTAATAATGGGAATCATTGGGATTTTGATGTCCCTACTGATGCGGATGCAAATCGCATGGCCAGAAAAACCAAATGTTGTTTTTGAAGCATTGCTCGGAAAATGGGCACCTGGTGGTGTAATGGATGCTGATATTTATTTGGCATTGGTTACTATTCACGGAACCATAATGGTTTTCTTTGTATTAACTGCAGGATTGAGTGGAACATTCAGTAACCTTTTGATTCCATTACAAATTGGAGCTAGAGATATGGCTTCTGGATTTTTGAACATGGTTTCATATTGGCTCTTCTTTTTGTCCAGCGTTATCATGGTTATTTCGTTATTCGTTGAAGCAGGACCAGCCGCGGCAGGATGGACCATCTATCCACCGCTTAGCGCATTGCCATTAGCACAAGGCGGATCTGGAGCAGGTATGACTTTATGGCTGGTCTCCATGGCTATATTTATTGCGTCATCGCTTCTGGGATCCTTAAATTATATTGTGACTGTGTTAAATCTAAGAACCAAGGGTATGTCTATGACTAGATTACCACTTACCATTTGGGCCTTTTTTATCACAGCAGTTATAGGCGTAGTTTCATTCCCGGTATTATTGTCCGCTGCGTTGTTACTCATAATGGACCGAAGTTTTGGCACGTCCTTTTTCTTATCGGATATATTTATCCAAGGAGAGGTGTTACATTATCAAGGCGGATCACCAGTATTGTATGAACATTTATTTTGGTTTTTGGGCCATCCAGAAGTTTACATTGTACTATTGCCCGCTCTTGGGATCACCTCAGAAGTTATAGCAACTAATGCAAGAAAACCCATTTTTGGTTATCGCGCCATGGTTGCTTCAATCATAGCGATAGCGTTTTTATCCACAATCGTATGGGGACATCATATGTTTATTTCAGGAATGAATCCCTTTCTTGGTTCAGTATTTACATTTACAACATTACTAATAGCAATTCCATCTGCTGTAAAAGCGTTTAATTACATTACAACATTGTGGAAAGGAAATCTTCAATTGAATCCGGCTATGTTATTTTCAATTGGTTTGGTTTCCACGTTCATTACAGGCGGTCTAACCGGAATTATTCTTGGCGATAGTGCCCTTGATATCAATGTACACGATACCTATTTTGTTGTAGCTCATTTCCATTTGGTTATGGGCATATCTGCCTTGTATGGTCTATTTGCTGGAGTCTATCATTGGTTCCCAAAAATGTTCGGGAGAATGATGAATAAAAACTTAGGATACATCCATTTTTGGGTCACCGCTGTTTGTGCCTACGGCGTCTTTTTCCCGATGCACTTCATCGGAATGGCTGGGTTACCAAGACGATATTATACCAATAGTAATTTCCCCTTGTTTGATGACACGCAAAATGTCCAGGTGCTTATAACCCTATTCGCTTTAGTCGCGGGGTTAGTACAATTGGTTTTCTTGTACAACTTTATTCATAGTATTTTCTATGGAAAGAAAACAGAACAGAACCCTTGGCGTTCAAACACCTTAGAGTGGACCGCTCCAGTCAAACACATTCATGGGAATTGGGAAGGTGAAATTCCACACGTACACCGATGGGCTTATGACTACAGCAAACCAGGTCACGACGACGATTTTGTCCCACAAAACATTCCGATGAAAAAAGGAGAAGAAGAATTACAACATTAAGTGTTAGTTATTTTATAATAGATTTAAAAAGCCTTTCTAAAACACGAAAGGCTTTTTCTTTATATTTGTTTTATGAATCAAAACTTGGATCCTTCAGACAACAATTTAACACCCGAAGAGCACGATATTGAAAAGGTGCTTCGACCTCTGACATTCGATGATTTTTCGGGGCAAGATCAAGTCCTGGAAAATCTGCAAGTTTTTGTTAAAGCTGCTGTAGAACGCGGTGAGGCTTTAGATCATACACTGTTTCATGGCCCGCCAGGCCTAGGGAAGACCACTTTGGCTCATATTCTTGCCAACGAATTAGACGTTAGTATAAAAGTGACCTCTGGACCAGTCCTAGATAAACCTGGAGACCTGGCAGGGTTACTCACTAATTTAGAGGATCGGGATGTCCTTTTTATAGACGAAATTCACCGCTTGAGTCCTATCGTTGAAGAATACTTATATTCTGCAATGGAAGATTTCAAAATTGATATTATGATTGAATCGGGCCCCAACGCGCGGACGGTACAAATTAATCTCAGTCCATTCACATTAGTTGGGGCGACCACACGGTCTGGGTTGCTCACAGCCCCAATGCGGGCCCGATTTGGGATAAGCAGCCGATTAGAATATTATTCAACAGAACTTCTCTCAACTATTATTCAGCGGAGCGCACAAATTTTAAACGTCCCAATAAGTTTTGAAGCTGCTATTGAAATTGCTGGTCGCAGTCGTGGAACCCCAAGAATAGCCAATGCGTTACTCAGACGTGTACGCGATTTTGCACAAATCAAGGGCAACGGAAAAATTGACATAGAAATTGCCAAGTTTGGTCTCAAAGCCCTCAATGTTGATGCCCATGGCTTGGATGAAATGGACAATAAAATTTTAACCACCATTATTGATAAATTCAAAGGCGGTCCAGTTGGAATTACAACCATAGCTACAGCTGTAAGCGAAAGCCCCGAAACCATAGAAGAAGTTTACGAGCCATTTCTTATTCAGCAGGGGTTTATCATGAGAACCCCTAGAGGAAGAGAAGTTACTGAGCTTGCCTACAAACACCTTGGTCGTCAAAAAGGAGATTACCAAACAGGATTGTTTTAGCATGTCAAAAAAAGCGCGCTATGCCGAATTTATTAAAACCGAAGCCAAACGCCTCGGTTTTTTATCTTGTGGTATAAGTAAAGCAGAATTTTTGGAGGAAGAAGCTCCAAGGCTAGAGGCATGGCTGAATCAAAATAAGCAAGGTGAAATGCAGTATATGGAAAATCATTTTGACAAACGTTTAGACCCCACTCTGCTTGTTGAAGGTTCAAAAAGTGTCATTTCTCTAACCTATAATTATTATACTGATAAACTTCAAAGCGATCCAATAGCACCAAAAATTAGTAAATATGCGTATGGAGTAGACTATCATTACGTGATTAAAGATAAGCTAAAAGAATTATTGGAGCTTATTAAAGAAAATATTGGAGATGTTCACGGTAGAGCTTTTGTAGATTCGGCACCTATTTTAGAAAAAGCATGGGCAAAAAAATCAGGCTTAGGATGGATCGGTAAACACAGTAATTTACTCACCCAAAAAGTGGGGTCATTCTATTTTATCGCAGAATTGATTATAGATTTAGAGCTTGAACCCGATCAAGCGGTAACAGATCACTGTGGATCCTGCACCGCTTGTATTGATGCTTGTCCAACAGAGGCCATTACTGAACCCTACAAAGTAGATGGTAGTAAATGTATTTCTTATTTTACCATTGAACTAAAAGATAATATTCCAGTGGAGTTTAAAGGGCAATTGGACAATTGGATGTTTGGTTGTGATGTATGTCAGGATGTTTGTCCTTGGAATCGATTTTCGAAACAGCATAGTCAACCCCTATTTGATCCCAAGCCAGAATTGTTATCCATGACAAAACAAGAATGGGAGGAGATAACGCAAGAAACCTTTAGCAAAGTCTTTAAAAACTCTGCAGTTAAACGAACAAAATATGCGGGTCTAACCCGTAATATTAAGTTTTTAAACGATTAAATTTTGGCATGTCGAGGATACTGCTAACTTTGTCTCTTTAATTAACCTATCGAGCTATGGCAAAACGCACCCGTCACGAATTAGAAGCTTTGGCATATCATGCTAAGCCCAAGCCAGGAAAAGTTCAAATTGTTCCGACCAAAAAGTATGCCACTCAACGAGATTTATCCTTAGCCTATTCACCAGGGGTTGCAGCACCATGTTTAGAAATAGAAAAGAATCCCTCAGATGTTTATAAATACACGTCAAAAGGGAATTTAGTAGCCGTGATATCAAACGGAACAGCAGTTTTGGGGCTAGGTAACATTGGTCCAGAGGCTTCAAAACCTGTTATGGAGGGTAAAGGATTATTATTTAAAATCTTTGCGGACATCGATGTATTTGATATTGAAGTTGATACCGAAAATGTTGAAGAGTTCATAAATACCGTCAAAAACATTGCACCAACTTTTGGCGGAATCAATTTAGAGGATATTAAAGCTCCACAAGCTTTCGAAATAGAACGACGGTTAAAAGAAGAACTTAATATTCCAGTCATGCACGACGATCAGCATGGAACAGCCATCATTTCTGCTGCTGCACTATTGAATGCTTTAGAGTTAGCGGAAAAAAATATTAAAGACGTTCAAATCGTAGTGAGTGGCGCTGGAGCTGCTGCGATATCCTGCACCAGGTTATATCAGTCTTTTGGTGCCAAGAGAGAGAATATTGTGATGCTTGACAGCAAAGGGGTCATACGAAAAGATCGAGAAAATTTAACATCCCAAAAAGCAGAATTTGCCACAGATAAAGAACTAAAAACTTTAGAGGAAGCCATGGCTAATGCCGATGTTTTTATTGGGCTATCAACCTCAAATATTGTGACCCCCCAGATGTTAAAAAGTATGGCCAAAAACCCCATTGTTTTTGCTATGGCCAATCCAGATCCTGAAATTGCATACCAATTGGCCATCGAAACAAGAGAGGATATTATTATGGCCACAGGAAGAAGCGACAACCCCAATCAGGTTAATAATGTACTGGGATTCCCATTTATTTTTCGTGGCGCATTAGACGTTCGAGCGACTCAGATTAATGAAGCCATGAAAAAAGCCGCTGTAGTCGCACTGGCAGAATTGGCTAAAGAACCAGTTCCAGAGCAAGTGAATATTGCCTATGGTGAAATGCGCCTAACATTCGGTAAGGATTATATTATTCCAAAGCCCTTTGACCCTAGACTTATTGCAAAAATTCCGCCTGCAGTAGCCAAAGCAGCGGTTGATAGTGGTGTGGCCCAAGCTATCATTTCAGATTGGAAAGACTATGAAGAAGCCCTCTTGGATCGAATGGGAGCTGATAACAAAATTGTCCGTCTATTACTCAATCGAGCCAAACTAAATCCAAAGCGTGTTGTTTTCGCTGAAGCAGATCAGTTAAATGTTTTGAAAGCTGCTCAAATCGTTTATGAGGAAGGTATAGCACATCCAATATTATTAGGAAATAAAAATCAAATTGAACAACTAAAATCCGAATTAGAATTCGATGCTGATATCCCAATTATTGACCCCAAAGATGATGCCCATATCGAACAAAAAAATAAATATGGTGAGATTTTTTGGCACCAACAAGAACGCCGTGGTCAGACCTTACTGTCTGCTCAAAAACTTATGCGAGAACGCAATTACTTTGCAGCTATGATGGTCAATCAGGGAGATGCAGATGCTCTAATTACCGGCTATTCTAGAAGTTATCCCTCTATCGTGAAGCCAATGTTGGATTTGATTGGGTTAGCACCAGGATCGACAAGAATAGCCACAACTAACGTGATGATGACACAAAGAGGGCCGATGTTTTTGAGTGATACGGCAATAAACATCAACCCCTCAGCACATGACCTAATCAAGATTACCCAAATGACTTCTGGCGTCATGAAAATGTTTGGAATAACTCCCGTGATGGCGATGTTATCCTATTCTAATTTTGGGTCATCAAAAGATCAAACTGCTACCAAGGTAAGAGAAGCTGTATCGTATCTTCACAAGAGACACCCCAATTTGTCCGTTGATGGCGAATTGCAAACAGATTTTGCACTAAATAGCGACATGCTCAAGACAAGTTTTCCGTTTTCAAGATTGGCTAATAAAAAAGTCAATGCGCTTATTTTTCCAAATTTAGAATCAGCAAATATTACCTATAAATTACTCAAAGAATTAAATAAAGCTGAATCTATAGGTCCTATTATGATGGGCCTCAAAAAGCCCGTTCACATCATACAATTTGGAGCAAGTGTAGATGAAATTGTCAATATGACTGCAGTGGCCGTTATCGACGCACAGCAAAAAGAAAATCAATAACTTAATCTACAGTTTTTTCTTCTTAAAATGTATTATAAATTTAGTACATTTGATGTTCTAACTTGTTAATTATGATAACTCACATTCGGGGGAGATTAGTGGAAAAGTCACCAACAGGTGTAGTGATAGATTGCAATGGCGTTGGATATTATGTGCATATTTCACTTCATACGTTTTCTCAAATATCAGATGATGAATCCATTAAATTACTAACGCATTTTCAGGTTAAAGAAGATTATCAGCAATTGTTTGGGTTTGCTACTAAAGCAGAGCGGCAAATTTTTAGATTATTGATTTCAGTCAGCGGGATTGGGACAAATACAGCCCGCACGATGTTATCGTCATTAACGCCAAAACAAGTTCGTGAGGGAATCGCCTCTGAGGATATCGCCTTAATCCAATCCGTAAAAGGAATTGGCCTTAAAACGGCGCAGCGTGTTATCATTGATCTAAAAGACAAAGTCTTGAAAGTATTTGAGATGGATGAAATACCTGCTGTTTTGAACAATACTTCCAAAGACGAAGCGTTATCAGCTTTAGAAGTTTTGGGATTTGCTAAAAAACATAGTGAACGTGTGATTACAAAAATTTTAAACAACACCCCCAACGCTTCAGTTGAACAACTTATTAAAGCAGCCCTAAAAAACCTTTAAAACGATTGGAAAGCGCCACCCCTAAAATATCTTTTTTCAGATTTAGTTTATTACTGTTTCTATGCTTATTCACCAACTCTTTGTTGGCTCAACAACCCCCAACAGTACGTGATTCAACATCAACTACTTTCTCATTTAGCAATTTAAACATCCCAAACCCTAGTAGTATAATTTCACAATATACTTATGATCCAAAGACTGATCGTTATTATTACACCTCCAAAGTAGGAGAGTTTAACATTAATTATCCGATAATTTTAACCCCAAAAGAATTTCAAGCATTAATCCAAAAAGAAAATTTAAAAGCATACTACAAAGAAAAATTAGATGCCTATGCAGGACAAAAAGAAGGGTCTGAACAAGCCAAAAAAAATCTAATACCAGATTTGTATGTGAACTCTAAATTCTTTGAAACCATTTTTGGTAGCAATGTTATCTCAGTCGTTCCTCAAGGTTCAGTAGAAATGGATCTTGGTTTGATGTACACCAAACAAGAAAACCCAGCCTTTTCTCCTAGAAATCAAAGCAATCTTACATTTGATTTTGACCAACGAATTAGTTTAAGTTTAATGGGAAAAGTTGGGACTCGACTTTCGGTTAATGCCAATTATGACACACAGTCAACTTTCGATTTTCAAAATCTTGTCAAGCTTGAATTTGATCCAACAATCGATGGAGGCGAAGATAATATTCTACAGAAATTGGAAATAGGGAATGTTAATATGCCCATAAATAGTTCACTGATAAATGGTGCTCAAAGTTTATTTGGTGTCAAAACGGAGCTTCAATTTGGCAAAACTAGGATCACAGGTGTGTTCTCTGAACAACAATCTGAGACTCGAAACGTTGTGGCTCAAGGCGGAGGTACGCTTCAGGAGTTTGATTTTTTTGGGCTAGATTATGATGAAAATCGACATTTTTTCTTAGCCCAATATTTTAGAGAGCATTACGATGAGGCTTTAGCAAACTATCCTTTTATCAACTCTCAAGTACAGATTACTCGAATTGAAGTTTGGGTAACCAATAGGACCAACCAAACTCAAAATATTAGAAATATCGTAGCGCTTCAAGACTTGGGAGAGTCCTCAAGAATTGGTCTAACATCGCCTCCTGTAGGATTTATAAACGTAGCTCCTGGTACCTATCCTGACAATGCCAATAATGATTTTGACCCCAACAACATAGGCGGAGCAGGATCACAATTGACTGACGCTATTAGAGACATTGCCACTGCTCAATCGGGGTTTTTAACCGCTGGAGTCAATGAAGGCTTCGATTACGGTAAATTAGAGAATGCGAGGAAATTAATAGAGGGTAACGAATACACAGTCAATACCCAATTGGGATATATATCATTGAATCAGCGTCTTCAAAATGATGAGGTATTGGCTGTTGCTTACCAATTTACAGTAGGCGGTGAAGTTTATCAAGTAGGGGAATTTGCAAATGATGGAGTTGGGGCTACAGATGTATTATCTGATCCTAATACAGGCAATCAAATCGTAAACAACCAGAGTTTGGTTTTAAAAATGCTTAAAAGTGCGGTTACCAATGTAAATCTTCCAATTTGGGACCTGATGATGAAAAATATTTACAATACTGGTGCCTATCAATTATCTCAAGAGGATTTTAAGTTGAATATCTTTTACAATGAAACTTCCGCTCTCAACTATATTACACCAGTGAACGGCACCCCATTTCCAACTCCAATTGGAAATGCAGACCCTGTCAATGAAACACCACTTATTCGATTATTTAACTTTGATCGTTTAAACTTTAATAATGACCCCCAGAACAAAGGCGATGGATTTTTTGATTTTGTTCCAGGAATTACAGTTATTCCACAAAATGGAAAAATCATTTTTACCAAGGTGGAGCCTTTTGGCAACTATCTTTTTGAAACACTTCGTTTAAGTCCTTCCGAAAATTATACTGGAGATGAAAACCTCCCAGGGAACTTCAATGCCAACCAACTGAAATATGTTTACAAATCATTGTACAACAGTACCAAAACAGCAGCGCTTCAAGATAGTGAAAAGAATAAATTCTTGATCCGTGGTCGTTATAAGTCAACGGGTGGTTCGGGAATACCTATAGGTGCTTTTAATGTTCCTCGAGGATCTGTAAAAGTAACGGCCGGGGGCCGTGTGTTAGTAGAGGGTGTTGATTATACAGTGAATTATCAAATCGGGACCGTCCAAATTTTGGATCCAGCATTGCAATCCTCCAATATACCGATTCAAGTTTCAGTAGAAAATAACGCCGTTTTTGGTCAGCAAACAAAACGATTTACGGGATTCAATGTCGAGCACCAATTCAATGAAAATTTTGTTCTAGGCGCAACCCTACTAAATTTAAACGAACGACCCATCACTCAGAAAGCAAACTATGGGACAGAACCCATTAATAATACCATTTTTGGAGTCAATGGAAATTATTCTACCGAAGTCCCTTTTCTCACCAGAGCAGCCAATAAATTACCGAACGTAGATACAGATGTTGTTTCAAACTTATCTGTTAGAGGTGAATTTGCATACCTTAAACCAGGAGCACCCAAAGGCACCGACTTTAATGGAGAAGTCACGTCATACATTGACGATTTTGAAGGGACACAAAACGGCATTAGTTTACTTACGCCACAATCTTGGTTTTTGTCAAGTCGTCCAAAAGGATTGGGTCGCGTTTACGCCCAAGGCAATGAAGACGACAATGGCTATCAAAATGGTTTTGACCGAGCCTTGTTAAATTGGTATACAGTAGACCCTATCTTTTACAGCACGCAACGTCCAGGAGAAATTTCAGACGATGACATTTCCAACTTATATACCCGTCGAATATTTATTGATGAATTGTTTCCTGAAATTGACTTGGTAACAGGTCAATACACCGTAATTAATGCATTAGATTTGGTTTACAGACCTTCTGAAAGAGGGCCTTACAACTATCAGTCAGGTGCCGAAGATGGCATACTGGACAACCCACAAAACAGCTGGGCTGGAATTTCAAGGCAGTTGACTTCTACCGACTTTGAACAAGCCAACGTAGAATATATAGAATTTTGGTTGATGGATCCCTTTTTAGACAACCCTTCAAATCCAGGGGGGAAATTAATTTTAAACCTTGGAAACATCTCGGAAGATGTCATAAAAGACGGTAAAAAGCAATATGAAAATGGATTGCCAGATGATGGAAATATTAGTTTGTTGCCACAATCTACATGGGGGACTGTAACCCCGCAAAATCAATCCTTAATTTATGCTTTTTCGACTCAAGGTCAAGAGCGTACCAATCAAGATGTAGGATTAGATGGCTATGACGATAATGAAGAGCGCAATTCAACAGATCCAAGATTTTCACCATTTTCAAATCTTCAAGATCCAGCCAATGATAACTACACTTACTATTTAAATACCAGTGGAGATATTTTTGAACGATATAAACAATACAATGGATTAGAGGGCAATTCACCTGATGTTTTCACAGACACCAATAGAGGATCAACCACACAGCCAGATGTTGAAGATATTAATAGGGACAACACCATGAACACTATTGATAGCTATTATGAGTATGAAATTGACATTACAACAGCTGCGCTAAACAACCCTAACAGCCCATATATTGTAGACCGTAAAACGGTTAGTAACATTACATTACCAAACGGATCTCCATCGGGAAATATTAATTGGTATCAGTTTAGAATACCACTTACAGCATTTTCAAATGCCGTAGGGGGTATTGCAGATTTTAGGTCCATACGATTTACAAGACTATATCTAAAAGATTTCACCCAAACAACTGTTTTGAGGTTTGGAACTTTCGATTTGGTTCGCAGTGATTGGAGGCGATACCTTCAATCTTTAGATGAAGATTCAGATGCTGCAACTTTAGTAGAACCTACGGATTTTAGTGTTGGAATTGTTGGTATTCAAGAGAATGACGGAAGCTACGTATCCCCGCCTAGTGTTCAGCGAGAGCAACTAAATAACAACAACACTGTTGTTCGTCAAAATGAACAATCGTTAGTGGTGGATGTTTGTGATTTGGAACGTCGTGATTCTAGAGCAGTGTTTAAAAATATCAATGTTGATATGCGTCAATACAAGAAAATTAAAATGTTTATACATGCTGAAGATGGAGAAACAGATGGTTTTCAACAGGGGGATTTGGTCGCATTTGTACGAATGGGGAATGATTTTACACAAAATTATTATCAAATGGAGCTGCCTCTGCGAAAATCATCTGGAGCTGTTGGCGCCTTTGAGTCAGAAGTATGGCCAGAATTTAATGAACTAAATATACCATTAAATTTACTTGAAAAAATTAAAGCTTTGGGGATTAGTCAAGGGACATTAAGTAATGAAGATCCTACTTTTTATAATGTTATTGATGGCGTGCTTCAAGAAACACCAGTAGACGAGTTTGCGCCTTTTACACTTACTTCAAGTTCTTCACAATCTGAAGAGCCTTTTGAACAGCGCATTGCCATTAAAGGAAACCCCAACTTTGGAGATATTCGAACTCTTATGATCGGTATAAAAAACATTGGCTCAATCGATCAGTGTGCTGAAGTGTGGTTCAATGAGCTTCGAATTGCAGACATGGATAACGAAGGCGGGTGGGCGGCCATAATGAGTATGGACAGTAACATTGCCGATTTTATGAATATTAATGCAACTGCTAGACGAAGTACTACTGGATTTGGAAACCTAGATCAAGGCCCCAATGAACGAAGTCGTGAAGACCTGAAACAGTATGATGTGGTTACAAACATGAATATAGGCCAGTTGTTACCAAAAAAATGGGGTCTACAAATCCCCTTTAATTATGGTCAGTCAGAAACCCTAATCACACCAGAGTATGATCAACAATATAAAGATTTAAAACTTCAGAATCGCTTGGATGCGGCGACCTCAAACGAAGAACGTGAGCGTATAAAAACTCAATCTGAAGATTATACAAAACGGCAAAGTATAAACTTTATAGGGGTTAAAAAACAGCGAACTGGAGATGCCAAACCCCAGCCTTATGATGTAGAAAATTTCACTTTCAACTACGCCTACAATGAAATGAAGCACAGAGATTTTGAAATTGAAAATTCTTTAGATCAAAATGTTCGTGTTGGTGCAAATTACAGTTATAGTTTTGAGCCTTTAAATTTTGAGCCCTTTAAAAAGAACGATTCCTTATTTACAGGAAGATATTGGAAAATTTTGAAAGACTTCAATGTCAACTTATTACCCTCCAGTCTGGCCATTAACTCTGACATCATAAGGCAATACAACAGCCAAAAATTTAGAGATGCTGAATTAGGGGCTAATAATCTTACTGTTGATGAACTAATTAGAAGAAATTACACCTTTGACTTACAATACACTATAAATTATCAATTAACCAAGGCATTAAGCTTAAATTTCACCTCATCCAATAACCATATTGTAAGAAATTATTTTATTAACGATGATTTAAATGGCGATCCGGACCCATCTCTGGACATCTGGGATCGCTTTTTTGACTTTGGAGACCCCAATCGACACACGCAACAATTGGGAATAAATTATGAATTACCACTTAATAAAATTCCTACGCTAAGTTTTCTTAACGCCAACTATTCTTACAACGGAGATTTTCAATGGAACAAGGGCTCTGACCTCTTTGGTCAATTGAATGTTAATGGTCAAACTTACAACTTGGGGAACTCGATTTCAAATGCCAATCAGCACAACTTAAACACAGCGTTTGATATGCGGAAACTATACCGTTATCTTGGCTTCAAACAAACAAGGAGAATACGTTCTTCAAGAGTACAAACCTCTAATGCTAGTCGCTCTGATCGAAGTGCTTCGAAATCAAAATTCAATTTGAAAGACTTTGGCATTGGGCTCTTGACAAGCATTAATAGAATGCAATTCAACTACTCTGAAAATAATAGCTCATTCTTACCTGGATATTTACCCACACCTGGTTTCATAGGTACCTTAAAACCAACTTTTGGATACACCATGGGTAGTCAACGCGATGTTCGGCGAATAGCAGCACAAAACGGATGGCTAACCACTTTCGATCAGTTCAATCAGCAATATACTAAGACCCACAATGAAAACTTGGATTATGCCATAAACACTGAACCGATCCAAGATTTAAAAATTGATTTTACAGGTGGGAAAACCTATGCGACAAATTTTACAGAGAATTTTAACACCACCGACACTAATGGGGATGGATTGAGCGACACCTACAATTCTCTTATTCAAAACACTTTTGGAAATTTTAATATTTCCACATCACTAATTCGAACGGCCTTTAGTCGAAGTGACGAAACGCGATCTGTGGCTTTTGAAACATTTAAATCCAACAGATTAGAAATTGCCAATCGACTGGCTAATAATTTTTATGGTGCCAATGGCTATTCTACTGACGCAGAGGGTTATCCTCTTGGATTTGGAAAAAACAGTCAAGCCGTTCTGCTTCCAGCCTTCTTATCGGCATATTCGGGCAAAAAAGCGTCCAAAATCAGTTTGGGAGCTTTTAGAGACATACCGATTCCAAACTGGACCCTAAAATATACAGGGTTTATGAGGAATAAATGGTTCAAAAAACATTTTAGACGATTTTCAATCACGCATGGTTACAGAGCCTCATACACGATCAATCAATTTCGAACAAATCTAGATTACAACGCCGCAGATCCTAGTCTTGATTATGCCTTACAAAACTCCAATGTGTTGGATCAATCAGGCAACTTTAAATCTCAAATGCTGTTTAGTAATGTGAACTTGGTAGAACAATTCAGTCCATTAATTAAGTTAGATTTTGAAATGAAAAATTCTGTTAAATTAACGACAGAAATAAAAAAAGATCGTAGCTTGTCAATCAGTTTCGACAATAACCTTTTGACCGAAATACAAGGTAATGAATATATATTTGGACTAGGTTACAGAATCAAAGATTTGCGTATTCGATCCAAATTGGCTGGGCCAAGAAAAATCATCAAAAGCGACTTAAATATGAAAGCCGATCTATCGGTGCGAAACAATAAAACTATTATACGGTATTTGGATTTGGATAACAACCAAGTCAGTGCCGGACAAACTATTTGGAGTTTAAAATATACCGCCGATTATGCGTTTAGTAACAATCTTACAGCCATTTTTTACTTTGATTATGCATTTTCTAAGTATGCCATTTCTACAGCGTTCCCCCAAACTACCATCAGATCTGGATTTACGTTGAGATACAATTTTGGAAATTAACTTAAAGATAAAACAAATGAATATTCCTGAAGATTTAAGATACACTAAAGATCACGAATGGGTTCGTGCAGACGGAGACGTTCTAACTGTTGGTATAACAGATTTTGCACAAGGTGAACTTGGAGATATTGTTTATGTGGAAGTAGATACATTAGACGAGACCCTCGACGCTGAAGAAGTTTTTGGCACAGTAGAAGCCGTCAAGACTGTTTCTGACTTATTTTTGCCAGTTGCTGGTGAGATCATAGAGTTTAATGAAGCTTTAGAAGATTCTCCAGAGCAAGTCAATGACGACCCTTATGGATCAGGTTGGATGATTAAACTCAGATGTGATGATTTGACCGCAATGAATGATTTATTGACCGCTGCGGATTACAAAGCACTAATTGGTGCTTAATAAAACAACCATAAAAATAGGATTTTACACTTATGCTATTAGTTTGGCTGCTGGAAGCCTATTGAATATTAATCAAGCCCACCAAACTAATATTCTAATTCAAGACAAATTGATACACTATTTGGCCTATTTGATTCTTTGCTTAATTTTGTTTTTGTACTTGAAAACACATCACAAAAAAGATAAATTATCTACCTGTGTAGCGTTCTCACTAATTTTTGGAACAATTCTTGAACTCTTACAACCAGCCATGACAACAACTAGAGTGTTTGACCCATACGATTTGATTGCCAATGCTTTAGGCGTATTTACGTCCGCTTTAATCATCTTCAGAAATAAAAAAAGCATTGTTAAAAAACTGGAAACGTTTATGTAATTATATAATTTTTATTTAATTTAACCCCCTGTAAAATTTATCACAAATGGAATCAAAGAAAAACCCAAAAGCAGACGTTAGTAGAAATGGCTCAATTTATTTTGCTGTAGGACTAGCTTTGATGTTATTTCTAACATACTCTACACTGAACTATAAAACCTATGACAAGTCTGATATCGATATCGGAAAATTAAATATGGATGATGAATTGGAGGAAGAAATTCCAATCATTGAACAAGTGATTCCACCGCCACCGCCACCGCCACCACCAGCAGCACCGGAGGTAATTGAAGTTGTAGAAGATGAAGAAGAGGTAGAGGAAACCGTGATTGAATCTACAGAGACTGACCAAGAAGAAGAGATTGTAGAGGTAGAAGAAATTGAAGTCGAGGAAGTCGTTGAAGACGTTGAGGTTCCATTTGCAGTAATTGAAAACGTGCCTGAATACCCTGGTTGTGAACGAGGGTCTAATGCTGATAAACGGAAGTGCATGTCTGAAAAAATTGCCAAATTCGTTCGCCGTAAATTTAATACAGACCTTGCAGGTGATTTAGGCCTATCAGGAAGACAACGTATCAGTGTGATTTTCAAAATTGATAAAAATGGAAATGTAACAGGTGTTCGCTCGAGAGCGCCGCACCCCAGGTTAGAGAAAGAAGCTGCAAGAGTCATCAATATGCTTCCTAAAATGAAGCCTGGTCGACAAAGAGGGAAACCAGTAATTGTTCCTTACTCTCTTCCAATCACTTTTCAAGTACAAGACTAAATATTCATAAAAACACATCCCGCCTTTGCGGGATGTGTTATTTTACATAAAGATAGTTCCTGCCGTAATCAATTACAGCATTTGCTTTTTTTAATACATCTGCGCCAATAATACCGTCAACTTGCTTCAGACCAGATTTTACAAAAGCTGAATTGATAGGATCCAGATCAATTAATGCTACACTACACTGGGTGTTTCGCCAGCGCCCAATTTTGAGCAAATTATTATTTGAAATTTTTGCCTCAATTTGCGCTGACCCAGCCCCTTGAGCACTCAGAGATGTTTGCTCTAACTTCAATTTAAATTTATTGACATTATTATTTGAAATAAATGTAGTTGAAGCCCCTGTATCGATAACGAACCACCCTTTCACCCCATTAACATGAGCCACAATTTTATAGTGATTGCTTGCTGTAAAGTGGAGTTTGACTTTGATAAAATTATTGTCAGCAAAAAAAGTTTGTAGATCTATATTGGCCAAGTGAATTATTTTATGACAAATATAGGGCACAAAATATTACTTTTGTTATATGATATTGACAGACACCCACACCCACCTTTATGTCGAACAATTTGATAGTGATCGAACAGCAATGATGGATCGAGCCTTCAAAGCTGGGGTATCTCGCTTTTTTGTGCCTGCCATAGATTCGACATACACAGCAGCTATGCATACACTAAAAGCTTCTTATCCTGAACAGGTGCATTTGATGATGGGGCTTCATCCAACACATGTCAAAGAGGATTTTGAAAAAGAGTTGGAACATGTCAAAGACCAGTTAGAGCAACACCAATTTGTTGCTGTAGGCGAGATTGGTATCGATTTGTATTGGGACAAAAGTACTCTTGTATCTCAACAAGAGGCATTTCGTCATCAATTACAATTGGCCAAGAGCCATCAACTTCCCGTTGTTATTCATTGTAGGGAAGCTTTTGACGAAATATTCGAAATATTGGATGAAGAAAAATCTGATGATCTGTACGGAATTTTTCATTGTTTTACGGGAGATTTAACACAAGCACAACAGGCTATTGCATACAATATGAAGTTGGGCATTGGAGGAGTTGTCACTTTTAAGAATGGAAAAATTGATCAATTTTTAAATCAAATACCGATTAAGCACATTGTGTTGGAAACGGATTCGCCATATCTTTCGCCAAAGCCTTTCAGAGGTAAACGTAATGAAAGCGCATATTTGACTTATGTCCTTGAAAAAGTAGCTCAAATTTATGGATATTCACAACAAGAAGTTGCTAGAATAACGACTGAAAACTCTAAAATAATATTTAAAATTTAGCCCCATGAAAATTCACATTCAACTAATTTATACCGGGGGGACTATTGGCATGGTAAAGAGCGCTAAAAGCAATATACTCCAGCCCTTTGATTTTAAAAACATTTCCGACAATATTCCAGAACTAAATCTACTAGATTGCCAAATTGACACCATTTCATTTGATCGTCCCATAGATTCTTCAGATATGAATCCTAACCATTGGGTAGAAATCGCTACAATAATTGAAGAACATTATGACAAGTATGATGGTTTTGTCGTGTTGCATGGCAGTGACACGATGAGTTATACGGCTTCCGCTTTGAGTTTTATGCTTGAAAACTTGAGTAAACCTGTAATATTGACAGGCTCACAATTGCCTATTGGAGACTTGCGGACTGATGCCAAAGAAAATTTAATTACGGCTGTTCAATTGGCGAGCCTACAACACAAAGATGAGCCTGTTATTCGAGAGGTTGGGTTATATTTTGAATATAAACTCTACAGAGGCAATCGAACGACCAAAATCAGTGCCGACCATTTTGAAGCCTTTGCCTCTAACAATTTTCCGCCACTAGTCACATCTGGAGTTAAGTTGATCGTAGAATCTCATTTATTGCTAAAAAATAACTCAATTGATAATTTTAACGCCCACAAAATAATGGACAATCGGGTAGGAATTTTGAAATTATTTCCTGGAATTACACCAAACTTTTTACAGACTCTTACCCTCTCAACAAATTTGAAAGGACTAATTCTTGAAACTTTCGGATCTGGAAATGCGACAACTGAACCATGGTTTTTGGATATCATTAAAACTATAATTGGCCAAGGCGTATATGTGATAAATGTCACACAATGTGATGGCGGAAGAGTGACTATGGGACATTACAAAACCAGTCAATCCTTGTTGAGTGCTGGGGTTATTTCTGGTAAAGATATGACTACAGAAGCAGCTATAACAAAATTAATGTACTTATTGGGCAAGGAAACCCCAAGACGTTCTTTTAAATCTGTTTTTGAGTCATCTATTCGAGGAGAGTTAACTGAAAATTAAGAAAGTTTTACTTTCACATCTAAACTTTTTTTTATTTATTTGGAACCCAAAAAATAAGTTACTAAATAGAGAGGTGGCCGAGTGGTCGAAGGCGCACGCCTGGAAAGTGTGTATACGCCAAAAGCGTATCGAGGGTTCGAATCCCTTCCTCTCTGCAACAGGCTAAAGATGTATAAATGCGTCTGTTGATTTTGTTGTTGATTAAACAACCATTTTACAAGTTAAATTTAATTTTTGTAGTGTATTTTTTTTTATATCTTTAGCAATCTGTAATCACAACTAATTAATTAATAAATTTTAAGAATAGAACAATGAAAAAATTATTTCCAATTCTAGCCATTGCATTCACTATGGCATTCGGGTCTGTAAATGCCAGTACAACCACGAACATGAACATTACTGTTTCCACTATTGTGAGTTCAGCGCAAGATGATGCTGTCAGTGGAGAAGTTGAATCTCTAGGATTTCATCAGGAATTAAAAAAGAGATTTATTGAAGGTGGCCCTGGTTTTATGGGTATCGTTTTGTTATGTTTAATTTTAGGACTTGCTATTGCCATTGAGAGAATTATATTTTTAAATCTTTCTACAACCAATTCAAAAAAATTAATAGAAGATGTTGAGGAGGCGCTAGCATCAGGAGGTGTAGAGTCTGCAAAAGAAGTTTGTAGAAACACCAAAGGCCCCATCGCTTCTATTTTTTACCAAGGGTTGGACCGTGCTAACGAAGACCTAGATGCAGCAGAAAAGGCTGTCGTTGCCTACGGAGGCGTTCAGATGGGTCAATTGGAAAAAAATGTTTCTTGGATTTCGTTATTTATTGCACTAGCACCGATGCTTGGGTTCATGGGAACAGTAATCGGGATGATCCAAGCTTTCGATAAAATCGAAGCCGCTGGGGATATGCAACCCTCACTTGTAGCAGGTGGTATTAAAGTTGCGCTTTTAACAACCGTATTTGGTTTGATCGTAGCTATTATTCTGCAAATTTTCTACAATTACATTATTGCAAAGATTGACAGCATTGTAAATAACATGGAAGATGCTTCCATTTCTTTAATGGATATTCTTGTCAAAAACAAAAAATAAAACTTCACAACCATACTAAAATCAAATAATTATGGATTTACAAAAATTATTAAAGATAGTAGCAGCAGTTGTTGGGGTTGTATCAATTTTTTTTCTGGCAACTATCATATCAACCGGAGATGACGCGATCAAGGCGGGTGAAGCAGAAACTAGTGTTAGCACCTACATGTATGTGGCTTATATCATTCTAGGAATATCTGTTTTAGCCGTAGTCGGATTCACCCTAAAAAATCTGATCACCAATGCCGCAGGATTAAAGAACACTCTAATCTCCATTGGAGCCTTTTTAGTGTTAACTCTATTATGTTACTTTGGGTTTGCCACAGGAGTTGAAACACCTCTGAAAGATGGTACAATTCTTACAGAAGGAGAATCTAAATTAGTCGGAACGGGATTATATTTATTTTATTTTTTAGCAGTGATTGCTGCCGCAACAATGGTTGTCTTTGGTGTAAAAAAATCTCTTAATAAATAATTATGGCTAAAAGATCTGCACCAGAAGTCAATGCTGGCTCTATGGCCGACATAGCTTTCCTCTTATTGATATTTTTCTTAGTGACAACCACTATTGAAAAAGATTCAGGGATTAATCGTAAACTACCCCCGATGGAAGAGATTGATCCACCAATCATTAAACAAAAAAATATCTTTACAGTATTACTAAATGGAAAAGACCAGCTGTTGGTAGAAGATGAACTCATGGAAGTAGCTGATCTAAGAGAAGCGGCAGTCGAGTTTTTGGATAACAACGGTGATAAAACCTGTGACTACTGTCAAGGAAAACAAGATCCAAAATCTTCTGACAATCCAGACAAAGCAATCATATCATTGAAGAACGAACGTGAAACTTCTTATGCGGCCTATATTTCAGTACAAAATGAATTAGTAGCGGCTTACAATATTCTCCGGAATCGGCGCGCATTGGAACTAGGGCCTAGTCAAGGTTTCAGAAATATGAATTTTGTAGATATGCAAAAGAATTATAAAGACGCACGATTCATCGGGAACAAAGAGAAACTCAAAGCGGTTATAGATCAAATTAAGCTAGAGTTTCCTCAAAAACTTTCAGAAGTTCAATAATCTCAACACTTTAAGAACATTCAAATGTCAAAATTTAAAAAGAAAAAAAACGGCGGATTACCAGCCATATCCACAGCATCCTTACCAGATATTGTATTCATGTTGTTATTCTTTTTTATGGTAGCTACCGTTATGAGAGAAAACTCGCTAAAAATTCAAAATTCGCTTCCAGTTGCGAACCAAGTTGAAAAACTAGACAAGAAAAACCCCGTTAGCTTTATATACATGGGGAAGCCCAGCTCTGGTTATGAGAATTTTGGAACTGAAGCCAGAATTCAACTAAACGATCAATTTGCCTCATTAACAGAAGTTAGTGCTTTCATTAGCGCAGAAAGATCTGCCTTAAGAGAGGAGTTGATTCCCTATTTGACGGTTGCTCTAAAAGTAGACAGAGAAGCCAACATGGGAATTGTAGGAGATGTTAAGCAAGAGCTTAGAAAAGTTAATGCTTTAAAAATTAATTACACGACAGGTATAGGGGATGTTGAAACAAATATGAATTAACTCAATGTTCTACACAATATAAAAGGCATTCTAATTAGAATGCCTTTTTTGTTTAAAAAAAATTATCTTTAATGAAATGAAAAAAAATATAGTTGTATTAAGTCTTGCATTGATTCCATTTCTTGTGATGTCACAAGACGACATATTTATTGATTTCGATACAAAATATAGAGAAGATCAACTTTATTTTGGTGTAACCTATAATGCCCTTACAAATGCCCCCGATCAGCTATCACAAACTGGGTTTTCCCCCGGATTTAATATTGGAATTATTCGAGACTTTCCCATAAACACCAACCGGAATGTTGCATTTGGCCTTGGGCTTGGATATTCCATAAACAGTTATAGCCAAAACCTAAAAATTTCGACCAGCGAGGCTGGAAATTTTGAATATGAATTTTTACCCAATAGTGCTTTTCAAAAAAATAGATTCTCTTATCAAAGCATAGACATTCCTTTTGAATTTCGATGGCGCACATCAACCGCTGCAAGGTATAAGTTTTGGAGAATTTATGCCGGGTTAAAAGCCAGTTACATTTTATCTTCTAAAGCTTTTTTTGAGTCCTCTTCACAATCAGTAACAACAAAAAACATATCTCTGAAACAGTGGCTTTTTGGACTAACCTTGAGTGCTGGATATAACAACTGGAATGCTTATTTGTATTACGGTTTATCTCCACTTTTTGAGGGCGTTGAATGGCAGCAAAATCATATAGACATGAAAGCTTTAAAAGTGGGACTGATGTTTTACTTCCTATGACCAACACCATAATTGATGTCCCCAAGTAAAAACTCACTACTAAGAGTAAAATTGACTAAAATTTAGTAATTTTGCCCCTTAATTTAGTGATAATGAATGCTGTATTTCCAGAATATAAAGGATTAGATTTGCCAAAGTTAGCCAATGACCTATTGGCATACTGGAACCAACACGAAATCTTTGAACGAAGCATCAGCTCTAGAGAAGGAAATCCGCCGTATGTTTTTTTCGAAGGGCCACCATCTGCCAATGGACTTCCAGGTGTACACCACGTTTTAGCAAGAGCCATAAAAGATATCTTTCCTAGATATAAAACTATGAAAGGTTTCCAGGTCAAACGAAAGGCTGGGTGGGATACCCACGGACTACCGATTGAACTTGGTGTTGAGAAAGAATTAGGAATCACAAAAGAAGATATTGGAAGAACCATATCAGTTGAAGATTACAATGCCGCTTGTCGAAAAGCAGTCATGCGATACACAGATGTATGGAACGACCTGACACAAAAAATGGGATATTGGGTCAATATGGATGACCCATACATTACTTACGATCCAAAATATATGGAAAGCGTATGGTGGTTACTCAAAGAAATTTACAATAAAAATCTATTGTACAAAGGCTACACGATTCAACCCTATTCTCCAAAAGCTGGTACCGGTTTAAGTTCTCATGAACTAAATCAACCTGGAACGTATCAAGATGTTACGGATACAACAGTAGTTGCGCAATTTAAAGCACACCAAGCAACTTTACCCAAAGTATTACAAACTGAAGGTACAACATATTTTTTAGCATGGACAACCACGCCGTGGACTTTACCGAGCAATACGGCATTGACAGTAGGTCCAAAAATTGAATATGTATTGGTTAAAACCTTTAATCAATACACCTTCAAACCCATCAACGTGGTTTTGGCTAAAGCCCTTGTATCAAAGCAATTTACAGGGAAATATACTCAGGCTGACTCTATTGAAGCCCTTGAGTCATTCCAAGATAGTGATAAAAAAATACCCTATTTCATTTGTCAAACAATAACAGGATCTGAACTTGTAGGCTCAACCTATGAGCAGCTCCTGAACTATGCATTGCCTTACGATAATCCAGAAAATGCATTTCGAGTAATTGCAGGAGATTTTGTAACCACTGAAGATGGGACAGGAATTGTACATACCGCACCCACTTTTGGAGCAGACGATGCTATTGCCGCTAAACAAGCCACACCAGAAGTTCCTCCATTGTTGGTCAAGGACGATAACGGAAACCTCGTTCCATTGGTCGATTTGCAAGGTCGATTTCGACAAGAAGTGTCAGATTTTGCAGGACAATACGTCAAAAATGAATACTACTCCGAGGGTCAAGCACCTGAAAAATCTGTAGACATTGAGCTTGCCATCAAACTCAAAATTGAGAACAAGGCTTTTAAAGTCGAAAAGTACAAACACAGTTATCCAAATTGTTGGCGCACAGATAAGCCCATTTTATATTATCCATTAGACTCTTGGTTTATCAAAATAACCGATGTCAAAGAAAGATTGGTGGACTTAAACCAAACCATTAATTGGAAACCCAAAAGCACTGGAGAGGGACGTTTTGGAAACTGGCTCTCCAACGCCAACGATTGGAACCTATCGCGCTCAAGATATTGGGGCATCCCTCTACCCATATGGAGAACTGAGGACGGTAAAGAAGAAATTTGCATAGGTTCTGTTGAAGAATTGAAATTAGAGATGGCCAAATCCGTTGATGCTGGATTTATGTCAAAAGATATTTTTGAGGATTTTGTCGTCGGAGATTATTCAATACATAACTATTCCAAAATAGACCTTCACAAAAATATTGTCGATACGATCGTGCTTTGTTCCAAATCAGGAACACCCATGTACAGAGAATCGGATTTGATTGACGTTTGGTTTGATTCTGGAAGTATGCCTTATGCGCAGTGGCATTATCCTTTTGAAAATAAAGCACTGATTGACCAGAATCTGGCTTTTCCAGCCGATTTTATCGCCGAGGGTGTCGATCAGACACGTGGTTGGTTTTATACTTTGCACGCTATTAGCACCATGGTTTTTGACACTGTTGCGTACAAAAATGTCGTGTCCAATGGATTAGTCTTAGATAAAAATGGTCAAAAAATGTCCAAACGCCTGGGCAATGCTACAGATCCTTTCGAAACCTTAGCAACTTATGGTCCAGATGCTACCCGCTGGTATATGATAAGCAATGCGAATCCATGGGACAATTTAAAGTTTGACCTAGATGGAATTGATGAGGTTAAACGCAAGTTTTTTGGAACACTCTACAACACCTATGCTTTCTTCACGCTATATGCTAATATAGACGGATTTAAGTATTCGGAAGCTCCAATAACTCATGAGCATCGTCCTGAAATTGACCGTTGGATTTTGTCAGAGCTCAACACTCTCATTCAGAAAGTAGATGAGTATTACGCCAATTATGAGCCAACAAAAGCTGCTCGTGAAATTTCTAACTTTACACAAGAGTTGTTGAGTAATTGGTATGTTCGTTTGAGCCGCAGACGATTTTGGAAAGGGGATTATGAAATGGATAAAATTTCGGCCTATCAAACGTTGTTTTCATGCATGATAACTCTTTCAAAATTGGGGGCACCCATTGCACCGTTTTTCATGGATCGCCTGTATTTAGATTTAAATAAAAATACAGCCATAGAAAGTCATTCTAGTGTTCATTTGTCCGATTTTCCTACTTCAAACATAGAACTTATAGATAAAACATTGGAGCGAAAAATGACTTTGGCAAGACAGATTTCATCATTGGTTTTGTCGCTTAGAGCAAAAGAAAAGATTAAGGTTAGACAGCCGCTTCAGAAAATAATGATTCCAGTGCGTTCTGCTTTAGAAAAGGAAGAAATTTTGGCTGTTTCAGATCTGATCAAACACGAGGTGAACGTTAAAGATATCGAGCTTTTAGAAGATGCTTCAGACATTTTGGTTAAACAAATCAAACCGAACTTTAAGATTTTAGGACCAAGATTCGGGAAGGATATGAAGCAGGTCGCTTCAGCCATTCAATGCTTAAGTTCTAATGAGATACAAACTTTTGAGAAAAATGGCCAATTAAGTATTGAAGTTAATGGGAAAAGTATTATTTTGGAACAAACTGATGTTGAGATTTCTTCTCAAGATATTGAAGGGTGGCTTGTGGCCAATCAAGGGTCTCTGACCGTGGCTCTAGACGTCACGATTACGGATTCATTGCGAGAAGAAGGGATTGCTAGAGAGCTAGTCAATCGTATTCAAAATTTAAGAAAAGATTCAGGATTTGAAGTTACAGATACAATCGACGTATATTTGCTTCATAACCAAAAGATGCAACGTGCCATTAAAAATAACTTAGATTATATTAAACAAGAAACATTAACCCATTCATTAAAGGAAACCAACCAACTTGATGAAGGTGTAGAAATAGCATTTGATGACATTTCTACAAAATTATTTATACAACAACATCTTAAAACTTAAAGTCTATGGAAACACCAAATAAATATTCCGATAAAGATCTTGAGGCATTCAAAGAATTAATTTTAAAAAAAATAGAAAAGGCCCAACACGATTTGGAACTGATAAAAAGCGCCTATATGAACGACCTAAACAACGGGACAGAGGATACTTCACCTACTTTTAAAGCCTTCGATGAGGGCAGTCAGGTGATGAGTAAAGAGTCCAATGCACAATTGGCTATTCGACAGGAAAAATTTATTAGAGATTTGAAAAATGCCTTAATTAGAATCCAAAATAAAACTTATGGCGTTTGTCGAGTAACGGGTAAATTGATCAATAAAAAACGATTAGAATTGGTACCTCATGCGACTCTAAGTATTGAGGCCAAAAACATGCAGAAATAGGAATCCTACAAAAGCAGTTTTTAAAATTCAAAAATATGATTCGGCGTTACACAATAATCTAAGGCCACATCATTAGGTTGAATATCATCAATACGTTCTTCAGGATCAAAAAACGACAGTCCAATTTTTATAGCATTTGGGCATTGTTTTAAGAATCCATCATAGAACCCCTTTCCATATCCAACGCGCTGTCCTTCTTTGTCGTATGCTAGTAGGGGAATAAAAACAACTTCGATCTTTTGCGCTTCAATTTGAATACCGTCTAACGGTTCAGGAATATTCCAGATATTAGGCTTGATTACTGTATTGTCGAGAAGTAAATAATGCGTCATTTCAAGAGAAGAAATATCGCTTTTGGGGATTATGACCTGCTTGTCTTTGCCGAACAAAATACTAATTAGCGGTTGGGTATCTATCTCTTTCAAATGTTCGATGGTTAAGAAAACATGAAAAAGAGAGGCCTTCCAAATCGGAAGCTTTAAAACTTGATTTGCGAGCTGCAGACTCGCATCTGCAATAGCACTTTCACCTAGCATATTTCGTTTTTGCTTGTAGGCTAGTCGTAATTCTTTTTTTGTCATAAACTGTAGTTTGTTGAGAGTCGAAATAGGGCATCGCCTTTATATACGATGGGATCTTCGTTGATATTAATGATGTAGCCCTCACAATCGCTTTTTACAGATTGATTAAATTTTCCATAAGCATCGGTGATGTAACCCAAAATGGCACCTTTTTCTACTTTTGAGTTTAATTTCACAGAGACCTTAAATAGCCCCGAGGCCTTAGCTCTGATCCATTTGCTATCTTCTATAAAAACAATATCTTTTTTGGGTGAGGAAACTTTAAAGTTGGACCGTAACATTCCAAGGTGACTCAAAATACGTTTAGCGCCATTTACCCCAGTATTTGTTACTTGAGTATCGATATAATTTGATTTCCCCCCCTCAAATAACAGTAATGGAATATCGATTTTATCACAAGCACTTCGGAATGATTTAGGAATTGTTTTGGCATAAACGACAAAGGGAGCACCATAGGCCTTACCCCATTCTTTGAGTTGATCATTCCCCTTAGCAATTCTTACTTGGGGTGCATTGAAACGGCCAGCACCCCCCGTATGATGATCTACAATAAAATGGACTTGCGGTACAATTTCATGCATTAATTTATGGGCCACTTGACTGGCCAAAGAGCCACTTGACGAGCCTGGGAATACACGATTTAAATCCCTGCCATCTGGAAGTTCTCGCATTTGATTGACAAATCCAAAAATATTTATAACAGGAATACAAATAATGGTTCCTATTTTGGGCTTATTTATTCCTTTTGAAATTAGTTGACGCACAATTTCAACGCCATTAACCTCATCGCCGTGAATCCCAGCAGTAAATAACACTATGGGACCGGGTTTTTTGGATCGATTAATAATGACAGGGACATCAACTCTTGTTCGGGTATGGAGCTTGGCCACATGAAAATTAATTTCCCGCGATTCTCCTGCGGCAATATCTTCACCAAGAATGTGTAACATTGAATTATGGTGATTCATTAGCGTCTATTTCTTTCAATAAAGGTAATAATGGCTTTGGCTATATTTTTTTTAGACGCCCCTTCAATACCCTCCAAACCGGGTGTAGAATTGATTTCCATGATAAGGGGGCCACGGTCAGACTGTAATATATCGACACCGCATATAGGCAATTTTAATTGTCTAGCCGATTTTATGGCAAGCTTGAGTTCTGGCTCTGTCATGCGGTAGTATTCATGTGAGCCACCACGATGCAAATTGGATCGAAATTCACCAGGTTTTCCGCGTCTTTTCATAGCGCCAATAACTTGTCCATCTACTATGAAGGCACGAATATCTACCCCTTTAGCTTCTGCAATGTATTCTTGAACTAAAGCCCTAGCTTGTAGTCCATTAAAAGCTTCTAACACGGATTCGGCTGCATTTTTAGTTTCGGCCAAAACAACGCCTAATCCTTGAGTTCCTTCCAATAATTTAATCACAACGGGTGTCCCACCTACCAATGAAATTACCTCTTCAACGTCTTTTGAGTAATTGGTAAAAACGGTTTTTGGCATATCAATTCCACCTTTGGATAAACGCTGAAAACTACGAAGTTTGTCTCGCGACCGAATAATTGCCTCAGAGGATACAGTCGAAAAAACATTCATCATTTCAAATTGTCGGACTACCGCACAACCATAAAAAGTTACCGATGCACCAATGCGGGGTATAATGGCATCTACGTAGTTTAAATATTTTCCTTTGTAATAAATTGTGGGTTTTTCTTTTTCAATGATTAAGTCACAATTTAATGGATCAACCACTTCAACATCATGCCCTCTATTTTCGGCCTCCTCTACCAGTCTTTTGGTCGAATACAAATTTTTATTACGCGATAAAATGACAATGTTCATATTCTTTATAATGAATATTATGAGCCAAGATACTAAAAAAGTAGTTCGAATTTTTACAATCATTGGAATTAGTATACCTTTGGAATGATGGCTAACACTAATGTTGAAATACAATTAAAAACCCTTCCTGATACGCCTGGAGTATATCAGTTTTTTGATGCCAAGGGCACCATTATTTACATTGGAAAAGCTAAAAATTTAAAAAAACGGGTTAAATCATATTTTAACAAAGTTCACGATTATGGAAAAACCAATGTGTTGGTTAAGAAAATTTCTGAAATCAAACACATAGTTGTGAATTCTGAAACAGACGCTCTTTTGTTGGAAAATAACCTAATTAAAAAATATAAGCCGCGTTATAATGTTTTACTCAAAGATGATAAATCGTATCCGTGGATTTGTATAAAGAATGAACGTTTTCCTAGAGTGTTTTCAACGCGACGTGTGATTAAGGATGGCTCGGAATATTTTGGACCTTACACCAACATCAAAACAGTTTATACATTGTTGGATCTAATCAAAGGATTATTTTCATTACGGACTTGCAAGTATGATTTATCAGACCATAAAATCCAAGCCAATAGGTATAAAGTCTGTTTGGAGTATCATTTGGGAAATTGTAAAGGGGCTTGTGAAGACAAAGAATCGGAACAAGATTATCTCAACAACATTGCTTCAGTGAGAGACATTTTGAGGGGAAATTTCAAAACCTCGCTATCAATTTTTAAAACTCAAATGAAACAACTGGCTGGTAATTTACAATTTGAAGAAGCCCAATTGTTGAAAGAAAAAATTAGTATTTTGGAAAATTATCAAGCCAAATCGACGGTAGTTAATCCAAAAATTAACAACGTTGGGGTGTTTAGCATTGTAAGTGATGAAAGCTATGCCTATATCAATTTTTTGCAAGTCGCTCATGGCGCTATAATACGCGCACATACTCTTGAACTCAAAAAGAAACTACAGGAGCTGGACACAGATCTTTTAGTTTTGGCCATAACCGAATTGCGCCAAAGATTTAATCTTCAATCTAAAGAAATTTATGTGCCTTTTGAAATTGATTTAGGACAAGATTTGACAATAACCGTTCCAAAGGCTGGAGATAAAAAACATTTACTAGATCTTTCGCGTCGTAACGCAAAGTATTACCGATTGGAGCAACTTAAGCAAGTTAAAATTACCGATCCAGATCGACATGTTAAACGCATTATGTCTCAAATGAAATCTGATCTTAGATTAAATCAAGAACCGACCCACATTGAATGTTTTGATAACTCCAATATTCAAGGGACGCATCCTGTTGCCGCTTGTGTAGTATTTAAAAACGGTAAACCTAGTAAAAAAGACTATCGTCATTTTAACATCAAAACAGTGGAGGGTCCAGACGATTTTGCCTCTATGACCGAAGTCGTTTACAGGCGTTATAAGCGTCTATTAGATGAAAATCAGCCTCTCCCGCAACTGATAGTCATTGATGGTGGCAAGGGCCAACTGTCGGCCGCCTTAAAAAGCTTGGACGAATTGGGACTTCGAGGAACCATAGCCATTTTGGGTATTGCAAAACGCTTGGAGGAACTATTCTACCCCAACGATCCAGTTCCGTTATACTTGGACAAAAAAAGTGAAACTTTGAAAATCATTCAGCAATTGCGCAATGAGGCACACCGGTTTGGGATTGAACACCACCGTAATCGTCGCAGTAAATCAGCCTTACAATCAGAACTAGAGTCAATCCCTGGCATTGGAGATAAAACTTTGATTCAGTTATTGAAATTTTTCAAATCTGCTCAACGAATTTCATTTGCCAAATTGGACGAACTTGAGGATGTGGTAGGCCCTTCCAAAGCCCTTAAAATTTTTAATTTTTATCAAAAAAACAATGACAATTAACCCCAAATTTTTAATCCTCGCATTCGCATTCAGTATCCTAAGTACTGCTCAAGATTCAATTCCTGAAAACCCTAAAATTGGACTCGTCTTGAGTGGAGGAGGCGCCAAAGGGCTGGCTCATATTGGCGTCTTGAAAACCATTGATAGCCTAGGGCTTCGTGTCGATTATATTGGTGGCACCAGCATGGGAGCTGTCGTTGGTGGATTGTATGCTTATGGCTACAGTGCTCAACAATTGGACTCCATTTTTAGAGGATTAGATTTTGATGTATTATTAGGAGATAAAGTGCCACGTCCCTCTAAAACATTTCAAGAAAGAAAGAACGCTGAAAAATACGCAGCATCATTGCCCATTAGAGATTTTAAAATTCAATTACCGTCCTCCATTTCACGAGGTCAAAATGTTTATAATCTCCTGACCAAACTTACCATTGAGGCTCAAAATATTGATTTTAAAAATTTACCTATTCCATTTTATTGTGTGGCCACCAATATGGAAACTGGTAAAAGAGTTATTTTGGAGAACGGTAACTTGGCGCAAGCTTTGTCAATTAGTAGTGCTTTGCCAACTCTTTTTCAGCCGATTGAGTATAATGGGAATCTTTTGATGGACGGTGGTATCGTAGATAATTACCCCATTGAAGTGTTAAAATCAAAACAGTTAGATTACATCATTGGTGTAAATGTTCAAGAGGATCTTTTGACCCGCGATGAAATCCAATCAGTAGCCAATATTTTAACTCAAATCAATAGTTTCAGAACGGTTGAGTCCATGGAACAAAAAGCCAAACTTACAGATCTCTACCTTCAGCCCAATGTCGAAGGATTTTCGGTAATATCCTTCAACAGAGGTTCTACGATTATTGATAGAGGACAAGCTTCAATTAAGCCCTATTTAGATCAGCTTAATAGTTTAGCCAAAAATCAAGAGTCTAAAAAAACAAACCGCTCAATGAAATCTATGGACAGTATAAAAATTAATCAAATCCATGTTACTGGGAATCAAAAATACACGGATTCATATGTGGTTGGGAAGTTAAGATTTAGAGAAGGCGAAACCGTTAGTTTTGAACAATTTAATGATGGCGTAAATAACGTTTTGGCGACCAACAATTTTGATAGTTTTAGGTATAATTTTAAGCCAAATAAAGCCGAAGGGTTTGACCTTTTTGGAACCATAAGAGAATCTGAAATTACAAGTTTTCTAAAATTAGGATTGCATTATGACAAGCTTCTCAAGAGCGCAATATTGGTCAATTTAACCCAAAAGCAATTACTGCTCAAAAATGACATATTATCTTTAGATTTAATTTTTGGAGATAACTCACGATTCAATTTTGATTACTATATCGATAAAGGGTACTATTGGAGTATTGGATTGAACTCAAATTATAAACGATTTAGATACGATATCAGCCCCGTAATCTTCGATCCTTCTATCCCGCTTAATTCGGAGGATAGAATGGCTACAACGATCTCTGATTTTACGACAACTTTTTTTGTTGAAACCCTTATTAAAAAAGATTTTTCATTTAAAATAGGGGCCTCATATAAGCAATTAAGAGTCTATGTTCAGAACCCTGTTTTTGCGAGTTTATTTCAAAGCGACACCTATCACATTGAAGAGAGTAATTTTTTTAGTTTAAATGCTTCCATGAAGTTTGACACATTGGACGATATCTTTTTTCCAACTTGCGGATTTCTTTTCGAGGGACATGCCGATTTATATCTAACAGCATCTGAGTATGATAATTTTTCTCAATTTTCAATTCTCAAAGCCAACATAGCAAAAGCTTTTTCCGTAACCGACCAGTTATCAGTACTGATAGGAACAGAAGGAGGCTTCAGAGTTGGTTACGACAAGGTCTCTAGCTTAAATTTTGGGCTTGGTGGATATGCTCATAACCACACCAATAATAATCGATCTTTCTATGGCTACGATTTTTTTGGAATTTCTGGCGATAGTTTTGTAAAAGCTTATTTTACAGCTGATTACGAAATATATAAACGCCATCATATTAATTTTTCGGGGAATGTAGCAAATATTGGGGACGATATTTTTTTAACCAAAGAATGGTTGTCATTGGCGAGTTATAGCGGCTTGGCTTTGGGTTATGGTTTGGAAACTATTTTTGGTCCTATTGAGGTTAAATACCATTGGTCATTAGACAATAAGTATGGCGAGTTTTTAGTCAATTTAGGATATTGGTTCTAAAGTAATACATATTTTTACTACATTTGTGTATGACCCTTTACTGGAAAGATCTTTTATTGTTACTCCATTTTCTGATCAAGAGAAATCCTGAATAAGCGCCATCATGCGCCCTGCATGAACCAATTTACTTAATAGCTTATTTTGTTTAACGTTAAATTTATCAGTAATGCCATTTTATCACAAATTAGGGACAATACCCCACAAAAGGCATATCCAATTTAAAAAACCCGATGGAACATTCTACTATGAACAACTATTTGGGACCATTGGATTTGACGGTATGGCAACCAATTCCTATCACGAACATCGCCCTACACAAGTAAAATCCATTGGCAAACAATACAGTATCGCTCCAAAAATTGTCAAACACAATAATATTCAATCCTATAAATTACGCGGGTTTAACATTCCCAAAGAGAAAGACTATTTGGATAGTCGTAAAGTCATGCTAACCAATTCGGATTGTAACATTATTTTAGCGGCACCAACATTATCACTGACAAACTATTTTTATAAAAACGCCGATGCCGATGAACTTATTTTTATTCACAAAGGCAGTGGAAAGTTACGAACCCTATTTGGGAATCTTGATTTCAAATACGGAGACTATTTGTTGGTACCGCGAGGAATCATTTATCAAATTGAATTTGACACAGAAGACAATCGACTTTTTATTGTAGAATCTTACAGTCCAATATACACCCCAAAACGTTATCGCAACTGGTTCGGTCAATTGCTAGAACATGCGCCATTTTGTGAGCGCGACATTAGGCGTCCACAGACGCTAGAGACCCATAACGAAATAGGTGATTTCACCATTAAAGTCAAAAAACAAAATGAAATCATAGAAATGGTTTATGCCTCACATCCTTTCGATGTTGTTGGTTACGACGGTTATAACTATCCTTATGCTTTATCCATTCATGATTTTGAACCAATAACCGGACGAATTCATCAACCACCTCCAGTTCATCAAACTTTTGAGACCAGTGCTTTCGTGGTTTGTAGTTTTGTGCCAAGATTATATGACTACCATCCAGAATCCATACCTGCGCCATACAATCACAGCAATATCGATAGCGACGAAGTGTTATATTATGTTGACGGCGATTTTATGAGTCGAAATGACATCGAACCAGGACATATTTCATTACATCCAGCTGGAATTCCTCATGGGCCACATCCTGGCGCCATGGAACGCAGCATTGGACAAAAAGAAACCTGCGAGTTAGCCGTTATGGTCGATACATTTAAACCGCTTCAAATTACAGATGAAGCCCTAAAAATTTCTAACGATGACTATCATAAGTCTTGGTTAGAATCTTAAATCTTTAAAACAATAGTTATGCGTAAAACATTAAAATCTGTAGATTATGGTCTAGAGAAAATATTCGACGGCGCCCAAGATTTTTTACCACTTTTGGGAACCGATTTTGTAGAATTTTATGTCGGAAATGCCAAACAGGCAGCCCATTTCTATAAAACGGCATTCGGATTTCAATCACTTGCTTACAAAGGGTTAGAAACAGGATCTAAAGGCGAAGTAAGTTATGTTCTAAAACAAGGTAAAATTAGATTGGTTCTGACTACTCCGCTAAATAGTCAATCCCCTATAAATGATCATCTAAGAAAACATGGTGATGGGGTTAAAGTCATAGCACTTTGGGTCGATGATGCCCACAAGGCTTTTCAGGAAACCGCAAAACGAGGTGCAAAACCGTATTTTGAACCCCGCATCCATAGAGATGAAAATGGCGAAGTCGTTACATCAGGGATTTACACCTACGGAGAAACCGTTCATGTATTTGTTGAAAGGAAAAATTATAAAGGCGTATTTTTACCTGGATATGTTCGCTGGGAATCCGATTATAACCCACCAAACGCTGGACTCAAATTTATCGATCATATGGTAGGAAATGTTGGTTGGGGTGAAATGGATAAATGGGTAAATTGGTATGAAAAAGTTATGGGATTTGTAAATTTTTTATCTTTTGATGATAAACAAATTCATACCGAATATTCGGCCTTAATGAGTAAAGTTATGAGTAATGGCAATGGCAGAATTAAATTCCCTATCAATGAACCAGCCAAGGCAGCCAAACGATCTCAAATAGAAGAATATTTAGATTTTTATGAAGATTGTGGCGTACAGCATTTGGCCGTTGCCACCGATGATATTATCTCTACCGTTAAACAACTGCGTGCTAACGGTGTAGAATTTCTACCGCCCCCTCCACAGGCCTATTATGATGCCATCCCCAAGCGTCTGGGTGAGCATATGACAATTATGAAAGAAGATATTTCCGCCTTACAAGAACTATCCATACTTGTTGATGCTGATGAGGAGGGGTATTTATTGCAAATTTTCACCAAACCTGTAGAGGATCGCCCAACATTATTTTTTGAAATCATACAACGCATGGGCGCTAAAGGCTTTGGAGCAGGAAATTTCAAGGCACTTTTTGAATCCATTGAGCGAGAACAAGCCAACAGAGGAACCTTGTGATTTTAAAACAATAAATTTCATTCGATGTTTTTTTAACAATGGAATAATAATTGCAATTTTGTAGATAACTCTTTACATGAAATAAATTTATTCGAGATGAATAAAATTTTAGTCATACTGCATATCTTCACAACACTGAATATTGTTCAGAGTCAAAATGAATCTTCGTTTCAAGCTGGAGAGTGGCTAAAATTTAAATTAAGCTATAGTGGGTGGGTTAAAGCCGGTAATGCAACTTTAAAGGTCAACGAAGCAATTTATAATGATAAATCAACCTACCACGTCGTGGGTAAAGGGTGGACCACGGGAGCTATTAAATGGTTTTTTAAAGTTGAGGACCGATATGAAAGCTATTTTGACAAAACAACAAAGCGTCCTTATAAATTTATCCGCGACATCTATGAGGGGGGTTATACTAAAGACAAAGTTATTGAATTTGATTACTCCAGTAAGATGGCTAGGATTGATGACCGCAAGAAAAAAACCAAAACCATTGTCCCTATTCAATCTAACATTCAAGATATTATTTCGGCCTACTATTTCTTGAGAGACAATTATGACACGAAATCGATTCAGAAAGGAGATATAGTCAAGCTAAATATGTTCTTTGATGGAGAAATTTTCGAATTTAGGCTTAAGTTTTTAGGTCGTGAATCTATTGACACAAAATTTGGAACAGTAGAAACATTAAAATTTAGACCGTATGTATTGGCGGGTCGTGTGTTCCATGAAGAAGAGAGTGTTACCCTTTGGATCAGTGAAGATGAAAATAAAATTCCTTTAAAAATTAAAGCCGATTTGAGAGTAGGCTCATTACGCGCCGATTTAGTCGCGTTTAGAGGATTAAAACATCCATTTGAAATTCAATTTTAATTTCTAAAACAAACAAAGGGGAAAACAAAAAAATGAAAAAATGAAAAAAACCCAAAAGCTGCTTAATTCATTAGAAGAGAAGTACAATGCAATAGATCAAGACAAAAACACCTACCTTGAAGGCCTTTTGCATGGTAAAACAATAAACTATTGGGACTATATTCATACAGACGCCCTATTAAATTTGCAAATTCAGCGGACCAATTTACCAGATGAAATGGTGTTTATTGGCTACCATCAAATTAATGAACTGATTTTTAAAATGATTCTTTGGGAGTTGCAACAAGTGGCGCAAGAAACCATTTTGAAAGTCAATTTCTTCACAGAAAAACTGAGGCGAGTAACCAGATATTTTGACATGCTAACCTCTTCATTTGACATTATGAAAGATGGAATGGATGTGGAACAATACAACAAATTCAGACACACACTTACCCCGGCCAGTGGATTTCAAAGTGCTCAATATCGCAAAATTGAGTTTGCCTCAACAGAGCTTATTAATTTGATAGATGCACGTTACAGAGACAATATTGATCGCGATACACCCTTTGAACATGCCTTCGAGCATTTGTATTGGCAGGCTGCAGGGAAAGATTATAAAACTGGAAAAAAATCAATTTTGTTGAAAAATTTTGAAAACCGCTACAAAGAGGAATTCATAACATTTATGAAAGTGTATAACACCAAAAATTTGTGGTCACGTTTCAAGGAACTTTCCGATCAAGATCAGAATAATAAAGCCCTCATTTCAGCTATGCGCCATTACGACTACTCTGTCAACATCACATGGGTCATGGCACACCTCAACGCAGCAAGACATTATATCTTAGCAACCTCAGGCGATGGTGAAGCCACAGGAGGAAGCGATTGGCAAAAATATATGCACCCAAAGTACCAAAAAAGAATTTTTTTTCCTGAACTTTGGACCACCAAAGAAATCGAAAATTGGGGAAAAAATATAAACTAGTGCAAACATTAAAATTCAATAATTTTAGTGCCAAAAAAATAGCAGTCATTTTTGTTTCTGCTGTTATTTTGACAACAAGTTGCTCATCAAAAAACAAAGAGCCCTTAGATTCAAATAAGGTCATAGAGAAAGTCAAGTTTGGCTACAATTTCAATAATTATCATGTTATACAAGACACCATCAGAAGTGGTGAAAATTTTGGTGAAATATTATCTCGTTACAATGTCGATTACTCAAAGATTTACAACATTGTCAATTCTACGAAAGATACTTTCGATATTCGCCAGTTGCGAGCTGGCAAACCCTACACGCTATTATGTAGCAAGGATGAAACCCATCAGCCACTGAGTTTTATATATCAACCCAATAAAATTGAATTTATTGTCATTGAATTTTGCGATTCAATTATAGCTTACAAAGAGAGAAAACCTATAAAAATTGTTGAAAAAGAAGCCTTTGGCATTATAGAAAACACCCTGTCAGAAACTATGGAAGAACAAGGGCTACCAATACAGCTTATATACGACATGTCCGACGATATTTATGCATGGACTATTGACTTTTTCAGGCTACAGAAAGGGGATAATTTTAAAGTCATTTACAAGCAACGTTTTGTTGAAGACAGTATTTATGCCGGAATAGAAAGCATAGACGCTGCCTTTTTTGAGCATAAAGGCGAACCCATATATGCATTTAACTACATTACCCCAGAGTCTAAAACAAGCACCGACTATTATGACAACAATGGCAAAAGTTTACAAAAAGCATTTTTAAAAAGCCCAGTTAAGTTTAGTCGAATATCCTCAAGATACAATCTCAATCGCCGTATTGCACTATACGGAAACAGAGTTCGTCCCCACAAAGGGACCGACTTTGCAGCACCCGTAGGAACGCCTATTTTGGCAACGGCCAGTGGAACAGTTGTTGAATCAACACGTCGTGGTGGGAATGGGAAATACGTT
The DNA here is from genome assembly GCA_049889395.1 of Flavobacteriaceae bacterium. Taxonomy (GTDB): domain Bacteria; phylum Bacteroidota; class Bacteroidia; order Flavobacteriales; family Flavobacteriaceae; genus UBA3537. The sequence continues at coordinate 80,826 of JBMHDM010000008.1, forward strand.
AAAATTAGGCACAATGCAACCTACACCACACAATATCTTCACATGAGTAAGCGATTAGTCAATGTTGGCGATTTTGTTAAACAAGGCGATGAAATTGGGAAAGTAGGAATGACTGGCAACACCAGTGGTCCACACGTTTGTTATCGATTTTGGAAAAATGGGCGCCAGGTCGATCCATTCCGGCAAAAACTGCCCGATGCTAAAGCCCTTCCGGAAGTCTATAAATCCGAATTTCTTGAGTATATTGCACCCCTAAAACAGCGCTTAGATTCTATAAACTAACCACATTTAACAAAGCATGAGTTTAAACACCAAAAACCCTACGACTACTGAAGCTTGGCAGAAACTTCAACAGCATTTTCTAGACATAAAAGACACTCATATGTTGTCTTGGTTTGAAGCCAATCCAAATCGGGCTAATGACTTGCGCATTAAATGGGACGATTTTTATGTTGATTTTTCAAAAAATCGAATTACAAAAAAAACCCTATCCTTATTTGATTATCTTGCTCAAGATATACAACTACAAGATGCCATATCCAAATATTTTGGTGGCGAGAAAATAAATCAAACCGAAAATCGAGCTGTGCTTCACACGGCACTTCGCGTACCAGAACAAGAGGCTGTTTTTTTTGAAGGCAAAAACATCACACCAGACGTTTACAGCGTAAAAGAAAAAATTAAACAATTTACAGCAAAGGTAATAGGAGGTCAACTAAAGGGATATTCGGGGAAATCATTTACCGACATAGTCAATATTGGTATTGGAGGCTCAGATCTAGGGCCGTCAATGGTTGTTGAAGCCTTATCGTTTTATAAGAATCATTTGAACGTACATTTTGTAAGTAATGTTGATGGCGATCATGTAAACGAAATTCTAAAAATATTAAATCCAGAAACGACACTGTTTGTTGTGGTATCCAAAACATTTACAACTCAAGAGACGCTTTCTAATGCCACAACCATAAAAAATTGGTTTTTACAACATACCTCCCAATCTAATGTGGCCAAGCAATTTGTTGCTGTTTCTACCAATATTCAAAAGGTAAAAGATTTTGGCATTGATGCTAACAACATTTTTCCGATGTGGGATTGGGTAGGTGGTCGTTTTTCATTATGGAGTGCTGTTGGGCTGAGTATCAGTCTGGCTGTTGGCTTTGATCACTTTGACGCGATGCTGAAAGGCGCTCACAAAATGGATGTTCACTTTAAAAGCGAAAAAGTTGAAAAGAACATACCAGTATTGTTGGCCTTCATAAGCATTTGGTACAATAACTTTTTTGGGGCTGAAAGCGAGGCTATAATTCCCTACTCGCAATATTTAAATCAATTTGCAACCTATCTCCAACAAGCCATCATGGAAAGTAATGGTAAAGGAATTGATAGAACTGGCCAAAACGTGAATTATCAAACCGGAAATTTGGTTTGGGGTGAACCAGGAACCAATTCTCAACACGCCTTTTTCCAATTGATTCACCAAGGGACAAAATTAATTCCAGCTGATTTTATAGGTTTTGCCCAATCATTACACGGGAACAAAGATCATCAAGACAAGTTGATGTCCAATTTTTTTGCCCAAACAGAAGCTCTTCTCGCTGGAAAATCAAAGGCCAGAGTACTGTCAGAGAACACCCCAGCCAATATAGTTCCATTTAAGATTTTTGAAGGGAACCGCCCTACCAATACGATTTTTATCGACAAACTTACGCCTGAAAGCTTAGGCAAACTCATTGCTATGTACGAGCATAAAATTTTCGTTCAAGGTGTAGTTTGGAATATTTTTAGTTATGACCAATTCGGAGTAGAACTAGGAAAACAATTGGCGGGAAACATACTCGATGAATTTTCAGGCCAATCTTCAGTCTCTCATGATTCTTCTACTACCAACTTGATTTCGCATTTCAAATCGTTCAGATAAGCCCCATGTTACTTTTAAGTTAAATTGAGGCTCAAATGTTAGGTTTATGTCAATAATTTGAAAGAACTTTTTTTAAAAGTAATTTATTCGTATTTTTGTCACATCAAAATATATTATCATTAAACAAAACAAAATGAGAAAGTTATTACTTTTAGTTGTGGGATTGTTGCTTAGCGCATCTCCTGCCATGGCTCAGAGTGTCGTTACAGGAACTGTAATGGATGCTGAGTTAAATGCGCCACTTTCAGGTGCTAATGTTGTTGAAGCCGGTACTTCAAACGGAACAATGACAGACTTCGATGGTAAGTTTTCTATTCAAACGACTTCAGCAAGTGGTTCTGTCGTAATCTCCTATGTAGGTTACAAATCAGTAACAGTATCATTTGATGGATCAACAGATTTAGGAATGCTTTCATTAGAAGCAGACAATTCATTAAGTGAAATTGTTATTGTTGGTTCTGGAGTTATCGATTTAGCTGATGACAGAAAAACACCTGTTGCAGTATCAACTATTAGAGCTGCTGAGATTCAAGCACGTGCCGTAGGTAACGTTGAATTTACAGAAGCTTTAAAAAACACACCATCCATCTACGTTTCTAACCAAGCGGGTGGATTTGGAGACAGTCAGATTTTTACGCGTGGTTTTTCACAGTCAAATACCGCATTCCTTCTTAACGGTCAGCCGATTAACGGAATGGAAGATGGTAGAATGTATTGGTCAAACTGGTCTGGAATGTCAGATGTAGCGAATGCTGTTCAGATTCAAAGAGGACTTGGGTCTTCTAAATTAGCCATTTCTTCAGTTGGTGGTACAATCAATATTGTATCAAAAACAACAAACAAAACAGAAGGTGGATTTGTACGTTTCTTAACAGGAAACGATAGTTACTTTAAGACAACAGCATCTTACGATTCTGGATTAAACGAAAAAGGATGGGCTTTTTCCGTCATGTTGGATCACTGGCAAGCACATAGAAAATATGCAGTTGGGACAGCTGGTCAAGGACAAAACTACTTCTTCTCTGTAGGTTACAAAGCCAGCGAAAGAAGTACATTTAACTTCTTAATAACTGGTGCACCACAGTGGCACGATCAAAACTTCTCTAAAAGTTTAGATACTTATGAAACTTATGGCGACAAAAACAACGCTAACAGTGGGTTCTATAATGGTAAGCGATTTACGGAAAGACGTAACTACTACCACAAGCCAATTGCTAACTTAAACTGGGATTTCAATATCAATGACAACATGGATCTTTCTACTGTGCTTTACGCCTCTTGGGGTCGTGGTGGTGGAACAGGCGGCTGGGGTCGTGGACGTGTTCGTTACGGAGACGATGAAGCCTTTGATAACCCTTATGCTGACGCCAATGAAATTGATTTTGACGCTATTGAAGCACAAAATATTGCTAATGCAGATGCTAATGGAAATGGAAACTTCGGTGATTCTTACTTAAGAAGAGCATCTGTAAACAACCATAACTGGTATGGCATTGTATCTAACTTAAATATTGACAACGGTGGGCCATTCACGTTCAACGTTGGTTTTGACGGTAGAACTTACACTGGTGATCACTTCAGACAATTTGTCGATTATTTTGGTTTGAATGGATATGCAGATACTTATGGCACTACACGCCCCGACGATTATGTTGTAACTGGGGATTACGATCCAGACCCGTGGAAAGCATTATTCGACTATGCTGATGCAGGACAACGTATTGCTTACGATTACTCTGAAACAATCAATTATATTGGTGGTTTTGCACAAACTGAATATGCAACAGATAATTTTTCTGCTTTCTTGCAGGGTGCTTTATCTAACCAATCATACCAAAGAGAAGGTGGAGCAGTTTGGGCTGGAGCAGGTCAGTCTGAAAAAGTTAACAAAACTGGATACAACCTCAAAGGTGGTTTTGGATACACCAGCAACGATGGCAAGCATAAAGTATTTGCCAATGCCGGTATTTATTCTAGACAACCATTCTTAGATAACATTTTTGATAATGTTAGAAACAGCAATGAGCTAGTTAATAACGGTGATGTTGAAAATGAAGAAATCATTGGTTTTGAAGCTGGATATCGTTTCCAAAACGATGTCATTCGCTTCAGCTTGGATGCTTACAGCACAGAATGGGGTAACCGCTACTTGTCTTTCTACGGTGGTGAAAATGCCAACGAAGAGGATTTGTTTTACAACTTTAATGATGTAACTCAAATTCACACAGGTATTGAGTTTGACTTACAATACCGCCCAATAGGCGCTCGTGCTTTGGCATTGAACGTATTTGGTTCTTTTGGAAACTGGGAGTATAAAGATTCTACACCATACAGATTAATCAACGGCGATACTAACGCTATTGAAGTTGAGGGAGATTTAGATTTAACATCTGTAAAAGTTGGTCAAGCGCCACAGTCTTCATTTGGAGTTGGTATCGATTGGGATGCAAACGACAACTTATCATTATATACTACATTTAACTACTTTGGTGATTTCTACGGATTTGTAGATGTAGAAGACGTCATCCAAGCAGGTGTCGATGGAGTAACTTATGAAGCTGAGCAATTGAATAGCTATGGTATCTTAGATCTAGGGTTATCTTACGATTTCCAATTAGGTGGTAGAGATGTTGTATTTAGAGCTAATATGTACAACGCTTTAGACAGAGATTACATCAACCAGAAAGATGCCTACGGATATTTTAAAGGAAATGGAACAACTTGGAATGCTAGTTTCCAGTACAGATTCTAAAATCTTTTAATGTATAATATAAAACCCTCACTTTTTGTGAGGGTTTTTTTATGCCCAAAAATCTTGTACTTTTGCAGTAAATAAATACATCATGATAAAAACTGTACACTCCTATTGGGCCTACCTTGTTTTAGCAGTATTGTTATTGGCTGTACTTAAGGCTTTAATCGGCGTTATCTCAAAGAAAGAATACGAACCTAAAATGTTTAGAGTGGCTTTATTCACGCTCATTGTATCTCACATACAATTGTTATTAGGCCTGGTGTTGTATTTTACCTCTGAACGCTTTTCATTATGGTCAGATTTGGGGGTCGGAGAAGTGATGAAAACTGCCATTCACAGGCTGTATTTGGTTGAACACCCAACGATCAATATTTTGGCAGTTGCTTTGATAACGATTGGTTATTCCAAGCATAAAAAGAAACGTTTATCGGCACCCAAATATAAATTATTGGCTATTTTTTATACCATTGCTTTAGTGCTTATATTATCACGAATTCCTTGGGAAGTTTGGCCAAACTAAAAAGCGAATACTATTTTACTTCTTTTATAACATGCACATAAACCGGGAAGTGGTCGCTGTATCCATTAGTAAAACCGCCCCAAGAAAAACTACGGAAAGGATACCCTTTGAATTGGCCTTTTTTGGTGATTAAAAATTGCGCATTAAAAATGCCTGCTTTGAAAAACCTGTAAGACGAATAATCATCTTCTAACAAAGGTTGACTTATAATAATCTGATCAAATAAACTCCAGGAATCTCGATAAGCATTTGATCCTAGTCCTTTTTTAAAAAACCCTTCCATAGGATTGTAAAGTCCCTTAAATCCAATTCGATTTTTATCACCCTTAGCTTTCAAAACTTTTTTCAGACTGCTGTTGTTTGGGTTGTCGTTCAAATCACCCATAGTAAAAATTTTAGCATAAGGATCATCAGATTGTAAAGAATCTATAATACGCCTGTTAAGTGCAGCCGCTTCCTCGCGTTTAGATCGACTTCTAGCCTCACCGCCACTACGTGATGGCCAGTGATTAACAATAATATGCATGAGATCGCCGTCCAAATATCCACTGACCAAAAGTTGATCTCTAGTATAGTCTCTATCACCATCGCTATCTCTCAGTTTGAGTTCAAACGATTTTGAATTTAATGGCTTAAATAATGATTTTTGATACATTAAGGCAACATCGATACCCCGTTCGTCTGGAGATTCGTAATGAATAATGCCGTAATTTTTAGAGACAAGAGCGGGATCGTTGGCTAAATCTTCTATAACAGACCGATTTTCTACTTCAGATAAGCCGATTACGACAGGCGTATTCTTCGAAAGATCAGCTCCAATTTTGGAAATAGCATAAGCCATATTTTGCACCTTTTTAACATAGACTTCTTCTCGTCCAGATTTTAGTTCCATTATAGGACTGGCTTCATCAAATTTATTGGGATCATTTATAGTGTCAAATAAATTCTCCACATTATAAAATGCAATGGTGTGTACCTTAAATTGGCGTTTGCTTTGAGAATTGCCCGTAAAAGAGAGGAAAAACGCAAAGATTAAAACGGTTACAAATGAGCACTTTTTTTTCATATGTTAACAACAGAACAAATAACGATTAATTAACGTCAAAAGTATTAAAATTAAAATAAGAAATGTATTTTTGTTTGTAATATTACCTCAACAAAATTAATCATTTATGAAAAAACACATCCTTAGTTTTTGGCTGGTCTGTTTGAGCGTTTTTTATGGGTTTGCCCAACAAACTGCAATACAGGGTACTGTCAAGGATCTACAGACCTTAACTCCAGTTGATGAGGTATTGGTTAGATTGGAAGGAACTACATTAAGCTTACTGACAAATTCTGATGGTTCATTTGAGTTTGCCTCTAGTGTTCCTCTTGGTGAACAAATGCTTTCCATTTCAAAAGAAGGGTATTTAAATGCCCGATATCCAATTACTGTTAAGGAAGGTGAAACACTGATTCTATCAGATCTTATAATCCAACTTGACGATTCTGATAATGACTTATTTACCATAACCCTCACAGACGACGAACTTAATGACGACACAAGTGGTGCAGATAATATCTCTGGACTTTTGTCCGCCTCACAAGATATTTTCCAAAGAGCTGCTGCATTCGAATTTAGCTCCTCTTTCTTTAGAGTACGGGGTTTAAATTCTGAGAATGGAAACGTTTTGATGAATGGTATTGAAATGAATAAACTATTTGACGGTCGTCCGCAATGGAGTAATTGGGGCGGATTGAATGATGTTTTAAGAGGTCAGGAATTAAGCATGGGATTAGCGCCTTCAAGTTACAATTTTGGGGGTCTTCTAGGATCTACTAATATTAATTTAAGAGCTTCAAGCTACAGAGCAGGCGGTCGAATTACTTATTCTTCATCAAACAGAAGTTATACCAATCGTCTCATGGCCACTTATGCCTCTGGCCAATTGGACGGTGGTTGGGCTTACGCCTTTTCCATTGGAAGACGTTGGGGAAACGAAGGCTTTCAAGATGGGACATTTTATGACGCCAACTCGTTTTTTGTTTCTTTTGAGAAAAAATTAAATGATAAACACAGCCTCAATTTAGTTGGGTTGTACACACCAAATCGACGTGGTAAATCCTCTCCCAATACCCAAGAAGTTTTTGATCTAAAAGGTATTACCTACAACGAGTATTGGGGTATGCACGATGGTGAAAAACGAAACTCTAGAATTCGACGAATAGCCGAGCCGATTATCATGCTCAACCATTATTGGGATATCTCTGAAAATACCAGCCTGAACACCAATGTTGCCTACCAATTTGGAGAACTTGGGAACAGTCGTTTAGATTATGCTGGAGGGGCCAATCCTAGCCCAGCATATTATCAACAACTACCCAGTTATTTTTTAGCAGATAACGATGGTCCAGATTACGCTGGGGCCTATCAATCAGAACAAGCCTTTAGGAATGGTGGTCAAATCGATTGGGATCGAATATATGACGCTAATTTGACTAATAATATAAATGGCGATTACGCTGCATACGTCCTGTATGAAGACCGAAGTGATGACCAACAATTTACAGCTAATACTATTTTAGAGTCTTCTTTGAATGACAATGTTACATTGAACGCTGCTATTAATTATAGGCGTTTAAAATCTCACAACTTTGCTGAAATAATAGATATGTTGGGCAGTAACATCGGATATTTAAATGTAGATTCATTTGATCAGGTTCAATTCGATTTACAAAACCCAAATCAAGTCGTTGGAGAAGACGACACCTTTCGATACAATTATAATATTGATGCCAATGTTTTGAGTAGTTTTGTTCAAGCTCAATTTAAGTACAATAAATTAGATTTCTTTGTCGCTGGAAGTTACACTGCTACGCAATACCAGCGCGAAGGACTTTATCAAACAGAAACTTATGCTGATAATTCACTTGGCAAAGGAAGAAAATTATCCTTTGCTGGGATCGGAGCAAAAGGAGGATTCACGTATAAATTTTCAGGAAAACATATTTTTAATATTAATGGGGGGTATTTAACAAAAGCCCCTTCCATTCGAAACACCTATACCAATTCGAGAGAAAACCACGCCATTGTTGGAGATCAATCAGGAATAGACATCACAGAAGAAAAAATTACGTCTTTTGATGCCAGTTATATTTTTAGATCTCCCATTGTAAAAGCTAGACTTACTGGGTATTACACGCAAATGCAAGATGCCAATGAAATTTCATTTTACTTTGCCGATGGTATTAGCGGGGTAGATCAAGGCACAGCTTTTGTTCAAGAAATATTACAGGGTATTGATAAGAGTCATGTCGGGATGGAATTTGGAATAGAAGCTCAAGTTACACCCACCATCAAACTGACCGGTGTGGCTTCTGTAGGACAATTCACATATGATAACAACCCGAATCTAGTTTTGACCTCTAGCGATTTTGTTGAGGGATTAAATTTTGGAGCGTCCAATTTAAAAAATTACCGCATAGCAGCAGGACCGCAACAAGCGGCCTCAATTGGCTTTGAATATAGAGACCCAAACTACTGGTGGTTTGGAACCACAGCCAATTTCTTTGCAGACACCTATGTTGATGTTTCACCACTTACCAGAACACAAAACTTCTTCCTAGACACGGACGGTTTACCTTTTAATGACTATGATCCAGATTTAGCCAGAGATTTATTGCGTCAAGAACGATTTGATAACTATATGGTTATTAATGCAATAGGTGGTAAATCTTGGAAAATAGGGGACAAGTATATTAGCCTATTCGTGAGTTTGAATAATATATTAAACCAAAAATATAAATCAGGAGGATTTGAGCAAGGTCGAAGTGCTAACTACCAATCTCTGAAAGAAGATGCTGCCAATCCAAAACGTGTATTTGGACCAAAATACTGGTATGGCCGAGGTCCAACATACTTCTTAAATCTCAATTACCGATTTTAAAAATTTAGATATGAACCCTAATTTTAAACTAATGAAAACATTAAAATTTAGAACATTTGCTGCTGTTGTAGCAGCCTGTTTAACCATAGTCTCCTGCGTACAAGACGATGAATTTTCTGTGCCAAATAGCCTCGGAAGTGAAGAAAATCAGAATCTTAACGACTTGATGTCTAGGATAGAATCTGGCACTGTGCAGATGATAACAATTGATCAATTAAAGGCACAATTTGTTTCTGATAACGATGCTACTGAAATTACTTCAGAGATAGCTGTAAAAGGCTATGTTTCTTCGTCAGATGCCACTGGAAACTTCTACAAGGAATTTTTTATTCAAGATACCTCAGAAAATGCAACTGCAGCTGTTAAGATTGCCCTAAATCAAGTTGAATCTTACAATCAATTTAATATGGGGAGAGAGGTTTACGTCTACCTAAAGGACTTATACCTAGGTGAAGCAAATGGTGGCGATGGTGTATTCACTATCGGCGGGGCTGTCAATGGAGATGGAGAAGTAGAAGCTATGACAGCAAATCAAATTCCAATGTATGTCTTCAGGTCACCGACAACAGAAACTATCGTTGCTAAAGAAGTCACAGCATTATCGGCCGACGATATTGGAATTTTTGTAACAATCAATGATGCAGAATTCCCCTCAAATTCGGCTGGTTTACCATATGTATCTCCGATGGATGACTATGATACGCAACATACAGTTCAGCGATGCTCAGGATTTGACTACGCAACCTTCATGCTTGAAACAAGTGCTTTTGCTAGTTTTAAAAACGAAGTGCTTCCAAGTGGTGGAGGATCTATATCTGGGGTAGTATCTAAAACTTATAATGGAAGCGACTTAGTTTTAGCACTAAACACAACCGACGATGTTCAAATGGATGGCAGTCGTTGTGAATTATTAGATATTAATGATTTTTCGGCCATTTTTGAAGATGATTTTCAGACTTATTCCAACTATAGCAATATAGCTGGGAGTTGGACCAATTATCTAGAAGAAGGTAATCGAAAATGGCGAGCCAAAACAACATATGACAATCAAAACAGTGGAAGCAAAATTGCTTACATGAGCGCCTACAATACCGGCGATTCAAGTAATATTTCTTGGCTTATTAGTCCAGCAATTGACTTGGATGCACAAGGAGCAGAGTTTGTAAAATTTAAATCTTCGAATAGTTACAGCGATAATAGTGAATTAGAACTCCTAATATCGACAGACTGGGACGGGACTGAGAATACCATTGAGACGGCTACGTGGAGTACTCTAACAACTAATATTGTATCTGACGATGAGTATTATCAAAATTGGGTCGATTCTGGTTTAACAGATCTTAGTTCATACTCTGGGAATGCCTACATTGCTTTGAAGTACACCGGTGGTGGGAACGACTACACGGGAACTTTCGAAATCGATGACTTTCAAGTTTTAGTGCAAAATTAATATCACAGATCTAGCTAAAAAACCTGTGAGAATATCACAGGTTTTTTTTATTTTTAAGCTATGAATATTTTTGATAAATTATATTTATCTACTTCTCATCACGTCAAGAAACGCTTACCTAAAAAAGCTAAATCCTATGCTAGACGATATGTATCTTTAATTCAAATAGGTCTAATGCTATTGTTAGGAACATTCTTTTTAAAATTTTCTAATCAATTACAATTTACCCTATTTGACCATACTGATACTACAATAATATGTATTGGAGCATCAATATTTATAATATTTAAAAATTGGTTGACTTACAACGGCAAAAAACACGTTGTTTTGAGTTCAACTAAAATTAAACAATCTACGCCCCCCTATTCAGTTATTGCATTGATGTCATTTCAAATTTTGATATTTCTTCTTTTTATCATTCTCCTCAAAACTACATAAAAAACCCCCACAATTTTGTGGAGGTTTTTTTGAAATTAAATTTAATGCTATTATTTATTCGGATTTCCTTCTAAAATAATAAACTCCGAACGGCGATTCATTTGGTGCTCTTCTTCATTACAAGCAGATCCGCAATCATTTACAGGTGTAGTCTCACCCATTCCTACACCATTAATTCGGCTTGGGTCAATTCCTTTTGAAATCACATATTGAGCGGTGGTTAGTGCTCGTCTTTCGGAAAGTCCTTGATTGTATTTAGCGCTTCCTCTTGAGTCTGTATGTGACTCTGCGCGGATTACAATGGATTGATACTTATTCATCAACTCAACGAGCTTATCTAACTCGAATGCTGCTTGAGCTGTAATGTTAGATTTATCAAAATCAAAATATATGGGATTGAGTACAACTTTATTGGCCAAAATAATTTCATCGATCGGATCTAACAATATTTCTGCAGAAACTTCCTCCTCGCTTGTTCCAGGGATATTGGTTGAATTGCTTTCATATTCCGCCATATTGGCCGTAAGGTATAATTGTGTGTCACATTCAATAATGTAATTGACCTCCCCTTCGTCAGAAGTTATTTTGGTTCCAATGATATTTCCTTCGGAATCAGTAACATTAACTAATGCACCAGCCAAAATAAGTCCTGTTTCGCTATCTTTCACCGTAACCGTTACTAGCACATCGCAAATAGGTTGAAGTACTCTTACAGCATAAACATCGTCGCTGCCCATACCCCCTTCGCGGTTGGAAGATACAAAACCTTCTCCTGCCTCATTAATACTAAAAGCAAAATCGTCGGCGTTGCCATTGACCGGTATTCCCACGTTTCGTACTGGGCCAACTTTCCCGTCTACAAGTTTAGCAAAAAACACGTCCATTCCACCAAGACCTAAATGTCCATCGGAAGAGAAATAGAGGGTGTTGTCGGCACTTACAAAAGGAAACATTTCCTGACCTTCGGTATTTACTTTTTGACCTAAATTAGTCGGCTCGCCAATGGAACCATCATCATTGATTGGAGCGGCATAAATATCAAATTGTCCCATGCCTCCGGCCATATCGGACGAAAAGAACAATGTTTTTCCATCTGGGCTTACAGCAGGATTTTTAACAGAATAATTTTCTGAGTTTAAAGATAAGGCTTCTCCTTCAGACCATACCCCCAGCTCGTTTGTTGATTTATATAAGTTTAAAACACTGAATTTATTTCTGGATAAAGAATCTCTTTCAAAAATTTTATCATGGAAACTTTCTCTTGAAAAATAAAGTGATTTGCCATCAGGAGAAAAAGAAACTACGCCTTCGTGGTATTTTGTATTGAGTTCTTTGACCGCCACAGGCGTTTGGAAAGAGCCATCTTCGTTCTGTTGGGCAGTGTAGATATCCAAAAAGGGTTCTTCGTTCCAGCCATAGGTTTTTCCTTCACCATTTCGTGCCGATGCTATATACAATGTGCCGTCTTGAAAAGTACCTCCAAAATCGGAAAGTTTAGAATTGACACCAGCATCTTGCACGTTAAATTTTTGACCTTTTTCTAGAATTTTAGGTAAATAGTTTGGGTTATTAACAAAAGCAATAGCTCTATGATCTGCTGGTCGCATGGCGGCAAACTTGGCCATTTGAGTGTTAGATGCTTCATATTTACCATTGGCTTTAAGCATTTGTGCGTATTTGTAAATCATTTCAGGAGCTTCAGAAGTTTCAAGAGCTTTCTGATACCATTTTTCAGCCTCAACGGTGTTAAAAACATTGTAATAAGCCTCAGCTAATTGTCCGTAAACATATGTACTACCTTCACCTTTTGAAATGAGTTTTTCATAGGCCTTTGCTGCTTCAACAAACTCAAATTTTGCAAAGAGTTTATCGGCTTTTTTGGTAGATGAAGATTGTGCATTGACCCATAAGCCAGCGACTAATATGAGTATAAAGATTGTATTGTATTTTTTCATGATAATGTACTTAGCTTAATTTAGAAATAACGTGGTGATCGAGATACTTTAGATGAGAAGTTAAAATCAAAGTTGATGAAAATTTCATGCGACGAGTTGGTTACAATATCCAAGTCTGATCGTATTGCGTCATAAGCATATCCAATTCGAAGATTATCCATCACTCTAAAATTTATCATTCCACTGAATGAATCCTCTAGTCTATAACCTACACCAACTTCGACCGTATCGTACATAAACACATTGGCGTTTATGTCATAACTTATTGGTGCATCAAAAGCGTATTTAAGCAGCGCGTGTGGTTTAAGCTTAAAGTTTTCAGATAAATCAAACACATAACCAGCCGCGGCAAATAAATGTTCAGATTCAGACCCAATTTTAGTACCGTTAGCATCTAGATGCACACCATTTAGAATATTGGGCACCGACACAGAGATGTAATATTTATTAGGTTTGTAGAAATAGACACCTGCACCAATATTTGGTGTGGTTTCATTAATTGCATTTGCAAAAAATGGATCTCCCATATCAACGAGGTTAATCTGACTTTCTGCAATGGCGATGTCGTGGAAAGTGAAGCCACCTTTGACTCCAAATGCTAACCTAGTTTCCATGCCTGTTGGTATGGTGTAGGATACATCAACGTAGGCATTAGTTTCTTGGACCGGACCAATTTGATCTGAAATAACAGACAAACCCATAGCCAGTTGCTTGCCTACAGGGGAATGAATATTAAAAGTATAGGTTTCTGGCCCACCATCTAGTCCAACCCATTGACTTCTATATAAAGCACCAATAGACAGCCCTTCCGAAATTCCAGCATAAGCTGGATTAATGATATTCATATTGTACATGTATTGCGTGTACTGTGGGTCCTGTTGGGCGTTAACCTGCGGTGCAATCAGCGCTACAAAAATTATTAGAATTAATTTTCTCATTTTAAAGTAATTAGTTTTTGGTTAGTAATTTAAATAAATCCAGCTGATGGTTGGCTCTTTGCCAGAGGCATATTGTATTACATAAAAGTAAGTTCCTACTGGGAGCAATTCCCCAGAGTTGCCATTTCCGCTACTAGCATCTTGTCCACACCAATGGTCAACATAATCATTCAGCTCAAATACTTTGGAGCCATAACGGTTATAAATTTCAGCTTTAATTATATCTTCTTGATCCTCTAGATGGTCTAAAACTAAACAATCATTTAGACCGTCTCCATTTGGAGAAATACCTTGAGGGATATCAACACAATTTTGATTCATGTAGTATGCGACTTCAATAGTTGTTTCAGTAGAACACATGGACATTGTTTCAGTCACTTCAACTGTTACAGTGCCACTCATTAGGTCTTCTCCATGAACAAAAATCGGCGATGCTCCATCTTGAAGTAGCTCACCGTTCATGTACCAGGCGTAGTTATAGTCGTTAGTCATGTCTATATCATTAAGAATATTGACTGATAATTCAACATCGCCATTAGCACACTTCAAGAATGATGTTCCATCTTCCAAATCTGGAACAAACCCTGGTGAAACCGTGATTGTTGTATCGGCAAAACAGCCTGTCTCTTCGTTATATGCTGTCACCAAATACTCCCCATATTGGTCTGATCCTGCAGGGAACGTAAATGTGTTGTCTTCACCAAATTGAATATCAACATTATCATAGGTCCAGTAATAAACCAAATATGGCGATTGTTGTGAGGCGTCAACATTGACTTCTAATGTGACCTCTTCACCTTCACAAATGTAAATGTCACTTTCAACAGCAACTGGGATTGGCGTTGGTGTGATTTCAACAAGTACGCTGTCTGTAACTGTGGCAGTACCACCATTACACAAGTTGTACGTTACAGCGGCAGTATATGTCGTAGTCTCTTCGGGATAAACTGTTATAGTATCATCCGTGCCGACAATGTTGTTGTCTTCGTCATACCACTCTAATATATAGTTGGCCTCACCTATAGATGGTGTAAATCTCCAAAACTCATCAGAAGTTTCCCAAACCCCTGTGTTTCTTCCTGGTGGGGTAAAAGCCACAGTACCTTCAATATTTTGAACTCCAACCGCAGCTAGACCATCATTCCAGTCTGTACAAACGGGCTTGTTGAATATATTAACATCAATAGTATTTGATGATTCGTACAAGATGATTTGCGAGCTTGATACATTATCGTTACAACTAAATCCAAAGTGACACACTTCGCTATAATTAACAACAAATTGTCTTGCTGGAGCAGATCCTAAGATCATGTAATTAATATCTCCACAAACAGACGGGTCGATATCATGAGATACGCCAAAAATGTTGGCCTCAGCCAATGTGGCATTGGAGGAATTTGGCAACGTATCATCAGCATCTAAAGACCATCCATTGCCAGAGTCTGCATTTTCAAGTTCAAAAGACAGAACCCCGTTAGATCCGATCAGTATTTGGCTATAGGTCTCTCCGAAGAAACAAAATTCAAACCCTAAGTCAATAATCTCTGACCAGCGGTCGTCAATATCTAAACTCGTTGGTGTTCCACCAGTTAGTTGTGGCATCGGACAGTTTTCTTGAGCACTTACGTCGTATGACGTTGTGTCTTGTCCAAACAGATGATAGGACGCTGTTAAAACTGTCGCAGGATCGTTATCGCTGCAGAATGTTGTGTCCTCACCAGCATAGACAATAGAACATTCGTTTGGTGGTGGTGGACAAAGGAAAGTCAGGTTGCTACTATCCACTGAGCAACTATTATCATCACTGTTTAAAACATTGATTACAACTTGCGTATTTGCAGCGTATGGCCCAAAAGTAATTACTCCTGTTGAGGTTGACGTTTGAGCTGCACTTCCTTGATTGTCTGTCAGTTCAAGATTCATGGCATCGCCCATATCCGTTATATTAGCCTCGACATAAAATTCTTGAACAGGCTCACAACTACCAACAATATCAAATTCAACTGTTTGTGTAATACATGTTTTACATCTTACATCAAAGTTCCAAGGCGTATAAGAAGTCGATGACTGGCAACTTACTGATCCATCCGAGTCTACCTCAATGTATATAGATGTAGATGTAGATTCTACAACAATTCCAGTTAGGTCATTGACCCCAGCAGTGTTGTTATTGAAAAGAACAGTGCCTGTATTGTCTGGTCCATCATAAATTGTGATATCGTCCCAGTTTGCTTCTATGTTTCCGGAATTAAATATTACTTCCAAAGGATAGCCATCTGTAGAGGTGAAAACCCAATAGGTTGAATCATTATTGCCATAGCAATAGTCAATATTCACGGGTTGCCCCAAACTACAGTCTATGGTGTAATCGGTTTGTTGTGTGGTAGTGAAGGTTTCTGGTCCGGACCATTCCGAATAACCGTCTTCATCGCCACAAAATGCACGAACATAAACGTCATATGTGGTTAGGAAATCCAAATCAGTAAGGGTGGTACTGTTAATGGCAGAATAAGTTGCTCTCCGAGTGGGGTGAGTTGAGGGGGTGTGAGCAAGATCTTATTCCCAAGATGCATTTCCATCCATGGCATTCCAATTATATTCAGCAGTTGTACCAGAGATATTTGAAATTTCAAGTCCTGTAGGAGCAAAACAACTTGGTGCAGGCGCACAAGTAATCAAAATTTCATAACCAGCACGAGTTACAGATCCATCACTATCAAACACAAAAGTAAGTGCCCCAGATGAATGGGTTGAGGTTACTGGGTCTGGTATTGCTGTACCAGCAAAAGAACCAACAACAGTTGAGCCGGTATCAGGCCCATCATAGACAATAAGATCATCACAGCAACTTTCTGTATTAAAACTCAAGAAAGTAAATGTTACTAAATCTCCAGGATTTTCTGGATAGACTGTAATGGTTACAAGCTCGTTGTTGCTGTAATTCCCACTAGCTCCTCCAGAATCAAAAACGGTATCTCCACAAGCTGGATTAGTAGTAAAGGTGATTAGAGACCAAGAGCTAAATAGGCCACTACAATTACTTCTGATGTATAAATCGTATGTTGTGTAACTATCCAATAAATTCAAAGTAAGTGGATTGTCTGTTGTTGCAGTTCCGCTATCTGATGGCGTATCTCCAGTAGGGACTAATTGGTATTCCCATTCCGTTACATCATCAGCTGAGGTCCAAGATATTGTTACACTATCAGATGATATGTTGTCAACTGTCAGCTCGGCAGGCGGTATACAGTCTGGGCAGTTTGCTGTACCACCATTAGTTGAGGAGCTGTTACCGTTTGAAATTTGGGTTCCACCTCCGTCTGTAATCGTCCAAGAAATTTCACTAGGCCAAGATCCTACACTAGTCCAAACTAGTTCAATAGTATCGCCAGTTGCTGCTTCAAACGTTTCCGTTCCGGTGCTTCCCCCTGTTATGGTAACTCCAGATGCTACTGTTGTTCCGTTAACAAGTATGTCTACAGCTGCGCCATTCCAGCCATCGCCGTAAGAATCGGCCATGTTGAAGGTATGTAAGCAGGAGGGTGGTGGCGGACAAAAGGCCGTTCCACCATCAGTTGTATTAGTGTCTCCACTTGCAATTTGTGTTCCTTCACCATCAGTAATGGTCCAAGAAATTTCACTAGGCCATGACCCTGTACTGGTCCAGGCTAGCTCGATAGTATCGCCAGTTGATGCTTCAAATGTTTCAGCACCTGCGCTTCCGCCTGTTATGGTAGCTCCAGAGACTACTGTTGTTCCATTGACAAGTATATTTACAGCAGCGCCATTCCAGCCATCGCCGTAAGAGTCGGCCATATTAAAAGTATGTGTACAGGTTGGATCTGTTGGTGGTGGTGGACAATTTGCAATGCCGCCATCAGTAGAATTTGTATCACCATTTGATATTTGAGTTCCGCCGCCGTCAGAAATGTTCCAAGAAATTTCACTTGGCCAAGACCCTACGCTAGTCCAAACTAGTTCAATGGAGTCGCCGGTTGCAGCTTCAAAAGTCTCTGACCCAGAACTTCCAGTAGTGATTGTAACGCCAGTCAAGACAGTTGTTCCGTTGACCAGAATATCTACAGCTGCGCCATTCCAGCCATCACCGTAAGAATCGGCCATATTAAAGGTGTGAATACAGGACTCTGGGGCTGCACAAAAAGCGACTCCGCCATCGGTAGTGTTGGTATTTCCATTAGAAATTTGTGTTCCTTCTCCGTCGGTAATGGTCCAAGAAATTTCACTGGGCCAAGATCCTGCACTGGTCCATTCAAGTTCAATAACGTCATCGGTTGATGCTTCAAATGTTTCAGATCCTGAGCTACCTGTTGTAATAGTAGCCCCCGAAACTACGGCTGTTCCGTTGACTAAAATATTAACGGCGGCACCGTTCCAACCGTCGCCATATGAGTCAAACATATTGAAAGTGTGGGTGCATTGACCAAAAGAATAGAATGAGAAGAGAAGGCACAAAAGTGCTGTAGTAATATTTTTCATCTTGTAAATTGGTTAATTTAAGCTATGAATTTAACGAAATGATAACAAATATTGATTGTTGAGAAACAGCTAATAGATTAAGTGCAGATAAATCCGATGAAATACACATTAGTTTCTTTTTATATTTTTAATCTGTGAGTCAGATTAATTATGATTAATTTTGTCTTCGCCATGTTAGAAAAGAAGAATTTAGAACTCGAAAAGGCGGTTCTTATTGGAATTATCACAAAAACTCAAAATCAGGATCAATCCAAAGAATATTTGGATGAGCTTGAGTTTCTGACTAATACCGCTGGTGGAATGGTTGTCAAACGTTTTGTACAAAAAATGGAAATACCAAATTCCAAAACGTTTATCGGTTCCGGGAAAATGAAAGAACTTCAAGAATACATTAAGGAACAAAATATAGGAACCGCAATTTTTGATGACGAACTTAGTGCTGCTCAAGAACGTAATATCAGTAAAATATTGAATTGTAAAGTGCTCGATCGCACCAATCTCATTTTAGATATTTTTGCACAACGTGCCCAAACAAGTTATGCCAGAACTCAGGTGGAGTTAGCGCAATGTGAATATTTATTACCACGATTAAAAGGAATGTGGACACATTTAGAACGACAAAAAGGGGGCATCGGAATGCGAGGTCCAGGAGAGACAGAGATTGAAACTGATCGGCGAATTGTCCGAGAAAAAATAGCGCTTCTCAAAACAAAGATTAAGAAAATAGACAAGCAAATGTCTGTCCAGCGCGGCAATAGGGGTGCTTTGGTGCGCGTGTCACTTGTGGGCTACACCAATGTCGGAAAATCAACTTTAATGAATGTGATTAGTAAGTCCGATGTTTTTGCTGAAAATAAATTATTTGCTACTCTTGATACTACTGTTAGAAAAGTGGTGGTTAAAAACCTACCGTTTTTAATGAGTGATACCGTTGGTTTTATTAGGAAACTGCCTACTC
Organism: Flavobacteriaceae bacterium; assembly: GCA_049889395.1. Taxonomy (GTDB): domain Bacteria; phylum Bacteroidota; class Bacteroidia; order Flavobacteriales; family Flavobacteriaceae; genus UBA3537. The sequence goes on from JBMHDM010000008.1 coordinate 100,184, forward strand.
AACTTGTTGATTCGTTTAAGAGTACTCTTGATGAGGTTCGAGAGTCTGATTTATTGTTGCATGTTGTAGATATTTCTCATCCAAGTTTTGAGAATCATATTGAATCTGTAAATACCATTTTAAAAGATATTCATGCTTTAGACAAACCTACTCTTATGGTATTCAACAAAATTGACGCCTACAATCCAGAGCCATTTGATGAAACAGATTTGATGCTTGAGCGAACCTCCGCTCACTACACTTTAGCGGAATGGAAGTCTACTTGGATGTCTAAAATAGGCGATCAATCACTTTTCATATCAGCGCTTAGTAAAGAGAATTTGGAGGATTTTAGAAAAAGAGTTTATCAAGAGGTTCGTAAAATTCACATTCAGCGATTCCCATACAATCATTTTTTGTATCCAGATTATGAGGAACATAATTAAAAAAAGCACCAATATTGGTGCTTTTTTTGTTCAGCTCAAAGCTAGAAATTATAATTAATTCCAATGCCAAAAACTTGTCTTGTTTGTAAGCCTTGGAAGGCATTATCGTCATATATAGTTTGATAGGATAAATTAGCTGAAATAAATTTATTAATGGTCATAATGACGTTTAAGGTGTAGTCCAAATCTACATTTTGAGGATTTTCCAAGTAATTGGAGTAAAGATTTAGAATATTTTCCATTGATATATTTTTCATGGCATCAAATTTATAGTAAGCTCCTATGGAAATACCAAGCTCATAGCGCATACTTTTTCCTTGGGTAACGCCAAAGTAGGCTTTATTTGGAAGCGTTAAATTTTTATCCACAATAATTAGTCGGCTCGTTGTGGGTGCAATATTTATTTTTAAATGGTCACTTTTTTTCCACAACATCCCAGGCCCCAACTGTATAAAAGCTGGAGATAGAAATTTTGTAGGACCTTTGGTGTCTTTGTTTAGATCGTCTGCAAATTGGGTTTTAAAATTCAAGAAAGCAGAGTAGTACCAATACCCCTTTGCTTGTTTTCCAACAACTGAGTTCCACTCCAGTTGATCGCTAGATTTTTGGATGTTGAAGTTTTTAATTTTTGTAATACCAAAACTAGCTATTAGTTTATTTTCCCATGTCCAGTTGTCCTTTTTGTAGTTTAAGTCATAATTTATGCCAAGCGTTCCAGACACGTTACTAATACCTCCAGCAATCCAGTTATCGAATGTAGACTGGTTAACAAGAAAGGTAATAACGCCCTGTTTTGTCCATTTGGATTCTTGGGTTTGTGTAGGTTGTGCGAAAAGAAAATTGAGTTGTAGACCAATCAATATAAGGCAGGTTTTTTTCATTGTATTTAGATTTAAGGGTTTGAATAGATTTAAGGGTTTGAATGATGAAGATAAAAATTTATTATTTTTTCTTAAAAATTGGTACAGAAGAGCAAGCCTCGCCATACATTATTGATTTTGCAAGCGGTTGTAGTTTGTTTATTAACCTCACAAAAGCATTTTGAGGAACAGGTTTGTTGGTGCAGCCTTTTACGATAACGGGTTTATCTTTGCAAAAAGATAAATCTAAATCTTCTAAAATAATAGTGTACAGGGATGAGTCTAGTTGTTCTAAAGATCCTACTATTGTAGATTCAGCAACCCCAAATAGGTGAGATTGAACGAGCATATAAGCCCAAGCTGGAATAATTGCTTCTGAACTACATTGTAAGGCCACATGGTACCCGTCAAATTGTGTCCAATCAAAATTTTTGAGTGAAGCTCTAAAGTCTTTTTCTTTAAGGATAAGGCCTTCAAATAACCAGTGTTTTAAATCCAAAACAGTGCGATGGCCAGAAGGGTAGTAATCTTCCAAATCTATGGTTATCAAGTTGCTATTAGAAACTCGATTTGTGATTTCTTGGCTCATCTTTACAGCATTCCAAGTTCAAGTTTAGCCTCATCGCTCATCAAATCTTGAGACCATGGTGGGTCGAATGTGATTTCAACCTCAGCATCTACTACTTCGTCTAGCGATTTTACTTTTTCTTCAACCTCAAGGGGTAAAGTTTCAGCTACAGGGCAGTTTGGGGTGGTTAGGGTCATTAATATTTTGACCTCATAATCTTCATTAACAAATACATCGTAAATGAGGCCAAGTTCATAGATATCTACAGGAATTTCTGGATCAAAGATGGTTTTTAAAACACGAACGATTTTTTCGCCAAGGGCGTTGACATCAATATTTACTTCACTCATAATTGTTGTTTTGTTTGATATGCAATAGCATACAGTTTAATTTGTTTAATCATACTGACAAGACCATTTGCTCTGGTGGGTGACAAGTGTTCTTTCAACCCAATGGTGTCAATAAAGTTTGTATCGGCATTTAGTATGGCCTCTGGGCTTTGATTAGAGAATACACGAATCAGTATGGCGACGATTCCTTTAGTAATAATAGCATCACTATCAGCAGAAAAAATCAAAACACCATTCTCATAATTGGCATGTAACCAAACTTTGCTTTGACACCCTTTAATTATATTCTCGTCAGTTTTATACACAGGGTCAATCAACGGAAGCGTTTTTCCGAGTTCAATCATGTATTCATAGCGTTCCATCCAATCTTCGAACATGGAGAACTCATCGATGATATTGTTTTGTAGGGTTTCGATACTCATACGACAAAAATACAATTCTTTGATTTAATCTTTCCGAACCATTTGAACTAAATGGTCTACCAGTAGTTTTATGGCTTTTGGTGGGTTTTGGTGATCAAAATTACTTGATCTAAAAGTATTACCATTTATTACGATACTTAATTCAGCGTGATGCACACGATCTGTATGTCTTAAGCTTGATGGGGGCTCCAATTGATTAATTGTTACCAAATCTATGTCATTAAGAAGGTTTAAACTAACGGTCCATTGTATTGGTATGATATCCATTTCTTCGAAATCATCGGCGCCATATTTTGAATAGATTTTTATCCCATTTTCTTGAAAGTGGTATTCTCTATAGAATCCTCTCGTGTATTGTTTATAAATGAAAATGATACTGTTTTCTTTTTGCTGCTTAGCGGCTAATGATTTTTTAGAGTCACAGTCTGTGGACATCAAAGCAAAGCAAAAAAGAATTAATACGGATCTCATAGTCTAATAATATTAGCTCAACATCATTTTTGCTTTTTGGACTGCCGAAACGAATTGATCGATTTCTGCTTTGGTGTTATAAAAGGCAAAGGAAGCTCTAGCCGTTCCAGAAATTCCATAAAAATCCATAATTGGTTGTGTGCAGTGCTGTCCAGTTCGGATAGCGATCCCTAATTTATCGACAATTGTTCCCAAATCATAAGCATGAATACCCTTAATGTTAAAAGAAATTACAGATGTTTTTTGTTTGGAAGTTCCATAAATTTTGAGACCATCTATGCCCAATAGTTGTTCTGTGGCATAATGTAGTAGTTCATTTTCATAGGCCGAAATAACATCAAATCCAATGGCATTCATGTAATCTACAGCTGCACCAAAAGCAATTCCACCACAAATATTTGGGGTACCGGCTTCAAATTTGTGTGGTAAATCTGCATAAGTTGTTTTGTCGAAAGTAACATCAGAAATCATTTCTCCACCACCTTGATAAGGCGGTAATTTTTTAAGCCATTCTTCTTTAGCATATAACATCCCAACGCCTGTGGGGCCACACATTTTATGTGCTGATGTGACGTAAAAATCGACATCCAATGCTTGTACATCAGGTTTGATGTGAGGGCAAGCTTGTGCGCCATCAATTAGTACTGCAGCACCAACAGCATGTGATTTTTTTATGATGATTTCAATAGGATTGATTGTCCCTAAAGCGTTCGAAATATGATTAAGAAAAACAAGTTTTGGGTTTTGCTTTAATAATGAATCTAATTGTTGCATATCCAGTTCACCATTTTCTGTCATGGGAATTACCTTAAGTACTGCTTTAGTTTTTTCGCAAAGCATTTGCCACGGTACAATATTGCTGTGGTGTTCCATAGCTGAGACTAGTATGAGATCCCCCTTTTTTAAAATCGAACCAAAACCATGTGACACTAAATTAATGCTGTGTGTGGTACCCGAAGTGAAGATAATTTCATGGGCGTGTTTGGCATTAAAATGTTGTTGGAGAGCTAGTCTGGCAGCCTCATATCGATCTGTAGCTTCTTGGCTTAGCTGATGAACTCCACGATGGATATTGGCATTATAATTGGTGTAGTAATCAGAGATTACGTCTATGACCTGTTGTGGGGTTTGAGATGTTGCAGCGTTGTCAAAATAGATCAAAGGTTTTCCATTGACTTTCCGAGAGAGTATGGGAAAGTCTTTGCGAATTTCTTCAACATTAAATGTTGCGTTATTTTGGATATTTTCCATTACAAATCAAACCCTATATTTACTCCTAATTTATTAGCAATCAGCGTATTAATTCGTTTTTTTAGTTGAGGAATTTTAACACTTTCTAAAACATTGTTTGCGAAAGCATACATCAAAAGAGCTTTGGCTTCCTTGATAGGAATGCCTCTGGCCTGAAGATAAAACAATGCATTCTCGTCTAATTGTCCAATGGTACAGCCATGGGAGCACTTAACGTCATCAGCAAAAATTTCTAATTGGGGTTTGGTATTAATCGTGGCTTTGTCATTGACCAAAAGATTATTGTTAGCCTGAAAAGCATTTGTTTTTTGTGCTTCTTTTTCGACAATTACCTTTCCATTAAAAACACCTACTGCACTGTCTCCAAAAATGCCTTTGTAATCTTGGTGACTTTCACAATTCGGCTGAATATGATGAACTAGAGTGTTGTGATCTACATGTTGTTTGTTGCCAATAATGGTAACTCCTTTAAGAATCGACTCTAGGCGTTCTCCATTTTGATAAAAATTTAAATTATTTCGAGTCAATTTTCCACCAAAGCTGAACGTATGACATGAAACGGAACTGTCTTTTTCTTGGTTTATAAATGTATTGTCAATTAAAGAAGCATCGAATGAGTCGTTTTGTACTTTATAGTAGTCGACCACACTACGGTTAGCTGCAAAAATTTCTGTTACACTGTTTGTTAGGGTTGGGTTTTTTGTTAAGCTTTGATGTCTTTCAATGATTTGAACTTGTGCATTTTCGTCAACCACAACCAAATTTCTTGGTTGTAGAAGTAAAGCAGATTCTTGACCAGTTGAGAAATGTATGATTTGTATCGGTCTTTCGGCCGATTTATTTCTTTTGATATGGATATATGCTCCCTCGCTACAGAACGCGGTATTCAAGGCATTTAAGCCGTCACGAGCAGCAATTTTATTGAAATAGTTCTCTATGATTGGTTGGTATTTAGATTTACTCAATGCTGCAGACATCAAACAAACATCAATACCTTCATGTGTAGTTTGAGATAAGTGGGAGGCGTATTTTCCATCAACAAAAACAATTTTGTAACTGTCTATATCATGAATGAAATATTTCTGAACATCTTTGTATTCAATCGAGATGTCTGATTTTGGGAAAATACTGTAATCTTCTTTAAGAATTTTATTCAAAGAGGTGTATTTCCAAGCTTCATTTTTTTTGGAAGGGAAACCAGTGTTTTCAAAATTCTTAATTGCTGAACCTCGAATTTCACTCAAAAATGAGTTGTCTGAAGAATTTTGATTCTCAAAAGCGATAAATGATGATAATAGTTTGTCTTTCAGTTCCATAAACCGTTTTTAGGCTTGTTGATTCGCTTCTTGTTTAATCCAATCGTATCCTTTTTTCTCTAATTCTAATGCCAATTCTTTTCCTCCAGATTTAACAATTTTACCATCGTATAATACATGAACAAAGTCTGGTACGATGTAATCTAATAATCGCTGGTAGTGGGTGATGACTAGCGTGGCATTGTCTTTAGATTTGAGTGTGTTTACGCCATTAGCTACAATTCTCAAAGCATCAATATCTAGTCCGGAGTCTGTTTCATCCAATATGGCGAGCTTAGGTTCAAGCATAGCCATTTGGAATATTTCATTGCGTTTTTTTTCTCCACCAGAAAATCCTTCATTTAATGAGCGAGACAGAAATTTCCTGTCGATTTCTAGCATTTCAGATTTCTCCCGAATACGCTTTAACATTTCATTAGCTGGCATATCATCTAATCCTTTAGCTTTTCGGGTTTCGTTCAGTGCTGTTTTGATAAAATTTGTTACCGTAACACCTGGAATTTCCACAGGATACTGAAAGGACAAAAAGAGTCCTTTGTGTGCACGTTCATCAGCACTTAAATCACAAATATCTTGATTTTCAAATAGAATCTCTCCTTGTTCAATCTCATAGTCTTCCTTCCCAGCAATAACCGAAGCTAACGTGCTTTTTCCAGATCCGTTGGGCCCCATTATGGCATGAACCTCTCCAGAGTTTATTTCTAAATTTATGCCTTTCAGAATCGACTTTTCTTCAATTCGGGCGTGTAGATTTTTTATCTTTATCATGTTAATTTGATCCAAGTATTAGTGTGTTATCTGCTTCTTCTTTTGAAGTTATAGATACAATTTCAATGATTTCAAGTTTTTTGTCCCAAAGGATTTTCTCATCTTGTTCTGTGGAGACAATCCCTTTTACTTTGACCACAATGTAATCAGCAGGACTGCTTTTAGTCGCTTCTGATTTTTGATTCAACTCCAGTGCTTTTTCTGTCAAAAAAACACCGTAAATATCATCTTTAGTTTGTAACACTGCTGCATCATCAAAATAAATATAATTGCCTTCAATGGTTGTGAGGTTGTCTGATGAAGATTTACAAGCGATACTCACCAAAATTAAAAATATTGTAACAAATTTCTTTCTCATTTGTATTGTGATTATCCTACTGATCCTTCTAAACTTATTTCTAATAATTTTTGGGCTTCAACTGCAAACTCCATTGGTAATTTATTTAAGACATCTTTACTAAATCCATTTACAATTAGTGCGATAGCTTTTTCAGTGTCAATTCCTCTTTGATTACAATAGAAGATTTGATCTTCGCCAATTTTACTAGTTGTTGCTTCATGCTCAATTTGAGCAGTTTTATTCTTTGCCTCGATGTACGGAAAAGTGTGAGCGCCACATTCATTTCCCATAAGCAAGCTGTCACATTGTGAAAAGTTACGAGCATTTTCAGCTCTCGAGCTTACTTGAACCAAACCTCTATAGCTATTGTGAGATTTACCAGCAGAAATTCCTTTACTGATGATGGTTGATTTGGTATTTTTGCCCAAATGAATCATTTTCGTGCCTGTATCCGCTTGTTGGTAATTATTTGTTACAGCAATGGAGTAGAACTCTCCTACAGAATGGTCTCCTTTCAATATACAGGACGGATATTTCCAAGTTACAGCACTTCCAGTTTCAACTTGTGTCCAAGAAATCTTGGCATTTTTTTCGCATAGTCCACGTTTGGTTACAAAATTGAATACCCCTCCATTTCCTTCTGCATTTCCAGGATACCAGTTCTGAACCGTCGAGTATTTTATTTCGGCATTGTCTAAAGCGATTAGTTCTACTACTGCGGCATGCAATTGATTTTCGTCACGACTTGGTGCTGTACATCCTTCCAAGTAACTCACATAACTACCTTCATCAGCCACTACCAAAGTGCGTTCAAACTGGCCAGTTCCAGCTTGATTTATTCTAAAGTAAGTTGATAATTCCATAGGACAATGAACCCCCTTAGGAATATAACAAAAACTCCCATCGCTAAAGACGGCACTATTAAGTGCAGCGTAATAATTGTCGGTTTTGGGAATCACAGTACCAATATATTTCCGAACCAAATCTGGATGTTTTTCGATGGCCTCAGACATACTCATAAAGATGATTCCTTTTTCAGAAAGTGTTTTTTTAAAGGTCGTGGCAACTGAAACAGAGTCAACCACTACATCCATTGCAACCCCAGCTAGTTTTTTTTGCTCATCTAGTGAAATTCCTAGTTTTTCAAATGTGGCTAAAAGTTCTGGATCGACTTCGTCTAAGGAGTCGTATTTAGGTTTTTTATTAGGCGCTGAGTAGTAAGATATGGCCTGAAAATCTGGTTTATCGTATGTGACATTAGCCCAGTCAGGTTCATCCATATTTTGCCAAATCTTAAAAGCTTCCAAACGCCACTGAGTCATCCATTCGGGTTCATTTTTCTTTTTGGAAATAGCACGAACAATGGACTCATCCAATCCAACAGGAAAAGTGTCCGATTCTATGTCGGTATAAAAACCATACTCATATTGTTTGGTTTTTAACTCTTCTCTTAAATCGTCTTCTGTGTATTTGTTCATTTCAGTTTAATACGTTTCATAATGAGAATGATTCTCCACAGCCGCATGTGCGATTGGCATTAGGATTATGAAATACAAATCCGTTACCATTGAGACCTCCGGAGTAATCCAATGTGGTACCTACTAGATATAAAAAGCTTTTGGTGTCAACGATAATTTTGATGCCATTATCTTCAAATATTTTATCGCCATCGTTTTGAATGTTGTCAAATTTTAATTCATAAGACAATCCCGAACATCCACCACTTTTTACTCCTACTCGAACAAAATCGGTTGTGGGGTTAAATCCATCGTCTTGCATAAGAGTTTCAACTTTTCGCTTTGCAGTCTCGCTAACCGTTATCATTTTAACTTAAAATTAATCGCGTTAATGGTAGATTGCAAATATACAACATAACAGATTTATATTGCTATCCCCTAACATTATATTATTGAATGAATTAATAAGTTTTGTCTATGGATTTGAATATTGAGGATTTGAAATAAAATTATAATCGGAAAGCGTTAATAAAAAAGCTTTCAAATTGGCTTTGTCTATTTCAGATAATTGAACACCACCTTGATCAACTTTTTTCATCAGAGGATCGATTGTTGGAGAGTCTTGAAGCCCCTCGCTATAGTGGTTGATCACTTCTTCGAGTGTATTAAATCTACCGTCGTGCATGTAAGGTGCTGTGAAAGCTAAGTTTCTCAAGGAGGGGGATCTAAATTTACCGCTATCATTTGGGTCACCAGTTGATTTTGCCAGTCCCAGGTCTATTGGATTGGCATCAAGGCCATTGTTGTGAAATTTGTTGTCTGTCCAAAGGGGATTATTTTCATTCCCGTGACAATGAAAACAATCGCCTCGATTTTCGTCCATAAAAACATTAAAACCATCAATTTCTTGGGGGGTCAGTTGAACTTGACCCAATAGATATTGGTCAAATTTGGAATTCCCAGAGATAATGGTTCGTTCGAATTGAGCTAAGGCTTTGCTTATGAGAACTGAGTCAATGACATTAGTTCCAAAGGCTCGTTCAAAAAGTATTGGATACGTTGGGTCTTGTTGAAGTTTTTCGACTACATTTTGAAGTGTTTCGTGCATTTCAATCGGATTTGTGATGGGGTCAAAGCTTTGACGTTCAAGACCAAGTTCTCGACCATCCCAAAAGAATTTATCCTCATAATTCCAAGCCAAATTAAATAAGGGCATGGAATTTCTAGTCCCTGCAATATCATCTATTCCAACGCTATATTGTTGTCCGTCTGTGAAGGATTTTTCAGGGTGATGACAAGTCGCACAAGCTTGTGTATTGTCGGCAGATAATTTTTTTTCAAAAAATAGTCTTTTACCAAGTGCAATACCTTCTTGAGTTATGGGGTTGTTTGGAGGGATAACTGGAGGAAGAATTCGACCTTGAAAAACTTGTGGAATATGTAGATTGGCCGGAGTTGGGACATAGGAGGTGTTTTCAGTTTCCTCTTCCGAGCAAGACAAACATGTCATAAAGACAATAACACTATATTTTATGAAATTATTCAATGGACTCTAAGTTAAAAACATTTTGGCCATTTTGATACATCAAAATCTGAGCCGCACTATTGGGCATGAGCATTTGATCATAAACATTTAAATCCCAATTGTAGGGGTTTTTAAACCATTGCGCGATGTTCATTGATATGGTAATTTGAGTGTTTTCAGTAATGGTAATTTCACCTAGATCTACCCTAAAAAACGTATCTTGAGGGAACGAAGGATTCTGTCCAGGATTATCTGCTGCTCGAATGGCATGATAATTATATCCTGACTCTGAATTTCCCGCATTCAAATACTTGCCATCTAATTGCATATAGTGGTAACCTCCACCCAGCATCATTGGAACATTCCAGGAGGCAGAATTTAAGTCTGTGTAAGCTCCATCTATATTGTCTTGGTTCGAAAATCCAAATGTAAAACCAACATTGGAATAGGTGTTTGAACTGATGCTAGTGTTCGTTAAAAATTGTAGTGATTCTTCATCACTTAAGTCCAAGAGATTGTAACTGTCTAGAGTTATTGTTTCACCAGATGACCTTGTAAAGGTTATGGCCGAAATTAAATACCTTAGACGCTCTATGCTTAATTCATTACCAATGGCATTTGTGAATTTTATAACATTGAAGTCAGCAAATGTTACGGGTGTGTTGTCCCAATGGTGGATAAATTTAAACACTACTGCAGTGCCAGAAATATCATCGTCTTTGTCTGATTCACATCCGAATAAGAAACCTGTAAGAACTATAGTTACGATTATTTTTTTCATGGTTCAATTTTGAGTATTAACAAATCTGTAAATCCTTTATTTTCAGTAATATCTACATCATCGCTATTCGATTGCCCAACGGCAACGATAGTTCTGTTATTCAATTCGGTCACATCCATTAAAAGATCCACTTGACTCCCTCCTGCAGAAGTTTGCCATAGCAAGGTGCCTTGGTCATTAATTTTGATAAGCCAAGCGTCATTTTGTCCATTGTTTTTTGTCAAATCGCCGTCAGCACTTCTAGAATTTCCCGCGATAACATAGTCGTTATTTTGAGTTTTATAAACGGATTGTACCCCATCAAACCCAGTACCACCATAGGTTTTTTGCCATATAATGGTTCCTTCTGTATTAATTTTTATAGCCCAAATGTCTGCTGCTCCGTTGTTGTTGGAAATATTTTGATCATTACTTCTGCTATCCCCTACAATAATTAAATTGCCGTCAATGGTCTCTGTGATGTCTCGAGCTTCATCGATTTCACTGCCACCATAGGATTGATCCCATATTAAATTGCCATTTCCATCTAATTTTATAATCCAAAAGTCGTATGTACCTTTATTATTACTAATGTTCACGTCATTGCTGTCAGATGATCCAGCAACAATAATGTTACCATCTATTGTTTCTATGACTCCGTATGCGGTGTCTGTAAAAGATCCACCAAAGTATCTGCTCCAAATCAATTCACCAGATGAATCGAGTTTAATAACCCAATAGTCCCCTCCAGCATGACGTTTTGTAGCCAATCTGTTGTTACCCTCACCATTGGATGCCGTTACATCTAAAACGCCTGCTAAGATGAAACCTCCATCCGTCGATTGAATGACAGAAAAGGCATTGTCAGCACCAGCATATCCATATGATTTTTCCCATATAATGTCTCCATTTTGAGATAATTTCAAGATCCAAAAGTCATCAAAACCAGCATTGGAAGTAGCATCGCCGTTGTTACTTTTGCTACTACCTACGATGGCATACCCATCGTCATTTGTAGCGATTATACATTGGCCTTTATCATCCTTAGAGCCACCGTATGTTTTTTGCCATTGCGCTGTCCCAAAGGCATCAAATTTCATAAGCCAATAGTCAAATGTATTATCAGTTTTATTTGAAATATCACCGTCAGAACTTTGGGTATATCCAAATATGGCATATCCACCATCTAATGTTTTGACGATAGAGTTGGCACTTTCATTTTTAGTTCCACCAATGGTTGTAATTGACGAAATTTTAGGGGAGGTTAAGCCTGAGGCTTGAGATTCATCAGAAGAACAGCCCAACAAACTAGTTGTTAGGATTACAAAACACGATATTTTAATGTTTTGCAAATTTATCATGATGAAAATTAATTACTTTTTTTGACCACAAAAAGCCCTTTTTCGATATCACTTATTACAATATGACCACTTTCAAAATAGGGGTAAATATTCCAAACCCCATTAAAATTGGCATTATCATTCTCGGGGTAAGTGTCAAAAAATCCAATTTCAGTCATTGATTGACTTTCAATATTACTGATGTCAATTTCTCTCATACCGGCTCTATAGCTGGCTAAAAAGTAGCTGTTCCCTACGGCGTAACCATTATGGTCGATCGAGGTGTTTTGAGCAATATATTCAAAACTCATTGATGGATTATCTAAATCACTAAAATCAAAAATAAGCGTTCGAGTATTCGTGCCTATTTGTACTTCATCTAATTCATCTCCAACAATAAAGTAGCGCATGTCGCTGGTAAACCATCCCTGGTGGGTGTATCTGATGTTATCGTAACCTACTGTTGAAATTGTGATTGGGTTAGTTTTGTCGGTAACATCGGCAATTACGACTTCATTTTCATTGCTTCCAATTAAAATTTCCTTTCCGGTATAATCCGAGTCAGGACCATTGTAAATTACAACTTGAGCATCATGTGAATAGCCTCCACTACCGAAACCGCCTTCCAAAATGGGAGTAGTAGGGTTTTGGATATTTATAAAAATAGGACCACCACTGTAAGTGCCGTTTCTATTGGTCCCTACAACATAAGCATACCCAGAGTCTTCATTAATTACAATATTGTGTGCGCTACCAAATTCTGTAAAATGTGTATCTGCATCAAATTCAATTGCATCGTTTTCAACGTCCCTAAGTCGCGTCAAATCAAAAACTTGCATACCATGATTTTGGGCTTCACTGACAATGAAGGCATGATTCTGATATACTTTGATATCCCGCCAAGAACTGTTTACTGTAGCCGTTGGTAACACTCCGACTAACCTCAGGTTGTCAGGGTCACTCATATCTACAAAAGCGGTGTGAGAGGACAGTCCGACCAAAGCATACTCTTTGCCATCTGCTGGATCAGTCCAGCCCCAGGAGTCATTTCCTGAAATAGAGACCCCTCCAGATGCTCCGAGGCTTAAATCGTCCAAAGATAAATATCCTACTAGGTCATAATTATTGCAGGGGTATACCCCCGCAAATCCGTTCTCGCATGGTAATGAACTAAAACTTATGTCATCACAAACATCACCTATCCCATCGCCATCGGAATCTTCTTGATTTGGGTTTGGCGTGTTTGCGCAATTATCAGCTGAGTCAAAAATCCCATCCCCATCGGTGTCAGAATAGGTTACTCCAACAGTTTCATTTTCGCAATTTAATGTTATTGCAAAACAACACAACAGACCAAAAAAGATGTATAATTTTTTAGGATTAATCATTCGAAAAATGTCTTTTAGAATTACACTGCAATTTACATCAAATTCTAGTATAAAGTCTTAAAAATTGTTTAATTAAGTTATTTTTGCAACATGATAGAAGACAAAAATCAGAGCAAAACCCCACTTTCAGCCCTTGGCGAATTTGGTTTAATTGAACACTTAACTACAAATTTTTCGATAGCAAATTCCAGTACGGTAATGGGTATTGGCGATGATGCAGCTATTTTAAATTTTGGTGACGAATCTGTAGTTTTAACTACTGATTTTTTGGTGGAGGGTGTTCATTTTGATTTGAGCTACATGCCATTAAAACACTTAGGATATAAAGCCGTAGTGGTCAATTTGTCTGATGTTTATGCCATGAACGCCCAGGCTTCACAAATCACGGTATCCATTGCAGTTTCGAACCGATTTCCTCTTGAAGCACTAGAAGCTTTATATGATGGGATTCGAACTGCTGCAAAAATTTACGGAGTAGATGTAGTTGGTGGCGATACGACCTCTTCTTTGAGTGGATTGACCATTTCAATTTCTGCTGTTGGTAGCGCTCCAATGGGCAACTTGGTTAGACGCAGTGGAGCCAAGCCCAATGATTTGCTGGTGATCACTGGAGATGTTGGCGCCGCCTACATGGGACTTCAAGTTTTGGAGCGTGAAAAAGCGGTTTTTAAAGTCAACCCAAACAATCAGCCTGACTTGGATGCATATACCTACCTCATTGAAAGACAGTTGAAACCTGAGGCCCGTAAAGATATTATCGCCCTGTTAGGAAATTTGGACGTTAAACCCACGGCCATGATTGATATCAGTGACGGATTATCTTCAGAAATTATCCATTTATGTAAACAAAGTAGTGTGGGATGTGATTTGTATGAAGATAAAATACCGTTAGATCCTCAAGTTATTTCTTCTTGTGAGGAATTCAATTTAGATAGTACCACTATAGCGCTTAGCGGTGGAGAAGACTATGAATTATTGATGACCATTTCACAGAAAGATTATCCAAAAATAAAGGCCAATCCGAACTTAACTGTTATTGGTCATATGACTCAAACAGAATTTGGAATGAATCTTATCACTAGAGGATCAGAAAAAATACCGTTGACGGCACAAGGATGGAATAGCCTAAAGGATTAACGTGTTATTTTTTCCACTCGATGCTTTCCATCAACCGAATAATATCATTTTGGATATATCTCGTGGCTGGATAAATTGAATCGTAGTTTGGACGAGTATTGAAATATAAAGCACCTGATAGAAAATGGTTGATACTGTCCGTCGCATAAAATTGAATCTGTGAGGCCACAGGACCGCTCAAGTCGAAAATTTTTCCGTAAACACGACTTATGTTGTTAGTAAACTCTTTTTCAGAAACACTGTGTGCAATTTTGGCGTGTTGTTGTGTAATTGATAATGACGATTTGATGAGGTTGTCTAAGTTATAATCCACAAATTTGTAAGATATATAAATGGAAGCATTCATGGGCTTATAGACCAAGTTTACACCCTCAATGATATTGTTCTTTTTGATGACTTCAAGACTGGAAAGTATATTTTTGTCAAACAAAAAAGGGAGTTTAGTGTCGGTGTATTGATATTCAGCAGTTGGATAGTCCAATTTCAAATAAGCCTTAGGTTTAGGGACGTTAATATCTTGGCGACAACTTATTGTTGTTAATAGAATTGCGACAAAAAGAGGATAAACTATTATTTTTGCAGACAAACCTTAATTTGTTTTATGCGTTTATTATCGATACTTTCAATGATAAAAGTGTATGATTTAAACTGAATTTTACTTCTAATTTTTGGAAATATTTTAGAAATTTCAAGAACAAAACCCGCCAATGTTTCCGCTTCACCTTTATGATTCTCAAAGTCATCTTCGTTCTCAAGCTTGATAATTCTGTAAAAATCTTTGAGGGTTGTTTTACCTTCAAAAACATAGTTAAAATCATCAATTTTCGAATAAATTAAATCGTCGTCATCGAATTCGTCACTGATATCACCAACAATTTCCTCGATGACATCCTCTAATGAAACAATTCCAGAAGTTCCTCCGTATTCGTCCACCACAATGGCCAAATGAATTTTTTTCTCTTGAAACTCTACCATTAAATCGTCTAATTTTTTATTTTCAGGAACAAAAAGTGGAGTTCGAAGCAGTGTTTTCCATTCAAACTGTTTTTGGCTCAAATAGGGCAGGAGGTCTTTGGCATACAAAATACCCGTAATGTTGTCAATACTTTCCACGTAAACGGGAATTCTAGAATAGCCATTTTTAACAATTTGGGGAATGATGTCTTCATAGCTCATCGAAGTTTCTAGGGCAAAAATATCGATCCTTGGGCGCATAACTTGTTTGGTATCTGTATTGCCAAACGACACAATTCCTTGAAGGATTTTTTGTTCCTCTTTGGTAGTGTCATCCGCGTTGGTCAACTCCAAAGCTTGAGATAAGTAATCGATATTAAGATTAGATTTTTGTTTGCCAAGTCTATTGTGAATCCCAATTGTAATTCGCCTCATCGGAGTGCTGATGGGTGAAAAGACGGAATCAAGAAAATTAAGTGGACGCGCCATTAATTTTGAAAACGTTATGTTATTTCTGTTGGCATATACTTTTGGTAAAATCTCACCAAACAACAAAATCAAAAAAGTAATTATTACAACCTCTACAAAAAACACAAGGTCAATTTTAAATAACCCAAGATTTAAAGTGGTTTTTAAACTTCCAAAGATGGAGTCGCTCAACTTTGCAAATAATAAAACAATTCCAATATTTATAAAATTATTGGCCACCAGTATTGTAGCCAATAATTTCTTTGGCCTTTTCAATAGCTTAGAGATGATTTCTAAGGATTTAGAATCTTTTTGATCCTTGGCTTCTAGGTCCGATGGTGTCAATGAAAAAAGTGCAACCTCAGCTCCGGAAATTAGTGCTGAACAGAGCAGTAAAATAACTAATGAGACTGCTCCCAACAGAAGAGTAAAGTTGATGGCTTGAAACAATAAACAGCTGTGAATATCCAAAGAGAGCGACTTGAGTTTAACAATTAGAATGGCAGATCGTTGTTGACGATTTGATCTGTTTCTTTTTGAGAATTAAATGCTGCTGTATTTTGATTTGAAAATTGCGTGTCGCCAGTTGGGCTTGATTGATCATTCCTAGCGGTCAGAAAGGTGAAATCCGTACAGGCTATTTCTGTTGAATATCTGTCGTTGCCTTTATCGTCTTGCCACTTTCTGGTTTTTAAGCGGCCTTCGATATAAACGCGATCACCTTTATTGAGGTATTTCTCACAAATTTCAGCGGCTTTGTTGCGTACCACGATGTTGTGCCATTCGGTATTTGTTACTTTTTCATTTGTTTGTTTGTTGGTGTAAGTTTCATTGGTGGCAATTGGGAATCTACCAACACAGTTTTTATCATCAAAATAGTGTAATTTGACTTTGTCGCCAAGGTGGCCAATGAGCATTACTTTATTTAGAGTGCCAGACATAGTTTTTTGGTTTATTGTAATATGTAAATTAAGCTTAAAGGTATTAAAAAAAATGACATTTTAGGGTACAAATTCATTTATGAATGTTTCCAAGGGTTTTGGAACGGCGTATGATGAAATTGTAGTCCAAGGGATACTATTTTTTTGGATCCTGTTTGTCCTGCATATCCAAAATTTTATATGAAGAATTTGATGTGTTAATTTATGAACTATTTCTTTTTGTTTGTAGGATTCAAAGTTATAAAAATCACCACCTGAAATTAAGTTCAATTTAGGATCAGATAACAGTTCTTTTTGGTCAACGGCGTATTGGGTTTCAATAAGCGGGAATTGATAAAGGTTTTGCCAAATACCCTTTTGTGTTCGTTGTTCCAAAACCGTTTTTTTGTCTTTTGAAATTAAGATTATAAAATTCAAAAATCGGGATTTAATAATTTTATTTTTTATTTTGATGGGTAGCTTTGAAACTTGGCCAGTTTGCGCTGCATTACAAGCTGCCGACACGGGGCACTGTAAGCAATTAGGAGACTTTGGAACACATTGTAATGCGCCAAATTCCATAATTGCTTGGTTGTAGTCGCCAATATTTTTTTTGGGCAACAAAGATTGCGCTAATACTTTGAATTGCCTCTTGCCCTCTGATGAATTAATTGGAGTAAGAATTCCAAAAAATCGAGATAAAACCCGAAATACATTGCCGTCCAATACAGCCACTTGCTCTTCATAGCATATAGAAGCGATGGCGCTAGCGGTATAATCCCCAACCCCTTTTAGTTGTAATAAACCGTTGTAGTTTTTAGGAAATTTTCCTTTTCTGTGTTCTGCAATATACTTTGCCGTCGTGTGGAGATTTCTGGCTCTGGAGTAGTACCCAAGACCTTGCCAAAGTTTTAAGACTTTATCCTCAGTTGCATTGGCCAGATCAAATACTGTTGGGAAATTTGTAGTAAAGGTCTCATAATATGGTAGGCCTTGTTTGATTTGAGTTTGTTGTAGAATGATTTCAGAAAGCCAAATTTTGTAGGGATCTTTCGTTGTGCGCCAAGGTAAATCTCTTTTGTAAACCGCATACCATTTGATTAAAGTTGAAATAAAGTCCATTTTTTTCATACAATTCACACAAAAATAAACTATTTGGAGATTAAATTTTAATTCTGCAGGTTTGAATTATTGAATATAAAATACATATATTTGCATCCCCTCAGATAACATTAACTTAAAAAAACGGAAGAATGACAAAGGCACAAATTGTAGCAAAAATCTCCAACGATCTTGGACTTGAACGGTCTGAGGTTTTAGCCACTGTAGAGTCTTTTATGAATGAAGTAAAAGAATCTTTAGAATCTGGTAATAACGTTTACCTACGCGGTTTTGGTAGTTTCGTCATTAAAACACGAGCTGAAAAATTTGGTAGAAATATTTTGAAAAATACTTCAATTAAAATACCAGCTCACAACATTCCTTCTTTTAAGCCTTCCAAAGTTTTTTTGGATGGCGTCAAAAATAAGGTCAAGGTTAAATAATTAATTTAAACAAAACGATTATATGCCCAGTGGTAAAAAACGCAAAAGACACAAGGTAGCGACGCACAAACGTAAAAAGCGTCGTCGAGCCAATCGACACAAAAAAAAGTAAACTGATAAAGTAGCCTGGGCTACTTTTTCAGTTTAAAAAGAATCAACGTTCATTGACATCAAATTCTAGTTTTCAATTTTACCTTATTGGAGTACAAGAATTTACCGGTAAATCCCTGTGAAATTATTGTGGCCGTACACTTCGGTGTCAGCCAAAAACAATACACCGTAAAGCTTGAGCTTTATGGGATATCAGATAAATATCTAATCCATCTGTACAACAGCTGTTGTGTAGATAAAAATTAACAATATGACTAAAGAATTAATCATTCGAACCAGTTCAGACAATGTTGATTTTGCCTTATTAAAAGATGGAAAACTCATTGAATATCAAAAAGATAAAGACAACAATAAATTTTCTGTTGGCGATGTGTTTATCGCTAAAGTCAGAAAATCTATTCCAGGTCTAAATGCAGCTTTTGTAAATGTAGGTTATCAAAAAGATGCTTTTTTACATTACCATGATTTAGGACCAAAATTGCCCTCTTTAATGAAATTCATAAAACGTGTAAGCACAGGTAAACAAAACGATTTTTCGCTTAAAGATTTTTCTTACGAACAAGACATCCATAAAGACGGAAAAATTGACCAAGTCATCAAACCAAATCAAACTCTTTTGGTTCAAATTGTTAAAGAACCAATTTCGACAAAAGGGCCAAGAATTAGTTCAGAGCTTTCATTTGCAGGTCGATACCTAGTATTGGTCCCATTTTCAGACCGTATTTCAATTTCTCAAAAAATTGAAAGTCGTGCCGAAAGAGAACGCCTCAAGCGACTAGTTAGGAGTATAGCGCCAAAAGGCTTTGGCGTAATAATTAGAACAGTTGCGAAAGGACAAAAAGTCGCTGAACTCGATAGAGATTTACAGAATCTTTACAAAAAATGGGAAACAGTTTGCAAAAATATTCCCAAAGCACATACGCCCAGCAAAGTTTTTGGTGAAATGAACAAAGCATCTTCCATTTTACGAGATATTTTCAATGATAGTTTTACAAAAATTAATGTTGACGATGCTGCGCTTTGTGAAAAAATTAAAGATTATATTTTTGAAATTGCACCTCACAAAGAGTCTATCGTAAAACATTATAATTCTAAAACCCCCATTTTTGAAAAATTTGGTATTGAGCGTCAAATAAAAATGGCTTTCGGAAAAACGGTCAGAATGCCAAAAGGTGCCTATTTGATTATAGAACACACCGAAGCACTCCATGTGGTCGATGTAAATAGTGGTAATAGAACCAGTAAAGAAAAAAATCAAGAGGATACTGCTATTGAAGTTAACTTAATTGCAGCCACTGAGTTGGCCCGGCAATTTAGACTTCGTGATATGGGCGGTATCATTGTCATTGATTTTATTGATATGAATAGCGCCGAAAATCGGAAAAAGCTCTACAATCATCTTAGAGACGAAATGAAAGACGACCGCGCCAAACACAAAATCTTACCCCCAAGTAAGTTTGGCCTTATTCAAATCACACGCCAGCGGGTTCGTCCAGAAATGAATATCAAAACTAAAGAAGCCAACCCAAATGGTCCTGAAGGATCTGAAGTTGAAGCACCAATAGTTTTAATCGATAGGATGAATCATCAGTTAGATCAAATTATTAAAAAGGGTAACAAAAAGGTGACTTTAAACACACATCCTTTTATTGCTGCCTATTTAACAAAAGGGTTCCCATCAATTCGGTTGAAATGGTTTTTTCAACATAAAATATGGGTTAATATTATGCCAAGAGATGCTTACACATACCTAGAATATCGTTTTAAAAACGGTAAAGGCAAAACCATTAAATTGTAAAAAAAAACCTCATGCAAAGCGCATGAGGTTTTTTTTATGCTAAAAGGCAAATTATATAATAGTCGATTGACCTAAATAAATATTAGAAAAATTTAAGTTTGTATCTTCGGGATTATTAATGTAATCTTCAATGAAATCACCCACTTTGCTGGTCGTCACATTGTCGTATTTTTGATTTAAATCGGGTGTAGTAATTTGTAATTTTAATGACTTGTCAACAGCTTTTCGGATCACTTTTGATTCTTCAAATAATTCAAAATGATCTAAAAGCATAGCGGCCGAGAGAATAGAAGCCACAGGATTGGCGATGCCTTTGCCTTTGGCTTGGGGATAGGACCCGTGAATGGGTTCAAACATGGCATGTTTTTCTCCAATAGAAGCCGATGCGAGCAGCCCAATAGATCCTCCAATCACACTAGCTTCATCACTTATGATATCGCCAAATAAATTTTCGGTAAGAATGACGTCAAATTGTTTGGGATTCAAAATCATTTGCATTGCTGCATTATCTACAAATAAAAATTCCAGAGTAACATCCTTGTAATTTCCCCCAACTTCTGTGACTACTTTACGCCACAGCCTAGAGCTTTCTAACACGTTAGCTTTATCGATTAGGGTCACTTTATTTTTTCGAGTTTTAGCAGCCTTAAAGGCTAAATGTGCAATACGTTCAATTTCGTGTCTAGAGTAGCTACACAAATCCGATGCGGTATTTCCATCTTCGCTTATTTTTTTTTCTCCAAAATATAAGCCACCAGTTAGTTCTCTGTAAATACTGATATCGGTTCCTTTGATTATTTTCTTTTTTAAAGGGGATTTGTCTAGGAGTGTTTTGTAGGCCTTAACGGGTCTAATATTTGCGAACAAACCAAGTTCTTTCCTAAGCTTTAACAAGCCTTGTTCTGGTCTAATTTTGGCGGCAGGGTCATTGTCAAATTTTGGGTCTCCAATAGCTCCGAACAAAACAGCATGACTTGTCTTACATAGACTTAAGGAGTTTTCAGGCAAAGGATTGTTGTGTTTGTCAATAGCTATAGCTCCTACATCGGCATAGGTAAAACTAAATTCATGATCAAAATTCATAGCGATGGCTTTCAATACTTTAATGGCTTCTTCAGTAACTTCAGGGCCAATACCATCGCCCGGCAAGACAGCAATATTCAGATTCATATTAGTTATTTTTTTTGAAGCTCAAAGGCTTCAATTTGTTTCGTTTTACTTATTAAGTAATCAATATCGTCATAGCCATTAATTAGGCATGTCTTTTTATAAGGGTCAATTTCAAATTCTGTTTTGACTTTTGTGTCTAAAACTGAAAGTGTTTGCTGTTCTAGATTAATTTCAAATTTGACCTCAGCATTTTTTTCTATGATTTTGAAAAGAGTTTTTAGGAAATCTTGAGAAACTTGAATTGGAAGTATTCCGTTGTTTAGGGCATTGCCCTTGAAAATGTCAGCGAAAAAACTTGAAATGATAACTTTGAAACCATATCCGGCCAATGCCCAAGCAGCATGCTCTCTACTGGATCCACAGCCAAAATTATCTCCAGCTACCAGTATGTTTCCGCTAAATTTAGGATTGTTTAAGGGAAAGTTATTGTTTAAAGCGCCATTTTCATTAAAACGCCAGTCTCTAAAAACATTATCACCAAATCCTTTTTTGTCTGTAGCTTTCAGGAAACGAGCGGGTATGATTTGGTCAGTATCAACATTGGCAATGTTCAATGGTATGGCAGAAGATTGTAATGTGGTGAATTTTTCCATTAATTGAGATGCTTTCTTATATCGACAATTTTACCGTTGATTGCTGTTGCTGCAGCCACTAGTGGGCTAGCCAAAATGGTTCTTGATCCTGGGCCTTGACGACCTTCAAAGTTTCTATTCGAGGTTGAAACACAATACTCGCCTTGCGGAATTTTATCGTCATTCATGGCCAAACAGGCCGAACATCCTGGCTGCCTTAATTCGAATCCTGCAGCTTCAAAGATTTGTTGTAGCCCTTCTTTTTTGATTTGGCTTTGAACTTGACGGCTGCCTGGAACCAGCCATGCCGTTACATTTTGAGCTTTCTGTTTGCCCTTTATATATTCTGCTGCAATTCTGAAGTCTTCAATTCTTGAGTTGGTACAACTTCCGATAAATACATAATTAATGGGTTTATCAATCAGTGATTCTCCAGCATCAAAGTTCATATATTCTAGCGATTTTAAATCTGAAGCGGAATTTTCTGTGGGGATATTTTCAGAAATTTTTATACCCATTCCTGGGTTTGTTCCGTAGGTGATCATGGGTTCAATATCTTTGGCATCGAAAACGTACTCTTTGTCAAAAGATGCACCTTCATCAGTTGGCAGGGTTTTCCAATAGGCTATTTTTTGTTTCAATTTATCACCTTTGGGAGCAAATTCTCTTCCTTCAATGTAGTCAAATGTAGTTTGGTCTGGTGCAATCATACCGCCCCGAGCCCCCATTTCGATACTCATGTTACAAACCGTCATTCGACCTTCCATGCTCATATTTTCAAAGACCTCTCCGGCGTACTCGCAAAAATAACCTGTGCCTGAATTTGTTCCTAGTTTTGATATGATGTAAAGAATAACATCTTTTGGTAAAACACCTTTTTTTAGTTGTCCATTTACAGTGACTCGTAAGCTTTTTGGCTTAGTTAGTAACAAGCACTGACTGGCAAATACTTGCGCGACTTGACTCGTTCCAATACCAAAGGCAATGGCTCCAAAAGCGCCGTGTGTAGAGGTATGACTATCGCCGCAAACCATTGTCATCCCCGGTTGGGTAATACCTAGTTCGGGTGCCATTACATGAACAATACCGTTGTATTTATGCCCCAATTGGTATAGGGTGATATTATTCTCGGCGCAGTTTTTTGACAATTGTTCAAGCTGGTTTCTAGATAAGTCATCTTTGACTGGCAAATGCTGATTGAGCGTTGGGGTATTGTGATCGGCCGTGGCAATAATCTGTTGAGGTCTAAATATTGGAATTTCCCGTTGTTTTAATTCGTTAAAGGCCTGTGGGCTGGTTACTTCATGAATCAGATGCTTATCGATGTAGAGAATTTGAGGGCCATTTGGAATGGTCTCAACCACATGTGCATCCCATACTTTGTCAAATAATGTTTTATTCATTTCGGACTAACGGAGTTCGTTGTATATTTTACTGGATTCAATAATTTTGTGAATGTCATTGTCGTCAATTTCTTTTTTTAAGTCAGCATACTTCAAAAAATCAACATATACACAGTCTAGTTGTAATTTTGTTAGATCATAACCAATATTTTTAGCTCTGTAGGCCAGTGCCGCCCGTCCAGATCTTGCGGTTAATATTATGGCTGATTCGGTAACACCAACGTCTTTTGGGTCAATAATCTCGTAAGTTTCTCTGTTTTTGATTACGCCATCTTGATGTATTCCTGAACTATGGGCAAAGGCGTTGGCACCAATGATGGCTTTGTTGGGTTGTGGGTGCATTCCAGTTTGCTCTGCTACTAATTGACTAATACCATAAAGCATGCTGGTATTAATGCTTGTATCTAAACCAAGGTAAGGATGTTGTTTCATAACCATTACGACTTCCTCAAGTGCAGTGTTTCCAGCCCGTTCGCCAATTCCGTTTATGGTACATTCAATTTGTCGGGCGCCATTGATAACACCCTCTATGGAATTTGCTGTTGCTAGACCTAAGTCGTTGTGACAATGACAGGACAATATAGCTTTATCAATTCTTTTGACATTTTCTTTTAAAAATTTAATTTTGGCACCGTACTCTTGGGGAAGGCAGTATCCAGTAGTATCAGGGATGTTCAGTACAGTGGCGCCTGCTTTGATAACAGCTTCACAAACTCTAGCTAAGAATTCATTATCTGTCCGACCGGCATCTTCTGCATAAAATTCAACATCCTCTACAAAAGATTTAGCGTAGGTTACGGCGGCAACAGCACGTTCAATAATATTATCTCTATTTGATTTAAATTTATATCTAATGTGTGAGTCTGAAGTTCCTATCCCAGTATGGATTCTTGGCTTTTTGGCATATTTTAATGCTTCAGCAGCTACCTTAATATCATTTTCAACAGATCGAGTCAGTCCACAAATTGTTGCGTTTTTTACAATTTTTGAAACAGCTTCGACTGAGGCAAAATCCCCTGGGCTCGAAACGGGGAATCCTGCTTCTATGACATCTACTCCCAACAAATCGAGTTGCTCGGCAATGGTAATTTTTTGCGTTGTATTGAGCTTACACCCAGGAACCTGTTCTCCATCGCGAAGTGTGGTATCAAATATTTGGACTTTTCCTTTGGGCATTAAAATTAGTTTGTTGAAATATTTATCACGAATTTAATTTATTTTTTAGAGTTAATCCTAAAATATTTGTATAATTTTACGATGTTTACAGGGGGGAAACTTATTTTAATTTACTGAATACCAGTCGTTTAAAAGTTTATTTTAATTATGATTAAGGCACAAAAAGATCCTTTATTTGTACTTATAAAATCTTTAACAAAGTCTGAAAAACGTCAATTTAAGCTTTATGTTGGTCGGTTAGGGGTTAATGAAGATTCAAAATTCTTTGGGTTGTTTAAGCAACTGGACAGGTTAAAAGTATATAATGAAAAAGTAATTTTATCTTCTGGTGTTGTCAAGAAACAACAGCTTTCCAACTTGAAAGCTCACCTCTACAAGCAAATTTTGATTAGCTTAAGGCTAAACCCTTCTCACCAAAATTTACGACTTCAAATACGTGAACAGCTAGATTTTGCATCTATATTATATCACAAAGGATTATATAAGCAAAGTTTGAAAATTTTGGATAAAGCCAAGTCTCAAGCTATTGCCAATCAAGAAAAAAATATAGCTTATGAAATTGTAGAGCTGGAAAAAATTATAGAATCACAATATATCACTAGGAGTTTAAATAATAGAGCGGATGAATTGACTCTTCAAGCCAAGAATTTGAGCCAACAAAATATGATTGCTAGCAAGTTGTCTAACTTGTCTTTACAATTGTATGGCTTGTTTCTGAAGACAGGTTATGTGAAAAATGATCTTGAGTATCAAAAAATTAGAAACTATTTTAACGAGCGCCTTCCTAAGTACAATCCTAAAGATTTGGGGTTTCGAGAAAAACTCTGGCTGTATAAATCCTACTTGTGGTATAGTTTTTTGATTCAAGATTTCAAATCTTGCTACAAATATGCTAGGCAATGGGTCGATTTGTTTTATGATAATCCTGCAATGATGCGTTTAAATCCAGTTTTTTTCTTGCAAGGCTATCAGTATCTTTTGGAGGCATTGTTTTTTGCAAAACATTATCAGAAATTTAAAACAGCCTTACAAGATTTTGAGCATATTGTTGATGAATCTTGGTTTTCTAAAGGTGAAAATATCAATAGCCTTGTTTTTTTATAT
The DNA here is from genome assembly GCA_049889395.1 of Flavobacteriaceae bacterium. Lineage (GTDB taxonomy): Bacteria > Bacteroidota > Bacteroidia > Flavobacteriales > Flavobacteriaceae > UBA3537. The sequence continues at coordinate 125,782 of JBMHDM010000008.1, forward strand.
CGCTATACCAATAAATTTAATTTACATTTTATGGCAGGAACTTTCGAAGAGGGAATGCCGTTGGTTGCTGAGGTGGCAGATGGTCTAGTAGTCCACTCGGACAAAATTGACGAGCATCATGTTATGTTGTTTTACTATAAAATTGCATGTCTCTATTTTGGTGTTGGGGATTATAAGAACTCAATTGTTTTTCTTTCAAAAATCATTAATAACAAATCGTTACAAATGCGGGAAGATTTGTTGTGTTTTTCTCGGATTTTAAATTTAGTGGCACACTATGAGGCCGGATTAGATTACGATCTTGACAGGCTTATAAAGAGCACCTATAAGTTTCTTATTAAAATGGAAGATTTATACGCTGTTCAAAAAGAAATGGTTGCCTTTTTAAAAGGATTGGGAGACATCTATCCGCACGAACTCAAATCAGCTTTTAAACAACTGTATCAAAAATTGCTGCCCTTTCGGGACCATCCTTATGAGCGTCGTGCCTTCTTATACCTTGATATTATTTCATGGCTTAAAAGTAAAATAGAAAATAAATCTGTTGAAACAATAATTAAAGAAAATTTTTCTGAATTAAATAAAAAAAATTAATTTTTTAGAAAAATATTTGGTTTGCTTGATTTATTATTTGAATATTTGCATTCATAAAGTTCAAAAACTTATTGGAATGTTATCAAGAAAGGTGGAGGGATTAGACCCTTTGAAACCTTAGCAACCCTTTATTCTATAAAGAAGGTGCTAAATTCTACTTTTAGGTCCTAAAAGATAGATAACGCGATTACACTGTTTCAGCGTAATAATCTTCATAACATTTTTCTTTAAGATTCATCTAGCATAGATGTGTTTGACTTTTGGTTTAATTAATTATTAACTCAAAAAATAGAAAAATGAGTACACAAAAATTTGCAACCAACGCCCTGCATGCTGGGCATGACGTTTCACAAAATTCAGGTACACGAGCAGTACCAATTTATCAATCTACGGCTTATGTTTTTAACGATTCTGACCATGCTGCAAATCTGTTTGCACTGGCAGAAACTGGAAATATATACACCCGAATTAACAACCCTACAAACGATATTTTGGAGCAACGTTTGGCTGCCCTTGAAGGCGGTATTGCTGCTGTAGTAACGGCCTCCGGTACATCAGCCATTGCAACTTCATTGCTAACGCTTTTGAAAGCTGGCGATCATATTGTTGCTTCGAGCAGTTTGTATGGGGGAACTTACAATTTGTTAAGTGTGACCTTGCCTAGGCATGGTATCACAACCACTTTTGTCGATCCCTCTGATGCTAAAAATTTTCAAAATGCTGCACAAGAAAATACTCGTGTCTTTTTCATAGAATCTCTCGGTAATCCAAAATTAGATGTATTAGATATAAAGGCTATTTCAAACGAAGCCAAAGCCTATAAAGTTCCTCTCATTGTGGATAATACTGTTGCTACACCCTATCTATTAAATCCCATTGCGTTTGGCGCCAACATTGTCATACACTCTCTCACAAAATATATTAATGGAAATGGCACAGCTTTAGGCGGTGTCATTGTTGATGCCGGAACATTTGATTGGGCGAATGGAAAATTCCCCGAATTTACAGAGCCATCCCCCGGGTATCATGGTCTCATTTACAGCAAAGCTCTTGAAGCAGCAGCTTTTATTGCCAAAATCAGAATTGAAGGGTTGAGGGATTATGGAGCGGCGTTGAGCCCGTTCAATGCCTTCCAAATTATTCAAGGGTTAGAAACGCTAGAGGTAAGAATAAAAAAGCATAGTGAAAATGCGCTCGAATTGGCCAAATGGCTCCAACAACAAGAACAAGTAACTTGGGTTAATTACCCAGGATTGGAGTCTAGTGCTTACAAAACTTTAGCGGATCGTTATTTGCCAAATGGTCAAAGCGGGCTAGTAACATTCGGTGTTAAAGGCGGCTATGACGCTGCCAAAACAATTGCGGATAGTACAAAGTTGTTTTCACTGCTGGCCAACATTGGAGATACCAAATCCTTAATCATCCATCCAGCTAGTACCACTCACCAACAACTAAGCGATGAAGCTCAAGAGTCTACCGGTGTCACCAAGGATTTGATAAGGCTTTCAGTTGGGTTGGAAAATATTGATGATTTGAAGGCTGATCTTATTGAAGCTTTTAAAGCTGTTGATGCTCTTGTTGAAGTTTAATTTTTTAATCAATAATACCCTATTGAATTCAAACGCCATTGGAGTTAAAACTAGCCCAATGGGTTTTGAAATAAATTATATTTTTTGGATAAGTTACAATACATAGAGATTCCAAAATACACTACAATTTCTGGTAAGACATTACCTATTAATTTGTCTTACCAGCTATTTGGATGTGCCCTACATACCGCTCCGATTGTTTTAGTGAACCATGCTTTGACGGGAAATTCCAATGTGGCTGGTTCTCAAGGATGGTGGAGTTCTTTAATAGGCCCAGATAAAGCCATAGATACCAATCGTTTTACAGTTTTAGCTTTTAATATCCCCGGGAATGGCTATGATGATTCTTTCAATAATCTAATCCATAACTATAAAGACTTTGTGGCAAGAGATATTGCAAAACTATTTCTGATGGGTTTACAAAAATTAAATGCAAAACAACTATTCGCTGCCATAGGCGGTTCTTTAGGAGGGGGAATAGCTTGGGAAATGGCCGTGCTCAATCCAACAATCATTCAACACCTAATACCCATTGCAAGCGATTGGAAATCTACAGATTGGTTAATAGCCAATTGTTTGATTCAAGAGCAATTATTAAACAATTCTAAACAACCCCTTCGTGATGCCCGCCTTCATGCGATGTTAAGTTATCGCACTCCAGAATCATTTAAAGTTCGTTTTGGACGTTCAAAAACTTCCGATTCTCTTCAATTTAACATAGAATCTTGGCTTTTGCATCATGGCGAAAAACTTCAACAACGATTTCAACTTCCAGCATATAAGTTGATGAATCAGCTTTTGAAAACTATTGACATTACTACAGGGAGAGGCGCTGCATCAGAAGTTTTGAATTCCATTCAATCTCAAATTCACATCATCGGAATTGACTCTGATTTATTTTTTATTTCGGACGAAAACAATGACACTTTGAAGTTACTAAATCCCAACTTGTCCAGAGTAAGTTATCATGAAATTTCATCGTTACATGGCCATGATGCATTCTTGATAGAATACGATCAACTAAATGCCATTCTATCTACTATTTTTCAAATTCAACTTGTAAAGGCGGTGTAAATTTTCGCCAATATGATTTGATAATTCCGCTTAAGTTTTAACGATTTACACATCGAGCATTTGGTTTTATATGCTTAATTTTGCAAAAATATCTTGCAGTTGAAAATCATTGAACGCATCAAAGAGCCTATTAACTATGAGATGGAACTTTTCGAAAAAAAGTTTCGACTGTCCATGTCTAGCAAAGTTGCACTTCTCAACAGAATAACACACTATATTGTTAATCGAAAGGGTAAACAGATGCGACCAATGTTCGTGTTTTTATCGGCCAAAATGATTTCTGGAGGTACGGTTAGTGAACGAACTTATAGAGGAGCTTCTGTCATTGAGTTAATACATACGGCCACTTTAGTACACGACGACGTAGTAGATGATAGCAACCACAGGCGCGGTTTTTTTTCGATTAACGCATTATGGAAAAATAAAATTGCAGTTTTGGTTGGAGATTTTTTACTCTCAAAAGGCCTTTTAGTCTGTATTGATAATAATGATTTTGATCTTCTCAAAATTATTTCTGTTGCAGTTCGTGAGATGAGTGAAGGTGAATTACTTCAAATTGAAAAAGCGAGACGATTAGATATCACAGAAGCAGTGTATTACGATATTATTCGTCAAAAAACAGCCTCTCTCATTGCAGCTTGCTGTAGTCTAGGAGCTGCCTCTGTCAAACCCAATTCTGAAGATGTGGAAACCATGCGAAAATTTGGCGAACTTATCGGTATGGCCTTTCAAATCAAAGATGATTTATTTGATTATGGTAATGAAAAAATTGGGAAACCAACGGGTATAGATATTAAAGAAAAAAAAATGACGCTTCCTCTAATTTATGCTCTGAATCAATGCTCTGCTAAAGACCGGAATTGGGTTATTAATTCCATCAAAAACCACAATAAAGATCCAAAACGAGTTAGAGCCGTCATTGATTTTGTAAAAAAGCAAGGGGGTCTAGATTATGCTATTACCAAAATGAAAGATTATCAACAACAAGCTCTAGAGCTTGTAAAGTATTATCCTGATTCTGATTACAAAGAAGCCTTGGTGAAAATGGTCAATTATGTTATAGATCGTAACAAGTAATCGCAGATTTTAGTTCCAATAAATTTATAGTTAGTTTTTCTTATTTTATATATTTACACTCACTCGTTTGTTGAGAAAAATTAAATTCAAATAAAAACTGCAATTTGATAGCAAGAACAACCATAGATCAAGTTTTTGACATGGCTCGAGTCGAGGAGGTCATTGGTGACTTTGTTCAACTCAAAAAAGCTGGGAGTAATTTCAAGGGACTCAGTCCCTTTAGTGAAGAAAGAACCCCAAGTTTTATGGTATCCCCAGTTAAGCAAATATGGAAAGATTTTTCAACGGGAAAGGGGGGGACTGTAGTGTCTTTTTTAATGGAGCATGAACATTTCACATATCCCGAGGCCATTCGATATCTAGCGAAAAAATATAATATTGAAATAGAAGAAACTGTTCAAACCGATGCCCAAAAAGAAGCCGCAGGAGCGCGCGAAAGTATGTATTTGGTGTCAGAATATGCAAACCGCTATTTTCAGCGTACGCTTCATAAGACTGATAGCGGTAAAGCGATTGGGTTAAGCTATTTCAAAGAACGTGGATTTTCAGATGAAATTATTAATAAATTTCAATTGGGTTATGCCACAGAAGACTGGAGTGGTCTGACCGATGAGGCCCTGAAAAATGGATATCAACTCAAATATTTGAAAAGTACAGGATTGACTATTGTAAAGGACGATAAGCAATTTGATCGGTTCAAAGGGCGCGTTATGTTTCCTATTCACAGCATGTCTGGACGTGTACTGGGATTTGGGGGACGAATTTTGGCCAAAAACGATAAAGCCGCCAAGTATTTAAATTCACCAGAAAGTGACATTTACCACAAAAGCAAAGTACTTTATGGAATATATTATGCTAAACAAAGTATTGCCAAAGAGGATAATTGTTACTTGGTTGAGGGCTACACAGATGTCATTCAGTTTTACCAAACCGGAATAAAAAATGTGGTTTCTTCTTCTGGGACCGCCTTAACGCCAGAACAAATTAGATTAGTCAACCGCTTGACTAAAAATATTACAGTCCTATTTGACGGCGATGCTGCCGGCATTAGAGCGGCTTTGCGCGGCATAGATCTTATACTTGAGCAGGGTATGAACGTAAAGGTTTGTACATTTCCCCAGGGAGAAGACCCCGATAGTTTTGCCAAACAAAACACTAAGGAAGAGTTGCAGCAATATTTAGATGAAAATGCCAAAGACTTTATTGCATACAAAGCATCACTTTTGATGAAGGAAGCCAAAGACGATCCGATTGCGAAAGCCAATTTAATTCGTGATATGGTTACCAGTATTTCAAAAATATCGGATCAAATCAAACAAGAAATTTATATTCGAGAATGTTCCAAAATTATGGACATCAGCGAGGAGGTGTTGTTTAGCACATTGGCTCAAATTTTAAAAAAGGAAAAAGCAGACTTAAAAAAATCACAACAGAAAGAACGAAAAGCTTTCGAAGTTGTCAAAGCCACGACCCCTCCAAAAAAGGTAGATATTCAGTTTGAATTAGAACAAAAAATCATAGAAATACTATTGCTTTACGGACATCGTCAAGAAGACTTTGAAGACTTAATTTACAAGGAAAATGATTTAGGCGAATTAGTTTTAGAGCCTGTCATACAACAAGCTCGAGTTTTTGAAAAAATATATCTAGACTTGCAAGAAGATGAAATGCAGTTTGGAAACCAAGATTTCAAATCTATTTACTATTTAATCATTGATTATTTGAACCAAAATGAGGAATTTTCAATCGAGAATTTTATTCAACAAATTGACCCAAGTTTGGCCTCAACAGTAACTTCTATAGTTATGAATGAAGAACGCTATAATCTTCATAACTGGGAAAAAAATAATATTTATCCCAAAGATAAAGGACAACATGTTGCACAACTTGTTAGTGAAACTATTTTGAGTTTAAGGTGTTTTCTAATAGATCAAAAAGTAAATGAGTTTAAGCAAATCACTTACGACAAATCTGCGGATAATACGCATGTCCTAGAAGATGTTTTAAATTATTCCAACCTAAAAATGTTACTTTCAAGAAAGTTAAATCGGGTTTTATAAAACTTAATTTTTTTGTCGACCCAAATCAATCAATGCTATCAAATTATTGACTTGAAGTTTGGTCATTAATCTCGATTTATACGTGCTAACTGTTTTGGGGTTAATTTCTAAAGCACTTGCAATTTCATGATTTTTTTTGCCAGAGCAAATTAAATTCAACACTTCAATTTCGCGGGTTGATAATTTATTATACAAATTAGAGTGGTCATGATTTTTATCAAATGTTAGTTTTTGTGCCATGGCATTACTAACATAAATCCCCCCTTTGTAAACTTTCAGAATAGCCCTTTTTATGGTGCTAGTTGTTGCTGTTTTGGACAAATAACCAGAGGCACCAGCTTGTATTCCACTTGGGGCGTAAATGTGCTCGGGTTGTTCGCTAAAAAGTAAAACGCTAATGTTGTTGAAATCCTTTTTAATATTTCGAAGTACTGAAATGCCATTAATATCCGCTAAATCAAGCGACATTAATACGATATCAACACTTCCTTTCTTCAAGTATTCAATGACTTGATTTTGCGTTGCTACTGTTTTAACAATTTTAATATCTGACGACGAATCAAATAACATTCGAATACCATAACCAACAATAGGTTGGTTGTCTGCTACTAGGACTCGAATCATAAATCAGCTTTGAGAGTTTCCGGGATAACGCATACGGGAATAGGATTCATTTTGTGAGCATTTGCGGTATTGAATTTTGTAAAAATTTCAAAAACTTCAAGATTTCTCCCTGAAAAATCACTGGCTTTTTTACCTTGATCTTTCATGGCCATGGCCCATTCCAGTTCTGGATAGGAAGCTCCAATCTGATCTTCATCACTACGGGCATCTCCAAAAAGTCCATCGCTTGGAGCAGCTTCCAAGATACTTTGAGGGACATTTAAGGCACGCCCTAGCTCATATACCTCAGACTTTAGTAAGTCAGCAATAGGGCTAAGATCAACCCCACCATCCCCATATTTGGTGTAAAAACCAACTCCAAAATCTTCGACCTTGTTACCCGTCCCTGCTACAATAAAACCGTACAAAGCAGCATGATAGTATAAGGTAGTCATTCGCAATCGAGCGCGAGTATTGGCAAGCGCCATGTCAATACTTGACTGAGAACCATCTGCTGAAATTTCCCCTTTCAACGATTCAAAAACAGGAGTCAAATCAACACGAGATGTTTTGACGTTGGGATAGTTAGTTTTAAGAAAAAGCAATTGTTCATGTGCCCGACTTACATGACTCTGTGCTTGATGTATGGGCATTTCCAGACAAAGGACCTGAAGCCCTGTTTGAGCACAGAGTGTTGAGGTTACTGCAGAATCAATACCGCCAGAAATCCCGACAACAAAACCTTTGATTCCAGCTTTATCAGCATAGGATTTCAACCAATTTGTAATGTGATTTATGACACCTTGCGTTTGCATGTTGTTGTTTTAAACAAAAATAATGCTTTTCTATTGTTCTTTGAAATCAATTTTTGTTAAAGTCATAATTTTAAATTTACCTTAACACTTTTTATACTAGACTTAATGACTTATATTTAACTTTGATAAAAAATATTAAACGAAACTTGCTACGTTTCGGCAAACTTATGCACTTCATTTTGAAACAATTACTGTTAGGAGTTGCCTTTTTGTTAGTCTCAATTGAGGGATTTTCACAATTAAGTCGCACGCATTATATTCCTCCAATAACTGCAGCACCTAATGGTAATGCACTGCCACAAAATCAATATCTACACATTTCTACACCAAGTCAAACTCCTGTAAATGTCGCTGTTAATCAGCTTGGAGCAGGAGTTGTAAACTATTCGGTGACCAATGCCTCCCCATTGGAGATTTCTATAGGATCTGGAGACAATACATCATTTATTGTTGGGGCAACAGATACCGGAGGCATAGTTTCAAACAAAGGCTACATCATACAGTCTGAAAAACCAGTTTATGTTTCGGTGCGTTTGACAGCTGGGAGTCAAAATCAAGCAGGATCTTTGGTGTCAAAAGGCTTATCTGGAATTGGTTCAACATTTCGTGTAGGAACCTTCACAAATTTAAAAGATTTTTCATCTGCCAACCAAGACTACATTAACTTTGTATCTGTCATGGCAACCGAGAATAATACACAGTTGGATTTTTCAGACCTTCCTTTGGATGCTGTAGTAGCAAACAACACTCCTCTTACTGTGAGTTTGGATGCTGGAGAGTCATACATAGTTGCCTTAAATCCTGCCGAAACACCCTCCAATAGAGACGGTTTAATAGGAGCCTTGGTATCAGCAAATAAGCCGATTGCTGTGAATTGTGGGTCATTTAATGGCAGCAATTCTAATGGTGGTGGGCGAGATGCGGGAATTGATCAAATTGCACCGCTTGAAACCATAGCCATTGAAGGTCAAGAACACTCTGAATATATTTTTGTTCGAGCGAATGGTTATGATGATATTGAACGGCCACTTATTATTGCCCATTACGATAATACAGAAGTTTGGGTTGATGGTAACTCGACCTCTGGGACTGGCGTATTGCAGGCCGTCCTTAATGCGGGAGAATATATCAGCCTTGGAGGAGAATTTTTTAGCACCCAGTCTAGTACAGGATCAAATCCAGGTGGAAACCTTTATGTCTGGACATCCAAAACTACATTTGCTTATCAAGGTATTGGCGGAACTAATAGCGAAGCCAATCAGGAAATGTTTTTTGTTCCACCACTAAATTGTGAGACGCCAAAAACTATCGATAATATCCCCCTTATTCAATCCTCTGGTTCTGGGGGTGCGACATTTAATGGCGGTGTTACCATTGTTGCAGAGGCTGGCTCAATGGTTAATGTAAATGGCGCTCCAACTACTGCTTCACCGCAACCTGTTTTTGGAAACTCAAATTATGTCACTTATCTTGTCAACGGCCTTTCTGGAAATGTAAGTATAACTTCTGATGGTCAAATTTATGTTTCCTATTATGGCGCGAATGGTGCTGCAGCACTTGGTGGATTTTATTCAGGTTTTATTTTTAAACCAGAAATCATTTCAAACGCTATTGATGTCTCAATCAATGAACTTTGTATACCCTTCATTGAATTGAGCTTGTCCACAGAAGAATCTTTCGATGCTTACCAATGGTTTTATAATGGCTCTCCAATAGCTGGCGCTACACAAGAAACATTTATGCCAAATACCCCTGGATTCTATCAACTTGAAGGAATTATTTTAGATTGCTCAACAGTATTGTCCGATAATATTCCAGTGAGTGGGTGCGTTGGGGATTATGATCAAGATGGTATTAACAATAATTTGGATGCAGATTTAGATAACGATGGGATATTAAACACGACCGAATCAAACTGTAATTTTGATTTTGATTTATCTGCAAATTCAGGGCCATATTTTTCCGCCACACAAAATGTAAGTTCGGCAAATGCAGAGCCAGTTCCTTTTCAGGGATTTGCCGATCAAACCATGATTTTAAGGGCATCCTCTGCGCCAGGAACAGAAGAAAGTTCAACAACTTATCAATTGGATTTTGATGCCCCAACTCAATTTAGAATCGAGCAAGCTCCCGCCACCACCTCAAATGGTGATATGGATGATTTGGAACAGTACATTATCAGTGTACCATTTGATCAAACTGTTACTGTTTACAACCCCGACAATCAGTTGCTTATCGATGTCAATTACGATGGCGTTTACGACAATAATATTCAGGAATTCTCGGCTTTTGAAATACGATTTAAGTTAAATTCTGCCCTTTTGCCAACTGGAAACGGAACTTTCTTTTTTCAAAGTCAAGAAGCCACACAGTTCAATATTCAGTATTTAAATATTTCTGAACTCAATGTCAATGAAGTAGCGTTTCAACTTACACAAACTTGCAGAGGAATAGACTCAGACGGAGACTCTATTGCCGATAATTTTGATTTAGACAGCGACAATGATGGTATTTCTGATTTGAACGAAAGTGGTAATATCGCACTAGACCTCAATCAAGATGGCCAAGTTGATGATTTAAATTTAAACGATATCGATAATAATGGCCACCACGATCTCGTAATAGCACCACAGGATTCAGATACAGATTCGTTGCCCAATTACTTAGATTTAGACAGTGATAATGACGGACTCTATGATGCTTTTGAGGCTGGAATTGGCATTAACACCCTTGATTTAGATAATAATGGTCAAATAGACCCTGGATTTGTTGATGCCAACCTTAATGGGTTTGCAGATCTAGCTGAAGCGATTACCCCAATAGATTCAGATCTGGATGGGCTTCCAGATTATATTGAACTTGACTCGGATGATGATGGTTGCTTTGATGTTGATGAGGCAGGTTTCCAGGGAACTTTGGGTGTTTTAGATGGAGTAGGTATAGACAGTAACGGCCTTGTAATCGGAGGAAATGGATATGATAATGCACTTGATACAAATGCTGATGGGCTTTTTGATTATCAAGAGTTTATTGAAATAATTGCCATTCCAATACCCTCACCAATTCATGTTTGTGAAACAGGGCAAACAATCATTGAACTGGATCTTGAGCCCACTTCAAATAATTTTGATTCAGTGGTTTGGCAATGGAGTTTTGACAATGGAAGCAACTGGGCAGATGTTCCAGAAACGCCATTAAATTTCGAGGATACTACAACGGATATACTTCAGGTTTTAAATGCACCATTGAGTTTGTCCAATACCCAGTTTAGAGCAAAAATGACCCGATTTGATTATGCCTGTGATTCGTTTTTTTCAACAGCTGTTGAAGTAATCGTCGATCCACTTCCCACTGTAGTATCAAACGTCAGTTTGTTTCAGTGCGACCAAGATACAGATGGTGTTACACCGTTTAATCTCAATGAGGCCAACGAATTGATTTCTTCGAATTATGAAAACGAAATGTTTACATTTTATCTTAACAGCTCAGATGCCCAGTTGGGAAATTCAAATACTATATCTGATCCAGTAGCTTATCAAAATGCGACCACTGATCCCAGCATCAACCCTAATGAAATTTTTGTTCGAGTAGAAACTCAACAAGGATGCGCATTGGTATCGCAGTTGAATTTATTTGTTTCCACAACTCAAATTCCATCCGATTTTTCAATTCCGCCGTACCAAGAGTGCTATGATGATACTGACGGTCAAACGACATTTGATTTTAGTAATTCTGAGGCCCTGATCTTAAATTTATTTCCACCTACTCAACCATTAACTGTAACCTATTATGAAACAGAATCTGACGCGCTTTCAGAAATAAACGCTATTTCTGACACGGCCAATTATCCAAATACAAGCGGTTCGAATCAAACCATTTGGGTAAGGATAGATTCAGATATAGATAATTCCTGTGTCGGCTTAGGGCCTTATATTGATTTGATTGTGAACCCACTACCGGTATTGAACACCCCAATAGATCCCTATTTTTGCGTCACAGGACTTAATACACTTGTTGTAGATTTGAATACAGAGTATGATAATTTTATTTTAAATTCTCAACCTGCGACAAACTTTTCGGTAACTTACTATACTTCTTTGGCTCTTGCCGAGAATTCTACTTCGGCCATAACATCTATTGGAAATTCCTCTCCAACACAAACTATTTTTTATAGAATTTCTAACACGGACACTAACTGCTTTGATATTGATCAATTTGAAATTAATTTTATTGATACGCCAGTTGCCAATCCTATTTCATCGTTTGAGATTTGTGATACCGATAATGATGGCCTCTTTCTTTTTGATACATCAGTGTTAGAGACTCAAGTTTTAGGAACTCAAGCTGGGATGTCGATTGCCTATTTAGACTCATTTGGAAATCCACTAACTGATGCCAACAACAATTTTATTGTCAGTCCATTTCCTAGTACTTTTTTAACATCATCACAAGTGATTACGGCCGTTGTTTTTAACGGATTTTGTAATGATGCACTTGTCGATATTGAATTTTTAGTTAATCCAAATACCCAGTTTTTAGTCGATGATGTTGTAATTTGTGATGGGTCTTCAGAGCTTATTCAGCTTAATTTAGAAAATCCGTCTGAAGAATTTAATTTTCAATGGGTTTTACCTGATAATTCCGTAATAAATACTTCTGATCCAGAACTACTGGTGAGTCAAATTGGAGCATATGAGGTATCTGCAATCAATTTGAATGGAAGCTGTTCCTTCAGTCAAAATTTCCAAGTGTTTGAATCTGAAGGACCAAGCATCACCTTAGATGATATTACAATTGTTGAGGGAACCTCCAATAATTCTATTCTGATAGATGAATCCGCCCTAGGTAGCGCAAATTACGAGTTCAAGCTCATTGATGAGAACGGATTTTTAGTTTCGGGCTTTCAAGACGACGGATTCTTTGGTCAACTCACAGGTGGGTTTTACACTTTGCATATCCGAGATGAATTGCAATGTGAGGAAGTTGTAATCACAGTTCCTGTTTTGTATATCCCAAACTTTTTCACCCCAAACGATGATGGGTATAATGATATTTGGCAAATAAAAGGGGTCTTTTCAAGTGATTATATTTACTCCAATATTTTGATTTTTGACCGCTACGGGAAATTATTAAAAAATATGACCCTTAATCAGAATTTTTGGGATGGAACTTATAATGGTCTCAAAATGCCGTCAAGTGACTATTGGTATACCATTGAATTACAACGATCTGATGGGTCAATATTTAACCGTCAAGGCCATTTTTCTTTGAGGCGGTAACAGAAGAAACTAAAATCAGCTTTGATTTCCATTCTAATGATTATTTTTGTGGTAAAATTAGGAACCATTGGCTAAAAATCTTAATAGACGATCAACAATTTTCTTTTGCAAAACAATTGCACTAACTCTATTTTTAGTGCTAGCATCATGCGCTAACAACTCAAAAGTTGAGCAGGAAATAGAGGCCATTCCTATGGATATTTCGGTGGAACGTTTTGATCAAATTTTCATGAACTCAACCGAGAAAACCCTCCCAGGATTAAAAGCAAAATATGCTTTTCTTTTCCCAAAGCAAACCCCCGATTCTATATTTTTGAATCGAACCAAAGATCCTATTCAGAAATTAATTCAGCGCGCTGTAGATAGTGTATTTGATGATTTTAGCGCTACGGAGGAGGCCTTAATTTCATTATACAAGCATATAAAGTATTATAAACCTTCTTTGAAAACCCCACGTCTGATAAGTGTATACTCAGATGTGGACTACCGCAACAAAGTTATCGTTACAGACTCAATTGTACTCATTAGTATTGATAATTATTTAGGTTCAAATCATGAATTTTACGACAGTTTTTACAACTACATCAAAAAGAATTTAAAGAAAGATCAAATCGTCATGGATTTGGCGGACACATATGCAGCACGTTGGATTAATCAGCCCAAGCGAACCACTTTTTTGGAAAAGCTGATTTACCAAGGTAAAAAGCTGTATTTAAAAGATTTATGGGTACCCTCTGCTGAAGATTTCACCAAGATAGGCTATTCGTCTGATGAATGGCAATGGGCCAATGAGAATGAGTTTTACATTTGGCAATATTTTATAGAAAATGAATTATTGTACAGTACCGACCCCAAATTGGGAACACGGTTCATTACACCAGCTCCTTTTTCGCGATTTAATCTTGAATTAGACAGCGAATCTCCTGGCGCTCTTGGGCAATATATCGGCTGGAAAATTGTACGATCTTATGTTAAAAATAATGATATATCATTGTTAAATTTACTCCAAATGGATGCTCAAACCATATTCAAAAACGCAAAATATAAACCAAAACGCTAATGTCAAATCATAAATCCAAAATAGAACTAAATATTGAATTAGATGAGAATCGTATTCCAGAAACGCTTCGCTGGACCGCTCAAGATGGCGGTGTAAATGATGCTGAGGCAAAGGCCATTTTTTTATCTGTTTGGGATTCCAAATCTAAAGAATCGTTGAGAATTGATTTGTGGACCAAAGATATGCCCGTCGATGAAATGAAACTGTTTTTCCACCAGACTTTGGTTACCATGAGCGATACGTTTATGCGGGCGACTCAAGATGAAAAAATGACCGCTACCATACGTGATTTTTGTGATTATTTTGCAGAAAAACTAGAGTTAAAACAATAATATAATCACCATACATTTAGGCGATTTGCATCTAATTTTAAAAAGATAAAAATTAGGATTGTAAACCCGAGAAGTCCAGATCCACCATAACTAAAAAACGGCAGCGGAATTCCAACCGTAGGGACCAACCCCATGACCATCCCAATATTCACCAAAAAGTGAACAAATAAAATCGCTGCAACACAATACCCAAAAGCTCTACAAAATTGGGATCTGTGTTGTTCCGCTAGAAATATAATTCGACATATTAATACGACAAACAAGATGACTACAAAACTACTTCCTAAAAACCCCCACTCTTCAGCTACGGTGCTAAAAATATAATCGGTGTGTTGCTCCGGCACAAAATTTCCTTTAGTTCGAGTTCCTTCATTAAATCCTTTTCCCAAGAAACCACCCGCTCTGATAGCTTTTTCTGACTCGTTCAAATTATATGAAATACTCCGCTTCATGGCTTGAATTTTGACTGGATCGTTTTCTAATCTTAGCCAAAGTCCAATACGATCTTGATGGTGTTTTTGAAGAATATGGTCAAAGCTCCATTCCACGCCAAAACTTAGTCCGATAGCTAGTGTTAATGCTAAAAGCGTAAAACCAAATTTCTTTTTCTTCAGTTTAAAAAATAATTGATAAATCAGTAAAATGATTCCAGTCGATAGACTGATCCAAAAAGCGGAAAATTTCAGTGTAGTGATAGCTAAAACAAGGCACGAAATCCCTAAGAACAAATACTTTTGAGGGATGCCTTCTCTATACAATACAAAAATTAGAGATAAAAATACCAGGGTGCTTCCTGCATCATTTTGAAGTAAAATGAGTCCTGCAGGAACTAATACAATGATACTGGCGCGCAACTGATCTTGTGATGTTTTGATGTTAGTTTGAAGGTCACTGATGTATTTTGCTAAAGCCAATCCAGTTGCAAATTTCGCAAATTCGCTGGGCTGAATGGTAATTCCTCCAACATCGTACCAAGATAAGGCGCCGTTGACCTTTTTCCCAAATACAAAAAGTCCCAAAAGCGACAGTATACTCACCAAATAAATGAGGCTTGCAAAACGCTCATAAAATTTGGCATCTATAGCTAAAATAAAAATGATGAATATGAACGAAACTCCAATAAAAACCAATTGTTTGCCGTAAGGTTTAGAGAGATCAAAATAGGAACTAAATTCGAGTCCTGATGAGGCCGAAACAATATTAAAATAACCAAAAATAACCAAGGCCAAATACACCACAACCAGCAGCCAATCTAATTGAAAACTTTGTGTTCTGTTCAGGTTCATTATTGATTAATTTTAAACGGTTTTCCACTGTACGGTTTAAGGTATTCTGCTTCCAAGCTTTTATTTAAAACGAGTTGTTCCATAGTCTTTAGAGTTACTTCACCCTTAAGGTATTTTTCGATCATCAAACTGGCAATTCGTCCTGCCCAACGGGCGCCATAGTATCCATTTTCGACCAATACAGAAATGGCAATTTTGGGATTGTCTCTAGGTGCGAATGCAACAAAAATTGAATGATCTGTAAGTTGTGTTTTAACGCCATCAATTTTAGTAAAATTTTCGGCTGTCCCAGTTTTGCCACAAATTTCTATTCCAGGGACGCTGAGAAAACTTGCAGTTCCATTGGTATAAACCCTGTGCATCCCCTCAATTATAGGTTCGAAGTGTTCCGAATTAATTGAGGTACGAATTTTTGTTTTAAACTTTTCATCAATATCTTCTCCACTTATGGCTTTAATAATATGTGGGGTGTAATAATATCCCTTGTTGGCAATTGCAGCAGTCATGTTGGCCAATTGAATTGGGGTCACTAGAATTTCTCCTTGCCCAATAGCATTGGATAGAATTGTGGTGGGGCCCCAACGAAAGTCTGGATACCAGGCATCATAATAAGCGCCATCAGGGATATTACCTTTTTTTCCAACAGAAAGGTCATTTCCGAGAAAATTTCCAAGTCCAAAGCTCTGAATATGTTCACTCCATATATCCATCCCATTAGAAGCATCGTCATATTTGTCAATGGTTTTTCGAAAGGCCATGGCAAAATAAGAGTTGCAAGAGTTTGAGATTCCTGAGTATAAATTTCTATACCCGCCGCCACAGTGGCATTTCATTACACGATTCCGTTTGCCATAAACGTATTTCTCATTACAATAAATAGCGTCTGAAGTATTGATGACTTTTTCTTGAAGAGCAGTCAAAGCAACAAGTGTTTTGAAAGGTGATCCAGGGACGTGCATACGAATGAGTGATTTATCAAAAAGTGGTCTATGAATGGAGTCTTGATAGAGTGTATTATAATTTTTTGAGCGTTCTCTCCCCACCAATAGTCCTGGATTATAAGACGGTGCAGAGACCAAACTGAGTAATTCTCCATTGCTAGGATCAATGGCCACTATACCACCCATTTTGTTTTGCATCAATTGTTCGCCATAGGCCTGCAGTTCTGCATCAATCGTTATTTGAATATCTTTCCCTGGTATAGGTAAGGTGTCATATTGCCCCGATTTATAGGGGCCAATATCTCGATTATAGATATCCTTTTGGATGTAATTAACCCCTTTGATACCACGTAATTGTGTTTCATAAGATTTCTCGACTCCTAATTTTCCAATCAGATCTCCAAATTTGTAGTAATCATCTTTTTTGAGATTATCAGGGTTGACCTCGGCGATATAACCCAACACATTGGCGCCAATATTGGTCTGATAGTCCCGAACGGATCGTTTCCGTATAAAGAATCCTTTAAATTTTCGCAATTTTTCAGATAAAAAAGCGTAATCTTTTTTGGAAACATGAGATAGAAATAATGATGGGAGTCTGGGGGAATAGGTTTTGGCTCGATTCAGAGATTTTAAAAACCTGGTTTTGTCAATCTTTAATAAGTCACACAACAGAAGCGTGTCCAATGCTTCAACTTCTCTTGGGACTACCATAATGTCATAGGTCGGCTGATTAGCAACAAGCAGGGTGTTATTCCTATCATAAATGTACCCCCTTTTGGGGTATTGAAACACTTTCCGAATGGCATTATCGTTATCTAAATTATTGGCCTCTGAATCTAAAATTTGAAGATAAAATAATCGACTAATAAAAAGAACACCAGTGATTATTACAAATACAATAAGCAAGTATTTTCTCATGAAGTTTTGGAGCTAAAAAGAACGTTTAATAATAGCGCTAATATCAAAGTGAATAAACTGGAGCTAAACATGTTGGAGAAAATGAGATTTAGTTTGGAGGCATCAAAATAAAGTAAAGATAACAATATACTGTGATGAATGATAATCAATAATGCAAAGTAAGTTAAGCGAGGAATAAACTCGGTTTCGCCAAATTTAATGGCTTGATATTCATAAGCAGCACCGAAGACGAATTTTAAAAAAACAGGCCTAATGTAAGCAATAGTTACACAAGCTGCAGCATGGGCTCCTCCTGTGTCTAGAAAAAGATCAATGACAATTCCCGTAACAAAACTCCAGATCAAAAATTGAAATCGATTGGAAACAACCGGATATAGTAATATAAAAAGAACATAAACAAATGGGTTTAAATACCCCAAATAATTCATTTGATTACAGATCAAAACCTGAACAAGGATGAGCGAAACAAACCGTCCAATATTTGAAATCATCGTATTAGTCATAGCTTGGATTTAGAGATTCGAGCTCTTGTGAATCTAGATTTTCTATGACATAAACATGTTTTAAATTGGACATGTCATTAAATAATTCGACGTCAATAACATACAAATCTTTAGTGTCATTTAACTGGTAGGACGTTACTGTACCTATAGGAATATTTTCAGGGAATATCATTGAATAACCACTGGTTACTACAGTGTCTCCGACAGAAAAATTTACTAAATCTTGAATATCATTCAACTGAACAATTCGAGAATGTTCTCCATTCCATTCTAAAGTTCCAAAATGATGACTTTTTTTTAGCATCGCATTGATTTTACTTTTCGAATTCAAAACAGATACGACACGAGCATACTTCGCAGATGTTTTGTCAATAATCCCAACGATGCCTTTAGAGGTAATTACGCCAAATTCTTCTTTGATTTTGTCATTCCCACCTTTGTTAAGCGTTAAGTAATTTTGAGGTGACTTATAACTGTTTTTTACCACTTTTGCTGGTATAATATGGTATTGTACTTCATTATTTTGAGTGGTGTCATTTGGGTGAAAATAATTTAACTCAAGTGATTTAAGTCGGTTGTTTTCTTCGACCAAGATGGCGTTTTGCTCTTTCAAATCAAAATAATCACCAATGTTGGAAAACAACGCGTGTATACTTCCTGAGATTTGATTTGAGGAGCTTAAAAATTGGCTTTTATGATAATCGTGAGATCGTATGGTTAAAAAAGTAGAGATAACAAACAACACTAAAAATAGGAGAGAATGTCTATTTTTAAAGAAGAAATTGAGGAGCTGTTGCATCGCCTAAATTCTATTTGATTAAGACGTTTTTATATTTGGCAATGTTTTTAAGTACAATCCCTGTTCCCCTGACAACTGCTCTTAATGGATCTTCAGCAATGTAGACCGGCAAATCGGTTTTTTGTGATAGACGCTTATCCAATCCGCGAAGCATCGATCCTCCCCCAGCCAAATAAATGCCTGTGTTATATATATCTGCTGCCAATTCGGGCGGTGTTTGAGATAATGTTTCCATAACAGAATCTTCTATTCTTAAAATGGATTTGTCCAAAGCTTTGGATATTTCTCTATGTGAAATTTGAACCTGTTTTGGCTTACCGGTTAGCAAATCTCGCCCTTGAACATTCATTTCATCCGGAGGCAGTTCCAGATCGTCTGTTGCAGCTCCGATTTGAATTTTTATTTTTTCTGCTGTGCGATCTCCTACAAATAAATTGTGTTGGGTTCGCATGTAATAAATAATATCATTTGTAAAGACATCCCCTGCGACTTTGACAGATTTATCGCAAACAATTCCTCCAAGGGCAAGAACAGCAATTTCTGTTGTACCGCCTCCGATATCTACTATCATATTTCCTTTGGGTTGCATAATATCCACCCCAATCCCTATAGCTGCAGCCATGGGTTCATGTATCAAATAGACTTCTTTTCCATTAACACGTTCCGCAGATTCTTTTACAGCTCGCATCTCTACTTCTGTAATTCCTGACGGTATACAAATGACCATCCTTAGTGCAGGTGCAAATAATTTTTTTCTGAGTGCCGGAATATTTTTGATAAACAGGCTAATCATTTGCTCAGATGCATCAAAATCGGCAATAACACCATCTTTCAAAGGACGGATGGTTTTAATATTTTCATGGGTTTTGCCTTGCATCAGGTTGGCTTCTTTACCAACGGCAATAATTTTGCCAGAAATACGATCACGGGCCACGATTGATGGACTGTCAATTACTACTTTGTCGTTGTGAATGATAAGGGTATTGGCGGTTCCTAAATCGATGGCAATCTCTTCAGTTAAGAAGTCAAAAAATCCCATAAATTGAAAAAAATAATGTTGGTGTTACAAATAAACGTGATTAATCGTAAATGTAATAAAAATAAATGGGAGTCAATAACGATTAAAAAAGATTTTTTAGTGCTTGAAATGACGTGTTTTTGTAAATACCATGCTCAAGGTATTTGTATCGCAATAATCGATACTCAATTGGTCTTTGATTGAGCCTCCTGGCTGAATGACAGCACTTATACCTGCGCCATGGGCAATTTCTACACAGTCAGGAAATGGAAAAAAGGCATCGCTGGCCATAACAGCCCCATTTAAATCGAAATCAAATGAGTTGGCTTTGTGTATGGCCTGATTTAAGGCATCGACACGGCTAGTTTGTCCAGTTCCACTGGCACAGAGTTGTTTATTTTTGGCCAATACAATAGTATTTGATTTCGTGTGTTTGCAAATTTTAGATGCAAAAAGAAGGTCTTCAATTTCTTGTTCTGTAGGACTTTTGACAGTGACTGATTCTAGCATTCTGACAGAATCGGTAATATGATCTTTATCTTGAACTAAATAGCCATTCAAGCAGGTTCTTACGGAAGTTTTTGGAAGCTTTATTAGTTTTTGAGTTAGTAAAATTCTATTTTTTTTGCTTTTCAGGAGCCTTAGCGCATCGGTGCTAAAACTAGGCGCTATTACGACCTCGCAAAACAATTTGTGTATGTCTTCAGCTGTGGCTGAATCAATTTCTGTATTGCAAATTAAAACGCCACCAAAAGCAGAAACTGGATCGCCTGCCAAGGCGTCCACATAGGCCTGTTGAAGCGTATCTCGTTGGGCCACACCACAGGCATTGTTATGCTTTAAAATGGCAAATGTTGGAGCTTCGTTCGCAAATTCGTTCATTAAATTGACAGCAGCATCTACATCTAATAAGTTGTTGTAACTCAATGCCTTACCATGTAATTTGTCAAACATATCATCGAAATTACCAAAGAAAAACCCTTGTTGGTGTGGGTTTTCGCCATAGCGTAATGTTTGGCCATTTTGCTCACTGAGTTTTAACGCAACTTCATTTTTATTTGAATTGAAATAGTTAAAAATAGATGTGTCATAATGTGAGGATATATTAAACGCTTTCGCAGCAAAACGTTGACGATCTTCGTAAGAGATGACTCCACCAGTGGTAGTTATAAGGTCTAAAAATTCAGCATAGTCTGACATCGACGATACACACATAACATCTTTAAAGTTCTTGGCAGCGGCACGAATCAAGGAGATGCCGCCAATGTCAATTTTTTCAATAATGTCTTGATGACTAGCCCCTGATGCTACTGTGTTCTCGAAAGGATATAAATCTACAATAACCAAATCTATTTGAGGAATGTTAAAACTATTCATTTCTTCTTGATCTGTTGTATGATCCTGTCGGTTAAGAATTCCTCCAAATATTTTAGGATGCAAGGTTTTGACTCGACCACCCAAAATGGAGGGGTAGTCGGTAATGTTCTCTACGGGAACAACTTCAATACCTAAATTGTTGATAAACTCTTGAGTCCCGCCAGTTGAGTAGAGGGTTACACCTTGTTCATTTAGAGTTTGGACGATGGGCTCTAGACCGTCTTTGTTAAAGACTGAAATAAGGGCTGATGAAATAGTTTTGTGATGACTCATTTTTGGTGAACTTTAAAGGATTCAAAAATAGGAAAATAAACCTCAAATAAAATCTTGATTTGAACCTAAAACATCAGAATTTTTAAACAAAAATGAAAGTTATTAACAGCTAAAGCAGTGTGGCCACCTGTGCGCAAACAAATTCTAAAAAATCTTCATCTTGTTTTGTAAAAGGGTCCAAGTTGTTGGAATCGATATCGATTTGTCCCACATTTTTACCCTCAACAAAAATGGGTATTACAATCTCAGATTTTACTGTTATGCTACAGGCTATATAATTATCTTGTGCTTTAACATCGGGAACTACAAAATTTTGATCACTCACTGCCACTTGACCGCAAATGCCTTTGCCAAAGGGGATGATGGTATGATCTGTAGGTGCTCCTGCAAAGGGCCCTAGTTTGAGTTCTTTTTTATCACCATTTTTAAAATAAAATCCCACCCAGTCATAATGTGAAACTTCAGATTTTAGTAAAGTACATATTGAAAAAAGAGTATCTTCGTTAGTCTTTGAGTGTTTGATTAAAGTTTTAATTTTGGGTTTCAAATGCTGTAGTGCCATGATTGGGTTTTTAGCAAATGTATTAAATTAAAGAATTTAATTATCGTTAAAATTGACACAATACGAGCTATTTTTTTCAAATCTTATTGATAAGTTCATATCTTTGTCATGATGAAATTATCAATGTTGCATAGAGTTCTGTCAGTTATCATGGCGTTTGCTGTGATTTCGTCCTCTTTTTCTTTAACTATAGAAAAGCAATTTTGTGGTTCGAAGTTGGCGGCTGTCTCTGTTCTTTCTAAAGTTAAAACGTGTTGTAAAAACCAAATACCAACCGACCAGAATTCACAGTTTTCGAAAGAACCCTGTTGCTCTAACGTGAGTTTGTTGTATGAAGGCTTTGATAATTATCTAGCCATCACCACAACTGATATTGAAATAAGTCTCTTTACAGCACCAAAGTCATTTCCCAACCGCTTTTTGATGTCAGACTTTGACTCAAATACTGTTTTATCTCATTCAAAATACAAACCACCACCAAGAATTGTAGATGTTCAGGTGTATCACCAAGTTTTTATTATTTGATTTAGATTAATTTTGATTTTCAATTTTAATTTGAAGATCCATCTTATGCCTTTAGAGCATAACTCTATTCTTATAAAAGAGTATAACTCTATTCTTATAAAAATCTAAATTCAAAACAATGAAACACCTAGTGTTAACAATATTATTTCTTCCACTCCTTATTGTTGCTCAAACGAGCATCAAAGGGATGGTCATGGTGTCCGATGCTAGCGGTAAACACCACCCATTGCCTGGTGCTAATGTCATTTGGGACGATACTTCTTTAGGCACTATTACCGACATTGAGGGAAACTTCACTTTAACCTATGAAAACACCTATAATAAATTGATCATCAGTTATGTAGGATATAAAACAAGTGTTGTGCAAGTTGATAATCCCAACACCTTTGTGCATATTTTATTGACTCCCACAGGCGATTTGCAAGAGGTCACCGTAACCACCCGTAAAAAGGCCTCAGCCACGTCCTATATTGCATCGCAAAATATTACAACTATAAGTAGTAAAGAACTTTTAAAAGCTGCTTGTTGTAATTTGTCTGAAAGTTTTGAAACGAATCCGTCAATAGATGTCAATTTTTCGGACGCTATAACGGGGACCAAACAAATTAAAATGCTGGGTCTAACCACCCCCTATATTTTAGTCACTACCGAAAATGTTCCATCTATCAGAGGGGCCGCACAAGCCTATGGCTTGAGCTTTATTCCAGGAACCTGGATTGAGAGTATTCAGGTTACTAAAGGGACTGGTAGTGTGACCAATGGCTTTGAAAGTATAGCTGGGCAAATTAATGCTGAATTGGTCAAGCCGTTAACTGATTCTAAATGGTTTGTTAATGCTTATGGATCCATGAATGGTCGGTATGAACTCAATACACATTTTAATGCCAAGTTATCAGACCGATGGAGCACAGGATTATACCTACATGGCGATACAAGATCGCAAAAGTTTGACACTAACAACGATTCATTTCTAGATGTTCCATTGGGTCAACAAATCAATGTGATGAATCGATGGCAATACACTAATTTGGAAAAAGGGTTGATTAGTTTTATAAATGTCCGTTATTTGGACGACCAAAAACAAGCTGGTCAAATAGACTACGATCCATCCCTACATAAATTCATGGGTGAAGTTTGGGGTAGTGAAGTGGATACAAAGCGTTTTGAATTTTCAGGAAAGTTTGGTTATGTTAACCCCAATATTCCCTATCAAAGTTTGGGTCTTCAAGTGGCTTATAGCGGCCACAAGCAAAACTCCTACTTTGGTTACAGAACCTATGACATTAACCATAGAAGTCTTTTCACCAATTTGATTTACAATTCAATTATAAGTGATTCCAGACACAAAATTAAGACAGGACTTAACTATGCTCATGACAACTATAATGAACAAGTGAGTGCCGTCGATTTTTCCAGAATTGAAAATAGTGTGGGTGGCTTTTTTGAGTATTCATTTGATAATTTAGAGGACATCAACCTTACTGCAGGAATTCGGGTTGATCATCACAATCTTATGGGAACATTTGTTACCCCAAGATTTCATATACGCTATACACCTTGGGAAAAATCGGCATTGAGATTCTCTTTTGGTCGTGGTCAACGTGCCGCTAATATTTTTGCTGAAAACCAACGATTTTTTGCTTCCTCAAGAGTTTTGAATATCGAAAATAGTTCAGGTAATATTTATGGGTTGAACCCTGAAATCGCATGGAATTACGGCGTATCTTTGTTACAAGGGTTTAATTTGGGGGAACGAAAAGCAGAAGTAATTATTGATTATTATAAAACGGATTTTCAAAATCAAGTGGTTGTAGACTATGAAACCCCAACTTTGATTCAATTTTACAATTTGAATGGACAAAGTGTTGCAAACAGTCTACAAGTCGAATTTAATTACACCCCTTTGGATCGAGTGGATGTTAAATCGGCTTATAAGTTATATGACGTGAAAACGCAATATAAAAGTGGAAAACTCCTAAAACCACTTACGCCCAGACACCGTGTTTTTGTAAATATTTCCTACGAAACACCACCAAATTCTAATGGTGGAATTTGGAAATTTGACACGACCTATAATTGGATTGGTGAACAACGCCTCCCCTCCACAAATCAAAGTCCACAGAACTACCAATTTCCCTCGTATTCCTCTTCTTTTTCAACCCTAAATGCACAAGTAACTAAAGTATTCAATAAACAGTTTGAGGTATACATTGGTGGGGAAAACATGACAAGTACAAGACAAAACAACCCAATTATTGCACCAAATGATCCATTTGGTGCAAACTTTGATAGTACATTTGTATATGCTCCAATTTTGGGCAGTATGTATTATTTAGGATTACGATTTAAATTGAATTAAAAATAACAACTATGAAATCTTTAAAAATAACTCTTCTACTCTTGATGATATCAAGCATAGGACTTGCTCAAAATAAAAATGCAAAGGCCAACATTTTGGTTGATGGCGTTTGTGGGATGTGTAAAAATAGAATTGAAAAGGCCTGTTTAAAAACCAAGGGGGTAAAATCGGCTATATGGAGTATTGAAACGCACCAACTTAGTCTAATCTATGACGAGAGAAAGACTGATTTAGAAGTCATTAAAACTAATGTTGCAGGTGTTGGTCATGATACCAAAACAATTAAAGCAACCGATGAGGCGTACAATGATTTACACCACTGCTGTAAATATAGAGATGAGGAGATTCAACGAGAATAAGATTCAAATTGAGTCTAAAAACAAAAAAAGCGCTTCATGTTTGAAGCGCTTTTTTTGTGATAATGTTTATGATATGATTACATCATTCCAGGCATTCCACCACCACCCATTGGAGGCATGGCCGGAGCGTCTTCTTTGATGTCAATCAAGGCACATTCTGTGGTTAAAATCATTCCTGCTACTGATGCCGCATTTTCTAAGGCCACGCGAGTCACTTTTTTAGGATCAATAATCCCAGTTTTCAGCATGTCCACATAAGCGTCATTTTTGGCATCATAACCAAAATCGCCTTTGCCTTCTAAGACTTTATTAATAACGACACTACCTTCTCCTCCAGCATTGTCCACAATTGTTCGTAATGGTGCTTCGATGGCTCTTGAAACAATTTGAATTCCAGTCACCTCATCAAGGTTTACATCACTGATTTTCTCCAATGTTTTTTGGGCACGTACTAGGGCTACACCACCACCAGCAACAATACCTTCTTCAACAGCAGCTCTTGTGGCGTGTAGCGCATCATCCACACGATCTTTCTTTTCTTTCATTTCCACTTCACTAGCCGCTCCAACATATAATACAGCCACACCACCAGCTAATTTGGCTAAACGCTCTTGAAGTTTCTCTTTGTCGTAATCGCTTGTAGTGGTTTCGATCTGTGCTTTAATTTGATTCACTCTTGCTTTGATGTCAGAGGCTTTTCCAGATCCGTTTACGATGGTTGTGTTATCTTTATCTATAGTAACGGTTTCAGCAGTTCCAAGCATATCAAGATTGGCATTTTCAAGAGAAAATCCACGTTCTTCAGAGATGACAGTCCCCCCTGTTAGGATGGCGATATCTTCGAGCATCGCTTTACGTCTGTCGCCAAATCCTGGTGCTTTGACAGCTGCAATTTTGAGACCACCTCTTAATTTATTGACAACTAATGTGGCAAGGGCTTGCCCTTCAACGTCCTCAGCAATAATCAATAAGGGACGCCCGGATTGAGCTACAGGCTCAAGTATGGGTAGAATTTCTTGCAAATTTGAAATTTTCTTATCGAATAACAAAATATAAGGATTTTCTAAATCGGCAATCATTTTATCGGAGTCTGTAACGAAGTATGGGCTGAGGTATCCTCGGTCAAATTGCATTCCCTCCACAACATCTACATAGGTGTCTGTTCCTTTGGCTTCTTCGACAGTGATAACGCCTTCTTTACCAACCTTCCCAAACGCTTCTGCAATAAGCTCTCCAATAGTGTTATCATTGTTGGCTGAAATAGAAGCAATTTGCATTATTTTTTCAGAAGAATTACCTACTTTTTTGGCCTGTTTTTCTAAATCGGCTACTATAGCCTGAACAGCTTTATCAATTCCACGTTTGAGGTCCATTGGATTGGCTCCTGCAGCGACGTTTTTTAGTCCTTCTTTGACGATGGCTTGCGCTAAAACGGTCGCAGTAGTGGTACCGTCACCTGCCAAGTCATTGGTTTTGGACGCCACTTCTTTCACCATTTGTGCCCCCATATTTTCTAAAGCATCTTCGAGCTCTACTTCTTTTGCAACAGAAACCCCGTCTTTTGTGACTTGAGGTGCTCCAAAACTCTTACTAATGATTACATTTCGTCCTTTGGGTCCTAAAGTTACTTTTACAGCATTTGCTAAAGCATCTACGCCGCGTTTTAGTCCATCACGGGCATCTATATCAAATTGAATATCTTTTGCCATTGTATTGTTTTTTAATGTTAAATTATAGCGAGTATATCACTTTCTCGCATGATTAAATAGTCTTGACCTTCAAGCTTTAATTCTGTACCAGAGTACTTTCCGTATAGAACAGTATCTCCAATAGAAACGGTCATATCAATGTCTTTTGTGCCATTGCCTACAGCAATAACTTTTCCTTTTTGTGGTTTCTCTTTTGCATTGTCAGGAATGATAATACCAGAGGCCGTTTTGGTTTCTGCAGCCATGGGCTCAATAAGAACACGGTCTGCTAAGGGTTTGATTTGTAAAGCCATATAATTTAAGTTTATTGATTTAGTTTTTACTGATTGATACTAAAATTATGCCAATGGAAATAAACTGACAAACTTTCAGTTATAAAAAAATGCCAACAATAAGTTGACATTTTTACTGTACTCTCATTATGAGGGCTATTCTGTATCGTTTGTTATTGGAATATCTTCTACTGGGGCTTCAGGCGCAGGAGCTGAGGTTGCATTATTTGGGTCTAAAGCTTTAGACTCTTGATTTGTGTCTGAATTTCCAATTGCTACATTAGATAGTAGGATTAATACCAATAGTAAAGTGGCTAATGCCCAAGTACTTTTGTCTAAGAAATCAGTTGTTTTTTTGACACCTCCAAGTTGTTGAGCACCTCCACCACCAAATGACGATGCCAAGCCGCCACCTTTTGGGTTTTGGACCATTATGACTACAACTAGTAAAAATGCTACTATAACTATCAGTACTAAAAATATTGAAAACGTACTCATTTGTTGTTGTTTTTATCTTGTATTGTTCTAATTGCTTTTATTTGGTTTGCAAATAAACTACTTTTTTCTGGATAATTCAAACTTAAAATGCGGTAGGCCTGAATTGCTTTTTCGTAGTTTTTTTGCTCTAAATAAATTCTGGCTAATGTTTCAGTCATCAGTGGCTCACTTTCAAAGGTTGATTGTTCCGCCAAATTTACAGGCGGCAAGCTTGATGTTTTGGCCTTAATTTTTGGATTATTATTTATGAAATCATCAATAATTTTGAAATTTTTTTGTTGTCTATCATGTTGATTTCCTTTTGATTCTGTCCGATCAATTGGTTTTATTTTTGTGAGTTGAAGCCACTGGGAAAAGGAATGGCGTTCATTTTTTTGAAATTCTAATGGAGCGCCTAAATTTAGTAAGCTTTCAGGGGTGTTGTCCTTTTCAGTTTCAGAAATGGAATTGGAAATGTCCTGAAATTCACTTACTGTAATTGATTTTAGACCTTCGTGATTGTGTTTAATTTGTTCTGAAATTTGGTGTTGTAGGAAGGCATCAGAGGTAATGAATTCAAATAAAATACTTCGGTTAGTGGTGTAAGCTGCCGTTTGTTTGAGCGCTCTATTGTATTGAAAACTGTCGAGGTTTTTTAATCCCTTGAGATACAAAGCATGCGCAGTTTGAAAATATGGAAATTCGTCGAGAATAGTTTCAAGTCCTTTCACATGATCTTCATTGAGTTTTGATGGAGAAGTTAATAAATTTGAAAAATCAATTGTGTTCATTTACCAGTTAGCTAAAGAGGCGTTAATGATATCTTGAGTGAGTCGATCGAATATTTCTTCTACGGCAGTTGCTTTTTGAGCGCCAATAAGTTGAGCACCGCCTTCATAGTCGTAGAAAAATGAAAATCGTTTTTCGAAATCGGCTTCTTCATCATTTTTATTAATAAATCGAACATTAACACTAATAATCAGTCTATTTTGTGCTGCTGTATTGTTGGCCGTTGCTGTAGTTGGTGAGATACGATATTCAACAATTTCTCCTTCATAAACGATATCTCCATTGGATTTTACTAACGATAAATTGGTTTGATTTAAAATAATATCCTGGAGGGCTAGTGTGAAATCTCGATCTAGACCAGGTTCAATCAAATCGGCCGTATTTTGAAAATAATTAACTTGAAATGTTTCGGTATCGCTGTCAATTGAAATTCCTGTAAAGGAGTATGCCCCACAACTCATCAAGTTGATGGTTAGCGCAAAACCAATTACTATAATTGATGGTTTACAGGTCATATTGCTTTATTTTTCGATATAATGTACGTTCAGAAATACCTAATTCATCTGCTGCCAGTTTGCGTTTGCCGTTGTGGCGTTCCAATGATTTTTTGATCAATTCTAGTTCTTTGTCGTGTAAAGATAGGGTTTCTTCCTCTTCTTCTACGTCTTCAATGAAATCATAATTTGGGTTTTTACCTACAATTTGAACGGTATTGTTGGGGTTTGCGTTTGAAAGCGATAAAATTGGGCCATCATTTACATCCTTTTGATCATTTGTGCTATTGTAAATCTTTTGTATGAGGTGCTCATTTTTCTCTTGAACATCTTTCATGTTGTCATTTTGCATGAGTTCCATGGTAAGTTTTTTCAGATCGTTCAAGTCGTTTTTCATATCAAAAAGAACTTTGTAGAGAATTTCTCTTTCTGTACTAAAATCGCTTGTAGATTTTTCTTTTTTGACGACTGCCGGCAGTTGACTTCCCATTTCTGGTAAGTAATTTTTGAGTACTAATGCATCAATTTCTCTGGACGATTCTAAAACTGAAATCTGTTCAGCGACATTACGAAGTTGACGAATATTGCCCGTCCAACGGTAATTGTTTAAAAGGTCAATAGCGGGTTCTGTTAATCGTATAGTGGGCATTTTATATTTGAGGGCAAAATCGCTAGAAAATTTCCTAAACAATAAATGAATATCCTCTTTACGTTTTCTTAGAGCTGGAATTGGGATCTCAATCGTACTGAGGCGATAATACAAATCTTCTCTAAATTTTTCTTTACTAATGGCTTCAAACATATTCACATTGGTGGCGGCTACGATTCTCACATTAGTTTTTTGAACCTTGCTAGATCCCACTTTGATGAATTCTCCATTTTCCAAAACACGTAATAAGCGGACCTGTGTGGTCAGGGGTAATTCGCCAACTTCATCTAAGAAAATGGTTCCACCATCGGCTACTTCAAAGTATCCAGAACGTGTTTGTGTAGCGCCCGTGAAAGCACCTTTCTCATGGCCAAATAATTCGCTATCGATAGTACCCTCCGGTATAGCACCACAGTTTACAGCTATGTATTTACCGTGTTTTCTGTGAGAGAGTTGATGAATAATTTTGGGGATTACTTCTTTACCCACACCACTTTCTCCAGTGACCAAAACAGAAATATCTGTTGGAGATACTTGGATCGCTTTTTCAATGGCGCGATTTAATCCTTTATCATTCCCAATAATTCCAAAGCGTTGTTTGATGGATTGAATGGTTTCCATGAATTAATTATTTTTTGAGTAACCTATAGCCTTTCCTTTTAGTGTTGCACTAGTACAATCGTCGATTTTAACCAGAACAAACTCACCGATTTTGTAATTTTCTTTTGGGAAAACAACCATCGTATTTTGAGGGGTTCTACCGGCCCACTCTGAATCTGATTTTTTGGATACTTTTTCAATTAAAACTTCAACAGTTTGCCCTAAAAACTCTTGGCTGCGCTCTAGACTATGTTGTTGTTGAAGAGCCACCACTTCTTGAAGACGTCTTTTTTTAATGTCCTCTGGGATATCATCATCAAGTTTTCTTTCTGCCATAGTGCCGGGTCTTTCAGAATAGGCAAACATATAGCCAAAACTGTATTTCACGTAGTTCATCAAGCTAAGGGTGTCTTGGTGATCTTCCTCTGTTTCGGTTGGGAACCCGCATATCATATCGTGAGATATGGCACAACTTGGTAAATGTGTTCTGATATTATCTATGAGTTCAAAATATTCCTCCCTTGTATGTTGGCGGTTCATAGCCTTCAATATTCTATTGCTACCGCTCTGTACCGGCAAATGAATGTAGTTGCAAATATTGTCATGTTTGGCCATGGTTTTAATGACATCTAGCGACATATCTTGCGGGTTTGATGTTGAAAAACGAATTCGCATTTTGGGCTGTGTTATGGCGCACAAGTGTAACAATCTTGGAAAGTCTGTTGCGGTCGCTTTTTGTAGATCAGATGCTTTATCAAAATCTTTTTTCAATCCACCACCATACCATAAATAGCTATCCACATTTTGCCCCAAAAGGGTCACTTCTTTAAAGCCTTTTTCCCACAAGTCATTAACTTCTTCGACTATGCTTTGTGGATCTCTACTGCGCTCTCTTCCTCTAGTAAATGGAACAACGCAAAAGGTACACATATTATCGCATCCTCTTGTTATGGATACAAAAGCTGTAACGCCGTTTGAGTTTAGCCTGACAGGAGCTACATCCGCATAGGTCTCCTCTTTGGAGAGAATCACATTGACAGCTTTGCGTCCGTCTTCCACCTCGGAAATTAAGTTAGGCAAATCTTTGTATGCATCTGGTCCAACAACAAGATCTACAATTTTTTCTTCTTCCAAGAACTTACTCTTCAGTCGTTCTGCCATACAGCCCAAAACACCAACTTTCATGTTTGGATTTTGACGCTTTACAGCATTATATTTTTTCAAACGGTTACGGACAGTTTGCTCTGCTTTATCTCTTATAGAACATGTATTGACGAGAACCAAGTCGGCCTCTTCTAACAATGAGGTTGTATTAAACCCCTCTTTTTGTAAAATTGAAGCTACGATCTCACTATCACTAAAATTCATTTGACAGCCATAGCTTTCGATAAATAATTTTTTATTATTCTCTGCTTTGTCATTCAACTTCAGTGAGGAGCCTTGTTTGTTTTCGTCAATAATCTTTTCCATTCAGGGATTTTAAGTGTTATCTAACAAATAGTATGCAAAGATACACTTTTTTGTATCTTATGACAATATGTCAGGTTTTTTTTATTGAACTTTTGGATATCCCAAATATTTGAGTTTGTTTTGTTGAAATTTAAAAATATTACAATGTTCGCCCATTTGTCAAAAATAATTCAAGAAACTTCCAAAATCGATTTTAGTGACTTATTTAACGAATCCGTTTTAGTCTACAAAAAAGTTTGGCTACAAGGTATATTATTTCAGCTGTTAAATTTCCTCATAGGGATGCCCCTGTTGTTTATCAATGCTGAAATTTTAGATTTAGATCAAATTGAATCCATCGGCGACTCTTTGCTCTTTAAAATGATGAACGATGATACTTTATTGAATAATCCCCTTTCTGAACTAGGGCTATGGTATTTTTCACTTTTCATTACCATATTATTATCCATTGTGCTATCGTTTGGTTTTTTTAGAATTGTAAAACGAATGGATAGCGGTGAATCATTTGAATTTTCAGACTTCTTCTACTTCCTAAGCTCAGATCGTTTATCTAAATCTATTTTACTCATGTTGGCCTATCTCGGCATAGCTATATTGGCCACATTACTGTGTGTTTTACCGCTGTTTTACGTCATGATTCCTTTGTTGTTTGTTGCACCAATTTTTGCTTACAACGCTGATCAACTTACGGTACCCGAAACATTAAAATTATCGTTTCAACTCGGTCATAAAAAATGGGGAATTACTTTTGTTGTTACCGTGCTTAACTGCATTATGTTATATCTGATTACCGTTTTTACTTGTGGTTTGGGAAGTTTAATTTTTGGCTGTTTTGTTCAAATGCCAATCTACGTGATTTACAAAAAAACTTTCGAAGCCAATAGAGCATCCAGATAAATAATTGATTTACAGCGATTTAAATTGATTTTTTCATCAAATTTTTGGTTCTTTTTTTTTATGTAAAATTGAATTTTGGGAAAAAATTAAAAAATCAAAACGAAAAAATCCTCTACATTTGTGGCCTCAACAAATTAAAATATGGCCAAAAATCTAGTCATTGTAGAATCGCCAGCAAAGGCAAAAACTATTGAAAAATTCTTAGGTAAAGATTTTAAAGTAGCATCCAGTTTTGGACACATTGCAGATTTACCCTCAAAGGAGCTAGGGGTGGACGTTAATGGTGATTTCTCTCCAAAATATGAAGTATCCAAAGACAAAAAAACGGTGGTTAAGACCTTAAAAGATTTGGCAAAAAAAGCAGATATGGTTTGGTTGGCCAGCGACGAAGATCGTGAGGGAGAAGCGATTGCATGGCATCTAGCAGAAACCTTAAAATTAAACAAAACCAAAACCAAACGAATCGTGTTCCATGAGATCACCAAATCAGCCATTGAAAAGGCCGTGAAAAATCCGCGTAGTATAGATTACGATCTTGTCGATGCGCAGCAGGCTAGACGGGTGTTGGATCGGATTGTCGGCTATGAGCTATCCCCTGTTTTATGGCGAAAAGTTAAAGGTGGCTTGTCGGCTGGTCGGGTACAATCGGTTTCAGTCAGACTACTTGTAGAACGCGAGAGAGAAATTCAAGCGTTTAATCCCACAACTTCTTACAGGGTAGATGCAGAATTTACCACCACCAAGGGCCAGCAGCTAAAAGCTAAACTTTCAAAAGCGTTTGAAACTGAAGACCAAGCCAGAACATTTTTAGAACAAAACATCGATGCAGAATTTTTCGTATCATCCCTAGACAAAAAACCGGCTAAAAAATCTCCAGCTCCACCCTTTACGACCTCAACCCTTCAACAAGAGGCCGCCAGAAAATTATATTTTTCAGTCAGTAAAACCATGAATATGGCTCAACGACTTTATGAGGCAGGTCTGATTACTTACATGAGAACGGATAGCGTAAATCTCTCTGAAGAAGCCCGACAAGCAGCCCAAAAAGAAATTAGTACCAATTATGGAGAAATTTACAGCACCCCTAGAAATTTTAAAGGCAAATCTAAAGGAGCGCAAGAAGCCCATGAAGCGATAAGACCTACGAATTTCTCAAAACACAGCGTTAACTTAGAACGCGATCAGGCTCGTTTGTATGAACTCATATGGAAACGAGCGATTGCTTCTCAAATGAGTGAAGCAAAACTTGAAAGAACTAATGTTAAAGTCTCAACAAATAATCACGACAAAGACTTTACAGCCAACGGAGAAGTTATCATATTTGATGGGTTTTTGAAAGTATATTTAGAAAGTACAGACGATGAAAATGTAGAACAAGACGGCATGCTCCCAGCTATGGCACTAGGTGAGATATTAACTAACATTACAGTCGTATCTACACAACGCTTTTCAAGACCTCCCTATCGATTTACAGAAGCATCATTAGTTAAAAAGTTAGAAGAATTGGGTATTGGAAGGCCATCAACATATGCGCCAACTATTTCTACGATCCAAAATAGAAATTACGTTGAAAAAGGAACTGTCGAAGGCCAGGAAAGACAATATAAAGTACTGACTCTGAAGGAAAGTAAAGTGATCGAGAAGATAATGTCAGAAAATTTTGGGTCTGATAAAGGAAAATTAGTCCCTACCGATATAGGAATGATTGTTACCGACTTTTTGGTTAATCATTTTGAAGCCATTTTGGACTATAATTTTACGGCCAAGGTTGAAGCCGATTTTGATGCGATAGCATCTGGTAAGGCCGACTGGACAGAAATGATGAAAAGTTTCTACGACACTTTTCATCACCAGGTAGAAGATGTTCGAGAGAACGCCAACCGCGAATCTGGAGAACGCGTTCTTGGGACCGACCCAGCTACTGGTCGCCAAGTCAGTGTTCGTTTGGGTAAATTTGGGCCTATGGCTCAAATCGGAAAACCTGACGAAGAGGATAAACCAATATTTGCCAGTGTACCACCTCATTTACAACTTAGCTCCATCACATTTGATCAGGTGATGGACTTGTTTAAGCTCCCGAAAGACCTAGGTGTTTACGACGGAGAAGATGTTGTAGTCAATAATGGCAGATATGGGCCATATGTAAGACATGGAAAAACTTTCATTTCCCTACCAAAAGGAATGGACCCCATGTCTGTTGAAATAGATCATGCAGTAGAGCTTATCAAACAAAAAGCTCAGGCCGACGCACCTATTTATGAATAT
Organism: Flavobacteriaceae bacterium; assembly: GCA_049889395.1. Classification (GTDB taxonomy): domain Bacteria; phylum Bacteroidota; class Bacteroidia; order Flavobacteriales; family Flavobacteriaceae; genus UBA3537. Next base: position 160,810 of record JBMHDM010000008.1, read on the forward strand.
GAAGGACTGCCTGTTCGAAAAGGTAAGGGTCGATTTGGCCCTTTTATCAAGTGGAACAACATGTTTATTAATGTCAATAAAAAGTACGACTGGGACAACTTAAGCTCTTCTGACATTGAGACTTTAATTCAGGACAAAATTCAGAAAGAAAAAGATAAAATTGTTCACGATTGGGAGTCTGAAGGCATTCGAGTTGAAAAAGCCCGTTGGGGAAGGCATCACATCATAAAGGGGAAGACTAAAATTGAACTTCCAAAAACTGTTGATGCGACTAAATTGACATTAGATGAAGTGCAGTCAATGCTTGAAAAACATAAGCCAAAAGCTTCAACCAAGACACGTAAAAAAAAGAAGTAAAGAATGGATTTTAGTGCACTTTCTCCAATTTCGGATCGTATAGTTGACGATATTGCGTTGTCTCATCGTCAAACATTGGGTAGAAAGTTAGCACTACACACATCAAAATCTGAACCCGTTCTTAAAGATGTCAATATCGCCATTTTTGGTGTTTTAGAAAACAGAAATTCGACTAGTTCTGTTGGTAATGCGCTACAGTTAAACGAAATAAGAAAAGTATTTTATGAACTGTTTCCCGGCAATTGGAGTTGTTCAATTGCTGATTTGGGTGATATTCAAGCGGGAGAAACTACAAGTGATACTTATTTTGCTGTTACAAAAGTTGTTGAGTCGCTTCTGAAACAAGACATTATACCAATAATAATTGGTGGTAGCCAAGACTTAACTTATGCACAATATCGGGCCTATGATAAAGTTAAGCCCATGATAAATATTGTCAATATTGATAAAAGTTTTGATCTAGGAGATTCTTCCAAGCCTATTTCTAATCAAAGCTACATTGGAAAAATA
>JBMHDM010000009.1:0-34263 GCA_049889395.1 Flavobacteriaceae bacterium
CGATATAATTTTTGTAAAAATCTTCAGGAAGTTTATTCGTTTTAATAGAAAGTGCACGTCTTGCAGCAACAGTTTTATCTTCAGATTGAAGGATAAAATTACCCAAAAACTTTGCTTTAGCATTTGAAAGCATTTCAGCATCAACAGGTTCAGTTTTAATTCTTTTAATTTCTTTTAGAATTTCAACTACAGCACTATCAGTTACCATGTTACGAACTTTTGTTGAAGCCATAAATGATGAGTTGTACCATCTGCCAGTCCCAAGATTAGATCTTGCCCCATAAGTATATCCGTGTTCTTCTCTTAAATTCATATTTAAGTACGATCCAAAAGCACCACCAAGAATATAATTAGCAACAAGTCCAGCATGATAATCTTTATCAGTCATTTTCAATGGTGACACGCTCATTACTGCTAATTCAGTTTGTACAGCATTTGGAACATCTACAAAGTTAATTTCTGTTGTTGCTACATCATCAAAAGAAGGATATTCAGGAATTGTAACAGCTCCTGACTCCCAACCCTTTAAGTAATTTTTTAAAAGTTTCTTTACTTCTTTTACTGTTATATCACCTGTAAATAATAAATACCCATTTGAAGGTTTAAAACGATCGTTATAAAAGTCAATAACATCTTGTAATGTTACATTATTTACAGTTTCTTCTGTAACAATTTCACCGGAAGGGTGGTTTTTCCCATAAAAGAATGCTCCTCTAACATCACTTGCAATTGCAGCAGCGCTGTTTTCACCTGATTTTAATCCCTCAATTAGTTGTTCTTTTTCAAAATCTAGCTCTTTTTGAGTGAATTTAGGTTGTAATGCAGCCTCAGCAAATAATGAAAATACTTCATCTTGATATTTGGCCAAACAATACCCAAAGCCTCCGTTAGGACTAACATTTATTGAAGCACCTAAGAAGTCTACTTTTTCAGCGAATTCATCTTTGTTGCTTTTTTGAGTTTCTTTTCCAAGTAATGATCCTGTCAAGCTTTGTACCCCAGCTATATCTCCTTCAAATACTGGAGGGTTATTTAAGTTTAAACTCCAGCTTACTACAGGGAATTTAGTATCGTTTGCAACTAAAACAGTTAAACCATTTTTAAGTTTAAATTCCTTAGCTTCTCTTAAATTCACCTCTGGTGTTGGCCCTGATGCAGGAATTTTCGATCTGTCAATTTGAGCAGTTGCAGTAAATCCAGTTAGGATTACAATTAGTGTATATATAAAATGTTTTTTCATGACTTGTTATTATTATTTAGAAGCTTCTTTGTTAGGGTCAGATCCTGAAAGATACTTAAGTTCAACTCTTTGGTTAGGATTTAAATATGTTTTGGCAACCCTCATTATATCTTCCTTAGTTATTGTTCTATAAATATCCAACTGTTCATTAATTCTGTTTGTATCCCCCTGTAACATATTGTATGTAGCAAGAGATGCAGCTATACCTTCAACGCTGGAATTAGCTTGAACATAGCTTGTTTCAAATGAATTTTGAAGCTTTTGAAACTCTCTATCACTTATTAATTCAGTTTGTAAAGTTTTAATTTCGTCATCCATGGTGCTTTTGAGTACTTCCCAGTCTGGATCACCTTTAATAAGTGCTCCCATAGTGTAAGTGCCATAATCTTGGCTAGCTTGATTGAATGCCAAAACTTGCAAAGCAACCTTATCTTTATCAACCATTCTCTTGTACATTCTTGAGCTATTTCCGCCAGTTAAAATTGAAGAAATATAATCAAGTACATAAGCGTCTTTATCAACAGATTTTGGTGTGATATAAGAAAAAATATAGGCTGGTATTTGAATGTTTGGATCATATTCAGTAACCATGCGAGTTTCAGTGATTTCTGGCTCAACAACAGGCTGAATTATGTTGCGTTCAGCTTTATTTGTTATTGGACCAAAATAGTCAGCAATCATTTTTTTTGTTTCATCAACATTTATATCCCCTGCAACTACTAAAACCGCGTTATTTGGATTGTAATATTTATTATTGAAATCAATAAATTCATCCAATTTTGCAGCATTTAAATCTTCCATTGAACCAATTACAGAACGGCCATATGGATGTTTCTTGAAAAGATGGGGGTTAATTCCGGTTCTATAAATGATTTTCCCATAGGGAGCATTGTCAATTCTTTGACGTTTTTCCTCTTTAACAACTTCATTTTGAGTATCTACTCCAATTTGCTCAATAATTGGATGAAGCATTCGTTCGCTTTCCATCCATAATCCAATTTCTAATTTATTAGATGGAAATGTTTCGTAATAATATGTTCTGTCTTGTGTGGTATTTGCATTATTACTCCCGCCATTTGCAGAAACAATATCAAACCATTTCCCTCTTTCAATATTTTTTGTTCCTTCAAACAAAAGATGTTCAAAAAAGTGTGCAAAACCTGTTCTTCCAACAACTTCATCTTTTGCACCAATTTGATACATCACTCCTACTGTAACAACAGGAGCGGCATTTTCTTGATGGAGAATTACATGTAACCCATTATCTAAATCGTATTCTATAAAGTCAACTTTTTGTGCAATTAAATTGTTGCTTAAAAATAGACTTACAGATAATAGCAATAAAATTTTTTTCATTTTTTGATTATTTTGATGTTTTGGTAAGACGATGAATATATGATTTTGTTACATCGCGAATCCAAATATAAATAATTTATTGGTTAATTAGAGTTACACAAGTAAACAATGAAATAAAATAGTTTGTTATTTGATTATTTAAAATTATATTTGCACCCGCCTAAAAGAAATTCTATTAGGTATTAAAACAAAATAACATTAAACGTTACGCTATGTACGCAATTGTAGAAATAGCAGGGCAACAATTTAAAGTTGAAAAAGACCAAAAAGTCTTTGTCCACCGTTTGCAAGCTGATGAAGGAAAGAAAATCAATTTTGACAATGTTCTTCTTCTAGCTGACGGCCACAAAGTCACAGTAGGCGCCCCAGCTATAGACGGCGCTCAAGTTGGCGCTAAAGTCTTAAAACACCTAAAAGGTGATAAAGTAATTGTCTTTAAAAAGAAAAGACGTAAAGGATACAGAGTAAAAAATGGTCATCGCCAAGCTTTAACTGAAATCCAAATAGATTCTATTGTCGCATCAGGGGCTAAAAAAGCTTCACCAGCTAAAGCAAAAAAAACTAATGCTGATAAGCCAGCTCCCAAACAAACGGAGTTTGCAAAAACAGAAGCTCCAACTCAAGATTTGAGTAAAATGACAGTAGCTCAACTAAAAGAATTAGCAAAAGCCAAAGGAATTACTGGAATTTCTGCCATGAAAAAAGCAGACCTCATTTCAGCCTTAAGCTAAATTTTAATATCTAAAACGAGATAAAATGGCACATAAAAAAGGAGTCGGAAGTTCGAAAAATGGTAGAGAATCAGAATCGAAACGCCTTGGCGTTAAAATTTTTGGTGGACAAGCTGCCATAGCAGGAAACATTATCGTTAGACAACGCGGAACTGTACATAATCCAGGTGAAAATGTTTACGCTGGTAAAGATCATACCCTTCACGCCAAGGTGGATGGGATTGTCAGATTTGAAAAGAAAAAGAACAACAAATCCTACGTATCTGTTGTTCCATTTGAAGCATAATTCATACAAATTTTTCAAAGAAAAGAGTTCCAGTGGGAGCTCTTTTTTTTTGCAGTTGTCTTACTAACTAAAGAGTTTTTTTTCAAACGCTAGACGTTGGTCTCCACTGGGGAGATGAATAATTCCACAATAGCTGTAATCTAGTATTCTTAATAATTGTTGCATTGCGAAATTATCTTTGTGTGTATCGATACGCATAGAGGGTATTTGTTGTTGTATAAGCCATTTTTCACAACTTGAAAAGATAAACTTTGCTAATCCTTTTCCTCTGTGATTTTTGGCTATTGCCATACGATGGATAACGCCATATTTGGTACTAGAATTGGTTTTCCATTGCCCTAAAATTTTAGTGTATGTTGGCTCACCACGAATGGAAAACATGGTTGTTGCAAGAGGTTCGGACTGTTCCGATTTTAGGATATAACTTTCTTTATTTTTAATATCATCTAAAATAATTTGTTTCGTTGGGTATCCATTTTGCCATTGGTCAATATTTTGAGAGGCTAATAGAACCTGTGCATCCTGAATAATGGACATGGTCACATTCAAGTCTTTAGCGGTTGCACGTTCTAGTTTCATTATTTTTATTGATAAAAAAAGCCAAAGCTTAAACTTTGGCTTTTTTGAAGTTGTCTTTTAATATCGGTAATACTCTGGCTTAAATGGCCCCTCTGGTTTCACGCCAATATATTCGGCTTGATCAGGGTCTAAAACAGTTAGTTCTACACCAATTTTTTTGAGGTGTAGCTTGGCTACTTTCTCATCCAAATGTTTTGGGAGCATATATACTTTATTTTCGTAGGCCTCTTTGTTATTCCACAATTCTATCTGAGCCAAAACTTGATTGGTAAAGGAGTTACTCATTACAAAACTGGGGTGTCCTGTTGCGCAGCCCAAATTGACCAAGCGGCCTTCAGCCAAGATAATGATGTCATTACCATTGATGGTGTATTTATCAACCTGTGATTTGATTTCATCTTTGGTTTGACCATAATTATCATTTAACCATGCCATATCGATTTCATTATCAAAATGTCCAATATTACATACAATTGTTTTGTCTTTCATCGCTTCGAAGTGTTCTGAACGAACAATGTCCTTATTGCCTGTTGCTGTAACAACGATGTCTGATACGGGTAAAACAGATTCAAGCTTTTTGACTTCAAAGCCATCCATGGCAGCTTGTAAAGCACAAATGGGATCAATTTCTGTCACAGTTACGATACTTCCCGCTCCTCTAAACGAAGCAGCAGTTCCTTTTCCTACATCGCCATATCCACAAACAACAACACGTTTTCCAGCCAACATGGTATCTGTGGCTCTTCTTACGGCATCAACAGCGCTTTCTTTGCAGCCGTATTTGTTGTCAAATTTACTTTTAGTTACAGAGTCATTGACATTAATGGCCGGCATAGCTAAGGTGCCATTTTTCATGCGTTCGTACAGGCGGTGGACACCTGTTGTGGTTTCTTCACTCAAGCCGTTAATTCCAGAGATTAGTTCTGGGTATTGATCAAAAACCATATTGGTTAAATCACCGCCGTCATCTAAAATCATGTTAAGAGGTTTTCGATCTTCACCAAAAAACAAGGTTTGCTCAATGCACCAGTTAAAGGCATCCTCATCCATCCCTTTCCATGCGTAAACCGGTATTCCAGCTGCTGCGATTGCAGCAGCGGCATGATCTTGGGTCGAGAAGATGTTACAAGAGCTCCAAGTCACCTCCGCACCCAAGGCTACAAGAGTTTCGATTAGGACTGCCGTTTGAATCGTCATGTGGAGACACCCAGCAATACGGGCCCCTTTTAAAGGTTGAATATCTTTGTATTCCTGGCGGAGACTCATCAAACCTGGCATTTCAGCTTCGGCGAGTTCAATTTCTTTTCTTCCCCATTCGGCTAGAGTTATATCTTTGACTTTGAATGGGACATTTGGAGTGGTTTTCACGTTCATAAATTTTATAATTTGAGTATTATTGCGCTAAATTGCTTCAAAATAATGAACTTTTGTTCATCTTTTATTTTCTTTGCAAAGATAGTTATTAACTTTTAAATGCCGTATGCCGCTTTTTAAATCCCTTGCTATAAATTCACAAACTATTGTTAAAGTATGGTCCATTTCAGAATCCATTTCGATTCTAAATCAACTTGACTTAACGCCAAACAGTTTAGCAAGATTAAAAAATATGAAAAGTGAGCGTCATAAGTTGGGTTTTTTGAGTGTCCGATGGTTGTTGCAAGACTTTGGTTATGGCGACAAGGATATTCATTATGATCGATTTGGTAAACCCAGTTTGAAAGATGGAAAATACATTTCGATATCGCATTCCTTTAGTTATTCAGCTGTGGTAGTAAGCAGTCAACCTGTAGGCTTGGACATTGAAAAAATTAGAGAAAAAATAATACGAATAGCCCCTAAGTTTATAGGTTTTGAGTCATCTTTTTTAAGTTCCAATCCTATTGATTTCGTTTCAAAATTGACAACAGTTTGGTGTATCAAAGAATCCTTGTACAAGCTGTACTCTAAGCTTGGCTTGTCTTTCAAAGATCAAATGTTGGTTCTCCCGTTTGATGATAAAAGTCAGTATACGACGGCTTGGATTTTAGAGTCTAAAAATCGCAAGCGATTTGAGGCTAGTTTTTTTGAATTTAACGGCTATCTTCTAGCGGTCACAACACCATCACTATGACAGAAATAATTGATTTTTTACTCTCTCCTTATCAATCAGCAACAATCAGCAATATTTTATTGGAAATTACTGCAGTTGTTTTGGGGATTTTAAGTGTTTGGTATGCTAAAATGGAAAATATTTTAGTATTTCCAACAGGCATAATAAGTACTTCTATATATGTTTATATTTGTATTCAATTTTCGTTATACGGCGATGTGATCATCAATTTTTATTACACCTTAATGAGTTTATATGGCTGGTATGCTTGGAAACAAAATAAGGAGGGTCATACGCTTTCAATTTCAGTAGCTTCCCTCAAAGACATAGGGAAGGCCTTGTGCATATTTTTGTTTACGATTGTTGTCGTGATATCCGTTTACTTATATTTTGATCGTTATAATCAATTAACCGATTATTTTGACACCTTTACAACAGGGGTTTTCTTTGCTGCGATGTGGCTAATGGCGCAAAAAAAAATAGAACATTGGTTATTTTGGATAATAGGAAATATAATCTCCATACCTTTGTATATTGTTAAAGGTCTCGGGTTTTCGGGAATACAGTTTACAATATTTTTAATTTTGGCCATACAAGGCTATTTCGAATGGAAAAAACTTTTGAACAACACCCAGCAAGCTGCGTCAAAGTAGTTCTTTTTGGTCCAGAATCTACTGGAAAATCGACGCTAACTGAAAAGCTAGCTAAACACTATAAAACGACCTTTGTGCCAGAATATGCTCGAGAATTTTTACAGCACAAATGGAACCACAAACGACAAACTTGCACGAAAGAGGATTTGATTCCAATTGCAGATGGACAAATGCAATTGGAAAACGAATTGGCACAATTGTCCAATAAAGTTCTAATTTGCGATACAGACTTACTTCAAACACAAGTTTACTCGGAAGTATATTACAATGGTTTTTGTGATCCAGCGATAAAAAAATATGCTCAAAAAAACACTTATGATTTGTACTTTTTATGCGATATAGACGTTCCTTGGGTAGCTGACGATTTGCGCGATAAACCCAATGAAAGAGATTTGATGTTTAAGGCGTTCGAATCGGCCTTGAAAACCTACCAACGTCCCTTTGTTAAATTACAAGGCAGTAGACACCAACGATTTGAAGTGGCAAGAAAATATATTGATCAACTCATAAAAAATAAGTTTTGAAATTTACCAAAACAGAAATACAACAAATTGAGGAACATGGACTTACTGTAGAAACAGTACAACAACATCTATCATACTTTCAGCAAAGTAGTCAAAATATTCAATTGCATGCTCCAGCAATCATTGGAAAGGGCATCGTCCAATTATCCTCTGATGATTGTACAAAACTTTCACAATTCTATGAGAATAAAACCGATGAATTGGCTATTATCAAATTTGTTCCAGCCTCAGGAGCTGCTTCAAGAATGTTCAAAAGTTTATATGAGTTTTTAGACAAATATAACCCTAAGAATGAAAGCATAAATTCATACATCAATAGAACAAATAGTTTAGACTTATTCTTGTTTTTTGTAACGGCGGACAAACTCCCTTTTCATGACGAAATTTTTGAGGCATTAAAACAACAATATCCAGATTATAAGGCGCTTCCACTAGACCAAAGGCGGTATATTTTTGCTCAACTTCTTTTGGATAACAACCAATTTAATTTTGGCCATTATCCTAAGGGACTACTGCCATTTCATGACTATAAAACCCATATCAAAACGGCCTTTGAAGAACATTTGATTGAGGCCAGCAGATATGCATGTGTAAATCACAAATCAAGCCTACATTTTACAGTTTCAAAAGCGCATTATCAACAATTTTTAGACCACTTTGACTCTATAAAAAACATCGTAGAAAAGACCTCCCAAACGACTTTTGATGTCTCGTATTCATTTCAAGATCCCAAAACAGACACTATTGCGGTATCAATGGATAATAAACCATTCAAAATAAAGGATCAATTGTTGTTCAGACCCTCTGGACATGGCGCCCTGATCAAAAATTTAAACGCCCTAAAAGCAGAAGTGATTTTTATAAAAAATATTGATAATGTTGTGATGGAACCTTATTTAGAGTCCATGGTATTTTATAAAAAAGTTTTGGCAGGACTGCTTTTAGAATTACAAAGCAAAGCTTTCGAATTTGCTGAAGAATTGGATGGTGATGTTATTTCTGAAGATCGTATTAATAGCATTGCCGACTTCCTGTCCAAAAATTTAAACGTTTATATTTCTCCTGAGTTTGAAAAATATGCCAATCATTTTAAGGTAGAGTACCTAAAGTCCAGAATTCATCGCCCAATTCGTGTTTGTGGTATGGTTCAAAATGAAGGTGAGCCTGGTGGTGGGCCGTTTTGGATCAAAAGAGAAAATGGTGAATTGAGTTTGCAAATTGTTGAATTAAGTCAAATTGATACAACTTCCGATTTTCAAAATGATATTGTCAAGTCTGCAACACACTTTAATCCTGTTGACATCGTTTGTGGTGTTAAAAATTATAAAGGTGAGTACTATGATTTGGAAGCTTTTGTAGATGCAAAAACCCATTTTGTGACGGTAAAGAATAAATATGGGGAACGCTTGAAAACCTTGGAACGCCCTGGGCTTTGGAATGGAGGCATGGCCAATTGGAACTCTGTATTTGTAGAGGTGCCATTGTCTACATTTAATCCTGTAAAAAAAGCCAGCGATTTACTAAAAGCCCAACACCAATTAGAGCCATAAATACATCAAAAAATAACTTGAGTTATTTTATTTTTAATGTAACTTTGCACAGTTCTCAATAAAGGGGTGCCGTAAGGCTGAGATCATACCCATTGAACCTAGAACAGGTAATGCTGTTTAGGGAAAACTGAAATTTCGTTGAAATTAAATCAAATAAAAAAACAAAGAATAATCACCTCTTTTTATTCGATTTTCTAAAAATAATCGTATGAAACGTATTCTTTTACTTGTATTGATGTTACTGGCGAACCCAATAATATCAGCCCAAGTCAATCAAACGCAAGACACTACGACAACTCAAAATTTGGATGAGGTCTTAGTCAAAGCAGTTCGTGTCAAATCTAATGCCCCGATAACGCATTCTAATGTATCCAAAAAAGACCTTCAGAAAAGAAACTTAGGTCAAGATATTCCAGTATTGCTTAATTACTTACCATCTGTAGTGTCTTCTTCAGATGCAGGGGCTGGAATTGGTTATACCTATCTTCGTGTTCGTGGTTCTGATGCGACTCGTGTTAATGTGACCATCAATGGAATTCCTTACAACGATGCAGAAAGTCAGGGTACTTTTTGGGTCAATTTAGGAGATTTTGCGTCTTCAATAGAAAGCTTACAATTGCAGCGAGGTGTTGGAACATCTACCAATGGATCTGGTGCTTTTGGTGCAAGTCTAAATATTTTAACTGATGCCATTTCCAAAGATGCTGGTGGTGAAATTGCCAATTCATTTGGATCTTTTGGGACTCAAAAACACAGCGTTAAATTTACTACGGGACTTATTAATGAACATTTTGAGTTTGCAGGGCGATTATCAAAAATTTATTCCGATGGTTACATTGATAGAGCTTTTACAGATTTAAAATCCTATTATTTACAAGCCAACTATGTGGATGACAACACCTTGGTGAAAGCTATAACTTTTGGTGGTAAAGAAAAAACATATCAAGCCTGGTATGGATTAAGTCAAGAACAATTGAATGAGGATCGTACGCAAAACCCCTACACTTACGATAATGAAACAGATAATTATAGACAAGACCACTACCAGTTACATTGGAATCAAACCTTAAACTCAACGTGGTCCACAAACATTGGTCTCAATTATACTAGAGGTAAAGGCTATTTTGAGCAGTTCAAAGACGATAGAAGTGCAGCTGATTATAATAATCTAATTAATGATGGCAGCGATGTGATTGTTCGTCGTTGGTTAGACAATCACTTCTATGTGGTCAATACTAATGCGAATTATCAAAAAAATGGGCTTGAAATCATCTCAGGGCTATCGTACAGTGACTACACGAATGATCATTATGGCCAATTAATCTGGGGTAGCGATTTGGTCGAGGGTACCAATATCAGAGACCGCTATTATTTAAGTATTTCAGATAAATCTGATTTAAGTGTATTTTCTAAAGCCACTTTTAGACTGTCGGAAAGCGTCCAAGTGTTTGCAGACCTTCAAGGTCGATTTGTAAACTATACGACTACTGGATTGACCTCAGATAGGGTGCCAATTGACGTGGATGAAAATTTCAATTTTTTCAATCCCAAATTAGGACTCAATTATATTTTAAATACAAATAATAGTATCTATGCTTCATATGCCCGTGCAAATAGGGAACCTAATCGAAACGATTTTGAAAGCAATGCTGGAGATGTTAAACATGAGACGCTCAATGATTTTGAGTTAGGGTGGCGTCATCAATCCCCTCGATTGACTCTAAATGCCAATGTGTATTACATGCAATACAACAATCAGTTGGTACTAACTGGGGCTATTGACAATGTTGGGGAATATTTAAGAGAAAATGTTGATCAAAGTTATCGTTTGGGGCTTGAGTTGGATGCCAATGTTCTTTTGACTGATCAATTTTCTTTACAGTCTAATTTTGCGATAAGTCAAAATAAAATTCAAAATCTAACTATCAATCGTGATAGCGAAATTCAAAACCTGGGCAATACTAATATTGCCTTTTCTCCCAATTTAATTAGCACTCAGATTTTGGAGTACACACCAAATGATACATTTAGAGCTGCGTTAATTGGAAAATTTGTTGGGGAGCAATATATGAGCAATACTGATACAGAGGCTTCTAGGTTGGATAGTTATTTTATAAGCGATCTTAATTGTAGTTATTCACTTCCTATGAATCGTATCTTTAAATCGGTTATATTTACTGCAATGGTCAATAACCTGTTCGATTTGGAATATGTAGACCGTGGATATACTTACTTGGACACTTGGAGTGGACCAACAGCTATTGAAATTCAGGGCTACTACCCACAAGCCACTCGAAATTTTTTATTGGGGATGACCCTAACGTTTTAAATTACTTTTACTGCAAAACCCTACACCTTTGGTATGGGGTTTTTTAATTGGTAATATAAAGTGAATTACCACTGCGCTCAATTCTGTATGCCTTAAGGCCACATTGCAAATCAGGATTTTGCAAAGGTTGTCCAGTCAATAAACTATAGCGGTGCGTCTCATCACAACCGCTAACGCCTTCCAAACCACTAATGGTTAGAACAGAACAGCTGCCCAATTCATGGTTAGGATCAGCAGCGTCAAAGGCCACATAGCCCGTTCCAGAATTGTTTACTATGATTCCAGCGTTTCCTTCATTCGGAATATAAACAGGGTTATTTGGGAAATTCAATTGATTGTATTGAGCCAAATTAAGGTTTAAGCTGACATTTACACCAACATTCAACAAAAAATTACAGTTTTCGTTATACTTATTACTATCTGAACAGCTAAACAAAACCAGCCCAAACGCTACCAAAAGCCTGATTCTTTGGAGTAAGGATCGGATAAAGAGGTCAAATTTTTTGTGCATGTGATAGGGATTAGCCAAATATTTGGCCCAAAATACAAAAAATACCCACATGCCAAGTATTTTTGTATATTTGTTAATAATCTCGTGTAAACGAGATTTTATATTTTAAACAAAGCACTAAATCAAAACATCAAGAACTCCCAAAAAAAAATATTAAGTTATGAGCAACGTATCATATTATACCGCAGAAGGGTTAAAAAAACTTCGTGATGAGCTACAACAACTCAAAGATGTGGAGCGCGTAAAGGCCTCTAAAGCTATTGCCGAAGCACGCGATAAAGGCGACTTGAGCGAAAATGCAGAATATGATGCTGCTAAAGAAGCCCAGGGCATGCTAGAAATGCGCATTTCAAAACTTGAAGAAACTCTTGCAGGAGCACGCCTGATTGATGATTCTCAATTGGATAGTTCTAAAGTTTTGGTATTGTCAAATGTGAAAATTAAGAACCAAGCTAATGGAATGGAAATGACCTATTCTTTGGTAGCAGACGGTGAGGCTGACTTGGCCGCGGGGAAAATTTCAGTAAATTCGCCTATTGGGAAGGGCCTTTTGGGGAAGAGCGTTGGTGATATCGCTGAAATTCAAGTGCCAAGTGGGATCATTAAATTTGAAATTTTAGATATTTCCAGATAAACCTTAACATGTCCACCATTTTTTCAAAAATTGTTTCTGGTGAAATACCGTCTTTTAAGGTCGCTGAAACGGATCAATTTTTAGCATTCTTAGACATCAATCCCAACACGAAAGGTCACACGTTGTGCATTCCCAAAAAAGAGGTGGATAAACTATTTGACTTGGACGACGAAACTTATAATGGTCTGATGTCTTTTTCTAAAAACATAGCAAAAGCTATTGAACAAGCCATTCCATGTATTCGAGTGGGAATGACAGTGGTGGGGCTGGAGGTCCCTCATGCACACATTCATCTTATTCCAATAAATACTATGGAAGACGTTCAGTTTATAAAAAAAACACAACTTTCTACTGAAGAGTTTCAAGAAACTGCCAAGGCGATAGCGAGTTTTTTATAATCTTTTAAGAATAATTTGCATTGTCGTACCTCTGCCAAGTTCTGAGGTCAACACTTTTATTTTTCCCTCGTGATATTGTTCAATGATTCGTTTGCTCAAAGATAGCCCAAGACCCCAGCCCCGTTTCTTGGTTGTATATCCAGTTTCAAAAATTGTTTGAAATTGCTTTTTGGTGAGTCCTTTTCCGGTATCAGAAATTTCAATAAAAACCCACTGATTATCTGTTGAAATTTGTATGGATATTGTCCCTTGACCCTTCATGGCATCAACGCTGTTTTTAACCAAATTTTCAATAGTCCAGCTAAAAAGTTCAGAATTTAAATCAACCATAACCGGAGTAGTTGGCAAGTTCTCCTTAAAATGAACCAGACCGCTGGTCCTTGATTTTAAATATCCAATAGAATGTTTAGTTGCCATCACAATGTCCCTTGGAACGAGTTGCGGGGTTGAGCCAATTTTGCTAAAGCGGTCTGTGATGGTTTGTAATCGTTGAATATCATTATTTATTTCTTTAAGGTAATCCTCCTTAAGAGGTTCATTTTTTAGCAATTCGGACCAGCCCATTAGTGATGACAAAGGCGTTCCAATTTGATGAGCAGTTTCTTTAGCCATAGCCGTCCACAATTTATTTTGCGATGCCGTTTTTGAACTTAGGTAAAAGAAATAAATAATACCAATGAATAGAACAATGATAAGGATCAATGCTATTGGATAGTACTTCAGTTTATTCAATAAAATAGAGTTGCCATAATACACCGTAGAGAGGACATCCCCTTCGTATATTACTTTGATGGGATTATTTTCTTTGGCAAATTTTTGACTTAACTCTTTCAAGTATTCTTGACTGTTTTTGCCTCGCAGATCAATATTTTTAGATTGAAAATCTCCTTTTGAATCTTCAATAATCATGGGGGTAGTGGTATTACTTTGAATAATTTTCAGAGGAAAATCACTAATATTCCCTGTGAGATCTTGGGTTTTGGTTAATTCAATTTGAGCCGAAGAAAAATTTACCATTTTCACCCGCTCTTCTTCTTTGAATTTTTGAAAAAAACGGTAGGTGTTCCATACAATCAATGAAACCATAAAAAAAGCTACAGAAACAAAAATCCAGTTTAGCGTTGAGCGATTATCCGATAGAGCCATTAAAGTTTTGTTTTCGTTCTAAATATAGTGCAATTAGATCAATTTTATTAATTTTAAATCCAGCTTTCTAACCAGATAGGCCAAATAAATTTGCTAATTTTGTCATATATTTACCACAATGACCTCTTTTGAACCCAAGGATTGTACAATTTCACAACTTCAAGCGCTTTTGTCAAGTGCAGTAGCACCACGACCAATAGCATTTGCGAGCACTATTGATAGTAAAGGCAACCCTAATCTTTCACCATTTAGTTTTTTTAATCTATTCAGTACCAATCCACCGATACTGATTTTCTCTCCAGCACGGCGTGTACGCGACAATTCTACAAAACACACCTTACACAATGTTCAATCCGTTGCTGAAGTCGTCATTAACGTTGTCCCCTATAGCCTTATCCAACAGATGTCGTTGAGTAGTACCGAGTATGCTCAAGGGATCAATGAATTTGAAAAATCAGGATTGACCATGTTGAAATCCGATTTAATCAAGCCCTTTCGCGTTGCAGAATCCCCTATTCAAATGGAATGTAAAGTCAATGAAATTAAAGCGTTGGGAAATGAGAATGGTGCTGGAAATCTTGTTATTTGCGAAGTTTTGAAGATTCATATTTCTGAGGCAATCATGAATAGAGATGGATCTATCAGTCAAGAAAAACTAGATTTGGTTGCACGGGGTGGAGGAAGTTATTATATTCGAGCCAAAGCGGGATTTTTAGAAATCCCAAAACCTCTAAAGACATTAGGAGTTGGAGTAGATGCTCTTCCAGATAAGGTTAGAAATAGTCCTATCCTTTCAGGGAATGACTTGGGGGTATTAGGGAATGTCGAAAATTTGCCAGATGCATCGGATTTAGAAATTTTTTGGAAAGACAATCAATCTTTAAAGAACAAATTAGAAACCACAAATGAGTCACATCAAATGGCCAAAGAATTTATCAAACTTGGGCAAATTCATGAGGCATGGTGTGTATTATTATCATAAATAAATAATTGAAACCATGGAAATTCAAGGAAAAATTAAGTTAATAGGAGAAACCAAAACAGTAGGGGCAAACGGCTTCAGAAAACGCGAACTTGTTGTCACCACAGAGGAGCAATACCCCCAACATTTATCTGTTGACTTTGTTCAAGACAAGACCGATTTGTTGGATAATTATCAAGTTGGGCAACAAGTCAAAGTAGGGATTAACTTGCGTGGACGCGAATGGGTAAGCCCTCAGGGCGAAACCAAACATTTTAATTCAATTCAAGGATGGCGAATTGATAGTTTGCAACAGGCCTCAAACACGACCCAGCCACCCGCTCCCCCTATGGAGGCCTTTGAACCAGCCACAGATCTCAAGTCAGAAGAACCAGACGATCTACCGTTTTAATTTAAAATCACAACCCCAAAATGAGCACTTTATCCAGTTCAGATTTTGAAAAATTTTCCGGAAGCCATGCTTTCAATGAGCTCATACAGTCTAAATTGAGCGCAAAGGCCTACGGAAAAGTGGCATCAGTAGTTCAATATGAAAGTGAGTTGTTAAAACTACAAGCCGAATTGGTCGATTTGCAGCAATGGATTGCTAAACACAAAAAGCGTGTCTGTGTTATTTTTGAAGGACGTGATGCTGCAGGAAAAGGGGGAGCTATCCGCCGATTTACAGAACATCTAAATCCACGTTCCATGCGAGTTGTGGCACTTACTAAGCCAACAGAAGCAGAGCAAGGACAATGGTATTTTAGACGCTACATTAAAGAATTACCTGAACCTGGAGAATTGGTCTTCTTCGATCGCAGTTGGTATAACAGAGCAGTAGTAGAGCCTGTAATGGGATTTTGTACGGATTATCAATACAAAAAATATATGGTCCAGGTTCCGGAATTTGAACATATGCTGTATGAAGATGGTGTAATTATTATTAAATTCTGGTTTTCAATTTCAAAGGATGAACAATTGAGGCGTTTTAATTCAAGATTGTCCAATCCTCTGAAAGAGTGGAAATTTAGTCCAGTTGACAAAGAAGGACAGAAGCGATGGGACCTCTACACCAAATATAAGGAGCAGATGTTCAGTCAAACGCATACCTCGTTCAGTCCTTGGATTATTGTTAAGACCAATAACAAAAAAGAAGCGCGATTGGAAAGCATACGCTATGTGCTATCAAGTTTTGAATACGACCGAAAGGGGAGCTCTAAAACCCCTATTTTGCCGGATCCAAACATCATTCAGCGTTACCATCGTCTAATAAATCAAATGGATTAGTATGACCCAAATATCTCCAAAAAATCTAAAAAAATTAAACTCCAAACGCGGTTTAAAATTATTCTTAAAGGAGGATGATATGACTGTGGCTAAAGCCTTGCGGATATTAAATTATGAAGCCCGACTAAAGAAATTACAAGAAGAACTCATTAAACTCCAGCAATGGGTGGAAGCCAATGGAGAAAAACTAGTTGTCGTTTTTGAGGGGCGCGATGCGGCAGGTAAAGGCGGTGCTATACGACGAATCACTCAGCATCTTAATCCTCGGGAATTTAATGTTGTGGCCTTGCCAAAACCAACCCCCGAAGAACAAGGGCAGTGGTATTTTCAGCGCTACATAAAAAATTTACCTATAAGTGGACAAATTACTTTTTTTGATCGAAGTTGGTATAACCGCGCTGTGGTTGAACCTGTTAATGGATTTTGTACACCAGAGGAATATAAAATCTTTATGGGGCAGGTTAATAATTTTGAAACAATGTTGGTAGAATCTGGTATCAGGTTGGTAAAATTTTATTTTTCAATTTCGAAAGATGAACAAGCCCGAAGATTTAAGGATATCAAATCTAGTCCAGTCAAAAAATGGAAGTTTAGCCCCGTAGATCAAACGGCGCTAGAACGTTGGGAAGATTATACCCACTATAAGAATAAAATGTTTGAACAAACAAATACAAAGATTGCCCCTTGGATTGTGATTAAGGCTAACAGAAAAATGAAAGCCCGCGTTGAGGTTATTCAAAAACTCTTGGAAATCGTGCCCTACAAAGATGCTACTTCATCGTAGCGAAAGCAACTCGTTTCGTGGTCGTTAACCATTCCTGCAGCTTGCATATGGGCATAAACCACCGTCCTTCCCACAAATTTAAATCCACGTTTTTTTAAATCCATACTAATGGTGTCACTTAAAGGCGTATTAGCGGGAAGTTGATTGTAATTTGAAATTTGATTTTTTATCGGTTTACCATTTACAAACCGCCAAATATAGTCACTAAAATTTCCAAATTCTTCTCGAACTTTCAAGAAAGCTTGTGCATTTGTTATGGCCGCTTTTATTTTTAGTCTATTTCGAATAATTCCTTTATTTTGAATCAATTCTTGAAACTTTATGTCATTGTATTGGGCAATTTTGTTGTAATCAAAATGATCAAATGCTGTTCTAAAATTTTCTCGTTTTTTCAGAACAGTAATCCAACTTAGACCTGCCTGAAAGGTTTCAAGAATCAGAAATTCAAATAGTTTTTGATCATCATAAAGCGGAACACCCCACTCTGTATCGTGGTATTTTTCGTACAAGGCATCACCCTCACACCATCCGCAACGTTGTATTGTTTTCATGAGGTTAAGTTCTCAATAAAAGTTTCAATGGATATGGCATCTTCAACAGAACAATCGCCAATTTTTGTTCGTCGTAGTTCAGAGAGATGAGCACCACAGTTTAGGGCTTTTCCAAAATCATGGGCTAAAGAACGAATATAAGTTCCTTTGCTACAACGGACTTCAAAGTTTATTTTCAGGTTGTCTATGCGGGTTATTTTAAATTCTTCTATTTGAATCTTTCTTGGTTCAACAGCAACTGAGACACCAGCTCTTGCCAATTCGTATAGTCGTTTACCATCTTTTTTTAGAGCTGAAAAAATTGGAGGATATTGACTAATTTCTCCAATGAAATGTTTGGTTGCTTGATAAATTAAATCCGCTGTGATGTGTGAAGTCGAGAAGGTCGCATCGATTGGAGTTTCTAAATCAAACGATGGTGTGGTACTTCCCAAAGTGATGGTTCCAGTATAGGTTTTGACTTGCCCTTGATAACCCTGAATTTGTTTGGTCATTTTTCCAGTACATATTATGAGCAGTCCTGTGGCAAGTGGATCTAGGGTACCTGCGTGGCCAACTTTAATTTTTTTAATATTAAATCGTTTTTTTACATGCCATCGGATTTTGTTAACCACTTGAAATGAGGTCCATTCTAGGGGTTTATCAATCAAAACCAGTTGCCCATTTTTAAAATCTTCAAGAGTTTTCATGATTTAAACCACAGTTGATAGTATTGCTACAATTCCAATTAAAGTACAGTATAACGCAAAGTATTTTAGTTGACTGTTTTTGACCAATTTGATCATCCACGTACAAGCTATAAGTCCTGAGAAAAAGGCTGCAAGGAATCCAATACAGAGTGGAACAAAGTTGGTGCTGTCGTAGGTCAAATCACCGCTAATGAGGTCTTTAAAAATTTTCCCAAAAATCAATGGAATAACCATCAAAAATGAAAACCTAGCCGCTTTAGTTTTGTCAATTCCTAACAAAACCGCTGTCGATATCGTGGCACCAGATCTAGAAATACCGGGTAGGATTGCAATGGCTTGAGCTAATCCAATGGTGAAAGCACTTTTTGAAGAGACTTGTTTCGTTGTGTTTTTGGCTCTATCGGCCAGTAGTAATAACAAGCCCGTCACGATAAGCATTACTCCCACAAATGTAATATTGTCTGTGAATAAAGATTCTATTTCGGATTCAAAAAACAGGCCAATGCCAACTGCAGGAATCATCGAAATAAGTATATTGATTCCAAAAGTAGTTTCAGTGTTTGAGCGGAATTTCAGTAATGATCCAATAAGATGAAAGATGTCTTTTCTAAAAACAACTATGGTGCTTAAAGCCGTAGCAAAATGTACAACGACGGTAAAAATTAAACTTTCTTTTGTCAGAAGACGATCGCCCAACACAGCTTTACCTAACTCTAAGTGGCCACTTGATGATACGGGTAAAAATTCTGTAAGCCCTTGAATTAGCCCTAAAATTAAACTGTCAAGAAAATCCATTTACTTTTTTGGTTTGAGTAAAATGGCATAAACTTGAATTCCAAATCCGATGAGTATTAGTGTTGGCGCTATACGAATTCTTCGGCTGCTAAAAATAGCGTCACTAAAAATATTAGGATCATCAGAACCACCACCAGTCATCAATATAAATCCAATCGTAATAAAGGCCAATCCTATGAACATCCAGTGGTAATTTTTCTTATTGAATATAAGTTGGCGTTTATTGGCTTCTTTTTGTTTTTTTTCTCCCATAGCTTAATCAAATTCTGTGAAAAGTGTGTCATTTTTTATTTCGATTTGAGCAATATGTTCGCTGGTTCCAATCCAAAATGTTGGAAGATGTAATCGAACGGTTTGTTTGGTGACCAGTTTTTTTAAGGTGTCAATATTAAGGCCACGCTCTAATCCTCTGTTGATATAATAATGATCACCACGATTGTCATCAAAAATAATATCAAAACTTGTACCCTCCCTGACTTGAGAAATGTAAGTCTTGATAATAGTACATTCTTCAGGCTTAGGATCTTGAATGACACAGCCCATATAAAGTAGTCCAGTTAGCAAGACTATTGTTTTTGTCATTTTTTGATTAATAGAGTTGATCAGTTTTTAAATTTAAAAACCGTTGAGTAGCCAAAAAAGTGCTAGTCCCCGTAATTAAAACGCCAGTCATAATGACTACTACGAATAGCCCCCCTAACACTACAGGTTGCTGTGTCAATTGAAGTTCTGGAAAGGAAGAGTTTATGTAGTACAACAAAATCAAACTGCCCCCAATAGCCAATATAGATCCAAGAAATCCCAATTGAATATTGTTCCAAATGAATGGTTTCCGTATAAATTGTTTGGTTGCTCCCACCATTTGCATAGTTTTTATAGAAAATCGTTTCGAGAATATTGCTAGACGAATAGAGCTATTTATAAGAAGGATTGCAATAAGCGTAAAGATGCCGCTGATAATTAAAATCCAAAAGCTAATTCGCTTAACATTGCTATTCATAATTTTAACCAAATCTTTATCGTATTTCACGTCTTCCACAAAGTTTTTTTCTAGTGCTTTTTCTGAAATACTATCCAGTCTTTTGGTGGTAACATAATCTGCCAAGAGGTTCACTTCAATGGAATTTTTAAGAGGATTATATCCCACTTCGTCTAAAAAGTCCTCTCCATATTCCGATTTCATAAAGTTGGCAGCCTCATCTTTAGAGATAAATTGTGTTTGCTTGACATAATTAGCAAGAGCTAAACTATTTTTGAGTTGTGTCATTTCAATTGGCTTTGTTGAATCCTCTAAATAAATGGTCAGGACTACCTTTTCTTTAAACTCATCTGAAATGAATTTAGCATTAATGACTAAAATCCCCAAAATACTCAACAAAAAAAGAACCAATGCAATGCTAATGACAACCGAAAAATAGGAAGAAATCAATCGGCGTTTTTGGTGTTTTTCAAATGCGGTTCCCATAGATAATAGCTTACTATCGTAAAAATATAAAACTTCCTCAAATAAAATGTAAATTTGCAATCAATAAAGTTGTAAACATGACATACAATTTCAAAGCGATTGAAGCAAAATGGCAAAAATATTGGGCAGAACATGAAACATTTCGGGCCAGTAACGATTCAAAATCTCCCAAATATTATGTATTAGATATGTTTCCCTACCCTAGTGGTGCAGGGCTACATGTGGGTCATCCGTTGGGATACATTGCCTCAGATATTTATGCTCGATACAAACGCCACAAAGGGTTCAATGTTTTACATCCACAAGGATATGATAGTTTTGGTCTGCCAGCAGAGCAATATGCCATTCAAACAGGTCAACATCCAGCCATAACTACGGCGGAAAACATAAAAACTTATCGCCGTCAGCTTGATCAAATCGGATTCTCATTTGATTGGAGTCGTGAAGTCAGGACGTCTAATCCAGATTATTATAAATGGACGCAATGGATATTTATTCAATTGTTCAATTCCTGGTATGACATTGAGCAAGATAAAGCACGTTCCATTTCCGATCTTGTAGCCATTTTTACAAATGAAGGTAATTTCACTATCAAAGCAGTTTGCGACGAGGACACACCTGTATTTTCAGCTGCTGATTGGGATGGATTTTCTGACATCAAACAACAACAAATTTTATTAAAGTACAGACTAACTTATTTGGCTGAGACCGAAGTAAACTGGTGTCCAGAGCTTGGCACTGTTTTAGCTAATGACGAAATCTTAAACGGTGTTTCTGAGAGAGGTGGTTTTCCTGTAATCAGGAAAAAAATGACACAATGGTGTATGCGTATTTCAGCTTATGCCGAGCGACTACTATCGGGTCTAGAATCAATAGATTGGACCGATGCTCTAAAAGAAAGTCAACGCAACTGGATCGGCAAGTCCGTTGGCGCTTCAGTCCGATTTCGGATTATTAATCATGATGCTGAAATTGAAGTCTTTACTACAAGACCAGACACCATTTTTGGAGTGTCCTTCATGACCCTTGCGCCCGAACATGAATTGGTGAGTCAGCTTACCACTCCAGAGCAAAAATCAAAAGTTGAAGCTTATATTTTGGCTACATCCAAACGAAGCGAGCGAGATAGAATGGCCGATGTTAAAACCATCTCTGGTGTATTTACGGGGGCCTATGTCGAGCACCCCTTCACAAACGAGCCTATTCCGATATGGATCGGAGATTATGTACTGGCAGGTTACGGAACAGGTGCCGTGATGGCAGTTCCTTGTGGTGATCAAAGAGATTATGATTTTGCGAAACATTTTGATCTTCCTATTCCAAACATCTTTAAAGATGTTGATATTTCTGAAGCAGCCCATACAGATAAAACACAGGCAATCCTTGCCAATAGTCAGTTTTTGAGCGACTTAGATTTTAAAACCGCAACAAAAAGCGTCATTGCAGCCCTCGAAGACATTCAGCAGGGGCAAGGAAAAGTGAATTATCGGTTGAGAGATGCTGTGTTTTCAAGGCAACGATACTGGGGAGAACCTTTTCCAGTATATTATGTGAATGGTTTGCCTCAAATGATCGATCAAAAACATTTACCAATCACATTGCCTGAGGTTGAAAAATATTTACCCACCGAAACAGGTGAACCGCCGTTGGGCCGTGCCGAATTTTGGGCTTGGGATAGTTGTCAAAATACTGTTGTTCATAACGACAAAATTGATCACAAAACGGTATTTCCTTTAGAATTAAATACAATGCCAGGCTGGGCTGGAAGTTCTTGGTATTTTAACCGCTATATGGATCCTCACAATCAAAATGACTTTGCCAGTCAAAAATCCCTAAATTATTGGAAACAAGTTGATCTGTATATTGGTGGGAGTGAGCATGCGACAGGGCATTTGCTCTACGCACGGTTCTGGCAAAAATTCTTGTTTGATCGAGGCTATGTTCCAGTAGATGAGTTTGCCAAAAAACTCATTAATCAAGGTATGATATTGGGCACTAGTGCTTTTGTAGCAAGAATTGAGGGAACTAATACATTTGTTTCATTAGATAAAATATCTGATCAAAAGGTACAATTCATCCATGTTGATGTGAGTTATGTTAATGCTTCAGATGAGTTAGATCTAGAGGCTTTTAAAAATTGGAGAACCGAATTTTCTTCAGCCAAGTTTATAACGTCTGATGACGGTGCAGTTAAATTAAAAAGAGAGGTTGAAAAAATGTCAAAATCCAAATACAATGTGGTGAACCCAGATGCGATTTGTGAGACCTACGGTGCCGATGCGCTACGATTGTACGAAATGTTCTTGGGACCGTTGGACCAATACAAGCCATGGAATACGGCGGGCATTTCAGGGGTGTTTAATTTCTTGAAAAAATTATGGAAATTGTATCTGAGTGAAGATGATCTAAAGGTCTCCAACGAAGCACCGTCAAAAGAATCTTTGAAGACGCTTCATAAAACAATTAAAAAGGTCACTGAGGATATTGAACAATTTTCATTTAACACTTCAGTATCTAACTTTATGATTGCAGTCAATGAATTAACTGTACAAAAGTGTACAAGTCGTGATGTCTTGGAGCCATTATTAGTTTTGATTTCTCCTTATGCTCCACATATCGCTGAAGAATTATGGCAGAAATTGGGCCATCAGACTTCAATTTCGACAGCAAATTTTCCAGAATTTGACCCCAAACATTTAGTTGAAAATTCTAAAAACTATCCGATTTCATTTAATGGCAAAATGCGTTTTACTTTGGAATTGCCTTTAGATTTAAGCAAAAAAGATATTGAAAAAAGAGTTATGGCACACGATAAAACGATTGCTCAACTTGAAGGTCGAATTCCAAAAAAGGTAATTGTTGTCCCTGGAAAAATTGTTAACATTGTTGGGTAATGTAGATTTCGTGGAGGCAATAGGGCTGTTGGCCGCTGCACTAACAACCTATTCTTTTTTGCCGCAAGTTTACAAAACGTGGCATACCAAAGACGTATCCGCTTTTTCTTTAACCACCTTTTCATTGTTTTTTATTGGTATAGTTTGCTGGTTGGTTTATGGTATTTGTAAAGATAGTTTGTCGATGATTTTAGCCAATTCCATAACTATGGTGTCATCATTGATTATTTTAATTCTTATTGTCAAATATCGCAAACCTTAGCTGACAATATTTCATAGATTAAATTTTTGGTGCTATTTTTGACTACAAATACCTAAATACTTTATCTATGGGAACCTATTATATATTACTTGGATTAATTACTTTGGTGAGTTGGATGGTTAGCTCAACTCTCAAACGGAAATTCAAATACTATTCGAAGACACAACTTCGAAATGGTATGTCCGGCGCCGAAATTGCTGAGAAAATGTTGGCTGATCACGGCATTAGAAATGTTCGGGTGGTTTCTGTCAAGGGTCGATTGACAGATCATTATAACCCCAAAGACCGCACCGTAAACCTTAGTGAGGCGGTCTATCACGAGCGGAATGCGGCTGCGGCTGCCGTTGCTGCACACGAATGTGGTCATGCCGTTCAACACGCTCAGGCCTACAGCTGGTTGCAAATGCGATCAACTCTAGTGCCCATGGTAAATATTTCCTCTTCATTATCTATATGGGTCATTTTTGCAGGACTTATGCTAGGGTTTGGTGCAGGTTTGGGACTTGGTTTTTGGGTGGCCCTATTGGGGTTTGGCCTTATGGCCATCGCAACAGTGTTTAGTTTTGTAACCTTGCCTGTCGAGTACGATGCTAGCAACAGAGCATTAGCTTGGTTAAAAAATAAAAATATAGTTTCTCGAGAGGAATATAAAGGTGCTGAGGATGCTTTGAAATGGGCTGCGAGAACGTATCTTGTGGCAGCCTTGGGGTCTCTTGCTACTTTACTGTATTGGGCACTTCAAATTTTTGGACGTGACTAAATTTTTATTTGTCTATCCAATTGTTGATTTAAAGAAATAAAAGTTTCTGTTCTAGAAACACCAGAAATATCTTGAATGCTTTTGTTTAAAACATTCATTAGATGCTCATTATCCTTGCATAAAATTTTAATAAGAATGCTCCAGTCTCCAGTGGTATAATGGCACTCAAGAACTTCTGGAATTCGCTTGAGTTGGCGAACGGCATCAGAATTATTCTTGGCCTTTTCTAGATATACACCAACAAATGCCATGGTTTTGTAGCCCAATACTTTGGGGTTAATCACAATTTTAGATCCAGCAATTAATCCAGTGTTTTCCAATTTTCTCAAACGCTGATGAATAGCCGCTCCAGAAATTCCAATATTTCGAGCAATTTCAAGGATAGGGGTGCGCGCATCTTTCATCAATGATCTCAAAATAGTTTTATCTATTCCGTCAATTGATATTTTTTCCATTTATCTTTAATATATAGTATATTTGACTTAATAAAAAGACAAAATAATTACAATTTATAACTAAATTAAGTGTTTAGCATATTATATCCTAAATAATCTACATTTTTCTCTTTAAATTTTATATCATAATATTCTAATTCTTTTAATATCGGCTCATATATAGCTCTATTTATAGGGATTTTAACCCCTTTTGATTTTATTTTGCCATTTAATATATTTAAAGTTGCAATAGCGAGTGGTAAACCTACTGTTTTGGCCATTGCCGTATAAGTTTGATTCTCACCCTTACAAACCATGGTAGAGTCAATTTGATAGGTTCTCCCACTAAATTCATATCCAAACTTGTGATACATCACAATCATATCCTGATCTTCAGGACCAAGTGTCCAACTGTCAACAAGAATTTTTTGAAGAATTTGAGCTGGACTGGCATTTTTGAGACCGACAGTTTTGTTGGGGTTAAATAGATCTAATTCTTCTAATTTTTCCCACAAAATGTCATCTTGGTCAATTTTCAGCTGATGTCTCAATTTCAGTTCGACCGAATCAGAAGGACTGTAGGGCAAGAATGAGTTGATAAAATCACGATAACTCATGTATTCACTATCCTCCAAAGTGTAACTATCGTCAGTCATTCCAAGCATCACAAAAACTTGCCATGCTCGACTAAACCCTACACGCCGGATGGTTCCGCGATACATGGTTTTAATGCTATTTAAGCCATAAATACTCTGATACTTAAGAGAATCCCGATTGGCATAAGCTTCGAATCGACCATAACCCTCCACCTCAAGAAACTCAGTTCGTCTAAAAAGACGGTGATAAGGAATGTATTTAAATTTTCCTTCTTGAACAAACTTAGCGGTACCGCCTTGTCCTGCAGTCACCACGTTTCTTGGGTTCCATGTAAATTTATAATTCCACAAATTATTATCACTTTCTGGAGCGACTAATCCGCCAGTAAAGGATTCAAAAAGAATCATTTTTCCGCCTTCTGATTTAATGCGATCAATGACTTGCATAGCGCTCATGTGATCGATACCAGGATCGACCCCCATTTCATTTAAAAACAAAAGGCCTTTGTCTTGAACAGCATCGTCCATGGCCTCCATCTTTTGACTGACATAAGAAGCTGTAACCATATTTTTGCCATATGTTAGGCAATCTCTGGCAACCTCCAAATGAAAACGAGCCGGCAACATTGAAACTACAATATCAGCTTTTTGGATTTCCGTTTTGCGTTTTTCTACATTAAATACATCAAAATAAATGGCCTGACCATTTGGGTGATTTCCAATTCGCTTTTTGGCCAACTCTATGTTTTGGTCGGCTAAAACAACTTTTAGGTTCTCGGCCTGAGATTTGTCAAGGAAATATTTGATGAGATATGCTGTAGACTTACCAGCACCAATAATAAGGATGGTTCGCATATTGTGGTTGCAATGATTACTTTTGTGTCTAAAGTTAATTATTTAAAATGAGTATGGAAAAGAAAATATTTTTGGTGGCCTCAATTATGGGATTAATCGCTGTAGTTTTTGGGGCTTTTGCGACACATGGCTTAAAACCATTGTTGAGCGACACCTCATTCGATAGTTTTCAGCTAGCGATACGCTACCAAATGTACAATGCGTTTTTTCTTTTTGTAATTGGATTGATGCCGCAATTACAACCCAATCAGAAAAAGCGTATTCTTTTAGTAACACTTTTTGGGGTTCTTTTATTTTCAGGGTCTATTTATTTACTTTCAACCAATGTAGTGACGACCTTTGATTTATCCTTTCTTGGCCCGATAACCCCTATAGGTGGCCTGTTGTTGATTTTGGCTTGGGGAATGCCTGTTTTTTTTCTTTTAAAATATAAAAGTTAAGTTAAAGTTCAACTGTTTTTAAAAGAATAATTACCTTTGTCCTTTAATGCGATTTACTTTTTATGAATAACGTTCATCAAGTTACGAAAACGATTTCGTTAAAATCCCTTGGTATAACCTCAAAGTCAGTTCACTATCAGCTTTCTCAAGACCAATTACACGCTAAAACCATAGACCTAAAACAAGGCGTAGAGACCTCCTCAGGCGCCTTGGCCATCAATACAGGGGAATTTACAGGGCGTTCGCCCAAAGACCGGTTTATTGTTCAAGACGCCATCACCAAAGACAAGATCTGGTGGGGGGATATCAATATTCCATTTTCGCCCAACGCCTTTGACAAACTTTACAACAAAGTGATTCATTACCTTAACGATAAGGAACTATATGTGCGCGACAGTTTTGTTTGTGCCGATCCTAATTACCGGGTCAACATAAGGGTTGTTAATGAATACCCTTGGAGTAATTTTTTTGCCTACAACATGTTTATGCGTCCTACTGCTTCAGAACTTGAAAATTTTATCCCTGAATGGACCATTGTCAACGCACCTGGCTTTATGGCCGACGCTAAAGTCGATGAAACGCGTCAACATAATTTTGCTATTCTAAATTTTACAAAAAAAATCGCCTTAATTGGTGGGACAGGCTACACTGGAGAAATCAAAAAAGGCATTTTTTCGGCCCTAAATTTTTTGTTGCCTGTTTACAGCGATACACTTCCGATGCATTGCAGTGCCAATGTGGGCAAAAACGGTGAAACAGCCATATTTTTTGGACTCTCTGGAACGGGAAAAACTACACTTTCAACTGATTCAGAACGTCAACTTATTGGCGATGACGAACACGGCTGGACCGCCGAAAATACCATCTTTAACTTTGAGGGCGGATGTTATGCCAAGGTTATCAATTTGTCCAAATCCAAAGAACCAGACATTTACAATGCTATCAAAAAAGGGGCGATTTTGGAAAATGTGGTGATGGATAAAAAGGGGAATGTCGATTTTACAGATAAGAGCATAACGCCCAACACACGTGTGAGTTACCCCATCCACCACATCCAAAATATACAACCCAAATCTATTGGGGGAAATCCAAAAAATATTTTTTTCTTAACCGCTGATGCTTTTGGTGTATTACCGCCGATATCGAAGCTTACTCCAGGTCAAGCGGCCTATCATTTTATTTCAGGTTATACGGCCAAAGTAGCAGGTACCGAGGCTGGAATTAATGAGCCAAAACCTATTTTTTCGGCATGTTTTGGCGCACCATTTATGCCACTTCATCCAACTAAATATGCGGAGATGTTAAGTGCCAAGATGAAGTCGCTAGGGGTTACAGTTTGGCTGGTCAATACGGGCTGGACAGGTGGACCATATGGAATCGGAAAACGAATGGAACTCAAGTACACAAGAGCCATGATTGCGGCTGCAATGGATGGTTCTTTGGAAGCGGCTAACAAGGACAACTACCATATTCATTCTGTATTTGGAGTACTTCAACCTAGGGTTTGCCCTAATGTTCCCACTGCAGTTTTAAGCCCAAGAAAAACTTGGAATAATGACGACGGGTTTTACAAAATT
Organism: Flavobacteriaceae bacterium; assembly: GCA_049889395.1. Taxonomy (GTDB): domain Bacteria; phylum Bacteroidota; class Bacteroidia; order Flavobacteriales; family Flavobacteriaceae; genus UBA3537. The sequence continues at coordinate 28,377 of JBMHDM010000009.1, forward strand.
GCCTATGAGTTGGCGAATTCATTTATCGATAACTTTAAGCAATTTGAGGCATTTGCAAATGCCGAAATTATAGGTGGAGCGCCAAATTCTAAACCTAAATCCTAAAGAATCAGTTTAATAAATTTGAAAGGTTTTTACAGTTCAAATTAAAAGCGTAATTTTAAGGTTTAGATCAAACCAATGCGCTTTCTAATCATTTTACTTTTAAGTGTTTGTTTTGCTTGTAATTATTTTCAAAAAACGAAACTGGACTCTAAAGCTCTATTAGACCAAGAGCTAAAGACCTTTAAATGGGATCAAGTAGACCAATATCCGACCTTTGAAACTTGTCAAGCAGATTATAATTTTGAGCAAAATAAAAGATGTTTTGAATCCACCCTAATTGCTCATGTTTCCAAGGTTTTAAATTTAGAAACTGTAAAACCAATTCTAACTAAAAATGATACTTTGAAAATTAAGTTTTTAGTATCTAAAAATGGAGTTTTAACTATTCCGAAAATAGGAAGCCAAAGTTTTTCAGAAGAAAATATAAATGCTTTGACAACGATTTTGACCAAAAGTCTAGATGAGCTCCCCTTGCTTTTTCCTGCTGTAAAGCGCAGTCAACAGGTGCAATCTGAGTTTCAGTTGCCCATCATACTAAACCTATATTAATGGTATTACAACCTTTGTTTTATGGCATCTGAAAAAATCATTTTAGGGATCGATCCTGGAACAACTATAATGGGATTTGGGCTGATTAAAGTCATAGGGAAGTCGATGTCGTTTTTACAACTTAATGAACTTCAGCTCAAAAAATATAGTGATCATTATTTGAAACTAAAGCTCATTTTTGAAAGAACAATTGAACTCATAGATACCTATAACCCTGATGAAATTGCTATTGAAGCGCCTTTTTTTGGTAAAAATGTGCAAAGTATGTTGAAGCTTGGTCGAGCACAAGGCGTTGCTATGGCGGCTGGATTGTCCAGAGAAATTCCAATTACGGAGTATTCGCCAAAAAAAATTAAAATGGCTATAACGGGCAATGGCAATGCAAGTAAAGAACAGGTCGCCAAAATGCTTCAATCCCTGTTAGACCTAAAAGAATTGCCCAAAAATTTAGATTCTACAGATGGATTAGCAGCGGCAGTTTGTCATTTTTATAATGCTGGTAACGTAAGCGCCGGTAAAAGTTATACCGGCTGGAGTGCCTTTGTAAAGCAAAATGAAAACAGGGTAAAAAAATAAATTTTGAATTGGCAGGACTTTATCTACATATACCCTTTTGTAAACAAGCTTGTCACTATTGTAATTTCCATTTTTCCACCAATCATAAATATAAAACGGATTTTCTTAAAGCCCTGTCTAAGGAACTTAAACTCAGAGCTTCAGAATTAGCAGATTCCACACTGAAGTCAATTTATTTTGGTGGTGGAACACCGTCTGTGTTAACTATTGAAGAATTACATTTTATTTTTAAAACCTTAGAAACCCACTACAAGGTTGATCCGGATGCTGAAATCACTTTGGAGGCTAACCCCGATGATCTAACCCTATCAAAAATCAAATCGTTAGCCGACTCAAGAATTAATAGACTGAGTATTGGAGTTCAATCTTTTTTTGACGAAGATTTACAGATCATGAACCGGGCACATCAGTCTAGTGAGGCTAAGAAATGTATTAAAAACGCGAGAGAATATTTTGATAACATTACCATCGATTTGATGTATGGTATGCCGCAAATGACTCTAGAACGTTGGCAAGATAATCTTAAAATTGCCTTTAGTTTGGGCATTCAACACCTGTCTTGCTACGCTCTTACTGTTGAGCCAAAAACAGCATTGGAATATTTTGTTAAAACCAAAAAACACCCCCCCTTAGATGACGCGCTATCGGCGCTACATTTTAAGGTTCTTGTTGAACATGCCAAAGCTACGGGGTTTGTTCAGTACGAGGTTTGTAGTTTTGCAGAACCTGGATTTTTTTCAAAGCACAACACGAGTTACTGGTTGGGTAAGCCATATCTAGGGGTTGGACCTTCAGCGCATTCTTTTGATGGGAGAAAAAGATCTTGGAATGTATCTAATAATCAATTGTATATCAAATCTTTGCAGGATAATAAGCTGCCCCAAACGTTCGAAGTATTAACACCAGAGAATTGTTTTAATGAATACATTATGACCGGTCTTCGAACCATGTGGGGCGTCTCGCTTCAAAAAATTAGAGATGATTATGGGGACTCCTTTGAGGTTAAATTATTGAATAATGCCAAAAAACACTTACAAAGTAAAACATTGGTCATTCAAAATGATATTTTGAGAGTTGCACCAAAAGGTCAATTTCTTTCCGATGGTATTGCCTCCGATCTTTTTATTGTGTAAAATTTATTACATTTATAAAAATCCTCATTCAATGAAAGCCATAATTTATGCCAATTCTAGAACCTACACCATTTTTATTGATCAACCGATTGATATTTCAATTCCTTTGCGTGCCAGCTTAGACAATGTCAATGCTTGGTATTTACCACCACCAAAAATTTATCCTGCAAAGATCGATGATTGGGTTGGGAGCATTCAACAAGGTGCTTCAGTTAATTTTAATTCAATAGAATTTAACCCTCATGCCCATGGGACTCATACAGAATGTGTGGGTCATATTTTAGAAGAAGCTTTCAGCATTAATTCAAGTCTGAAACAATTTTTATTTGTCACGGAAGTGATTACAGTTGTGCCCGAGACTAATGGCAATGATTTTATCATTTCTGATAAACAACTCCGTTATGCCATCGGCAATAAAAAAAGAGAAGCCATTGTAATAAGAACATTACCTAATACCAAAGACAAACTCAATCGCCAATACTCCCATACCAATCCGCCATATTTATCTGAAGCAGCAGCCATTTATTTGCGGGGTAAGGGGGTTAAACATTTACTTGTAGATTTGCCCAGTGTGGACAAAGAAAACGATGAGGGTAACCTTTTAGCTCATAAAGCTTTTTGGGATGTCAATGGCGAAGTTCGAAAAGATGCCACAATCACTGAAATGATTTTTGTTCCCAACGCTGTAAAAGACGGAAAATATATTTTAAATCTTATGATTGCGCCATTTGAAAATGATGCTTCCCCTAGCAAACCTATTTTGTACAAACTCCATGATTGATTCAAAATTTAGAGCTATGACCATTGATGAGATTCGTTCATTTTGTTTAAAACAAACGCACACCACTGAAGAATTTCCGTTTGACCAAGATACTTTAGTGTTTAAAGTTTTGGGTAAAATATTTGCCTTATGTCCTTTGGAAAAATGGGAAGAAGGAGCCCCGTCTATAACGCTGAAATGCGATCCTGAATATGCCATAGAACTGCGAGAGCAATTCTCTTGTATTATACCTGGCTTTCATGCCAATAAAAAGCATTGGAATACCATTTACCTTGAATCTAAAGCTATTCCATCAGAATTATTATTCAAAATGATTTTGCATAGTTATGATATGGTTATAAAAAACATGACCAAAAAACAACAAAGACAAATTCAAAAATCAGGACTTTGAGTCTTGATTGAGTTCAGTAAAATATTTATAAAACAGAGGGATAGTTTCTATACCCTTAAGGTAATTGAAAACGCCATAGTGCTCATTTGGAGAATGGATAGCATCGCTATTCAATCCAAACCCCATCAGTATAGTTTTACTTTTTAAAATATTCTCAAAAAGGGCCACTATAGGAATACTGCCTCCACCACGTTGCGGAATGGGATTTTTTCCAAAAGTATCAAAATAAGCCTTTGAAGCTGCCTGATAACCGACATTATCAATAGGGGTAACATAACCTTGGCCGCCATGATGTGGAGTCACTTCTACCCGAACCCCCTTAGGTGCCAATTGCTCGAAATGTGTTTTGAATAATTTAGTGATTTCGTTGTGGTCTTGATTGGGAACTAATCGCATCGATATTTTCGCATAGGCTTTACTTGCAATAACTGTTTTGGCACCCTCACCTGTGTAGCCCCCCCAAATACCATTGACATCTAAGGTTGGCCGAATAGAATTGCGTTCATTCGTTGTGTATCCTTTTTCGCCATAAACGTCTTCTATTTCTAAAGACTTCTTATAGTCCAATAAAGAAAAAGGAGCTTGTGCCATCGCATCTCTTTCGTCAGCGGATAGTTCCTCTACCTTGTCATAAAACCCTGGAATGGTAATGCGATTATCATCATCATGTAGAGAGGCAATCATTTTGGTTAAAATATTGATTGGGTTGGCTACGGCACCACCATATATACCAGAGTGTAAATCTCTATTGGGACCAGTAATTTCAACTTCTACATAGCTTAATCCTCTTAATCCAGTAGTTATCGATGGGGTGTCTTTGGCAATCATTCCCGTATCTGATATGAGTATCACATCATTTTGAAGTTTCTCTGCATTTTCTTTAACAAAGGTGGATAAATTTTCACTGCCAACTTCTTCTTCTCCTTCAATCATAAACTTTACATTACACGGCAATTGATTTGTCGAGGTCATAAACTCCAATGCTTTGACATGCATAAACATCTGCCCTTTGTCATCACATGCTCCGCGGGCAAAAATAGCGCCTTCAGGATGTATAGTTGTAATTTTGATGACGGGTTCAAAAGGGGGGGTGTCCCATAATTCAAGCGGGTCTGCAGGTTGTACATCATAATGGCCATAAACCAGAACTGTTGGTAACTTGTGATTTATTATTTTCTCACCATAGACAATGGGGAAACCATCTGTTTGACAAATTTCTACAGCATCACACCCAGCTTTATTTAAACTTTGTGCAACAAATTTGGCCGTTTCAATGACTTCTTCTTTGTAGGTTGAGTCTGCACTGACAGACGGTAATCTTAGGAGTGAAAATAATTCTTCAATAAAACGATTTTTGTTGGCTTCTATGTAGGATTTTAGGTTTTTCACGGCTTTTTTATTTTATACAAAATTACGAAACGAATCTAAATTATTTTTCATTGTAAAGTTTGAATTTATAAACTATTGTTTATATTTGCTTCCCCCTATAAAATGGGATTTGCGGGCGTGGTGGAATTGGTAGACACGCTAGACTTAGGATCTAGTGCCGCGAGGTGTGAGAGTTCGAGTCTCTCCGCCCGCACAAAAAAAAGCTTCTCACAATGAGAAGCTTTTTTTTATTTAGTTTTTAACTAGCTTTAAGTGTTCACTTCGGTTTTCGGGAGTCGTTATTTTAACCAGATAGATTCCCGAATTTAAAGTTGAGATATCTAAAGGTTGACCACTTAAATACCTTTTTATTTGTTTAAAAATCGATTTTCCACTCATGTCAAATATTTCAATGTACTTAAGATTACTATTAAATCGAATAGTTTGATTGGCAGGGTTAGGGAGTAAATTAATTGGTGTTGTAGATAGATGTTGTGTCCCTAACGATTCAGCTTGAGCATTACCAAAAATTCTAAATTCTCCTGCAGGGATACTTATTGGCTGTGTTGTGTTAGTCACATTTATTGAGGTATTTCCAGACGGGTCCATCAAATCATACCAATTCCCAGTGTATGGAAAATCAGGGGTGATATTTTGGGGTGTTAAATTGAAATTGGCTAGAATTACAACATTTTTCAGAGTTGTTGCAGCAAGGGCATCATTCCAAATATAGATTCTAGGGGTAAGAGACCCGGAATTTATATTATAATTTCCTTCAAAAACAGCTTCATTAATTTTCAGTGCATTAAGTCTAGACCATGTATTGTAAATATTGGATCTGTTACTGTTCTCTGTCCAGTTATTTAACCACTGGGGTTGTGGTTTGGTGTCTAATTTACAACCATCATTATTATAGCTTCCGTCCGGACAAGTAAAAAGTGAGTTTTCCATTCCCAATTCTCCGAAATGCCAAATCATTTTTGG
>JBMHDM010000010.1:0-26771 GCA_049889395.1 Flavobacteriaceae bacterium
TTCGATATTGTTTAACTTGTTGGAGTTCGTTCTGTACGGCCAATAATTTTTCGGTTTCTGGCCGCCCAGTTTCTGGATTCATGGTACGTTCCCATAACATTTCATTATAGGCATTGGGGGGTATTTCTCTGGCTTTGCGCTCCTTTTTGGATAAGTTTTGTGTGCTTTTAAAAGGACTATTTTCTAAAAAAAAGTGATGCTTTGCCCGTTGACGTTGTATTGAGCTATACACAAGATGATTTAATAATAGGGCGCAAAAAAAGACAGCAAGAGCTGTCATGAAAACGTAGGTTTTTCTCATAACAGAATTTTTTGGGGTGTTGTCCTGCTAAAATATAAAAAAAATAGACTTTTACTTTAAAGCGAGCCCTTTTAATTTTCTATAGGTCAAAACTGCTTTTCGATCAGAATATGATGCCACTAATGTGCAGACACTCATCATTCTGTTGTAGAGGTTGCTGTGAGCAAAGTCTAGGTCTTTTGGGAAAAGTTGAATTAGAAGTTTATCATAACTTGAGGCTGTATTGTTGTAGTTGTTGTTAGCTGCAGTTGTAAATCTCAATAATAATTCATTTATGATTTCAAACCCCGAAATTTCCTTATCAATAACCTCCTTGGCATTATAAATCCGCTCAACACTAATTTTTATAATATCGTTTATTTGAGCTTTAAATTTACTTTTGTCAAGCAGAGAAACTTGAAAATTCCCCTCTAATATGTCAGATTCATTTGTGACAAAAATATCAACAGCATCATCAATTAAAGCACCTATGGCTAATGCTCGTAGATAACTGACCCTTGCTTTAGTGGTTGGTAACGCACTATATTTTTGAGGTTGAATGTTATCTCGAACCAAACTAATAAGATATTCCAAAGCAAAGTCCTCTTCAATAAGGCCTAAATTAATACCATCTTCAAAATCTATTATGGTGTAACAAATATCATCGGCTGCCTCAACAAGAAATGCTAAGGGATGTCTCACAAATTGTGAATCGCTATTGTTAAGGCTTAGTAATCCCAGTTCATTGGCTACATCTTTGAAAATGGACTGTTCACTTTGAAAAAAACCATACTTTTTTGAGGCAATGTGAGGCGTAGGTTTTTTGGGGAGAGAGGGCTTCGGATATTTCGTAAAAGCACCTAGGGTGGCATAGCTGAGTCGAAGTCCTCCAGGACGACCTTTCAAATCTTGAGTTAGGATTTTAAATCCATTGGCATTACCCTCAAAGTCGCACAGATCTTGGTATTCTTTGTCGGAAAGATCGGCCTTAAACCGCTGCCCAAATCCGTGCTTAAAAAAATGCCCAATAGCCTTTTCTCCGGAATGACCAAATGGAGGATTCCCAATGTCATGGGCTAAAGCTGCAGCAGCTACAATGGATCCAAAATCGTTTGCCTTATATCCGTGTATAGCCTCTAAAGAAGGGTACTTTTCTAAAATTTTAACCCCAGCTTTTCGACCCAATGAACGGGCCACCACACTGACTTCCAAACTGTGGGTCAATCTGGTGTGAACAAAGTCTGTAGAAGATAACGGTATGACTTGTGTTTTGTCTTGTAGGCTTCTAAATTCTGGAGAAAATATAATCCGATCATAATCGACATCAAATCCCAGTCGCGTTTCATCTTGCTCGTTGCGCAAGCGTTTGTTGGAGTCCCCTTGTCGTTTTAGAGATAATAATTGCTCCCAATTCATGGCTGTTTTCATAGACGCAAGGTACTAATTTTGAATGTTAAGTTAACGTTTCTAAACTAACGAATTGTATTTATTTAGTAACCTTGACATAATATTTATATAATCATTTAGATACTATTTGATGAACCGTTCAAGCCTATTTTTGCAAAAAATTAAAATAACTACAAAATGAAATATTTTTTGCTTGTTCTTACAGTTGTTTCGAACTTTAGTATTCAAGCTCAAGAATACGGAAGTGTTTCCGGCTCACTAACTGACAAAGAATTTAACAATGAACCTTTGGCCTTTGCTAATGTGCTGATTAAAGGAACCTCAAAAGGAACTACTTCTGATTTTGACGGAAAATACGTATTGGACAATTTGGAACCTGGTACTTACACGATTCAGTTTAGTTTTGTAGGTTATCAAACTGTTGAGGTTGAAACAATTGTGGAAGCCGGTGTAAATAACACCATTGATGTTGTCCTTCAAGCGAATAGCGCATCATTAGATGAAGTTGTTATTAAAACTACAACAAAGAGAGAAACCGAAAGTGCACTGCTATTACAACAACAAAAAGCTGTTGTTATGGAAACGGCAATTGGTGCCCAGGAGTTGAGCAAAAAAGGAGTTGGTGATGTAGCAACAGCTTTAACTAAAACTGCAGGCGTATCAAAACAAAATAATACACAAGGGGTTTTTGTAAGAGGCCTCGGAGATCGATATAATATTACTACTCTAAACGGGCTTCCCCTACCCTCCAACAATCCTGCATTAAAAAATATTGAACTTGGGTTGTTTTCTACGGACATTGTAGAAAATATCGCTATTAGCAAAACATTTGACGCAAAAAATTATGCAGACTTTGGTGGAGCTAACATCAATATCGATTCCAAAAACTTTACTGGCCAACCGTTTTTAACACTGGGATTAAGTTTAGGTGGAAATTCAAATACAATAACTCAAGCACCTTTCTATCTACAGGACGGCCCTAATCCGTTTGGGTTTTACAACGGAAACGAACCTCAAAACCCTACATCCACAGCTGATTGGGGATCTAGCTGGAACAGAAAAGATAGTAATCTTAAGCTTAATACTGGAATAAAAATAAATGGTGGTCGATCTTTTGAAGTCGGAGAAACAGGTCGACTAAATTCATTTATAACGCTAAGTTTTGATAACAATACATTATTTAGAGAGGGGTTAAGTCGGGGAAAAGTTGGTGCTGATGGTTACACGCGCCAGGATTTTTTTCGAAATACTTACCAGTATAAAACTAACTCAACAGCTATGGGAAGTTTAAATTACCGCATCAATTCCAATCACAAATTGGCTTTTACAAGTTTGTTTTTGAATAGTTCTTCACAGAATCACGATGAGTATAGTGGATTTGATATCGAATTTGATAATGCAGTAACTGAAAACAATGATGGATTTGGGTTTATTCAAAGAAATACATTTGAGCAAACCAAATTATTTGTTAACCAGTTAAGCGGTACACATGATTTATTTGAAAATCATACTTTGAATTGGATTGTTGGCTTTAATCAGCTTCAAAGTAATATTCCTGACCGTATGCAAAATACAGCTGGACGTGATTTTAGAAGCGATAGAACAAGCGACTATGTCGTGATTTCTGGAAGTCCGATTTATAATCACCGCTTTTATCAAACGCTCACAGAGGACGAAATTTCAATTAACATTTCTGACAAATGGACCCTTAGAGATGGCGAAGATGAAGTTAAAGGAGAATTCGACTTTGGTTTTAGTGGGCGTTATAAATTCATAGATTTTGAATCTCAGCAATATGAGTTTAGACTAAATAACCAAGCTGGAGTATACAACGTTAATATTTCTAATTTTGATGGGTTTTTTAATAATACCAACCTCAACTCTCTCTATTTTATCAACAAACAAAAGCCACAAACTTACAGTGGCGGGCAGTATATCAATGCCGCTTTTGTTAATGGTATGTGGAACTTTACGCCTAAGTTTTCAGTCCTTTTTGGACTTAGAGCAGAAATGATTGCCATTGAAATTGATTATTTAACACTTCAATCCTCCAATGAGGAACGTATTGCATTTATCAAAGAAAAGTTACTCCCATCATTATCTGCAAAATATGTACTTAAAGACAAAATGAATTTAAAGTTTGCCGCTAGCAAAACTTACACCTTACCTCAGTTTAAGGAGCGGGTTAACATGCTTTACGAAGAAGTAACACAGGTTTACAGAGGAAATAATTATGTGTATGAGTCTACCAATTGGAATGCAGATTTAAAATGGGAGTTCTTCCCTAACGATGGCGAATTAATTTCGGTAACAGCGTTTGGAAAGCTCATTCAAAATCCTATTAACAGTATTTTTATCAATTCTACCTCCAATGATATTTCGTACATCAACACAGGAAAACAAGCAGAGGTATTTGGTTTGGAAGTTGAACTCAAGAAAAATATTTACAATTTCAATAGTGAAGAAGACGAATTTGCCCACAGGCTATCTGGCGGTTTAAATCTGTCATTGATTCAAACCAATCAAGATTTGGATGCTCAAAAAGTAACCAATGAAACTGATTACAGTGCCAATTTTACATTTGATTCAAGTAAGCTCACAGGCGCATCAGATTTTTTACTAAACGCTGATGTAACTTACCTTAAAGAAATTAGTGAAAATACTTCTTTGCAGGGAACAATAGCATACAATTATTTTTCGGATCAATTAAATACCATTGGGACTTTGAACAAAGGCAATGTTATTGATAAAAGTTATGGCACTTTAGATTTAATTCTAAAAGGTCAAAAAAATCAATTCACTTTTGGATTGTCTGCCAAAAACCTATTAAATCCAACCATTACAAGGATTCAAGAGGTTTATGAAAACCCCAACGTAAGTGAAGTTGTTCTTGATCAATTCAAAAACGGTATTAACTTAAGTTTATCTGTTGGCTACAAATTTTAATTTAAAATTAAATTCAGTTAGATTTTAAGGTCTTCCTTAAGCAATTTTTAAACAATTCTTAAAGTTTTAGTGAGCTTTAAGTTGAAATTCTAAACGACATTTGAAAAAAATTAAATAATAAAACAATGAAAAAATTATCCTTACTTACTTTAATCTTAACATCCCTTTTCATGCTAAACTGTAGCATTGATAGTGAAAATTCTACTTCTAGTGGAACCTCATTTGAGTTGGACCCGAACAACTTTCAAGGAAATATACAAAATGGAACCATTTCACTGAACCCAACTACAAGCTACAAGCTTACTGGGGCATTAGTTGTTAAAGCGGGAGCTACACTAAATATTCCTGCTGGAACAACAATAACAGCAGCAGCCGGAACAGGAACTACTGCTTACATTGGTGTAGAACGTGGCGCTACAATCAATATCAGCGGTACTGCTTCAAACCCCGTAATTATGACAGCAGAAACACAACTTCCAGGATCTTGGGGCGGTTTAGCGATTGCAGGATACGGAATAACAAATGCCGGAATTGATGTTACTTCAGAAGTTGGTGATTTAACTTATGGTGGAAATGACAATACGGATAGCTCTGGCTCCATCACTTATTTGAGAGTGGAATATACTGGGGCAACTTTTACTAATGAAAAAGAGTTCAATGGCGTAACCTTGTTTGGTGTCGGTTCAGGAACTGTCTTCAAAAATATTTCTTCGGTTAATGGTGGAGACGATGGCATTGAGCTTTTTGGTGGAGCTGTAAATGCAGAAAATTTAGTTTCTATCAATTCTGGTGATGATTCCATTGATTTTGCAGATGGATTTACAGGATCTATCACAAATGCCTATATCAAAGGAATTACAAAAGCTGGAATTGAAGGATCCAATAATGGAGACGATGGTAGCCTAGAGCCAGTAACATCCGCTACAATATCAAATGTCACAATGATTGTTGATGGATTAGGTAACTCCGAGGGTGCTATCTATTACAAAGAAGGTGGTGGTAATCTGACTTATAACAACATCGTTGTTGATGGAATTAGTCTTGGAATGAAAATCAAAAGCACTGATGATATTGCTCAGCAAAAATTGGCCAACGGAGATTTAGTTATTGAAAATTTTAATTACATCAATAATCCTTCTGAATGGGATTGGGGTGGATATAATTACATCGGCACCAATACAGGCGCTACTGGTGCAGGAAATGGGAATAATGCCCCAAATTGGGCTTCAGGATGGTCTGAATAATTTGTTTGAATTAGTACAAAAAAAGCTCCCATAAGGGAGCTTTTTTTATTTTAAGTTTAAGGCTACATCTGATATTTTGCGCCATTCATTGACGTTTATGATTTTAGAATCAGAAAAATCGACTTCTTTTAGTGAATTTTCAGTCCAAAATAACCACTGTCCTGTTTTGGAGCCTTCAGAGTAATACCCCTGAGATAATTTGTTGCCCTGAAAGTCATAACTGATCCAAAGGCCTTCTAACTGTCCATCCTTTGAAAAAGAACCTTGTTGGTGAACCGTACCATTATCATGAAAATATGTGGCCGTAATCATTTCTCCATTAATTTCAAATACAGGTTTGTTTTCTTCTTGTGAAAAAGAAAATAGGCCCGTTAAAACGAATAAAATCAAAATATATTTTTTCATAATCATTGCATTAAAGGGGTTATATTGTTTCAAATATATATAAATATTTACAATAAATCAACTATTTGTTTACATTAAATTAACATTAAATCTATAAAATGCTCATAATCAGTATTTTATATATTTTTTAAAAGTTTAATATCTTTTGTTGACATTACAGGTTGTGTTTGAAAATTTGTTTGATTTTGGATGGTATAGATAACATTTTCTTAACATTCGAATGGTATTAATGAATGATATTTGTTTTGGATATTTGAACCATAATTGATGGAAAATTTGTATTTGTACATGCTAATCGCTCTGGCCCTTTTGGCCGTTGCAGATTTGGTGGTTGGGGTTAGTAATGATGCTGTAAATTTTTTGAATTCTGCCATTGGTTCCAAGGCTGTATCGTTCAAGACCATTATGATTGTGGCCAGTATTGGTGTTGCGGTCGGCGCTATTTTTTCTAGCGGAATGATGGAGGTTGCTCGGAAGGGGATCTTTAATCCTAGTGAATTTATGTTTGATGAAATCATGATCATTTTTATGGCCGTCATGATTACTGATATTTTGTTATTAGATTTTTTCAATACGCTTGGAATGCCCACATCGACTACCGTGTCTATTGTTTTTGAACTCCTCGGTGCAGCTGTTGCCATTGCACTCGTGAAAATTTATTCATCAGGCGGTAATTTTAGCGATATCATAAACTACATTAATACCTCAAAAGCTTCACAAATCATCTTTGGAATCGTCCTTTCGGTTATTGTAGCCTTCAGCATTGGCGCGTTTGTTCAATGGATTTCTAGAGTTCTTATTTCATTCAAATTTGAAGATAAAGCGCCATGGGTGGGTGCTGTTTTTGGGGGATTAGCCCTAACGGCTATCACCTATTTTATATTTATGAAAGGGTTAAAGGGAACGTCATACGCCAATATAACTTTTGATATGTTTGGTGGGTTAACGATGAAAGATTTTTTAGAGATTAGAGTATTTGAAATCATCGCTTTAAGCTCTATATTTTGGTCTTTGTTATCAATGGGTTTAATAGCCTTTTTTAAGGTCAATATTTACAAACTAATAATTGTGGTTGGCACATTTGCTCTAGCCTTGGCGTTTGCAGGAAATGATTTAGTCAATTTTATAGGTGTTCCAGTGGCAGCCTATAATTCATTCCTTGAGTGGTCCGCATCCGGTATGACTGCTACACAATTTCCAATGGACGTATTGGCGTCCAAAGTCCCAACCAATAATTGGCTTCTGTTGGGTGCTGGAGTTATTATGGTCCTGACGCTTTGGATGTCTTCCAAATCAAAAAAAGTTGTACAAACATCAATAGATTTATCCAGTCAACAACAAACGAAAGAACGCTTTCAACCCAATGCCATTTCAAGAGGTATTGTCAGAGCTAGTATTGTAACTTCCGAGTTCATTGGTCAGGCCATACCAAAGGCTATACGACATAAAATCGATAATCAATTTAAACCTATAACAAGCTCTAAAGACCTTGTTCTAAAACAAGATAGACCCGCTTTCGATATGGTAAGGGCAGCTGTGAACTTAATGGTGGCCAGTGTCCTAATTTCAATTGCAACCTCTATGAAACTACCCTTGTCTACAACTTATGTGACTTTCATGGTAGCGATGGGAACCTCTCTTGCAGATAGAGCATGGGGATCCGAAAGTGCTGTGTATCGTGTGGCAGGTGTGCTCAATGTTATTGCCGGTTGGTTTTTTACAGCCATTATAGCCTTTAGTGCAGCTGGTTTGGTTGCTTATTTGATGAGGCTCAATGTTCAAGTCATGTTCCCAATTTTGTTATTTACGGCCTTTGGGCTGTTGATTAGCAGCTCTATTCGGTACAACAAAAAAAATAAAGACCCCAATACAGCCAAAGGTAATGTAAATTCTGAAAGTCGTTCTGTTCAAGGGGTTATCAGAGAAAGTGCAGATACCATTGCTAAAGTCTTTAAACGGAGTAGTAAGCTATACAGCTCCACAATTTTTTCACTAGCTAAACAAGATTTGGATGCTTTGAAAAAAAATAAAAAACAGGTGATAAAATTATCAGCCGAAATTGACGATATGCGAGATGATATTTTTTATTTCATCAAAAGTCTGGACGAATCAAGTGTCAGTGCTAGTAATTTTTATATCCAAATTTTGGGTTTTTTACAAGATATGACCCAATCGTTAGATTATGTTACCCGCTTGAGCCACAAACACGTCAATAACAACCATAAAAAGTTAAAATTCAATCAAATTAAAGAACTGAATGATATCGGTAATTCTATTGAATTATTGTTCAATGAGGCCAAAAAGACATTTGAATCAAGTTCCTTTGATAACATCAATTCTATTATTCATCGAAAATCAGAAATTTTAAAATCGATAGACAATAATTTAAACCTACAAATTAAACGAACGCGAAGTGAGGAGTCTAGCCCAAAAAACACCACCCTTTACTTTAGTTTGCTCCTAGAGACCAAAGATTTATTGGTTGCTACCTCAAATCTTTTGAACGAGTACAGTACATCATACAACCATTCTTTGCAATAAAATAAATAAAAAATCCACTTTATTAGCGGATTTTTAGCTTAAGGGTTTTCTTGACATTTACTAGGACCCACACATCAAACAATCATCACCTTCGGAGGCTTTGGCCTGCTCTATTAGGGCTTTCATCTCTTCAGCAGACATAGGCTCTACATCAGCGTCAACAGCGGTTTGCTGTGAAAACTTCTCTGCAGTTTTCGCAGCCTTTTGTTTTTGTTGTTCAAGAACTTGATCCTGTGCAGTTTCTGCCTGTGGTTCAGATTTCTTTGCATTATCCAAAGTAAACTTAATGGCATCAACAGCACTTTTTGTTCTGAGGTAGTACATCCCAGTCTTGAGACCACTTTTCCAAGCATAAAAATGCATTGACGTTAGTTTGGCCATAGTGGCTCCCTCCATGAATAAATTCAATGATTGTGATTGATCAATAAAATAACCACGATGTCTGGACATATCTATAATGTCTTTCATACTAAGCTCCCAGACGGTTTTATATAGCTCTTTAATATCTGCTGGAATTCTATCAATATGTTGTATAGATCCATTAGCTCGCATAATTTCTTGCTTTAGACTTTCGTTCCAAAGACCCAGTTGGACAAGGTCTTCCAAGAGGTGCTTATTAACTACAATAAACTCACCTGAAAGAACTCTTCGGGTATATATATTGGATGTATATGGCTCAAAACATTCATTGTTTCCTAAGATTTGCGAAGTGCTTGCTGTTGGCATTGGTGCAACCAAAAGGGAATTTCTTACCCCGTGCTTAAGAACTTGTTTACGAAGTTTTGTCCAATCCCACATGCCGCTCAATTCTTCGTCTTTTAGACCCCACAAGTTGTACTGAAATTTGCCTTCACTTATAGGTGAGCCTTTGTAGGTTTCATAGGCGCCCTCTGCTTTGGCTTCTTCCATAGACGCTGTAACCGCCGCAAAATAGATAGTTTCAAAAATATCTTGGTTTAATTTTTTGGCTTCATCGCAAGTGAATGGAAGTCTTAATTTTATAAAGGTATCCGCAAGCCCTTGGACACCAAGGCCAATGGGGCGATGTCTAAAATTTGAGTTTTGTGCTTCAATAACGGGATAGTAGTTTCTGTCGATAACTTTATTTAGGTTTTTGGTCACACGTTTGGTGATTTTGAATAATTCCTTGTGATCAAAAGCACCATCCTTAACAAACATCGGTAGGGCAATTGAGGCAAGGTTACAGACAGCGACTTCGTCAGGAGAAGTGTATTCAATGATCTCCGTACAAAGATTTGAAGATCGTATCGTCCCTAGGTTTTGTTGGTTAGATTTGCGGTTAGCGGCGTCCTTATAAAGCATGTATGGCGTTCCTGTTTCTATTTGGGATTCCGTAATTTTTTCCCAAAGTTCTCTGGCTTTAATGGTTTTTCGGCCTTTGCCCTCTTCTTCGTATTGGGTGTATAGTTTTTCAAATTCCTCACTGTGTGTGTCTGGAAGACCTGGACATTCGTTTGGACACATGAGGGTCCACTGTCCATCTTCTTGAACACGCTTCATAAATAAATCTGGAATCCACATGGCGTAGAACAAATCACGGGCGCGCATTTCTTCTTTACCATGATTCTTTTTTAAATCTAAGAAATCAAAAATATCCGCATGCCATGGTTCTAAATATATAGCAAAACTTCCTTTTCGTTTGCCTCCGCCTTGATCCACGTATCTTGCTGTATCGTTGTACACCCGTAACATAGGAACAATCCCGTTGCTCGTTCCATTTGTTCCTGCAATGTAGCTTCCCGTAGCACGAACATTGTGCATCGCTAAACCTATTCCTCCAGCTGACTGAGATATTTTTGCAGTTTGTTTCAATGTATCATATATACCATCAATACTATCTTCTTTCATGGTTAATAAGAAGCAAGAAGACATTTGTGGTTTAGGAGTGCCAGAGTTAAAAAGAGTCGGCGTGGCGTGGGTAAAATACTTTTTGGACATGAGGTTGTATGTCTCGATGGCAGCATCCAAATCGTCGAGATGTATGCCAATAGAGACTCGCATTAGCATGTGCTGGGGACGTTCTGCTATTTTACCATTTAGTTTGAGCAAATAGGAGCGCTCTAAAGTTTTGAAGCCAAAATAGTCATAACCAAAGTCTCTGTTGTATATAATCGTGGAATCTAATTTATCTTTATTGTCCATGATTACCTTATAAACCTCTTCCGACAGAAGGGGTGCATCTTTCCCGGTACGGGGATTGACGTAGGTGTAAAGGTCGTGCATGACCTCGCTAAACGTTTTTTTGGTGCTTTTGTGTAAGTTTGAGACAGAAATACGAGCTGCTAATTTGGCATAGTCTGGGTGTGCAGTGGTCATTGTCGCAGAAACCTCCGATGCTAAATTGTCTAGTTCGCTAGTCGTTACACCATCGTACAAACCATCTATGACCCGCATAGCTACTTTAAGAGGATCTACAAGTTCGTTCAGTCCATAGCAGAGCTTCCTCACCCTTGCCGTAATTTTATCGAACATGATTTCCTCTTTTCGGCCGTCTCTTTTGATTACATACATATTATATTTTTTTTTGTCTTTTTCTGATTACTCAAAAAAAGGGGTTAGTTGGTTAATCTATTATTTTGTCAAAAGACAAAAACATAGTTTGTTTATTAATGGTCAATAACGGCCAAAGCCGCTATTATTTGTTTTTCTGGTGAAGCTCGACGGGTTGTCTTGATTAAAAATCGGCGTCGAAGCTATATTTGTTGGTGTCCTCTTCTTCTTTATTGAGAACCCCGGCTTTTTGATATTCAGACACACGCTTCTCAAAGAAATTTGTCTTTCCTTGAAGAGATATCATGTCCATAAAATCAAATGGATTTGGAGTGTTATATTCTTTTTCACAGTTGAGTTCCTGAAGTAGTCTATCAGCAACAAATTCAAGATATTGTGACATTAACTTGGAATTCATACCAATTAGACTGACTGGTAGAGACTCTGTAATGAACTCGCGTTCTATGTTCAAGGCATCTACGATGATCTCGCGAATTCTTTCTTTTGGGACTTTGTTGACCAAGTGGTTATTGTGTAGATGGACTGCAAAATCTGCATGAACACCTTCATCTCTGGATATCAGTTCGTTTGAGAAGGTCAGTCCTGGCATCAAACCACGTTTCTTTAGCCAAAAAATAGAACAAAATGCGCCCGAGAAAAAGATGCCTTCTACGGCGGCAAATGCGATGAGACGCTCGGCAAAGCTTGGAGATTCTATCCATCGAAGTGCCCAATCGGCTTTTTTCTTTATGGCTGGGAAGTTTTCGATGGCATTGAATAGTCTATCTTTTTCAACCTCATCCTTAACATATGTGTCAATCAACAGGGAGTATGTTTCGCTGTGAATGTTTTCCATCATAATTTGAAATCCGTAGAAGAATTTAGCTTCACTATATTGAACTTCATTAACGAAGTTTTCGGCTAAGTTTTCATTAACAATCCCGTCGCTAGCTGCAAAAAATGCTAAAATATGCTTGATAAAATAGCGTTCATCATCGCTTAATTTTTCGTTCCAGTCTGTTAAGTCTTGGTGTAAATCAATTTCCTCTGCAGTCCAAAAACTTGCCTCTGATTTTTTATACCATTCCCACAAATCATGATGTTGAATTGGGAATATGACAAATCGATCTTTGTTCTCTTGCAAAATTGGCTCTGCTTGTGGCATGACGTTGTTAGTTTTTGGTTAAATGATTGTTTTGAGTTTTGTACCTAACAAAGATTTAAAATTGTGGCTTTATATGAAAGCCATTTTTATAAACATTGGCCCTAAGTTTTTAACAACAAGTAGTCCTTTTCTTACAATATTTTTTTGGATATTTTATTTTAACTATCTGATTTTCAGTCTATTAAAAATCGTTCTCTCTCTTAAGAATAATATTCTGCAGAAAAGATTTGATTTAAATTTTTTAGCCTCGTTGTTTCTAAAGAATAATCAATTATACCGTCTCGTTCTAGAATTTAGATTTGAGAATGTGCTATTTCTTCAAGTTTTTTGTACCAATCCTCCCCAAATTTTCGAATTAAGGCTTGCTTAACAAATTTGTATACCGGTACTTGTAGTTCATGACCCAAAGAACAGGCAGAACTACAAATTTGCCATTTGTGATAATTTACGGCGGAAAATTCGCTGTAGGACTTGACTCTAACAGGATACAAATGACATGAGATTGGCTTTTTCCAATCAATTTGACCCTTGTTGTAGGCTTGTTCAATTCCGCAAAGTGCTGCTTGGTTATCATCAAAAATGACATAGGCACATTCCCCGCCGTCAATTAGTGGCGTTTCCAAATCCCCTTGTTTTGATGTCACATGTGATCCTTGCGATTCAATGGCATCGATGCCTTCTGGTCGCAAAAAAGGTTTTACTTTTGGATAGATTTTTTTAAGAATTTTTGTCTCTTCAGGCTCTAGTGGAGCGCCAGCGTCGCCTTTTACACAACATGCTCCTTTACAAGCGTTTAGGTTGCAGGTAAAGGCCTTGCTGAACAGGTCGTCTGAAACTAGTGTTTTACCAACTTGTATCATGCAGCGAAGATACTATTTTTGAGTCAAATTTATTGAAAATTAATTTGATGTTTAAGGGTTGTATTATAAATAAATTCTCGACCTTTGATCTCGAAAAACCGAACGATTATGGCATTAAATTTTAAGGAAATTTTTACGGCTTTTATGGTGCTTTTTGCCGTTATAGATATTGTTGGCAATATCCCCATAATTATTGATTTGAGAAAAAAAGCAGGTCATATTCAAAGTGAAAAAGCATCCCTAATTGCTGGTTTAATTATGATTATTTTCTTGTTTGTTGGTGATAGTATCTTAGGACTTGTTGGTATCGATGTGCATTCTTTTGCCGTAGCAGGGGCCTTTATTCTATTGTTTATTGCATTAGAAATGATTTTAGGGATAACGTTGTATAAGCAAGATGAAGAATCTTCACTTAATGCTACTGTTTTCCCGCTGGCTTTTCCTCTCATTGCTGGACCTGGGAGTCTAACCACATTACTTTCTCTCAAATCCGAGTTCAATACAGAAAATATCATTGTTGCCGTAGTCATTAATGTACTTTTTATTTTTATAGTCTTAAAAACATCAACAAAAATTGAGCGCATTATTGGACCAAATGGCATCAATATTACACGAAAAGTTTTCGGTGTGATTCTGTTGGCCATTGCTGTTAAATTATTTACTTCAAATATTAAGTTTTTATTATAAACTCATGAGATTAGCAACTTACATTGTATCTGCCCTGGCCCTTATTATTGGGGTGTTTAATATCACAAAAATTAACTTCGATGCGCCACTGATGGGAGATAGTTACACTGCTGTAATTACAACGATTGCCGCTGGATGTGCTATTTTACTTTGTTCAATAATTAGAGTTTCTAAAGAAGTAGTCAACGTTGTCAAGCAAAAAATAAATGATTGAATAATTGAACTCTAAATCGGTATATGGCTTACTCTTATTCTTGCTTTTTCCAAAAACTCAACGCCAGATAAATCTCTGTAAGCTTTACTATAAACAACTCTTACAATCCCCGCTTGGTGTATTAGCTTACTACAGCTTTTGCAAGGCGATAATGTGATATACAAGGTTGCCCCCCGAGAGGATTGGGTTGATGCGGCAACTTTAAGAATGGCATTGGCTTCGGCGTGTAAGACATACCATTTGGTGTAGCCCTCTTCGTCTTCACAAATGTTCTCGAATCCTGTAGGAGTGCCATTATAGCCATCTGAAATTATCATACGGTCCTTGACAATAATAGCACCGACTTGTTTTCTTTTACAGTAGGATAATTTGCCCCACTCATGGGCCATCCGTAAATAAGCTTTGTCGTATTTTATTTGTTTGTCGTCATCCATGATTTAATGTTATTATGAAAACAAAGGACTCATAAAAATAGCAGGGAGCATGAATCCAAGAATGATTGATGAGGAAACCAAAACCCAGTCGCGATTGGAAAATCTGAAAATGTTCTGAAAAATAAAGCTTAGAAATAATGCGCAAAATACTACAATAAGTTGACCAACCTCAACACCTAACCCAAACTCTATTACAGCCAAAAAGGTGCTTTCATTGTTAGACACCATGGACTCAAAGGCATTGGCAAAACCCAACCCATGAATTAATCCAAAAAACAATACTATCCCGTAGATAAAATAGGGCCGTCTTTGAATAGATTTGCCTGCTGTAAAAATATTATAAAGTGCTGTAAATAAGATAGTAACTGGTATCAACCACTCTGTAACATTAACATTCAAATTAATCACATCGTACACGCCCAAAATCAAACTCAGTGTGTGGCCCAAGGTGAAGATAGAAACTAAAATTAAAACCCATTTCCAATCCTTGAATAAAAAGGGTAACGACAATAAAATCACAAACAAGATATGGTCGTAGCCATCAAAACTTATAATGTGATAAAGACCTAATTCTAAGAATTTTAAAAAGCTGTCGATCATTATTATAGCAATTGGTTACCCAAATGTAACAAAATTAATCTATGAAAAGGGCTCTGTTATTTGAAATCTTATAGATCATTGAAGGATTCTAAGCCACATTTTAAAAAAGCCTCATAGTCGTTTTGATCAGGTGTATATCCAACAGGCGGCGTAAGAATGGTTTTGGCATCTGGGCTTAACAGTACATAATAGGGTTGAGAGTTGGACTGAAAAAATTCAGTCTGAAAATGGGCCCATTTGTGACCAAAATTCTCCAACGTACGAACACCCCCATCTGTGCGCTTAACTGTTAATTGTTGGTCGGTAGGCACGGGGCTTTTGTCATCAACATAAAGTGAAATTAAAACATACTTCTCTTCAAAATAAGGACTGATGGTCGGCAATGGCCAAACATGCTCCTCCATTTTTCTGCAATTAACACATGCATAGCCCGTGAAGTCTAGTAGTATAGGTTTATTAACTGATTGTGCATAAGAAATTCCTTCTTTTAAGTCCTTAAAACAGTTAAAATCATTTGGACAGTCGTTGGGATAAATCAAACTATACCCTACAGGGGGTGCCAGACCACTTAAAAGCGTCAATGGGGTGAATGTTTTTGTGGTGGAATTTACACGAAATCCTGACCCAAGATAAATAACAAAGGCCATAACCAAAATTCCTGAACTAATTCTAAAAAAAGAAAAATGCTTCACTGGGCTGTCGTGAGGAAACCTAATTTTTCCAAAGACATACAACGCTAACGCTAAAAAAATTATAATCCACAGACCCAGAAAAACTTCGATAGTTAGAATACCCCAGTGTTGCACCAAATCGGCATTAGATAGAAATTTAAAGGCCAATGCAAGTTCCAAAAATCCAAGGACAACTTTGGTGGTATTTAACCATCCCCCAGATTTTGGCAAAGCTTTTAGCATATTAGGGAACATAGCAAAAAGAGCAAACGGTAGTCCTAGAGCAACTCCAAAACCACCCATCCCAGCCGTCAATTGCCACGCTCCACCATCTGAAGATAGAGATCCCGCTAGCAAAGACCCAAGGATGGGGCCCGTACACGAAAAAGATACAATAGACAATGTTAGTGCCATGAAAAACACCCCAAAAACGCCTCCGATTCCTTCCCCTTTACTAGTTACAGTTGTCCAACTGGCAGGCAGGGTTAACTCGTAGTAACCAAAGAAAGAAAAGGCAAAAAACACAAAGATTAGGAAGAAAATAATATTCAACCAAACATTGGTTGAAATCTCATTGAGTATATCTGGATTTACAGAGTCTAATAAATGAAATGGTACGCTCAGAATCAAATACACTAAAACAATAAAAATACCATACAAAATGGCTTTAGATAGGCCTGACTGGGTAGAAGTCGTATTCTTTTTGGTGAAAAAACTGACCGTTAATGGAATCATTGGGAAGACACAAGGAGTCAGTAAAGCCAAAAGACCGCCCAAAAATCCCAAACCAAAAATTCGCCATAGTGAATTTTTACCCTTCAAATCCTTGTCCAATCCCAAAGAATCATACTCGCAAGAGGTTTCCACTTCTTGAAATACTCCTGGATCCATACCGTAAAGAGTTTGATTAGCATTCTTTGTTACTGGACCTTGTTTAATCTCAGAGGAATCCGCTAAAGTTAGACCATCCGTTTTATTAAACTCTAAAGTGAAAGGGTTATCAGGTTTGTAAGTACACTTGGTGTCATCGCAGGTCATGTATTCAATGTTACCACTAAAAACAAAATCCTCAGTATTAATAATCTTGAGGCGTTGTCTAAACTTGGCTTCAGCGTAAAATTTTGAAACAGTCATATCAAAAACAGGATCATTTTTTGTAACCTTGTTCTGATTTAACTCTTTTGTATTTCCAACGAGTGATACGTTTGGAGAGTCATTGAAAGTAAAAATAGTGGGCAGGGGTCCACCATCCTCAACTTCTTGTGAGTAAATGGCCCAGTTGGGATCAATTTTGGCTTTAAACTCTACCGTGTATTCTGTTTCGGAATGTTTTTCGGTGCTTAATTCCCATTTGACCGGATTAACTATTTGTGAAAAACCATATACGCTAAGTAAGAGGCAGATAGATGAAATAAATTGTTTCATATTTGAGGATTTAGGCGGTTTATTAACTTCACAAATTACCGAAAAAATAGCATAGTTTCCAACTATGCTATTTGGCGTAACGATTAACCTATTAACATCGGTTTGTTTTAAGAAAAACTAGTGTAAAAATTCTGCCCTTAACGCCTTGTATTCTAAAGTTGTTTCTGAAATATATTCTTTTGCTGTCATATTATCTGAGTCTGAAAAAATTTGCTGACCTATTGGTCCAAATTCTTTATTCAGGTTGCGTCGACTCCATTGCATCATTTCATAAATGACTGGGTATAAATCTATCCCAGCATCTGTCAAGTAATAAATTTTTGTTTTATTGTCGTGAGGCAACTTGGTGACGCTGATAATTTGGTGTTCTGTTAGAAGCTCTAGTCTGTTTGAAAGAATATTGGTTGCTATTTTTTCTTTGGATTTTGTAAACTCGGTAAATGTTTTCTTACCCAGGAACAGATCTCTAATGATGATTAAAGACCATTTATCTCCGATAATGTCCAATACACTAGTTAGCGGGCAATTGGATCTATTTTTTTTCATTGTTTGTAAATTACTTGCACAAAGCTATTAATATTGAATCATTTTTACAATTTTTTAACGATACGTTAATAATTATAAATGTAGTACAGGATAATCGTTTTACTAATTGTATTTTTGAAAACCAATTTAGATGTATGAGATATTTCTTTATTATTTTGTTGACAATTTGTGGACCTAAAATTTCGGACGCTCAGGAGTTGCCACTAACTTTTGAAAACAATCAGGATCTTTTTACAGGTTTTGGCAATTGTGTCTTTTACACCCAA
Organism: Flavobacteriaceae bacterium; assembly: GCA_049889395.1. Classification (GTDB taxonomy): domain Bacteria; phylum Bacteroidota; class Bacteroidia; order Flavobacteriales; family Flavobacteriaceae; genus UBA3537. The sequence goes on from JBMHDM010000010.1 coordinate 18,203, forward strand.
GCCGATCCAATTGACAGCTCCAATACTGTTGGAGTTATTCAAAATTCAGGGAATAATTTATTTGAAGGTATTTTTTTGGATTTACACCCTAACGCCAACTTCGACAACTCCAAATTGATCGGATTTGATTTTTATTCTAACACAGGACAAAATACAACCATTCAAGTCAAATTTGAGGGAAGTGACTCCGGTTTTGGGGATGCCTTTTTAGAGGCTACTGTGCCAGGAAACGGCTGGTCTAATGTACAACTCGATTTTTCACAGGCCAACATTATTGGCCAATCGGGAATGCAAAGTATTAGTGGAAATTTTTCTAGAATTGCCATTTTTGTAGGTCCAAATCAGTTTCTTTCAGGGACTTTCTTCATCGATAATATTGAAGGTGGCGAGAGTACCCCTCTCGTATTTGATGAGTTAATTTGGAGTGATGAATTTAACGACTATTCTGGAAGCCCTGATCCTACAAAATGGCATCATCAGGTGATCCCGATTATTAATGGCAACTCTTGGGCTAATGGAGAGGAACAACACTACACAGCAAATAGCTCAAATTCTTACGTCAGTAACGGAACGTTAAAAATTAAAGCCATAAAACAGAATTACATTTACAATGGCGTATCGAAAAGCTATACCTCTGCCCGCTTGAATTCAAAATTCGCCTTTAAATACGGAAGAGTAGATGTTCGAGCAAAATTGCCTTCTTCAAACGGAACTTGGCCTGCCATTTGGACCTTGGGGGCAAACATTAATGAAGTCGGAAATTATTTTGGAAACGCCTATGGAAGTGTAGGCTGGCCCGATTGTGGTGAAATTGACATCATGGAGCAAAATGGCTGGAATAAAAATATTACTTATGCTTACATGCACTACAGAAACAGCAGTACTGGCGATTACGAAAATACAGGAACAACAACTCCTATTTCTGACTCTAGCGACTCCTTTCATCTTTATTCGTTGATATGGACTGAAAATATTATTCAGATTTTACTAGACGATATGGTATTTTTTGAAAGACAAAATACAGATGACATTCCTTACGATAACTTACATTACATTTTATTGAACATTGCTATGGGCGGTAATTTGGGTGGTGAAATTCCTGCCAATTTTACAGAAGATGTTATGGAAATAGACTATGTAAGGGTATATCAACAAAGTAATTTAGGGTTAGATCAATCGGTAGTCAAAACCTTCACAATTTACCCGAATCCCACCTCGAATTTGGTCCAGATTAAGCTTCGGCCTATTGATTTGATATCTAACCTATCCGTAGTTGACGCAACGGGTAAATTGGTGATCAAGCGCAATGATATTAATACCACAAAAATAACATTGGACGTTTCATCACTAAACTCAGGCGTATATATTGTTAGAATCCAAACTTCATCAAATATTTTGACAAAACGACTAATTATAAAATAAAAAATGCCCAACTTATAAGTTAGGCATTTTGTAGTCGGGATGACAGGATTTGAACCTGCGACCACACGGCCCCCAGCCGTGTACGCTAACCGGACTGCGCCACATCCCGTTTTTTGGAGGAGCAAATCTATTTATTTTATATGAATTTCTGCAATAAAAATCAAAAAATAGTACCTTTATTAAAAATTAACAATGGAACAGAAAACACCCACAATTCAGATTACTGCAACGGGAAAAGTCGTTGTAACCAATGCCAAACAAATTACACTTTTAGATGCAGATGGTCAAATTATTCCAACTCGAAATCGATTTTCATTATGTAATTGTGGCAAAACTTTAGAGGCTCCTTTTTGTGATGGTGCCCATAAAAATTAGACTATTAATAATTCTATTGTCTACTTAAAATATTTTTGGCGCAACCAAAAGGACACTTTAACCAATAAAATAAGGGCTGGAACTTCTACTAGTGGCCCAATCACGCCAGCGAAAGCTTGACCCGAATTTAACCCAAATACGCCAATGGCTACCGCAATAGCTAACTCGAAGTTATTCCCTGCAGCTGTAAAAGCAACTGAAGCAGTCTTGTCATAATTGGCCCCCATTGCTTTGGTCAAAAAGAATCCTATGATGAACATCAGAGAAAAATAAATCAAAAGAGGGACAGCTATAATTAATACATCCATAGGGAGTTCGACAATGAGTTCCCCTTTTAGTGAAAACATAATTATGATGGTGAACAACAACGCTATAAGGGTTAGTGGAGATATTTTTGGGATAAATATTTGGGCATACCAAGATTCCCCCTTGAGCTTAATTAATATTTGACGAGTTAGTATCCCCAATAAGAAAGGAATACCTAAATATATAACTACACTTTCTGCGACAGTGCCAATTGAAATATCAACTATGGCGCCATCGAACCCAAAATAAGGGGGTAAAACAGTTATAAAAATCCAGGCATAAAAACTATAGGCAAACACTTGAAAAAGACTGTTTAGTGCCACTAATGCTGCGCCATATTCTGTACTGCCCTCTGCCAAATCATTCCAAACTAAAACCATGGCGATACATCGCGCCAAACCAATTAAGATAAGACCCACCATGTAAGCGGGATAGTCTTTTAAAAATATGATGGCCAGCCCAAACATCAATACTGGACCAATAACCCAATTTAATAACAAAGAAATAGATAAAATTTTGGTATTCTGAAAGACCTTTGGTAAAAGCGAATAATTAACTTTAGCCAACGGGGGATACATCATAACTATGAGCCCAATTGCTATTGGAACATTTGTCGTACCACTACTCATGGCATTGATTGTTTCTGGAATTGATGGTATATAATACCCCAACCCAACACCAATGGCCATAGCTACAAAAATCCACAGCGTAAGGTTTTTGTCCAAGAAACTTAATTTTTTTTTAGTCACAATCAATTTTTTTAATTTTTGAAAAGATATATTTTAGTTCTGTTGCGATTTGAAGGCTTCTTTCTAAATATTTTTCGTTCTGCTGCGGGGTGTTATCAAATGCTTTTGGATCTTCATATGTCATTGAGAATCTAGCTTCAGCACCGCTAACAATGGGGCAACCCTCATCTGCCGATGAGCAAGTCATAATGGCTGCAAACCCTGAAGAAGGGTTAAAAGAGCTATCAAAAGATTTTGAAAATCCAATGACAGGGTGGGAATTGGGGTCAAATTTGAGGGCGTAAATGGGATTATGGCTTTGTTCTAAAACTTGAATTTCAAATCCTGTGTTGGACAAAGTTTCTGCTACAGCAGAAAATAGAGCCGTACTTTCGGTACCTCCAGAATAACAATAGACATTTTTAATCTTATAAAAATGCGCCATAGTTTGGGCCCAAATTTGTGATAAATGGCTACGGCGAGAATTATGAGTACAAATGAAATTAAGACGAACAACAGCGTTAGAATTTATCTTGGCTTGAATATAATCCGCCAAAGGGTGTAAGACTAGTTTTCGAGATTCTGAAATATCTGTCTCGTCTAATCGCTCAATTTGATCTTGAATGGGTTGATAAAGCATGGAAGGGTCTTTAAGATTAACAACACTGAGGCGTGTCCGTTTCTTGATTTAAAAAGTCGTTTAAGGTTTGTTTCATTTTGAGCCAGTTTTCAGGGTTTATACAATAACAAACACTGGTCCCTTCAACAGTGCCTTGAATAAGACCAATCGTTTTTAATTCTTTGAGGTGTTGAGAAATCGTGGCCTGAGCCAACCCAATTTCCAGTACCAAATCGCCACAAACACAACGATTAATTTTAAATAAATGTTGTAAAATGGCTACTCGTGCAGGGTGTCCCAAGACTTTGGACAATTGAGCAATATTGTTCTGATAATCCGAAAATATTTCTATTTTGGCAGTTCCCATTTAGAAGTTTTTATTTAATTGCAATATTACGATGAATATTTGAAATCGAAAAAAAAGTTGTAAGTTTATATTCAGTGAAAGCAAAAAAACATATCGGTATTACCCTAGCCTCCATGGGGCTAGCTATTGCGTTGGGTGCTGTTGATTATCAGACCCATTCTGCATCTGACTTGTTTTTAAACCCTGGAAATTTTGTAGCGTTGATAATTTATACACTACTTTTTATGGCTGTGAGTTACACTGGAATCTGGTTATGGCAATTGGCCAAGTCAGCCTTAAAAAAGGTTTAATCTATTTTAAAAATGAGTGACGATTTGCATCTTGTTTTGTCAAATTTTGTATGCTGTAGCGCCTTTCTTTATCTATTTTAGACGATGGTCTTTGTCTTTTGGATGTGATTGATCTTTGACAGATTGGGCTTTTTTAGATATAATTTCTACAACGCCAAATTTACCCTTGTCGCCATACTTTTTTAAGGCAATCTCCCCTTTTAGCACATGGATTTCAGCTATAGCAGAGGGCAACAATGTATCAATAGCACTAATAATAACGCCATCTAGCACATACAATGGATTAGGATTCGCTGCAAATGAATTGAGTTTTATGGTCTCTTTGTCGGTGTGAAATTTTGGGTTTGAGCAGCTTACTAGCCCAATACTAAATGTCGCAAATAATAGAAAAGAAAACTGATGCTTCATCTAATCTTTAGAATAATAAATTTTGGCCATTGAAGGGTCAAGCGTTAGCGCGTCAAAATATAACTCACTGCCCTTAAGGAGTTTAATTTTAAAGGTTTCGCTGGGTTGGATCAAAATTTGTCGAGCAATTGCCCTTTGATTGCTAAATGCGCCACGCTTAATTCTAATATTAAAATCTTTGATGCCTATGTTTTCAATAATAGCAAATGAGTAGTCTAGGTCTTGGTATGGATTAATTGTGGCGTCTTGGCCCTTTCCTTTTCCGAGCATACACATACTTTGTCCATCGTTTAATTCAAAAGTTTGAGACCAACTTAATTGGGCAACTGCCAAAAAACAAATTAATAATAGCGTTTTCATTTAATTGCAGTTATGATCGACCCCTATTCGGTAAAGACTTGAACTTGATGACTGAAAGTTAACTTTCCCGCCATCACATTCAAAAGAAATTGTTGTCGAAAATTCATTACCAAAATTCAAGTCAATGGTCAAAACATTGTCTTCGTATGTATAGGTTTCAGTTCCAGGAATAGCATCAGATAGTTCTAAGCTATTCCAATACGACTCATCACATTCTGTTGTGTCGCAATAATAGGTATATCTTGTGCCGTTGAGGAATTCGTACATGGTGTTTGCAGGAGCTTCAAAACCTGGTGACCATAACCATCTGCCTTCAATGGTTTGTTCTGCTATCGCGCCGCTATTTTCGTCGTCACTGCTACAAGCGAAGATGAATAAAACCGAGAGTAAGAGTAGTTTTTTCATAGTTTAATTAGATTACAATTCAAATATATATAATGTATTTCTAACCTACTAAGAGGACTTGAAATAGCGGAATTAAAAGAAGAAGATATGCCTATGGTTTAAGAATTTTATATGACACCTTTAAGGAGATATGACGTTATATTCTATAATTGATAAAAATATATTCTCATAAGTATTTAAGATTCCTGGCTCAACATCTGTTCCAATGACGTCCCCAGGTTTTAACCACATCCCATCTTTATGAGTGTGCCACCATTCTTGGACCCCGCCGTTAATTTGTGGATTATACCTTTTCCCATTGATTGTAAACATTGCAAAAGAGTTAAGATTTGCCCATAATTCAATAGACTTTACAATCTTAGCAACTTTTCCAGCGGGAACTGTGTAAATATTTGTTTGTGATGTACCCTCATTAAAAGTAAGCACTTGATTAAACTGTAAATTCCCTTGCGCATAAGCTCCCATTGAAAGAGCTATAAAAAGTAATAATAATTTAGTTTTCATATTTTAATAGTTTAGTTTAAAATCCATCTGATGTATATAATAATGTGTTTGCGTCGCTACCTGAGTTAGTAGAACTAGATGAGGTATTCAGTCTCAACCAATTAGAGCCGTCAAAAAAGTAATATCCAGCAGAACTATCTGTTTGATAAATTAATAATCCCGCTTGAGGTGAGGATATTTGATCTCTTTGAGCTGATGTCATTTTAGGGAACAAGACCCCTTTTTCCGTTGAATCAATTTGTAATACTGCAGAATCATCAATGGTAGTCGTTCCAACTCCAACTGATCCTGAAATGGTAGTTGTTCCATCAAATCGAACTGAGAAAGCATTTGATCGGTTATCAGCATCTGTACCATTTCCTATTACAAAAGCTTTGTTTGAAGAATCAATATTATTTGCAAATTGATCACCAGTAATTTCATTAAACGTTCCAATAGTTAAAGAACTATACCCTTCTGCTTTGGTATTATCTCCCATAGATACTGAATTAGTTCCTTCAGCAATGGTTTGACTTCCAGTAGCTAAGGCCACATTGTTATTAGCCTCACTTAAATATCCAATTGCAGCAGAACTACTCCCCGATGAGGTATTGCCATATCCTACAGCAAAAGAAAAAGTACCCGTAGCATTGTTTGAATTAAAGGATTCAATGCCATTGGTACTGGTTTGATTGACCACAAATGGACGATCTGTAAGATTATTATAACTGCCGCTTATACCGGATGTTGTAAAAGATGTCCCGTCATCATAATTAAAGGTAAATGTACCATCGCCATTATCAATTGTTGAAGTTATTCCATTTCCATCAGCTCCATCCGCACCATCGTTTCCTGGAGCACCTTGTGGACCTGCTGGACCTGTTGGTCCAGTAGCTCCAGTCTCTCCTTGTAGACCTTGCTCTCCTTGTGGCCCTATTGGCCCTTCGACTCCTGGGTTCCCTTGTTCACCTTGTGGTCCTTGTGGGCCTTGTATTCCTTGCTCTCCTTGTGGACCGGCTGGCCCTGCTGGCCCTACTGCTCCGTCTTGACCGTCAGCTCCCGCCGGACCCTGTATTCCTTGCTCTCCTTGTGGGCCGGCTGGTCCTTGTATTCCTGCACTGTCTACATAATTTTTTGTGGCTGCATCTTGCGCATCAGTTGGCTCAGCAACATTTTTGATTTGGTTACTCTCTGCGCTTACCACTCCATTTAGTAGTATCTCAGCATCTCCAGATCCGCCAGGCGTTGATCTCATATAACTAAATCCACCACCATTATTACCACCTCCACCTCCAGAAGTCCAAGACAAAAACTTAATGTCAATATAAACGTTTTCAACAACTAACTTAAGTACCATATCAACGTTCAAGATATTCTCGGGGGCACATCCGTGCGTATCATAAAACGTCCCAAATGTGAGATTCTCCACGCCTTGAGCTGTGGTTCCAATGGCCCACTGTGTAGCCGCTGGACCAGTACTATCGCAACCACTTAGTGATTCTGATTCCAAAACGATGTTAAAGATAGCCCTCTGATCTTTCCTTGTAATCCATACGTTGTCTGTAATACGATCTTGATTTTCCTCTAAAGTCCAGTCAGCAAAGTTAGCTTTTGTAAATACCATTGTCTCACCGGTCCAAATGGTCTGAGCCTGTGAGATAAATGGCAGAATTAATAGTAGAAGTAACTTTCTCATTTCTTAATGATTTTAAACGTTGATATACTGTTGTTTTCTGATTTTAATTGTAATAAGTAAACACCCGATGGTAGGTCTACCACATTGAGCGTTTTGGCGTTGGATTGCATTACGCGTTGTCCGGCTACATTGTAGAGTGTAGATTGGTAATTGAGGTTGGATTTAATAAATAGATAGTCTGTAGCTGGATTGGGGTAGACTTTAACAAAGTCGTTAATCTTTATGGGGTCTACACTTAGTGTGGCGTTCAGTGAACTGGCCGTTACAGTAGTAAAGCTAATTAGTTCTGTAAAGTCATAGGTCAAAGTATTATTTGCTTGGTCTATTGTTGGCAGTACGTCTGTCCACACCCCATTAGCGTCCTGGACTTCTAAAACCAAGTCTGATTCAGAGATGCCATTAAGCTCGCTCTCTTCATAGCTAAAACTAACAACTCCTAAGTAATCTGACAATACTTCTGTCATTGTATAAACTCTATTAATGCTACTATTGTCCCCCACAATAATAGGGGTAGATGTACGATCAAATGCATTGGGACCAGCAATAGTGTAAGTAGCGCTTGGTGCTAACTCAAGACCGTCTATTGTTACTGAACTATTGGCGTCTATGCTAATGCTGCTGCCATCAACAACGGTAAGGGTCTGAGAAAATCCAAAACCACAAATAAGTAAACCCGAGAGTAAGATAAGTTTTTTCATTTGATTGTGATTTTTGTTAAGTCAAATATAATCAAAGTTAAACAAAACATCAGTCCAAGTTTAGTACCTGTTAGTGCAGTAGCTTTGGAACAAAGCGTGTTGAGAACTCAACTAGAGGCCAATGTCTGTCAAATGTCTTTCCATTTTTTTTCTTTTGAAGAGTTCTTTGAGATATTTAAAATGAAAGTCGTGGAGTGCTTTATAGGTGCTTTTCGAAACGTGGTTAGAGACGGTTAGACCTAAAAAAAGCCCTCTCAAAAGAAAGGGCTTTAAGGGTGGTCCCAACTGGGCTCGAACCAGTGACCCTCTGATTATGAGTCAGATGCTCTAACCAACTGAGCTATGGGACCCGAGGGCTGCAATATTACAACCATTTTTTAAAATTATAAAAGAAAATGAACCTAAATTCTAG
>JBMHDM010000011.1:0-154234 GCA_049889395.1 Flavobacteriaceae bacterium
ATTTTTTATTGACGCGAATGGCCGCCATGACGGTCTCTGCTGTTTTGTGGTCGTTCCAAAAATCGGGATCATAAGTTTTCTCCTCATCATTTTGAAGGGCGATGCGTTTGGCATCTAAGTCAAAGATACCTCCTTAACGCACCAAGGCGTTCCAAAAGATCTTGTATTTGATCGTGTGTGGTCATGTATTGAATTTAGATCACAAAAATATAATTTATGGTTTAGAATTAAAATTATATGTAGATTTACATTTAATTTTTTTCCATGTTAATTGATCTTAGAAGCGACACCGTTACGCTGCCAACTAAAGGAATGATGAGCGCCATGAACAGCGCAAAACTTGGTGATGATGTTTATGCAGAGGACCCGACTGTAAATGCCTTGCAAATACGATTGGCCGAAATGTTTGGGATGGATAAAGCCTTGTTTTTCCCCACAGGAACAATGGCCAACCAAGCTGCGATAAAATTACACACCCAACCCGGCGAGCAAGTGATTTGCGATAAATATGCCCATATTTATAACTACGAAGGAGGGGGTGCTTCATTTAACAGTGGCGTGTCCTGTAAATTAATTGATGGTTACCGTGGCATGATCACTGCCGATCAGGTAAAAAACGCGATTAACCCACCAGATTTTTATCATAGTCCTCTGACTAGTTTGGTAGCTTTGGAAAATACCACCAATAAAGGCGGTGGGGCCTGTTGGGATTTTGAGGCCATAAAGCAGATCAAGTCTGTTTGTGACTCGAACCAATTGGGGCTTCATTTGGACGGGGCACGTTTGTGGAATGCTTTAGAGGTGGGGGGTGCTAGTACACTCGATTACGGCGCTGTGTTTGATACCATCTCTGTTTGTTTGAGTAAAGGTCTGGGTTGTCCCGTTGGGTCCGTATTAATTGGCAATAATGCTATTATGGAAAAAGCACTCAGAATCAGAAAGATGCTCGGAGGTGGAATGCGACAAGTCGGGGTGTTGGCCGCTGCAGGTCTTTATGCTTTGGATCATCACAGAGAACGATTGGTCGAAGATCACAACAAAGCTGAGGCTTTGGGTCGGGTTTTGGAACAAGCCAGTTATGTTGCTGAGGTTCAACCTGTTGAGACCAACATTGTCATTTTTGAATTAAAGGCCAATCAAAATCCAAATCTTTTTGTACAACATTTGAAATCTAATAATATTTTAGTCAGTGATATGGGGGGTGGAAAATTGCGACTGGTCACGCATTTGGATTATACGGATGCTATGCACGAAAAAGTTTTAAATGTTTTAGAAAAATCTCCTTAAAAATATTAATTTTACACACACTCAAATCTCAAATCTCAAAATCATGATCAAATCAATTCAAATCCTACTGTTATCAATACTTTTATTTTCTTGTAAAAAGAACTCAAAACAATTTCTTATGACAGATTCTGTTCAGCCCCCTTTGGCACAACAAATAAATAAAGAACTCATCAAACACAGTGATGTTAGGATAGATGAATTTTATTGGTTAAATGACAGGGAAAATCCTGAAGTTATTGATTATCTAAACAAAGAAAATGACTATTACAACGCTCAATCTGCTCATACCAAAGACTTTCAAAACGCATTGTTCGAAGAAATGAAATCTAGAATTAAAGAAGATGACAGTTCTGTTCCTTACAAATACAATGGGTATTGGTATGTCACCCGTTATGAAAAAGGAAAAGATTATCCAATTTACACTAGAAAAAAAGACTCACTAGAGGCCGAGGAAGAATTGTTGTTTGACTGTAACGAAATGGCCAAAGGACATACTTATTTTAAGTTATCTGGAATGAATATCAGCCCTGATAATTCGAAGGTTGCTTTTGGATTGGATACCATTGGTAGACGTCAATACACCCTTCACATCAAAGACCTAAAAACCAATACAATTTTTGAGGATAAGGTTTCTAATACTACAGGTGGAAGTACTTGGGCCAATGATAATGAAACGTTGTTCTACACCCATAAAAACGAAACAACACTGAGGTCTGAAGCCATTTTCAAACACAAATTGGGCACAAACACTAGCGATGATAAACTAGTCTACAAAGAAATAGACGACACCTTTGAAGTAGGCGTGTATAAAACCAAATCAAAAAAGTATTTAGTGATTTTCAGTTACAGTACACTAACCACAGAATTTCAAATTCTCAATGCCAATACCCCAGATGCAGATTTTAAAATATTTCAGCCACGCACAATAGGGCTAGAGTATTCTATTTCCCATTTTGGTAATTCCTTTTATGTATTATCCAATGCTGACGGCGCTCAAAATTTTAAATTATCCAAAACTTCAGAAGATCAAACTGAAAAACAATTTTGGAAGGATATTATACCGCACAGACCCGTTGTTCTACTAGAGGATATTGATATTTTCAAAGACTTTCTAGTAATATCGGAGCGGAAAAACGGATTAAATCAAATTAAAATCGAACGCTGGGACGGCAAGGACAGTTATTACCTACCGTTTGACAGTGAAACTTACACAGCTTATACAACTTCTAACATCGATTTTGACACCAATGTTCTAAGATATGGTTATCAATCCATGACAACTCCCTCTTCCGTTATCGATTTCAATATGGCCACAAAGCAAAAAACTATTCAAAAGGAACAAAAAGTTTTAGGTGATACATTTAAAAAGGAAAATTATGTTTCTGAACGACTTTGGGCTACTGCATCAGATGGAACTAAAATTCCCATTTCGTTGGTACGTCATAAGAACACCCCCAAAAGCTCTGAAACACCACTTCTTTTATATGCTTATGGTTCTTATGGTGTCACTATAGATCCTTATTTCTCAACCTTACGTTTAAGTTTATTAGATCGTGGATTTATTTATGCCATCGCCCACATTAGAGGCGGACAATATCTTGGTCGTCAGTGGTATGAGGATGGAAAATTATTATTCAAAAAAAATACTTTTACGGATTTTATAGATTGTTCAAAATATCTAATTGCGCAAGGATACACCTCGGCTAATCATCACTACGCTATGGGCGGCAGTGCCGGTGGATTGCTCATGGGGGTTGTGGTGAATATGGCACCAGAACTATATAATGGTGTTGTTGCTGCAGTACCATTTGTAGATGTTGTGACCACCATGTTGGACGATAGTATTCCTCTTACCACTGGAGAGTATGATGAATGGGGAAATCCTAATGATAAAACCTATTATGACTATATGAAATCGTATTCTCCGTATGATAATATCCTCAATCAAAAATATCCTAATTTACTAGTTACGGCCGGCTTACATGACTCACAAGTGCAGTATTGGGAACCTGCCAAATGGGTTGCTAGACTTCGTCTTCAAGCGGCGAATACCTCACAACTTTTCTTAAAAACAAATATGGATGCTGGTCATAGTGGTGCCTCTGGTCGTTTTGAATCTATAAAAGAGGTAGCTTCAGAATATGCCTTTTTGTTCGATTTGGAATCTATTTCAGAATAGTTATCACTTAAACTATAACAAAAATTGCTTATTTTTGTGGCGTAAATATTTTTTATGCCATCACATAACCAACACATAATTTACAATAATATTTTAGAGCTTATTGGGAATACGCCCTTGGTGCAACTCCATAAAATATCTGAATCCTTTCAGGGAACTTATTTGGCCAAGTTAGAAGCATTTAATCCCGGGCAATCTGCAAAAGACCGTATCGCTTTGCATATCATTGAAGAAGCAGAGAAAAAAGGTCTCTTAAAACCTGGCGATACCATTATTGAAACGACATCAGGAAATACAGGATTCAGCATAGCTATGGTCAGTATTATCAAAGGTTATGAATGTATTTTGGCAGTTAGCTCTAAATCGTCAATGGATAAAATTGATATGCTAAAAAGCATGGGAGCAAAGGTTTATGTTTGCCCAGCTCATGTCAAAGCCGACGATCCCCGGTCTTATTATCAAGTTGCCAAACGTCTTCACGAGGAAATTGAAGGATCAGTTTATATAAATCAATATTTCAATGCGCTTAATACGGAAGCCCATTTCAAAACTACAGGCCCAGAAATTTGGGAACAAACCAAAGGGCAAATCACGCATTTGGTAGCCTGTAGTGGCACTGGAGGTACCATTTCAGGGACAGCCCAATTTTTGAAATCTAAAAATCCTGACATTAAAATTATTGGGGTAGATGCTTATGGCTCTGTTCTCAAGAAATATCACGAGACAGGAGAGTTTGATTTCGATGAAATTTATCCTTACCGTATAGAAGGACTGGGTAAAAATTTAATTCCCACCGCAACGGATTTCGATATAATTGACGAATTTATAAAAGTAACCGATGAAGATAGCGCACATACAGCTCGCGAATTGGCACACACAGAAGGTATATTTGGTGGCTACACCTCAGGAGCTGTTGTCCAAGCGGTTAAACAACTTCAAGAGTTTAATACTTTTAAGGATTCTGACCTTGTAGTCATGATTTTTCCAGATCACGGATCACGATATATGAGTAAAGTATTTAGTGATAATTGGATGGAAGAACAAGGCTTCATGGATCAAAAGCACAAACCTCAAGTCAAGCCAATTGAGTTTGTCAAATAACTCAATTTAAGCTCTTTAATCAACCTTTGACAGGGCTTTTTTTTATTTAAAAATGATTATGTTATGACATCATAAATACATAATTTTGTAAATTGAACCAACACTATTGTACATGAGAGATTTATTCGAAAAAATATATAGAGACAAAGGACCATTGGGTAAATGGGCTAGCCAGGCAGAAGGATACTTTGTATTCCCAAAACTCGAGGGTCAAATCTCAAACCGTATGAAGTTCCAAGGCAAAGATGTCATTACTTGGAGTATCAACGACTACCTAGGTTTGGCCAATCATCCTGAGGTTAGAGCTGTAGATGCTGCAGCCTCCAAAGATTACGGCTCAGCCTATCCTATGGGTGCAAGAATGATGTCTGGTCACACCGAAATGCATGAGCAATTACAGCAAGAATTAGCGGAATTTGTAAGCAAAGAAGCTGCATATGTTCTAAATTTTGGTTACCAAGGTATTATGTCCACTATTGACGCTTTGGTAGGTAAGGATGATATTATTGTGTATGATGTTGATGCTCATGCTTGTATCATTGACGGGGTTCGTTTGCATATGGGAAAACGCTTTACCTACAAACACAACGATGTTGAAAGTTTAGAAAAAAATTTAGAAAGAGCAACCAAAATGGCCGAACAAACTGGAGGAGGTATTTTGGTTATTTCAGAGGGCGTTTTTGGTATGCGTGGCGAACAAGGTCGATTGAAAGAAATTGTTGAACTAAAGAAGAAGTTCAATTTCCGACTTTTGGTAGATGACGCACATGGTTTTGGAACACTAGGTGCCACAGGAGCTGGAGCTGGAGAAGAACAAGGAGTACAAGACGATATAGATGTCTATTTTGCAACCTTTGCCAAATCGATGGCCAGTACAGGTGCCTTTATTGCAGCCGATAAAGAAATTATTGATTATCTAAAATACAATTTAAGATCACAAATGTTTGCTAAATCTCTGCAAATGCAGTTGGTTAAAGGTGCCTTAAAGCGTCTTGATATGATTAGAACTATGCCAGAGCTGAAGCAAAATTTATGGACAATTGTCAATGCTTTACAATCTGGTTTAAAAGAACGTGGCTTCGATATCGGAACCACACAAAGTTGTGTAACACCAGTATATTTGAAAGGGAGTATTCCCGAAGCCATGGCATTAGTGAAAGATCTTCGCGAGAATCATGGTATTTTCTGCTCTATCGTGGTTTATCCAGTTATCCCGAAAGGATTGATCCTACTTCGTATGATCCCAACCTCCATGCACACATTGGAAGACGTTGAAGAAACTCTTCAAGCATTTTCAAGTATTCGAGAACGATTAAATGCTGGCGTTTACAAAAGATTATCGGCTCATGTCTCTGCCCAAATGGGGGAGTAGTATTATAAGTTTTTTCGGAAGGTACACCGTTTTTTTATAAGTTGTGGATTAAAATCGCGCCACAGTTTTTGGATTTCTAAATTATTAGATAATTCGGGTGTCCGCCGGCACTCCACAATACCTTTCTCTTCGAAGGTTTTGTGATATTCACTAAAAATCAGTGCATGCACACCCTTATTTTGATAATCTGGATGCACGCCAATAAGCAAGAAATTTACCGTTTTTGATTGTTTGGCTTTTAATATTTGAATAAATCCAAAAGGAAACAAATTACCTTTTATCTTTTGAAGCGCTTTGGCAAATGACGGCATAACGACTGCAAAAGCTATTAGGTCCTGTTTTTCATCCACTACAAATTTGATATACGATGGGTCTATAAAACCTAAAAACTTTTGTTTCATATACGCTTTTTGAATATCTGTGATTTTCACAAAAGAGGATAAGCGTGAGTAAGTCAGGTTGAACAAATCAAACATTTTATCGGCATAGTGCATCACCTCTTTGGTTGATTTGAAATTTAAGGATCGTAACTTATAGCGTCTTTTAATGACTTCACTGAGCCGCTTAAATTTGTTTATTTTGATATCTGAAAAAGCATGTTTATTCTCAAAATACTCTTTTTCTACAAAATACCCTAGTTTGTTAAGATGCTCTGCATAATAGGGGAAATTGTACCAAGAAATCATGGTCCCAATATGGTCGAATCCATGAGTTAGCACCCCAACTTTGTCTAAATTTGAAAATCCAACAGGACCTTCCACATAGGATAAATTTTGTTGTCGACCTATGTTAATCACCTTGTCCAATAGTGCTTCACTAACCTCTAAATCATCTTCAAAATCGAACCAACCAAAACGCATTTTTTTGTCGTTCTGTTCATTGACTTCAATCCAATTTATAATAGCTGCAATTCTACCAACGATGGTGTTTTTTTTATAAGCTAAAAAAAGTTTGACTTCAGCGTCACGAAGGATTGGATTTATTTTGGCATCAAAAACTTTGACTTCCTCACTTATTATTGGGGGCACCCAATGGGCTGAATCTTTGTATAGTCTAAAAGGAAATTTGACAAACTTATAAATGTCTTTCTTAGATTTAACTTCTTTAATTTCAACCATTTAAAAGTCTTTTTCGAGACCGTTTTAGAGTTATGATTTCTTTTCTTTATAGGGGTCTTCGTGACGGTCAATTCTGTAAGAAACGCCTAGGCTGAGTCCAAAAACAGAGGGAGTATCTTTGACATTAAGGGTGAGGGCTGTATCAAACTGTATATCTTTATTTAACAAATAACCACCACCAAGACGGAATAAATTATCGGCATAAAAATCACTTTTAATACCATGTGTTTCTACGAAAGCAACCCACTTGGGATCAAAGGAATGTGTCAAAGTAAGGATGTAATGAAAATCTTGTTGATTTGAACTGATCCGATCCATCATAAAATTTGTCACAAACACCCATCCACCAAAAAAGTTATTCTGTGTTATCAGTGCAGCGCGATAACTTAAGCCTTCCACTCCATAAGCCGTGTAGGGATTGTCTTTAGTATCATAATTAATCCCTGCCGATAGGGCTACGGCAGGAATTAAATGTTTCCATTGAAACCCTCGATTGGCGTGATAACTGTAAACATTAATTTTTTCTTCTTTATTTTTATAGGGATCAAAGACTAAAAACTTAGCGCCAAAATTTAAATTTTTAAAATTGGCACGACTATTTTCAACAGGAATTGTAGAATTAAACGTTTTGGTATCTCTTTGATAAGTTCCCTGCAAATTTACTTCAAGAGCTTCTTTAAAAAAACCATAGTGTACTGCAAAATCGACACCATATCCAGAAATATCATAACTTGGATTTGGGGTTCTTTTTTCGTTGATTAAATAAGGTCCGACTTCAAATTGTAAAACTTTTTTACCAACTGAAAAAGCTGTCTGTGATGCACCTGGACGATTTGAATTAATCACATCTGTATATTGCCCATTGGCTATCCAAAATGTTGTTGAGGATAATGCTAAAACAATATATTTTGTAATCAAATTCATAAGCTTTCTTTTGATCAAATCTACATATTTTTTTAGAAATACGATTCTTGTCGGTCATAATAAATAAGAATTGTATTTTTGATAAAATTAATATTTTATGATTCAATTAGCTTCTATTGTTGGCTTGGCCAAAACAATATTAATTATTTTGTTGGTTTATACAGTTTTTAAATATGTCATGCGTTTGTTGGCCCCTTTAATGATACGTTCTTTGGCTAAAAGAATGGCCAACACTTTTCACCAAACTCCGCCTCGAAACCCTAAAAAAGAGGGTGAGGTTACCATTGATAAAAAAACGAATCAATCCCAAACGAATAATAACGTAGGTGAATATGTTGATTTTGAGGAAATCGATTAAATCATTGATTATGAATCAGTTAGTTAGTAAATATTATAAACACTTACTTATTCTTATTGGATTTGTACTCTTTTCTTTGATTTATTTTAATCCCGTTTTGAAGGGGGAGCAAATTTTCCAAAGTGATATTGTTCAATATACTGGCATGGCCAAACAGCAAATAGATTTTAGAGCGGAATCGGGTACTGAGACGTATTGGACAAATAGCGCTTTTGGTGGAATGCCTACTTACCAGTTGGGCGCCAAATATCCCCATAATTTCATAAAGGCTATAGATTTATTGATTCGTTTTTTGCCACGTCCTGCGGACTATTTGTTTTTGTATTTGACCGGTTTTTATATCTTATTACTCACTTTTCGACAGAAGTACCACACGGCTGTACTAGGTGCACTGGCTTTCGGACTATCAACCTATCTTATCATCATTATTGGAGTAGGGCATAATGCCAAAGCCCATGCAATCGCTTACATGCCATTCGTTCTGAGTGGTATTGTGTTAACTTTTCAAAAGCGGTATTTGCTTGGCTTTGTGGTGACCACCATATTTTCTGCCCTAGAAATTGTAGCCAATCATTTTCAAATGACCTATTACTTGTTATTTGTGATTTTATTTTTGATTGTGTCATTGCTCATTAATGCCTTTAAAAACAAACAACTAAGTTCAATTGTTAGACCCTGTATGGTTTTAGCCGCGGCCGCAGTTTTGTCTATTACTATGAACGCAACAAGCATTTTGGCAACCAGAGAATACGCCAAAGAAAGCACACGGAGTCAAAGCGAGTTAACTATTCAACCAGATGGTTCAGAAAAACTCCCAACCTCAGGGCTAGAAAAGGATTATATCACAGAATATAGTTATGGCATATTAGAGTCAATCAACTTATTCATTCCCAGATTTATGGGGGGAGGAAATTCTGAAGATGTCGGTAAAGATTCTAATACTTACCAGGCTTACAGAGATCTCGGAGCGTCTCCTATTCAAGCTTTGAATGCATCAAAGTCAGCCCCCATGTATTGGGGGGATCAACCCATAGTCGAGGCACCCGCCTATATTGGAGCCACGGTTTTGTTCTTGTTTATTTTTTCGTTGTTTTTCTATAAAGGGAATCATAAAAAATGGCTGTTATCCGTGATGGTATTTGCACTCTTATTGTCTTTTGGAAAAAACCTAATGTGGCTGACTAATTTTTTTATTGAAAATGTTCCTCTATATAATAAATTTCGTGCCGTCAGCTCCATTCAAGTGATATTAGAATTGTGTGTACCAATATTAGCTATGTTAGGTTTACATCAACTGTTTGATAAAGAATTTTCTAAGGGCCATGCCCTCAAAGCCTTAAAAATGTCAACACTATTGTTGGCTGGCTTATGTTCAATTGTTCTGATTTTCAAGAGTAGTTTATTTGATTTTGCAAGTATCAGAGATGGTCAGTATCAAAACTATTATGGCGAAAATTTTGTCAAGGCCCTTCGAATGGATCGAAGCACATTATTAACTTCTGACACATTCAGATCACTGAGTTTTGTTCTCCTTATGGCATTTGGCATTTGGGCTTATATAAGAGGTAAAGTTTCAAAAAATATCTTAGTTGCTGTCATAGCAGTTTTATTTGTTTTAGATCTAGGAGGTGTCAATCGTCGTTATGTCAATGAAGATAATTTTACATCAGCCTTAAAGGTCAAAAAGCCTTATTCGGCTACTGAAATTGATAAAGAGATTTTTAAAGATGATAGTGTTTTTAGAGTCTATGATACTACCGACAGCAGTACAAAAGCGTCGTATTTCCACAACTCCATAGGTGGATACCATGCCGCAAAGTTGAGACGTTTCAATGAATTGACAGAATTTCACATCAATACAGGTAACCCCGAGGTTTTCAATATGCTAAACACCAAATATATAATCTATACTAATGATGGTGGTGAATTGCAATACCTTAATAATGAACAAGCCAATGGTAACGCTTGGTTTGTAGAAACGCTGAATGCGGTTGCTGATGCCGATGCAGAAATATTAGCTTTGAACGACATAAATACGAAAAAAACTGCCATAATCAATGAAACCATACTTCAGTCGGCATCTTTTCAGATCGATTCTCTGGCCAGTATTCGTTTGGAGTCCTATGCTCCAAATAAGCTGATTTATAAGTCTAGAAACACTTTTAATGGTTTTGCAGTTTTTTCAGAAAATTATTACCACAATGGTTGGCTAGCCACCATAGACGGACAAGATGCTGTCATATATAATGTAAATTATGTCTTAAGAGGACTAGAAATTCCAAAAGGGGAGCACACCATCGTTTTTGAATTTAAGCCCAAAGTGGTACAAACTGGATCTAGAATTGCATTCAGTAGTTCTATAATATTCATATTTATTGTAATGGGCATTTCAAGCTTTATTTTCTTCAAAAAACAGTCATGAAAAAGGTCTTGATTATTACGTATTATTGGCCGCCTGCAGGCGGACCTGGCGTTCAGCGATGGTTAAAATTTGTCAAATATCTGCCAGATTTTAATATCAACCCTATCGTTTATTGCCCTAAAAACCCATCTTATCCTGTTCTAGATCAAAGTTTGAAAGTAGATATTGACGATAATTTAACGGTTTTGAAAACAAATATTTGGGAACCGCACCGATGGTTAAAATTAGGGTTTAAAAATAAATCCAGTAGATTTTCAAAGGGGCTTATTCCAAACAAAAGTAATCAAAGTCTTTTAGATCGTTTCTTATTATCCATTCGAGGAAATTATTTTGTTCCAGACTCCCGTAAGTTTTGGATAAAACCCTCAGTCAAATATTTATCCAATTACCTACTAAAACATCAAATCGATACCATCATTACAACTGGACCACCTCATAGTTTGCATCTGATTGGTATGAAACTAAAAACTAAACATAATCTCAAATGGATTGCCGATTTTAGAGATCCTTGGACAGCTATTGGTTATCACAGTGCTTTGAATCTTAGCAAACACACATCAGCCCTTCATAAAAATTTAGAACATCAAGTCCTTAATGCTGCTGATCATATTATCTCAACTTCCAATGCTACCAAACATTTATTTGAATCTCAAACAACTAGACCTGTTACTACGATAACTAATGGGTTTGACACCCAAAAACCGAAAAACCATTCGCTTGATAAAAGATTTACGCTAACCCACATAGGGGCCTTACACCCTGACAGAAATCCAACTTTGCTTTGGGTTGCTCTGTCTCAAATTTTGAATGAAAATCTTGAATTTAAAGCTGACTTTGAATTGGTTCTGATAGGGGAAATAAGTCCTGAGGTACGTCAGTCATTGCGCGAGCATGGACTTGAGTCTGCACTAAAATGCGTTGGTACGGTAGCTCACTCGGAAGCAGTGCGCTTTCAGTTCCAAACACAGGTTCTTTTGCTCATTGAAGCCAATACTGAAGCAGCTTCCTATATTATTCCTGGTAAATTATTTGAATATTTAAACGCCAATAGACCCATAATGGCCATTGGCCCCGAGACTTCCGATATCTCTGGTATTTTAGAACATACCCAAACGGGAGCCTATTTTGATCATACCAATGTCACCGCTTTAAAAACTCATATTCTATCTCTATACAAGGCTTATAAATCCAGCCAACTGATCGTGACTCCCCGAAATATAGAGAAATATTCCAGGTACCACTGTACTCAACAATTATCTCAGGTTTTGAATAGTCTTTGATAAATTGTATTAAATTTTTCAAAACTAACGTGCTACATGGTTTTTTAAATGTAAAGCTGTATTTGATATTTTGGATTTCATGACCTCTTCAGGTGTTCCAGTAGCTAATAATTGACCGCCATTTTCGCCGCCTTCTGGACCAAGATCAATAATATAGTCCGCAGATTTAATTAGCTCTAGGTTGTGTTCTATCACAATGATGGAGTGCCCTCTATCTATCAAGGCATTGAAAGAATCTAGAAGTTTCTTAATATCATGGAAATGAAGTCCAGTGGTGGGTTCATCGAAAATAAACAGTCCAGTTTCAGCACTTTGGCCTTTTCCTAAAAAAGAGGCCAACTTGATCCTTTGCGCCTCACCACCAGAAAGGGTAGAGGAGCTTTGTCCTAGCGTGACGTAGCCCAAACCAACATCCTGAAGTGGTTGAAGTTTTTTTACAATTTTTGAGCAATTATGTGTCTTAAAAAAGGATAAGGCATCATCAATTGTCATATTCAAAATATCATCAATGGAATGATTTTCGAATTTGATGTCTAGAATATCGTCTTTAAATCGTTTTCCCTTACAACTATCACATTTAAGTTTGACATCAGCCATAAATTGCATTTCTATGGTTACGCTTCCTTCTCCCTTACAAGACGGGCATCGACCGCCATCGACATTGAAGGAAAAATGTTTGGGTTGATAATTTCGAACAACACTTAATTTTTGTTTGGCAAATAATGTTCTGATATCGTCATAAGCTTTAACATAAGTAACAGGGTTTGATCTGGAGGACCGTCCAATTGGATTCTGGTCAATAAATTCTAAAAACTTAATATTCGGAAAATGTCCAGACAAATTAGAGAACTCTCCTGGTTTATCACCATAGCCTATTAATTTTTTATGCAGGGCAGGGTACAAAATATTTTTGACAAGGGTACTTTTTCCACTCCCAGATACCCCGGTAACAAGAGTTAGACTATTCAACGGGAATTCGACGTCAATATTTTTTAAATTATTAGCCCTGGCCCCCTCAATTTTTATATTATACTTGGAGTTACGGCGTTGTATTGGAACTTCAATTTTAAGTGTTCCGTTTAAATATTTTGAAGTTAGAGTATCTTGCTTTAGTAAATTCTTAAAAGATCCTTCAGCAACGACTTCTCCGCCAAGACTTCCAGCCTCTGGGCCAATGTCGATCACATGATCTGCAGCTCCCATTATGGCCTCATCGTGTTCTACCACAATAACAGTGTTACCTAGATCTCTTAATGATTTTAGTACCGATATCAATCGTTCTGTATCTTTGGGATGTAAGCCAATGCTTGGTTCGTCCAGAATGTACATCGATCCTACTAAACTGCTCCCTAGTGAGGTCGCTAGATTGATGCGTTGACTTTCCCCACCTGAAAGCGTGTTAGATTTACGGTTTAGTGTTAAATAATCCAATCCAACATCTTTCAGGAATTTCAATCTGTTATTTATTTCTACGATCAGTCGTTTGGCAATTTCAAAGTCAGAATCACTAAGTTTCAAATCCATAAAAAAACCTTTCAACTTCCGAATGGGCATATCTACTAAATCTGTAATCGATTTATTTTGGATTTTGACAAATTGGGCCTCTGTTCTCAATCTTTTACCATGACATTGACTGCATTTTGTTTTACCCCGATAGCGTGATAACATAACTCGATTTTGAACTTTATACGATTTGGATTCCAATTCCTCAAAAAAGGAATCAAGTCCTTCAAAATATTGATTTCCAGTCCATAGAAGCTTCTTTTGTTTTGGGGTAAGCTGAAAATAGGGTTTGTGAATAGGAAAATCAAATTTATGACCGTTATTAACCAATAAATCTCTAAAATAGGACATGCTTTCGCCTCTCCACGGGAAAATTGCATTTTCATATATTGATAGCGTGGTGTTTGGTATAACTAATGTTTTGTCAATACCAATAACATCGCCGTAACCTTCACATTTTGGGCAAGCACCGTAGGGATTATTAAAACTGAAAAAATGGGTGTTTGGTTCAAAAAACTTTTGACCGTCTAGCTTAAAATTATTACTAAAGGCTTTGACTACCGAACCATCCATCGACTGAATATTACATTGTCCTTTTCCCTCGTAAAAGGCCATTTCAATAGCATCGGCCAAGCGGTTGTAGAAATCCTCCTCATGTCGAACAATGATTCGGTCGACGACAAGTTTTAGGTTTACACTTTTAATATTTTGTGCCGTTGCCTCATCAATTCTTATAACTTGATCTTTCCAAAAAACCCTTGCATAACCTTGGTTTTGGAGTGCTTTGAGCTTATCTTGAATTGTGCGACCTTCTTCCAAAACAATGGGCGCTAATAATAGCATTTTTTGTCCCGCATCCAATGTTTTGATAAAATCTACAACATCTGAAGTTGAATCTTTTTTTACAATATTTCCAGATACAGGGGAGTATGTTTTTCCAATTCTGGCATAAAGTAATTTAAGATAATCATAAATTTCAGTTGTTGTCCCAACAGTAGATCTTGGATTGGTTGAATTGACTTTTTGTTCAATAGCCACAGCAGGGGCAATGCCTTTTATAAATTCTACTTGTGGTTTTTGTAAACGCCCTAAAAATTGTCTGGCATAACTCGATAAACTTTCCACATACCGCCGTTGTCCCTCTGCATATAACGTATCAAATGCCAAACTGGATTTTCCTGATCCTGATAATCCAGTGATGACTACTAGTTGGTTTCTGGGAATGGCAACATCAATATTTTTGAGGTTGTGCAATTGAGCTCCTTTAATTAGGATAAATTCTTTTGGATTTAATTTCGAAAATTGGTCCGGCATTGACTTAAAATAGGCCATAAATATACTATTATTGTAGCGTCCAAAAAAGGGTATTAACTTCTTATTAAGATTAAAAAACGTGTAAAAAAATTGGAATTTTAAATTCTATGTCACTATATTTGGTGTAACTAAAACACACTGCCTATAGCATAACATTACTATAAATAAAGTTTTAACCTGGCACCTAGTGCCAACAAAAACAGTAATGTTATGACATATCCCTTATCAAACGATGCCCAGTTAGTTCAAAGCTATGTTGACGGCAATGAATCTGCAATTTCAACCTTAATCAACAAGTATCAGCAACGCCTCTATGGTTTTATTTTTTCAAAAGTTCAAGACCGGGATGCTACTGAAGATATTTTCCAAGACACTTTCATTAAAGTCATTCACACCCTAAAACGCGGCAATTACAACGAACAAGGTAAATTTCTACCCTGGGTGATGCGTATAGCGCATAACTTAATCATCGATTATTTTAGAAAAAATAATCGAATGCCCAAATTTAATAATCGAGGCGATTTTGATATTTTTTCAGTACTCTCAGACGATGCTGCTAATGTTGAGTCTAAAATTGTCAAGGGCCAAATTGTAAATCATTTGAGAATTCTGCTCGAGGAATTACCAACAGAACAACGATCCGTTATTAAAATGCGACTGTATCAAGATATGAGCTTTAAAGAAATTTCTGAACAAACAGGTGTGAGTATCAACACCGCTTTGGGTCGAATGCGATATGGATTAATTAATCTTCGTAAAATGATTGACAAACACAATATTTCATTGATAAACTAGAGGATCAGACAATAAATTTTAAACTTTAGCGTTAGCCAAATAAACAACTTCTAAATATTTTGCTAATGGCACAACTTTACACTGAAAACCCCTCAAACTACGAACAATTAATTCCACGACAAGAAACCATTCAATTTTTACTGGATTATTCAAAAGCCCTTTATGTGGTAACTTTCAGAGGAAATTCCTTTGATTGTATTTTAAACTAAACTTTGATTCACTATACCTTGGACAACACACTTGATAGTCGTTGTTCAAGGTTTTTTTTGATTCAAATGCGTTTTGATTACAGATTTTCGACCTATAGTTTTGGTGATGATATCGTTGTTTAGATCCCATCCACGAGCTGGTGAGTACTCCCGACCATACCAAATGATCTGCAGATGAAGATCGTTCCAACATTCTTTTGGGAATAAACGTTTGGCGTCTTTTTCGGTCTGCGTTACACTTTTTCCGTTTGATAAATTCCAACGATACATTAGCCGATGAATATGCGTATCTACAGGAAAAGCTGGAACCCCAAAGGCTTGAGACATGACTACACTAGCGGTTTTGTGTCCAACAGCAGGTAGGGCTTCCAAAGCCTCAAAACTTTGTGGCACCTCACCATTATATTTGTCAATTAAAATTTGTGATAAACCATAAATCCCTTTACTCTTCATTGGGGAGAGTCCACAGGGCCTAATGATGACTTTTATATCTTCTACAGTCATTTTAACCATATCATAGGGATTGTCAGCTTTGGCAAACAATAGAGGCGTTATTTGATTGACACGAACATCGGTACATTGCGCTGATAATAATACGGCGATTAATAAAGTATAGGGATCTTTGTGATCCAAAGGTACTGGTATACTAGGATACAGATTATTTAAGGTTTTTATAACAAAATTTACCTTTTCTTTTTTAGTCATTAAATTATATTTGTAGTATCAAATATACTAATTATGACTTCATTACAAACTGGCGATAAGGCGCCTAATTTCAATAGTGTTAATCAAGACGAAAAAGCAATTAGTCTTTCTGATTTTAAAGGAAAAAAACTGGTCTTATTTTTTTATCCAAAAGCTAGCACGCCTGGTTGTACCCTTGAAGCCTGTAATTTAAGTGACAATTACAGCCGTTTTGAAGCCGCAGGTTATGCCATACTCGGTGTTAGTGCTGATAGTCCTAAGCGTCAGCTTAACTTTAAAAACAAATATGAGTTTCCTTATGATTTGTTAGCCGACGAAGATAAAACTGTTATAAAGGCCTATGGTGTTTGGGGGCCTAAAAAATTTATGGGGCGAGAGTATGAGGGTATTCACCGTATAACGTTTGTCATTGATGAAACAGGAATAATTGAAGATATCATTACAAAGGTCAAGACCAAAGAACACACCGCTCAAATTCTTAAGTGAAATTAAATCAGTTGGTTTTTTCGACTTGCTTTTCGTTAAAACCAAAGAGTTTTTGTTCCTTAATCATATTAGAAACTACCGATGGTAATAGTGGTTCCCAACCATCTTCATTGTGGGCGATCATTTTTAAAACTTTCCTAGAAAAAATATTTAGAATCTCTGGTCGGAAGTTTTTAATATCTACTAGTTTTCCAGTGTATTTGAAGAATTTATACAATTCTTTCATTCGTGGGTGAACTTTCAAGTTGTCACTAGTAATTAGAGCCCCGTCTTCCCCAAGCATGGGGTAAAGATAAACCTTCAAGTCTTTGTGAAATAATTTGCCAAAGGCCTCTAATATCCCACCGCTAAGATGACGATAATATTTTTCGTCAAAAATATCTATCAGATTATTGACCCCCATAGAAAGAACCATTCTTTTTTTAGAATATTGACTGAAATACTCCACCAATTTATAGTATTCTTGGAAGTTGGATATTAGTACAGTTTGTCCCAAAGAACAGAGTAATCTGGCTCGGTCCATAAAATCTTGTTCATCAATTTCACCACCTGATGCTCTGAGGTTTGAAAGCGTAATTTCAAATACAACTTGTGTTTTTGCGGGATCAACTTTATTTTCCTTTTTAAACATTTCAAAGGAATTTTCGTACATATCAACGTTGACGCGGGTAACAGGTCTAAAGCTGCCTCGAAAAGCCAGAATATTTTTTTTGTAGAGGACACGAGCTGGAAGAACATTATTGCCATCAGGGGCAAACATAACAGCGTCCGTCATACCGTTTTTAACAAGTTGCAAACTCATCAATCTGTTATCGACTTCTTTAAAAATAGGGCCAGAGAAATTAATAGTGTCAATTTCTAATTGATCTTTGCTTAAATGATCATAGAGATAACGAAGTAATTTTTTGGGTTGATTGTGTTTATAAAACGCGCCATAGATAAGATTAGTTCCTAACTTCCCTAACGTTTCTTGCTGAAGGCGGGCATCATTTTCTTTGAACCTAACATGAAGAATAATTTCATTATACGGTTCGTTTGGATCTATTTGATATTTGATTCCAACCCATCCATGACCATTATATCGCTTGGCAAAGTCTATGGTTGTAACGGTGTTGGCATAGCTAAAAAACATTTTGTTAGGATGATCTTCTCTGGAAATTCTGTCTTCAATAAGTTGAACTTCGTGAGCTAGCATTTTTCGAAGTCGATTTTCTGTAACATACCGCCGATCATCTTCAATACCATAAATAGCATCACTAAAAGATTTGTCGTAAGCAGACATAGCTTTAGCTATGGTTCCAGAGGCACCACCGGCGCGAAAAAAATGCCTGACAGTCTCTTGTCCAGCCCCAATTTCGGCAAATGTTCCATAAATATTTTCGTTGAGGTTAATTCGTAAAGCTTTGTCTTTCAAAGACGGTACACTCTTGATTTGAGTATCTCCCTTTAGTGTTATCTCCATCTTTACTTATTGTAGTTTTTGAGTTAATACAAAGTTAGAATTTTAGTCAAGTTTACAAAAAAAATTACATTATTTTTGTGTAAAACAGCGTAAATTGAAAGTAACGTTTTTAGGAACAGGAACCTCTCAAGGTATTCCAATTATTGGGAGTAATCACCCAGTATGCTTGAGTCAAAATTCAAAAGACAAACGACTACGTGTTTCTGTTCTTGTTGAATGTGAGGATATGACACTTCTAATTGATTGTGGACCTGATTTTAGACAACAAATGCTAAGGACTAGCTGCTCACGAATAGACGCTGTTTTGTTTACGCATGAACATAGCGACCACACTGCTGGTATAGACGATTTACGACCATTTTACTTTAGACAAGGTGCTATCTCCACCTATGCACACCAAAGAGTTATTGATGCCCTCAAAACACGCTTTGGGTATATTTTTGAAACTAAAAATAAATATCCCGGCGTTTTGACTCTAGAGGTTAATCCTATTATCAATCAACCTTTTTCAATCAAAAACAAAATGATTGTTCCCATAGAGGTTTTCCATCACAAGCTTCCAGTTTTTGGCTTCAGAATTGAGAATTTTGCCTACATCACTGATGCGAAAACAGTTTCTGAGCAAGAGATTAAGAAGTTAAAGGGTCTTGATGTTTTGGTTGTCAATGCTTTACGCCAAGAGCCACATATATCTCATTTTAATTTGGAAGAAGCATTAGCTTTTATTAAACTAGTTAATCCTAAACAAGCCTATTTAACTCATATTAGTCATCACATGGGTTTTCATGAAGAAGTACAAGCACGTTTACCTAAACATGTTTTTTTGGCTTATGATGAATTAGAAATAACACTGTAAATATGAAATCTAAATTTTTGACTTATGCTTTATTTTTCGCCTTGTTATTGATATTATTCCAGTACATCAATTCCAAGCAAATTATTGATAAATACGAAGTGGATATTAAAACCTACAAAGCGAAAATAGAAACCCTACAATTGGAGAAAGAGATGTTAAAGGCCGAACTGAAATCTTTGAAGTCAAATTAAATTCGATTCTCCAACCATCGTTTAAATTCGAAGAAATTTTGCGGCGATACGCCATGACCCACAGGAAATTCGCTGTAATCAAAGGCGATATGGTATTGTTCCAATAATTTTGGCGTTTCTCTCGCCCATTCCACTGGGATTACCTGATCTGAACTTCCATGTGAGCAATAAAAACTCAGATGTTTGTAATGCGCTCTGTCTAGGGGGGGAGTCAAAAATTCTTTGCAGATATAGCCGCTTAAACCAATGATATTTTTAAATATTTTTGGATAATTCATGGCCAATGCCATACTAAGTATACAACCCTGACTGAATCCGAGTAAGTTTATATTGTTCGAGTCTAAATTATATATCTTACAGCTACTTTCTATGTATTCAAGAATAAGTTTTATGGAACTTTTGGCTTGCTCAACATTATTCCATTTGTTTTGATCTGCATCAAAATCAATGGCATACCAGGCGTTTCCATATGTAGATAGTGGGTAGGGTGCTCGAAGTGAGATGATAAATAATTCTTTGGGTAATTCTTCAGCAAAGCTAAATAGATCATTCTCATCGCTTCCATAGCCATGTAACAAAAACAGAGCAGGTGCTTTTCCTTTTAATGAGGACGGTCTTGTTATAGCGGATAGCCGTAGAGGACTGTTAATCATTAATTAAATAGATTTAAAATATTTTTGATAAAATTTCCCTACTAGTGGTATAGGGATTGTTTTCCCTGAAAGTGCAGTGTAAATACCATAAAATATTAGTACTGCGAAGCCAACCCAGAAAGAAATTGTAATCATCCAACTATCAAAACTTCCAACCAAGTAACCAAGTAAAAAAAAGCTAAGCCATAGCCCAAGAGATTGGCGAATATGAAAACTAACATATTCACTTTTTTTCTGGTTATTATTCAGATAGGCTATCAATAAACCGATTAAGTAAATGTAGCTTATGAAAGCCATTGTTTTTTCGGAATTCATGATTTTTTTCGTGAATTTTACAGATTTAGTTTCATAACATTATTGGCCAAGACTCCATACACCCTACCATGCAGTTTTTGTCCAATAAAAATGGAGTTTTTCGATTTGGATAGAATATGTTCATTTCTGAACGTATGCTCAACTTTTGGATTAAATAAGGTAATATCACAAGGGTTTCCAATATTGATGCTACTGTCAGGTATCCCAAAACGTGTTTTTCCATTGGTGAGTAATTCGACGGTTAATTGAGTAGAAAAAATGGAATTTAAAGCGCCAAAAGCAGATTCAAGACCAATGGTTCCAAAGTCTGCAAAATCGAATTCTACTTTTTTATTTTCAACAGTAATGGGGTTGTGGTCAGATGTCACCATATCGATAGTTCCATCTTTAATACCCTCCAGCAAGGCATCTATTGAATGTTGTGTTCTTAATGGAGGATTTACTTTAAAATGGGTGTTGTAGTTTTTGATATCTGAATCCCTAAGAATCAGATTGTGAATTGCTACACTACAACTTACATCGAGGCCTTTTGCTTTTGCCGATCTAATTAGATCAACAGATTTAGCTGAAGAAATAGTAGGGATATGAAGTTTTCCGTTGGTATATTCCAAAATTTCTAAATCTCTGGCAACTTGTATGCTTTCGGCTAATTCTGGGCTGCCTTTCAGTCCCAATGTTGTGCTCGTAATATTTTCATTCATCACACTATTTTGGGAAAGTTCTAAGTTTTGTGGAAAAGACTGAACGAGTCCATTAAAATTAGACACGTACAACAGACCAATTTTCAAAGTATTTGGGTTAGAAATGGGTTTTTTATAGTCACCAAAAGCGGTACTGCCGGCTCTGTGCATATCAAAAACTTCGGCTAAGTACTGCCCTTCTGATTGTACAGTTAAAGCGCCAATAGGGAGCAGTTTTGTGGCTGTTATTTTAGATTTTTCCTTAACAAAAATAACCCCTGATCGCGTATCTATAATGGGATTAGTATTGGCATTTAACGCCACCGCAGAAAATCCAGAAAATGCGGCTACATCTAAACCGTTTTTGATCGTTTCACGATCCTCGTAGCCGGGTTCGCCAAAACATACACTGCTGTCAAACCAGCCTGGTGAAGCATGAAGATTGTCTAGATTGATTTCTTGAAAGTTGCCAGGATTTATTAAAGAATTTCCAATTTTTCTAATGATGCCGTTTTCAACTAAAATATCTTGAGTAGTGGAATTGAATTCACTTTTTTTGTCAATAATTATAGCTGATTTTATAAGTACATTCATCTGAAAAATTTTAGTATGATCATTTCTAAAATCAAAAATATTAGGGCAAAAGTAACAAACCATTTCCATAACTCCTTAATATTCACTTCACTTTTTATAGATTCAAATGCAGATTCTATGGATTTCATGGATTCTTTTTGAGTTAAATTTTTGGAGTTATACGTATCGATTTCACTTTCTTTACTCTCGTAATTAAAGCTAACATGTTGAATGGTGTCAGTTTTTGATTTCAGGGCATAATGTCCCGCTTTTTCTGGAAGGTCTTCAAAGTTCAATTTGAGTTTTGAATTTTGCATACTCTGTAAGGGAATGAAATTGTCTTCTCCCTTTGAAAGGCTCAATACCGCATCATTTTTTAATTCATAATCCAAATTAATTTCGTTGTATTCTCCAATCCTGTAATATAGTTTTGGTGCTTTGTAGCAGGATTTTCCAATCCCATAAAGTGTCGGTACAATAAGAGGAGAATTGGTAAAATTTGAATTAGCGGTGTTCAACGGTGCTGAAAACATAAAAAATCTATTTTTTTCTACCAAAAAAGGGTTTCCATCTTCAAATTCAAGGAGTGGCTTCAATGAGGTTTTAATCTTATAAAAAGATGCTACTTTTGGATATTTGAAGTTGCTTACCTCTCGTTCAAAGGATTGATCAAATAAGGGGTGATCAAAGTTTATTTTTATTATTTTTCTCGTGTCATTGTATTTAGAAGTCAAGTTCAAATTTCTAAATCCTAATAAGTCATTGTACGAATCTAGTGAACCAATTGAGGATGGTATAAACAGCACAGTGCCGCCATTGGTTAAAAACGTCTTCAAGCTAGAATCTAATGTATTGGAAAGACTATTGAGTTCGTTGAGAATAATTAAATTCTGTTTTTGAATGTTGTTATAATTCAACTGATCCTGAGTGGAGAAGCTAAAAATAAATTCATCTTCTGTGAAAATTCTATTCAAATAATTTGATTGAGAATAACCAATGGCTAAAACCTTAATTTTGTTTTGTTTTGGGATATTAAAAAAGAAATTATTATCAAAATCAGGTCCGATATCATCAATCACAAGTTTTCCAAGCAGCGCGTTGCTGTTGGGAACAGAAAATGAGGTCTTATAATAATTTGATTGGGTCAAAATTGACTTTCCAATGAGTTTGTCATTGTCGTATAAACTAATTGTTATACTATCTTGATCATTATTTGATACACTGCCATGCACCAGTAAGTTACTATGTTCTATTTCTGAGCTAATTTCAATAGAATCGATATAGGTGTTTTGGTTAGATAATGCAGATTTTTGGACCAGTATAATCTCCATTGGAAGATCTGTAATTTGATTTAAGTCTTCTGGGTTTAAATGTTGTAAATCGGATATAATGACCAAATATTTTTTTTGTGATTGTCTATCTGAAAATAACAAATTACTTTTGGCAATAATTGATTGAAAATCAAGCTGACGATGGGTATATTGAATCTCCAAGAGTTCCTGTCTTAAATTTTCTGTATTAAGTTTTTTGTAGGTATTATTGTTTGTGAACAAGCTAATTTCATTGGAAACAAACTCCTGATTCAAAATATCTTGAATAGCCCCCGAGAGCAACGGTCCTTTTTCATTTTTGGCCTGCATACTGAACGAATTATCCAAGTAAATAACAATCTCGGGAGCTTGATTATTTTTAGTAGAGTTCGAGACAAAAGGTTTTGCAAAAGCCAACACGATGAAGGCCATTGCAAATAAACGGATAAGGAGGACCAACCACTTTTTTAGCGTTGAACTTCGCCTAGTCTGTAGTTTGATCTGTTTTAAAAATGCGACGTTTGAAAAGGATTGTTTTTGAAATCGTCTTAAGTGAAATAAATGAACCAGAATGGGTATGATGAGTGCCCAAAGGGCATATAGAAATTCTGGTTTAAGAAATTGCATAATTCAATTGTTTATCAAATATAATCATCTGTTAGCAAAAGAAGAAGTAATCTACTAAGGGCTTTTTAGCTTGTTTTGTCAAATAATTTTTTATTTGTTGTTGTGACTCATTATTGGCCACGCTGACAATACTTTGAGTGTTTTGAAGATCAGAAAGTATGCTCCAGGATTTTAATCGTTGTCCGTAAATGTTTTTCCCAATTTTTTTTGGGTTATTACAAACCCAAATAAACGGTACTTTTTGTTTGATTAATAAAGTAGCTATTGTTTTACCTTTTTTTCCAGCTCCCCAAAGAACCAAAGTTTTTTCAACATTTAATGATAATTTTAAAAAGTAAAACAGCTTGAGTTGTAAAAAGGTGTTTTCAGCATAATTTGGGCTTGTTCTGGAGGTCCTAACAGGATAATCGCGCCATAGGTGCAATAAGTGGTTTGACGGAATACATTTTAAACCACTTTCAAAAAACCGAAATGTCAAATCGTAATCCTCTGGATAAATACTCGAATTAAACCCACCAGCCCGATCAAAATCTACACGACTTACCATCCAACAGGGCGAGGGGATGACACATTCCTTGTAAATCTCAGTGAAATTATCGCCTGTTGCAATAAGTCTATTTAGCCATTTTTCGTAGCGTTGATAGCCATCGTTTATACCATGCTGAGAAAAGTATTTAACTAATCCTAGAGCGATATGACCTTCACCATATTTTTTGAGGTCATCAGTCATATATTCTATTTTATGAGGCTGCATGATATCATCACTATCCATGCGGGTTATAAAATGACCAATAGCGTGCTTGTATGCTGTCTGGAGCCCCTCAATAATTCCGTTTCCTTCATTCTCAAAACACTTAATTCTCGGATCTCGTTCTGCAAATTCTTTTACAATTTGGCCACTTTGATCTGTAGAATTATCATTTACCGCGATGACTTCCCAATTCGTGTAGGTTTGATTTACAATAGACTCTAAACACTCAGTTAGGTATTCAGCAGTGTTTTTGAAGGGAATTAGAATGCTAACCTTTAAACCTGGCATTAGTATTTTGCAGCTTTGCCATTGGCTGAAGATGACTTGATAAATGCTCTCAAATCATCATTCGACTGAATCAAATCCTCGTTTCGCAAATACATCATATGACCACTTCTATATCCTTTAAACGTCAAACGATCTTTCATCTTACCACTAGGGTCAATTTGAGATAAGGTATATTTTGCGCTAAAGTATGTGGTGGCACCATCGTAATAACCCGACTGATTAAGAACCTTCAAATAGGGGTTTTGTGCCATAGCTAGGCGTAAGTTGTCTCGAGTGTTATCATTATCATTATTCCAAGGTCTTACTGGGCCAAACATGTTGTATTTTAAGTCTGTTTCAAATTTCAGTTCACTTTTTATGTAGTGATTTATGGCAGGCGTAAAGGAGTGAAGCCAAGAAGTTAGTTCGGCGTTGTAATCTGGACTCGTTCCAGCCTCTTTTTTGTCAATTCCTAAATACCTTGAATCTAATCGACCAATTGTTTGACCAGTTTTATCTCTCAATAATTCTTTCCAAAAAAAGCTATTAGGAACATCCAAATTGTGCTGTAGGATTACTTTTTGGCTCAATCCAGAATAATAGGACATTTTTTGACTGACAGCCATTTTTTCTTCATCACCAATAAATCCGCCTTTAGCCAAGGCAGGAATCAGCGTATTGATAGTAAAATCTTCAACTTCTGGCAACACTTCCAACAAATCTTTGGATTGCAATTCTTCAGGCAGCATATTATGATGCCAAGCTGTAGCTGCATAGTAGGGGAGATTGAGTGCAGATGAAACAGGTCCACCCACACGAAGGGTTTTATAATCAGCAGGAGATACTAAAATAACGCCATTTAAATACATCCATTGGTTTTGTTGAAGAGCCAATGACAATCCCATAACTCGAGTTCCACCATAGCTTTCTCCGATGATGTATTTTGGAGATTCCCATCTATTTTTTCGACTGACAAAGGTGTTGATCCAACCTGATAAATAGGCAATGTCTTCATTGATTCCAAAAAATTGGCTTCTGTCTGGCATCTCTCCGTCTTTGTTGGGAATCATTCTAGAATAGCCTGTATTGACTGGATTGACAAATACGATGTCAGCTTCGTCCAAGATAGAATTTGGATTGCTTTTAAAACCATAGGGTTGAACAGGGTAGCCTTCATCATCCACATTTAAAATTCGGGGTCCAGTATAGGCCATGTGCATCCAAACAGAGGCCGATCCGGGTCCGCCATTGAAAGAAATGATTAGAGGCCGATTGGCTCTATTTTTGACATTATCGCGTGTGTAATAGGTGTAAAACAAACTGGCTATTACTGTACCATTTTTATCCCAAACAGGTTGCATTCCAGCCTCGGCAGTGTAAGACAAACTAACACCTTTAATCGTTGTTTTGTGAGAAGTTTTAACAGCGGTATCTACAGGAACTTCTAGGTCTTGTGCCTGAATCAGGTTGATACAAATAACGAATAAGAGGAGAAGTGTTTGTTTCATAATTAAAATATTTTAAAGTCCTAAAATACGATAATGATTTAAATTTTATTTCAAATAATTAAATTCCCATTTTAATTAATGTAGCGGTTAGAATTTTGGAGGCACTTTCGTATTCATTTTGATGAACAAAAATATCTTGATTCCCATAATTGGAAATTCCAAAACCGGCTAACCTTGCAGATTCAGTTTCATCTTTAACAATGGGGATTATTCCTTGTGATTCAAGATTTTTGCAAATTGGTTGGACGATGATAAAGCTACCGCTATATAATTTTACAAAAGTAGATTCCATAACAAGAAATTGTGTGAGCAATCAAATATAATGAATCGTCATATTATTCCCTATATTTGGTGATAAATAAATATTTTTAGCTGTGTTATCACCCAAAAAACTAAACCTTTTTCTTCTTTTCAATCTTCCGTCAGCCTATTTGTGTGGGGTGAGAGTAACCACTATTGACCAAGCTCAATGTGTGGTTTCTGTCCGGCACAAATGGATTAATAAAAATCCCTTTAAATCCATGTTTTGGGCCGTTCAAGGGATGGCTGCAGAATTGGCAACAGGAGCACTTATAATGATGAAAATTAAGGCACTAAACAAAAAAGTTTCCATGCTAGTCATCCAAAACCAAGCTCAATTTACAAAGAAAGCTAAAGGTAGAATTACGTTTCAGTGTCAGCAGGGACAAGATATTGATGAGGCTTTGAAAGTAGCCCTAAATACAGGACAAGGACAAACTCTTTTTCTTCATGCAGAAGGGTATGATGAATCGGGAGACTTAGTCTCGAAATTTTCTTTTGAATGGACTCTAAAATCCAAATCTTGAAAGTTAAAGTTTTGCCTATTGGATTATTTTTTTTAGTTTTATGTTGAATAAAATCCTTTGCTTATACCCAACACTACGCTATAATTTTATAATCTAAGTCCCATGGCGAGAGCTATGTTTGAGTATACCAAATCTATTCTTACAAAGGTCAGTTTCGATTCCAATTTATTTTGTATTGAGCTTCAAAAAGCAACAAAACATTTATTACCTCACGAGATAGCTGAATTAAAGGTTTTTGTTTTTAACCTCATTGAAACTCACCCAGATCTGGGTCGATGTACCATATATTTCGGTTAATTCTTTAAGGGGGTAGGGCTGATAATTTCTACGTCTTGAAATGCAATTGCTCCTCTTACAATAGCAGAAATAACATCGTATATGGCGTTAATAATGTGAATTTTTAGCTCATTCTTATTGTATATCATACTGACTTCACGGGCTGGAGGAGGGGACACGAAGTGACGTAAATTCTGCTGTTCTGCAGGTCCCAAATCCATGGTATTTAAAAAGGGTAACAAAGTCATCCCCATTCCTTCATTGGCCAATTTAATTAGCATTTCTATGCTACCACTCTGCAGGTGAAATGGTTCTTCAGGAGCTCGATTTAAGTTTTGGCATAAGTTTAAAACACCTTGTCGAAAACAATGCCCATCTTCGAGCAACAGCATATCTTGCAAATCTAAATCAGAAACTTGAATATTGCTTTTTGGATTCAAGCGGTGGTTTGGTGGGACATAAGCTACAAAGGGTTCATAAAACAAGGCTCTTTCTTTGATGGAATCAATTTGGAGCGGTGTAGCCGCAATAGCCGCATCCAAATGACCGTCTTTGAGTCGTAAAATGAGCTCGTCGGTGGTCAGCTCCTCAATTTTAAGCTTCACCTTTGGGTAGCGTTTGATGAATGTCTTAAGAAACATGGGCAAAAGCGTTGGCATCACTGTAGGAATGATTCCCAATTTAAATTCACCACCAATAAAACCTTTGTCTTGATCAACTATATCGTTGATACGATCGGCTTCTGCCACAATATTTTTAGCTTGAGTTACGATTTTTTGTCCTACTTGAGTCAGCTGTATAGGTTTGGTGTGTCGATTAAATATTTGAACCCCCAACTCGTCCTCCAATTTTTGGATTTGCATACTTAAGGTGGGCTGTGTTACAAAGCAGTGTTCTGCCGCTCTTGTGAAATTTTGATGTTCAGCTACCGCTAATACGTAATGGAGTTGCGTTATGGTCATAATTTATAAATTTACACAAAAATAGGTTTAATCTATTGCTTTAAAAATTTTAATTTGAAAATACTATGTGAATTATTCTCCACTATAGCTTAAAATCGAAGATTCAGCGCAATTAATGCTATCTTTTGGTTATTTGTTTGGAATGCGATAGGGTTTGTGCAATTTTGGGCATATTAACGTCATGAGCGGGGAAATGGGGAAACAAAAAAGCGCTCATTGTAGAGCGCTTTTTTAAGTAATATGGAATAAAATGTTTAATTCATAAATCCGCGATCGCGCATGAGGGCTTCAATTTGCGCGTCTCGGCCACGAAATAGACGATAGGCCTCTGCTGGGTCAATAGCATTGCGGGGTGCAAATAAGTATTGGACCAACTTGTCGGCCATTCCGGTATCATAGAACCCGCCTGGCGAATCTGTAAAGGCTTCTGCTGCATCTGCTGTGAGTACATCGGCCCACATATAGCCATAATAGGCCGTTGCGTATCCTTCTCCAGAAAATACATGACCAAAGTGCGGTGTTCGGTGACGCATTGGTAGTTCTTTAGGCATTTTAAGCGCTTCTAAGGTTTCTTTTTCGAAAACCCCAACGTCCATTCCCTCTGGATCGGCCAGGTGAAGTTTCATGTCCATTAGGGCAGAGGCCAAATATTCGGTAGTAGCAAAACCTTGATTGAAAGTAGCTGCTTTTTTAATTTTGCTCACTAACTCTGCAGGCATAATTTCTCCTGTTTTGTAATGCACTAAAAATTGTGAAATGACCTCATCTGTTGACAGCCATCGCTCCAAAAGTTGTGATTGGAATTCGGTGTAATCGCGAACGCCACCGTTTAGTGTAGGATACTTAACATTGGATGAAAAGAAATGCAACGCATGACCAAATTCGTGGAAAAAAGTTTCTGCATCGTCCCAAGACACCAAAACAGCTTCGCCGGGTGCAGCTTTAATAAAGTTTGAATTGTTGGAGGCTAAAACGGTCTTTTTACCATCAAAAGTCGTGTGACTGCGGTAGGTAGTGGCCCAAGCACCAGATCGCTTTCCTTTTCTTGCAAAAGGATCTAAATACCATAGTCCAATATGCTTGCCACTGTCCAAATCGGTTACTTCCCAAACTTTTACATCTTCGTGGAATACGGGAACACTACCCTCTGGAACAGGTTCAAATTTGTACTTAAATAAGCGACCTGCCACATAAAACATGGCCTCGGTCAATTTATCCAATTGAAGATATTGCTTAACCTCATCACTGTTTAGGTCATATTTTGCCAAGCGTACTTTTTCAGCATAATATCGATAATCCCAGGGCTCAATGGTGATATCATCACCATCAGCATCTGCAATGGCTTGCATATCTTTAACTTCTTCAGTTACCCGACCAATGGCGGCTGGCCAAACGGCTTCCATGAGTTTCATGGCGTTTTCTGGTGTTTTGGCCATTCGATCTTGCAATCGCCACTCGGCATAGTTGCTATGTCCTAAAAGTTCAACTCTTTTTCGACGTAATTTTAAGATTTCTGCAATTAGTTTTTTGTTATCATATTCATCATTGTTATCTCCTCGAGAATAATAATTTGTCCATACCTGTTTCCGCAATTCTCTTTCTGTGGAGTAGGTCAAAAATGGATCCATAGAGGAGCGGGTATTGGTGATGGCGTACTGACCATCTTTCCCTTTACTTCTAGCGATTTCAGCAGCAGATTTGATAAAACTTTCCGAAAGCCCGCCGAGTTGTTTGTCGTTCAGATAAGTTACATAGTTTTCTTCGTCATGTAATACATTATCCGAGAAAGTGTTATACATAATCGATAATTCTTTATCAATAGCGGCATATTGCGCTTTTTTATCCTCATCTAGAGCAGCACCCCGCATGGCAAAACTTGTATAAATAAGTTCTACAACTCGCTGTTGATCGGCTTCTAGTGGGTTTATTAGAGATGACTCATATACTGATTTTACACGTTTAAACAGTTTTTCATTTTGACTGATTTTCGATGAAAATTCAGATAATTTAGGGGCCAAAATGGATTGAACTTCTCTAAATTCCGGTGAGGACATATTGCTGCTCAATATGCCGTAGTAGGAGAACACACGATCTAGCATTGACCCGGAACGTTCCATGGCTTCGATAGTATTTTCAAATGTGGGTGGTTCTGAAGCGTTGGCAATCGCATCAATTTCTTTTAAATTTTCAATCATACCTTGTTCAACAGCAGATTGAACGTCGGCAACTTGCATTTTGTCAAATGCTGGAACACCACCATAGGGGCCAGACCATTCTTCAAGTAAAGCGTTATTTGTAGTCTCGATATCTTTGCAGCTCGTAACAACCGATAAAATACATAAACACATAAGCAAAATGTTTGTTGTGTTTTTTTGTTTGTTCATGGTAATAAATATTAATGTAAGATTAAACGGTTACAATGTATAAAAAACTAATCAAAATTAATTAATGATTTCAACTTTGTTGATATATACATTCGTTTCAGGCCAATCGCCTTGATCTGTTGGAACAGCCGCAATTTTATCGACGACATCCATCCCTTGAATCACTTTTCCAAAAACCGCATAATTGCCATCTAGGTGGTGTGCGCCGCCTTTTTGTTGTACAATAAAAAACTCGTAGGGTGATGCCATTTTGTAGGGATTGGCTACAGCACTACTGGGCATACTAACCATTCCACGATCATGTTTGAATCCTTTTTTGTGGTCGTTTGGTAATAGATATCGTCCAATTTTTTTTCGTTTGTTTAGAGTGGCTTGGTCGTCACTATTTCCACCTTGAATGATAAAATTGTTTATGACTCTGTAGAATTGAGTTTTATCGAAGTATTTTTTTTGGGTCAGATAAATAAAATTGGAACGATGAAATTTTGTGGCCTCAAACAATTGAATGTCGATATTACCAAAATCTGTGTAAATTCTAACTTGATTTTCTTTGTGATGCTTATCATATTCCAAGAAGAATTCCATTACATTATCGTCTGTCAGCAAAAACAACTCGTCCTTTTTTGGGGTATTTTGTGTCTGATTGGTCCTATTTTTTT
Source organism: Flavobacteriaceae bacterium (assembly GCA_049889395.1). GTDB lineage: Bacteria > Bacteroidota > Bacteroidia > Flavobacteriales > Flavobacteriaceae > UBA3537. The sequence continues at coordinate 31,355 of JBMHDM010000011.1, forward strand.
TCTTTTGAATGGGTGGAGTAGGAGCCGTTTTTTGATTAGATTTAGTATCTTGACAACTGAAAATAATCCAACAAATACAAAGTAAATAGCGCATCATGTGAGTTGTTGTTTGCGAACCTAAATATATGAGATTTGAGGCGTTTGAAGAAATAATTTCAGCATTAAAAGAGTCTAAATTGCCTGGTGAAGTGGCTCAAATTCAGATGGCTCCACCTTTTAGGGAGGCTCTTATTAAACGTCAAAAGTTAGAAGGTAAACCATTTAAAAAAGCTGCGGTGTTGGCCTTATTTTATCCTAACAAATCCAATGAGACGATGTTGGTTTTTATCGTTCGAAAATCTTACGGCGGTGTTCACTCCGGTCAAATTGGGTTTCCGGGTGGAAAACCAGAACCAGTGGACGACAATCTGTCCCAAACAGCTATTCGTGAAACTTGGGAAGAAATCGGTGTAAGTCGGTCTTCTATTCAACTTCTCAAACCACTAACTGAGCTATATATTCCCCCCAGTAATTTTAATGTCTCTCCTTTTTTGGGAATTACTAATTTTAGGCCAATTTTTACTTTACAAACTTCTGAAGTTCAGTCAATCATAGAGGTTCCATTAAGTGATATATTAAATAAAAAAAATCGAATTGAGACCTCAGTTAAAACCTCTTATGGTCCAACAGTTCGTGTGCCATCTTTTGAGTTTCAAGGCAACATTATTTGGGGGGCCACGGCCATGATTTTAATGGAAATTGTGGTGTTATTTCAACAGATTTTAAAAAAATGATGTACGTTTGCATTTCGAATTTAACATTCCATGCCAATTTTTAAAAAAAATATCTTCGGTCAATACCTTTTCATTAAAAAATGGATTATTCGTGTGTTAGGTGTTATAAGTCACCAACGATACCAAGGGTTTAATGAATTAAAAATTGAGGGCTCCGATATTTTAAGACATATTCCAGAAAATAACGTTCTATTTATTTCCAATCATCAGACCTATTTTGCTGATGTTGTGGCTATGTTTCACGTCTTTAACGCGGCCCTGAGTGGTCGGGAAGATTCCATAAAAAATGTGGGTTATTTGTGGCATCCTAAACTAAACATGTATTATGTCGCGGCCAAAGAGACAATGAAGTCTGGATTTTTACCTAAAATTTTTGCTTACGCAGGCTCAATTAGTATAGAACGCACCTGGCGTTCTGCTGGTAAGGAGGTGAATCGTCAGGTCAAAATGAGTGATATTTCAAATATAAAAAAAGCCTTAGATGATGGTTGGGTTATCACGTTTCCTCAAGGTACCACTACACCGTTTAAACCGATTCGTAAAGGAACAGCTCATATTATTAAACACTATAAACCGATTGTTGTTCCTATAGTAATTGATGGATTTCGAAGAGCTTTTGATAAAAAAGGTATTCGCATCAAAAAGAAAAATATCCTGCAATCTATGGAAATAAAAGCGCCGTTAGAGATTGATTATGACAATGAAACCATCGATCAGATTGTTGAAAAAATTGAGTATGCCATTGAACAACATCCGTCATTTCTTAAGGTCATTTCTCAAGAAGAACTCGCAGAAAATGAATCGCTTAATCAAAAACGCAATTGGTAGCTATTGGTCTTCAATGACTTGCAGTTCTTTGTAGTTCTTCTTTAAACGTTTTAATAAAATTCCATAAACCAAGTAATAAAACCCGAGCAACAGTCCCGATAGTATTAGAATTGCAATAAATGTGACTCCCCCAACAATGGCATAAAATAGATAGAGGTCATTGGTGTTTTCAAATTCTAATACAGTGAGTTTCAAATCTGGGTTATTGGAAAACTCAATTACGGCTCCAACTATTGATGAAATAAATAAAAAGATCAAATTTACAACCACATAGTGCTTTACTGTTTTTCGAGCTTTTAAAATCTTTTGCATCAATGATTTTGCTGAATCTGTATTGGATATTTCTTTGTAGTTTTTATAAAACATCACAAAAAAATAAATCAATACTACATACCCCATTACCATCATCGGAATTAAGATATAATCCACATTGTAAGAATCAAATCGTTGTTGAGCATCACTATTTTTTGTGAAGAGTCCGATGAGGGACCAAAATCCAAATTCTAACAAGCTGATGATGAAAATCCACTTCACTATGGAAGATGATTTTTTGTGTAAAAATTTATAGATCTCTTCCTTGGACAACTCTGGATAATTTTGATTCGAATTCCAATCTTCTTTTAATCGTTCTAATTCTTCCATAAAAATTAGGGATTTAGTTGTTGTTTCAATTTCTTCTTAATGCGATTCATTTTCACCCTAGCATTGACTTCACTTATACCGATCGTTTCACTAATTTCTTTGTAATGTTTGTTTTCTAAATACATGAAAACCAAAGCTTTTTCAATATCATTTAGGTTTTGGATGGCCCTATAAATCATTTCAATCTGCTGATCCTCAGTGTTGTCATAAGGTTCAGAGTGAGGGATTTTAAAATAAAAATCTTCTATATTCTGACTCTGTATTCTCCGTTTCGATTTCCGATATAGTGTGATAGCGGTGTTCAGTCCAACTCGATACATCCAAGTACTAAATTTTGAATCACCTCTAAACTTTGGATAAGCTTTCCAAAGTTGAATGGTAATTTCTTGGAATAAATCTTTATGTTCCGCAGCTGTTTTTGTGTATAACCTACAGATTTTGTGAATCAAATTTTGGTGGGTTTCCACTAAGCTGACAAACTCATTTTCTTTGGTTGATTTCAACAAGGTGTAAATTGGTTATTAATTTGACAACAATCTCTCAAAAATGTTACACATAACAGGCGTTATTTATTAAAATCGTTGAGCTCTCCAGCACGGATTTCGAAGGACAGAACATTTTGCCGAGGTGGAAATAAACAAGTCGTATATTTAGAATAACGACAGGGTGGGTTGTATAGTTTATTAAAATCCAATCGAGTAACGCCATCTTCTTTTGGTAGATTAACGTACATATATCGACCGGCTCCGTAAGTTTTATCTCCAGAAGTTGCATCAGCCACCATAATCCAACCATCTGGACCCACATCGAGGGTGTGGATTTTATTGTCATATTTGAAGCTCACTTGACCAACAAAGCTTGTATCATCGTCTATTCCTAATTTTGAAGCTACAGATTCAGATTTAGTTTTTTCAAAATATTTGAACTCGGCCTCAAATATAAAGTTTGGATTGGCCTGAAAATAGTTAAAACCATCGAATGCAGAGATGGCTGGATTTTCTTTGTTCCATATTCTCAAATAGGGTGCGCCAGATCGGGTGATAATTCGCCATTTGAAGGTGTTATAAAACAACAATTCAGAATCGCCGAGATGGTCTAAAATAAGCTGCTTATGGTCGATTGTTTCTCCTGAGCTGTTTCGCACATTAGACAGTATATTTGACTCAAAATTATAATGTTCGCCAGACCATTTGAAAGTACCAATAGGCGTCTTAATCTTACTTGGATCATTGCTGAAAGTATTGCTGGAGTCAATTCCCACGACTAGATCTGATTTGGTCATTTTGTAGAGCCCGCACAATTCTAGATACACCACGCGTCTTTTGTTGAGTTTTTCTCGCCATTCGTTTAAATCAACCAAATAGGCTTGTTCTAATTGAACATTAGATTTTTTCTCCTTACAATGTGTTAATAGAGCACATCCGATGATAGCAAGTAATAAGGTAGATTTCAATTTCATTCGTCTTCAATTCTGTTGTCGTCAAAAGCGGAAGGTAATAATTTTGGAATAAATTTAATGAAAAGCGGTAGTAAAAATGCACCACCAGGCAGCATAAAAATGGCTAAACTTGGAATAGATTTTAATAAATCCATCATTTGTTCCTGCATTTTTTTTTGTTCCACTTGATTTAAATCTCTTATTGTAGATTGGGATAATAACATGACCAATTCTTGACTTTCTTTTAATTCTTGGTATAGCCGCTTGCTATTTCTTACGATGAGTTTTTTGACCATACCACTGGAATGGTCATAAAATCGTGTAGCCAGATTTTTGGTGCTCAACAGTGCAATATCACTTTTATAGGCCTCATAGAAAGTGTTCACAGCATCGACTGCTGATGAGATTTCTGAGGTGCTTAAGTTGAATTTTGACCCAAAGTCATCCAAAAATTGTTGTTCGCTGTTGTCAATTTGTTTGTCGCTCCAGGTCGCCATACACACCAAATCTAATAGATATAAGGTTTCCAATTTTGAAAAATCTTTTGATTGTATTTCATCGTAAGATCTGTATCCCTGTTTAGACTGTCTTGAGGAGGCTTCCAATAATTTAATCAAGCTGAAATCATACTTGTTTTTTTTTGCTTTAGAATTTAGGGCAGATGATACAATTTTTTGTACTGAATTTTCTAAAGATAGGAGATAAGCGTTGATGTTTTTGGAAGTGCTTAAAAATTGATCAAAAGCTAAAACGTCCATAAACAAAAGCGCATTGGTGGCAAATAAATTGAAGTTTTTTGTTAATACGTTATCGTCAATTTGGATGCGTTTGTGTATAATTGACTCGGCGTCTGATCCTATAATTTCCCTCAAAAAATTGGTTTTATAAAATCCAATCTTTTCATAGAATGATATAATGCTATTTTTAAAGTCTGTTTGAAAATCACCGTGTGATTGATACACGACATATAAGGCTAATGTGAAATTTATTTTACAACGTTCCTCTTGATTATAATCTGAACTGGATAGAAAATTATAGACAACGGCTACGTTACTTCCATAGATGAACCCAGAAAGCTTCAGTTTTGGATAAAAATCTAAAAGGGTTAAGCTTTGGTAATGCTCTTTCTCTAAAGATTTTAAAAGCTTTTTTAGCCAACCTCTAGCCGATGGATTCATAGTAGTGGTTGTTATTCAATAATACCAGCACAGCTTACTCGACTGCCTGCTGCACCAGAGGGTTGAGAAACAAAATCGTCTTCACCTTGGTGAATAATAACAGCTTTACCCAAAAGATCTTTTGTTGCATCTCCACAACCAATACACCACTCGTTAGTTGAAAAGTCAAATACTGTGATTTTTTGATCTTGGACTAAAAAGTTTCCAATGTCCCCCTTGTGATAGCCCGATTCATCACCCCATTTTCCGTGAGGTTGTGCAGTGGGGTTCCAATGTCCTCCAGCTGATTTGCCGTCTGGTGCAGAGCAGTCACTTTTTTCATGGATATGTATGGCATGGAAACCTTTAGATAATCCCATGACTTTGGCGGTCATTTTTACGAGGTCTCCAGATTGTATAAAACGAACTTTTCCACTAACATTGCTATCATTTTTTGGATTCAATTCAACACTCAAGTACGTTGTAGAATTATTTTTTGAGGTTTTGGTCTGAGGGGTTGTTGGGTCTGTTTTGGTGTTTTTGTCTGTTTTAGATTTGCAATTTGTTAGGCAAAGACAAAATAGGGTAATGATGAATAGCGCTCTCATGGAAAATTAATTTTTTTATAAAGTTAATTAAAATTAATAGTCTTACAATTCTATTTTTTGTTTTCCACTTAATTTATCTATACTCAGAAGTTGTATAATCCTTTTTTTTCTTTAAACAATGAAACCTGCAGAATGCTATTCGGTTGCTTTCAAGTTTTAAAAAAAGAAATTATACTCAAATAGTGGGTGAACAAATCAAAATTTTAAAACCACTAGATCTGAAGTACATAGTCTAATAATTTTGGTTTTGGAATTTGTACAGATTAATAAATTAAGCTTTTTATTGTTTCGTCAATGCCAAAGTTTAATTTTCAATAGAAATAGTTTCAATAGTTTTAAATGCGGACAAATCAATTGATTCTATAGTTGTTTGAAATTTTTTCCAATCATTTTCAAAAAATAAATTTACGGTATGCAAGGCTTTTTTGAGATCATTTTTAGCTTGCTTAATCAAGGTTTGTTCGGTCGAAGTCATTCCATTTTGACGTGTACTGACGTAAAACCTTGCCGTACCCAGACGCTCTAAAACGGATACATTAGGGTCTGAGGTAATGCCTTGACGTTCATCTACTTTTCCAAAAAACAATTCAAAGTTATCTTCTATGTTTTTAATAATTGACTCTGTAAGTTCAATGCTATCGCTGTGTGCCTCTTTGTTTTTATCTTTTAGTAGGCTTAAGTAATCTTCAGCAATTTTTTTACTCTCAGCCAGTTGTCTTGTTGCTTTTGCAGCCGCACTTTGGTAAGATTCCAATTGTTTAGAGGCCTCATAAACTGATTTTTGAGATTCAAGACTACGATCTAATCTTGTATCATTTTTGACCTCAATAGTGGTTTCGGAATTTAAGTTTCCATAACTTAACACTGCTTTATATGTTCCAGGAAGTACACGGACCCCGGACGGCTCTCGCTTTGCCTCGTTAATTGACTTTGAGGGTCTTTGCACCCCTTTTTCGTCCATGTACCAAGTCCAATATTGAATACCTGAGTCTTTTGGTGTTTTTTGTTTTAATGTTCTGATGAGGCGATCGCCATCAAAAATCTCTAACTTTAAAGAATCCCATTGCTTTATCGTATCGCGTTCGCTTTCAGTTTTTGCCTTAAAATAGTAGGCCAACCGAGCACCTGATGGTTTATTTTCGCCATGGTATAGGGCATCACCACCAAAACGGCTTCCTGTAGGCTGTTGATAAGCGGCCATATATGCAGTTGGAGATTTGAAAAGTTTGATGTTTTTATTTACAATAGCACTGTTTTTAGCCATTGCTCGCAATGGTCTAATATCGTCTAATATCCATGCGGCACGCCCAAATGTTCCTATAATCAAATCATTCTCTCTTTGGTGAATAACCAAATCTTTTACTGAAACAGTTGGAAATCCATTGGTCCATTTGGTCCATTCTACACCTGCATCAATGGAAACATATAAACCATCATCTGTTCCTAAAAACATCAAATTTGGCGCTTCTGAATCTTCAACGATACACAAAGTATAACTTTCAGTATCAGAGTCATCTACGATACGTTTCCATGTTTTACCATAATTTGTGGTTCTGTAAGCATATGGCGTATAGTTGTACCGTCTGTAATCATTAGCTACAAGCAAAGCTTCGCCTTTATTTGTTTTGGAGGCTTTGATTTGAGTAATCCAACTCCCTTCGGGTAAACCTTTAATATTTTTGGTTACTTCGTTCCATGTTCCACCACCATTAGTAGTATAGTGCACGCGACCATCGTCTGTTCCTACCCACAACATGTCTTTTTCAACTTCTGAAGGCTCAATGACCAAAATTGTACAATGATTTTCTGCACCAGTTGCATCCATGGTTAGACCACCACTGTCGTGTTGTTTTAATTTTTCAGGATCGTTGGTCGTTAAATCTGGAGAAATAATAGTCCATGTTTCGCCTTTGTCAGTAGATTTATGCACAAATTGACTTCCAAAATACAGTGTACTATTATCCTTTGGATCAATATTAATGGCAGCGTTCCAATTAAATCTCAAAGCAATGTTTGGATCGGGGTGTGTGGGTCTAACGGTATAATTATTTCCCGTTTGCCAATCGTATCGACTCACATAGCCCTGCTGGCTCATAGACCAGCCATAGCGGGAATCATCTCGGTCTGGAACCACATCAAATCCATCTCCAAAACTGATTTCTTGCCAGTAAGAGTTACGAATACCTTGATCGCGCCAGACATAAGCCGGACCACGCCAAGAACCATTATCTTGCATGCCACCATAAACGTTGTATGGAATTTCGTTATCTACGCTAATGTGATAAAATTGGGCAACTGGTAAATTTCCAATAAATCGCCAAGACTGGCCACGGTCTCTAGTAATGTTGAGTCCCCCGTCATTCCCATCAATCATAAAATTACCATTATTGGGATGAATCCACCAGGCATGATGGTCAGGGTGAACGCCGTTAGAAACGCCATACGCAGGCATTAATTGTTTGAAACTACGTCCACCATCTTCACTCACATTGACATAGGTGAAAATGGAATAGATTCGGTTTTCATTTTGTGGATCTACATATAAATCAGCGTAATAAAATGGTCGATTACCAATTTCGTTCATACTTTCGTTGACCTTGATCCAGTTAGCTCCGCCATCTAAACTTTTGTATAAACCATTTTTTTTGGCCTCTACAAGAGCATAAATAATATTGGTTTTGTTGGGTGCGATTGCAAGACCAATTCGTCCCAATTTTCCCTCTGGTAGTCCGTCCTCAGAAGTGATTTTTTTCCAGTGTTTTCCGCCATCGTAAGTGATATAAATTCCAGATCCTTCACCACCAGAATTGAAAAACCAAGGCTCTCTTTTATGTTCCCAAAGCGCTGCAATTAATTTGTTTGGATTATTAGGATCCATAACCAAGTCAGCTACTCCAGTTTTTGAATTGGCGAATAATATTTTCTCCCAAGTATCACCACCATCGGTAGTTTTGAACACGCCGCGTTGGTTATGTTCTCCCCATGGCGATCCAATGGCTCCAACATAGACAACATTTGGATCTGTAGGATCGATGATTACTCTATGAATATGTCTGGTTTCTTCCAATCCTTTGGATTGCCATGTTTTTCCGCCATCTAAACTTTTATAAACACCAAAACCACCGTTCAAACTATTTCGCGGATTTCCTTCGCCAGTTCCCACCCAAATTACATCTGGATTGGACTGTTGGACTGCTACTGCTCCAATTGAGGCTGTCACCTCATGGTCAAAAATGGGATTCCATTTGATCCCTCCTGATGTTGATTTCCATAACCCGCCAGATGCCGTTCCGGCATACATGATATCAGAGTTGGATAAAACCACATCGATGGCTGTCACTCTCCCAGACATGCCGCCTGGTCCAATATTTCGAGGTGTCATGTTCTTGACTAAGTCCATGGAAAATTCTTGAGTGTACCCAAGTATGGAAGCAGATATGAAAAGTAATTTAAAAAATGATTTCATGATTTATTTTATTTTTTTGGTTGTGATGTAATAGTTTTCATCAAAAGTGATTGTTGAGGAATTTATTGTTTTTGTTTGCCAATCCTGAGTTGGATTAAGCCATTTTTTAGTCATATCAAGTTCTATCTCAATAGGCATATTAAATCCTTTTACCACATTATTCCACCGGTAAGAGAATGTGCCACTGTCTAGCTTGTACTCTAAAACCGGAATTCTAGTGTCTCTTAAATATTGATCAAAAAATGGATTTAAATTTAGACCTATTTCCTTAGCAAGAAACGTTTCAATTTGTTGAGTATCAACGGTTTGATGATAAAATTTATCATTCATTAGCCTTAAGATTTTTCGCCACTTATTGTCATCATTTATCAATTGACGTAGCATATGAATCATATTAGCTCCTTTGTAATACATGTCTGACGATCCTTCAGCATTGACATTGTAGTCTCCGATTATGGGTCGATCATTTCGAATTCTTTTTCGGGTCCCAATAACATATTCTGCAGAGGCTTGTTTGCCATAATAGTAGTCTAAGAATAAGTTTTCAGAATAAGCCGTAAAACTTTCATGTATCCACATGTCTGCAATGTCTTTATTGGTAATATTATTGGCAAACCATTCGTGACCTGCTTCATGAATGATAATAAAATCGAATTTCAAACCCCATCCTGTACCGGACAAATCACGACCTAAATAGCCATTTTTAAATTGGTTGCCGTACGTCACTGAACTTTGGTGTTCCATACCGAGATAGGGGACTTCAACCAACTTGAAGCTGTCTTCGTAAAATGGGTAAGGACCAAACCAATATTCAAATGCTTTCATCATTTTTGGTGCATCTAGAAATTGGGTTTTGGCTTGTTCCAAATGATGTTTTAAAACATAATAATCCATTTCTAATGGGCCTTTTTCACCGTCGTAAACTTCTGAAAAATGAATATAATCCCCAATATTTACATTGACTCCATAATTGTTTATTGGATTGGATACAAACCATGTGAATGTCGATTTTTTTTCTGATTTTAAGACGTTCTTCAGGCGTCCATTGGCCACGGCTGTAAGATGTTTTGGTACTGTTACTTTGATTTGCATACTATCTACCTCGTCATACATATGATCCTTATTAGGCCACCAAATACTGGCGCCCAATCCCTGACATGATGTTGCAATAAAATCAGTTCTATTTTTATCTTTTTTCCATGAAAATCCACCATCCCAAGGGGCATTTACGGCTTCTTTTGGCTGACCTTCAAAATGAACTTCAATTTGTTGAATGCTGTTAATCGGTTGCGTATTTTTAAGGTTCACAAAATGTGCATTTCCTTCACTGTCAATATCAAGCACCTCATTTTGTTGGGTTACTTTGGTGATGATCATTGGAGGTTGCAAATCTATTTGTAAGCGATTATTTTCAGCTAATACTTTATAGTGAATTGTGTTTTTTCCAGATATGGATTTTGTTTCTGGACTAATATTTACTTTTAAGTCGTAATAGGTCAAATCCCACCAAATTCGTTCCGGCGTAATACTTCCCCGAAGGGAGTCTTGTTTTGTGTATGGTTGTGCTTTGATGCTTGAAACAAATCCAAAAACTAAACAATAGAATGTTAGAACTTTAGTATTCATTTTATCTAAAAACTGAATTAGGAAAGACCACTTGACTTTCAAATCCTTCATCGCTAACCGCTGATACACCTAAGAAAAAATTATCAATAACTATACCCTCTAAAGTTAGTGAGGTATCATATACTATTCTACTGTGGTCCCATGTTGGTGAGGTGGTATCTCTCCAATACACTTTGTAATAAGCAGCGCCTTGAACTTCATCCCATTTTAGTTTGGCTGAGGGTTCTACAATTCCTCCAATACTTACCTTTTGAGGCGCAGGAGGTGCCCAGGCTAGACTAGCAAGACTTATCGCATTGACAGCAGTTAATTTTTTAGCATATTCAAAATTTACATGCTCAAATGTATCGCCATATTCAATACCGTTTTGCGTTCTGACGTCTTGATGTTGTTGGGTGTAATTTTCATGAGTTTCCATTATTCTTACACCAGCATATCCTGCATCACAAAATGGCCTGTGATGACCACCTCGTCCAAATCGATCTAGTCGGTATACCATCATGGGGTTCATTTCTGGCATGTAGGTCTTTGTAATTCTGTGAACATATCGTGCTAGTTGTCTTGAAATTCCATCAACTTCACCACCATAAAATCGTCTAGCTCGGCGCTGTTGTTCCGTTTCTGTTGGTGGAACAGGTTCTGAAAAAATCCTGAAGGAACGATTGTCAATTACGCCATCAACGCCTTTGATGTTCCCAATCATATCATTGTTTAAAACACCAATAATATCCCAGTTTTGTTGTTTGGCATGAGCTGCTAATCCTTGTCCGCCAAAAAGACCTTGTTCTTCACCCGAAAGACCAACATAAATAATACTATTTTTAAATTTATAAGCGCTTAGTACTCTGGCAGCCTCGATTGTTCCTGCCATTCCAGACGCATTATCATTTGCGCCAGGAGAATCTGATGTAAAGTCATTAGGGTCGGAGACCCTAGAGTCTATATCGCCACTCATGATAATGTAACGATCAGGATAAGTCGTTCCCCTCTGAATAGCCACTACATTTACGATTTCAACATCTTTTACGATTCGCCCATTAGCACCTTTTTTTACTAAATCTTTTTGAAAAAATACGTCCAAACAGTTTTCACAACGGGCTGAAATGGTTTCAAATTCAGATTTAATCCATTGTCTTGCAGCTCCAATTCCTCGTGTTTTAGAAATAGTGTCACTTAGTGTGTGTCGCGTTCCAAATTCTGTTAATATTTTGATATCAGATTTGATCCGCTCTGCATTAACAGATTCAATAATTCGATATAAATTATATTGATCTTGTCCCTGACAATGAATGAAAAAGGCCAGTACTAAAGCTAAAGTAATTTTAAATCTCATAGAATAATTTTAAGAGGCTTGATTATGGAGTTCAACCAAATATAAGTTTAATTTTTTAAATTTTAGTTAAAAAGAAAACGCCCTCACGAGGCGTGAAGGCGATTTTCAACTAACCAACTAAACTACGTATGCTGTCAAAAGCAGTACGCGTTCTCTTTATTTGCCTTATCGGCTATATTATTTCTCAGTGCTATGATATTTGGATAATTTACGTATTTCGTGAATCGTTTCAAGCCCATAAGCATCATTCGTTGCTCATCTCCTTCAGCGAAAGAAATTATACCATTTTTAGCATTTTTAGTGATGATATCAACTGCATTATATAGATATAATTGACTCATTTCTATTTGGTGTTTTTGAGACTCTAATCCGTATCTTAGAATATTTTTTTCAGTTCTTAAAATAGCTGATTCTGCCATATAAATTTCAATCAGTATATCAGCGGCATTCAATAATAATTGTTGGTGATCTTCAATTTGAGGACCATATTTTTGAATTCCTGCACCAGCTACCATCAAAAAGACCTTTTTCAAGTTTATGATTATGGCTTTTTCTTGCGATAGGGGAGCGGTGTAATCTGGAGTGTCAAAGGAGGGAATCCCCATCAATTCTTCTTGTACTTTCATTGCTGGACCTAATAAATCTACATGCCCTTTCATAGCTTTTTTGATGAGCATACCAATACAAATCATACGATTGATTTCATTTGTACCTTCATAAATTCTAGAAATTCTTGCATCTCTCCAGGCAGCTTCCATTGGGGTGTCCTCAGAGAAACCCATTCCGCCAAAAACTTGTATGCCTTCATCGGCACAAATTTGAACGTCTTCAGACACAGCCACTTTTAAAATAGAACATTCTATAGCATATTCTTCTACACCTTTTAGTTCGGCTTCTTGGTGAGTATTACCCTTGGCTTTTCGCAGTTCAATTCTGTCCTCAATGTCTTTTGCAGCTCTGTAACTTGCCGATTCGCCGACATAGGTATTAGTGACCATTTCGGCCAATTTGTATTTAATCGCACCAAATTCTGCAATTGGCGTTTTGAATTGTTGTCTGGCATTGGCATAAATAATAGCATCTGTTGTGATTCTTCGTTGAGAATCTAAACAGGCAGCGGCTAATTTGATTCGACCAACATTGAGTGCATTCATAGCAATTTTAAAGCCATTTTGTCTTTCAGACAACATATTTTGCACGGGGATCTTGGTGTTATTAAAAAAGACTTGACGGGTAGAGGAGGCACGAATACCAAGTTTGTGCTCTTCTTCGCCCAGAGTAATGCCATTTTCTGGATCATTTTCTACAATAAACCCAGTGATGTTTTTATCGTCTTCTATTCTCGCAAAAACAATGAAGACATGACAGAATCCAGCATTGGAAATCCACATTTTTTGACCTGTTATGTAATAGTATTTTCCATCTTCTGAAAGCGTCGCTGTTGTTTTTCCAGAATTGGCATCACTACCTGCACCGGGTTCTGTTAAGCAATAGGCACCAAACCATTCTCCAGAAGCCAATTTTGGAACATATTTTTGTTTTTGTTCTTCTGATCCGTACAAAGTTATGGGCATGGTGCCAATACCTGTATGCGCACCAAAAGCTGTACTGAACGAACCAGTTCCGCTAGAAATATAGTCGCAAACTAACATAGTCGACACAAAACCCATACCCATACCACCATAGGTTTCAGGAACAGCTACCCCTAAAAAACCCATTTCTCCAGCCTTTCGCATAACTTCTTCAGTCAATGCGTAGTCTTTAGCTTCAAACCGGTCCCGATGTGCAATGATTTCGCGGTCATTAAATTCTTTAACGGCCTCTTTCATCATGAGTTGTTCTTCCGTAAAATCCTCAGGTGTGAATACAGATTCACAATGGCTGTCTTTGACTAAAAATTGTCCGCCTCTTAAAAGTTCTTTTTCTTCTGTTTTCATTTGATTTGAGTGATTTTTAATTTAAAAATTCAAAAATTCCACAAGCCCCTTGACCAGTACCAACGCACATGGTCACAGCGCCATATTTATTTGTCATGTTATTCTTTCTCATTTCATCAAAAAGCTGAACCGATAGTTTAGCTCCTGTACAGCCCAAGGGATGTCCTAGGGCGATGGCGCCCCCATTAACATTAATTATTTTGGGGTTAAGATCTAATTCTCTTATGACAGCCAAAGATTGGGAAGCAAAGGCTTCATTTAATTCGATGAGACTTAAATCTGATTGTTTCAATCCTGCTTGTTTCAGTGCTTTAGGAATGGCTTTGACAGGACCGATGCCCATAATTCGTGGCTCTACTCCAGAAACAGCATAACTGGTTAATCTCGCAATTGGTTCTAATTTCAGCTCTTTGACCATATCCTCGCTCATAACCATTACAAACGCTGCTCCATCACTCATTTGAGAGGAGTTTCCAGCTGTAACACTGCCATCTTGGGCAAAAACGGCTCTTAACTTGGATAAAACTTCTAGGCTAGTATCTGCTCTTGGTCCTTCGTCTTTTGATACTGTGTATTGTTTTGTGGCTCGTTTTCCATTTTGATCTACATAAGTCTGTTCGACATCAATAGGAACAATTTGATCTTGGAAACGATTTTCAGCTTGTGCTTTGAGTGCTTTTTGATGTGAATTAAAGGCAAATTCATCTTGATCCTCTCTTGAAATATTGAATTCATTGGCTACGGCTTCTGCTGTATTTCCCATCCCCCAATAGTAGTCTTCATGTCCCGAACTGATAGTGTCGTAATTTAGCTCTGGCTTAAAGCCTGTCATTGGTACAGCACTCATACTTTCTGCTCCTCCAGCGATGATACAACTCGCCATACCTGATTGAATTTTAGCTACGGCTAAACCAATGGTTTCTAACCCAGAGGAACAAAATCTATTGACAGTAACACCTGGTACATCAACACTGTTAAGACCTATAAGTGAGATAAATCGCGCCATGTTTAGCCCTTGAGATCCCTCGGGCATGGCATTTCCGACAATGACATCATCAATTCTTGAAACGTCTAGGTCAGGAAGCTCTTTCATCATATGTTTGATAGTTTCTGCTCCAAGTTCATCTGCTCTTTTAAATCTAAAAAGTCCTTTTGGTGCTTTACCGACTGCTGTTCTGTATGCTTTGACTATATAGGCTTGTTTCATGGTTTTAATTTCTTAATGGTTTTCCAGTTTTGAGCATGTGTTGAATTCTTTCAAGTGTTTTTCTTTCTGTACAAAGGCTTAAAAATGCCTCACGTTCAATATCCAATAGATATTGTTCACTAACATAGCTGGGTTCAGATAAATCACCACCAGCCATGACGTAGGCCAACTTGTTTGCAATTTTTTGGTCATGCGCGCTGATGTAGTTACTAGCTTGCATAGAATCAGTTCCAACCAGGAACATTCCGAGTGCTTGTTTGCCTAAAACCTTTACATCTTGTCGTTTGACAGGTTTGGTATAGCCTTGATTGGCTATTAATTTGGCATAAGCTTTTGCTGTAGCTATTTGACGGTCTTTGTTGACCACTACGATATCTTTACCCTTTTGAAGGATTCCTAAGTCATAGGCTTCATAGGCCGAGGTAGCTACTTTGGCCATCCCGATAGTCAAGAAATACTCTTGTAATACATTGAGCTCTACATCATTTTTTCGAAAGGAGTCTGATGCTCTCATCGCCATTTCTTTTGAGCCTCCACCACCAGGGATAACACCAACGCCGAATTCTACTAATCCGATGTAGGTTTCTGCTGCAGCTACTACTTTGTCGGCGTGCATCGATAATTCGCAACCTCCTCCCAATGTCATACCATGTGGAGCAGCAATTGTTGGAATAGATGAGTAACGCATACGCATCATGGTATCCTGAAAATATTTTATAGCCATGTTCAATTCATCATACTCTTGCTCGACTGCCATCATGAAAATCATCCCAATATTGGCACCAACAGAGAAGTTAGCACCTTGATTACCTATGACTAGGCCTTCAAAGTTTTGTTCTGCTAAGTCTACGGCTTTGTTGAGTCCAGCAAGGACATCTCCACCGATGGTATTCATTTTGGATCTGAATTCACAGTTCAAAATTCCGTCTCCCAAATCCTGAATGACTACTCCAGAATTTTTGAAAACTTCATTAGTTTGTCTAATGTTATCGAGTATGATAAAGGCGTCTTGCCCAGGTATTATAGTTTGTTGTTTAGAGCTGATGTCATAAGCATAAGTTGTTCCATTCTTTATGCTGTAGAAAGTTTTATTTCCGGATTCTAGCATATCAAACACCCACTGCGCTGGCGTATGTCCTTCTGATTCCATTATTGAAATCCCTTTGGCAATGCCTATTGCATCCCAAATTTGAAATGGTCCGTGTTGCCATCCAAAACCAGCTTTCATGGCATTGTCTATCTTAAATAATTCATCTGAAATTTCAGGTATTCTATTTGACACATACGCAAACATTGCGGCAAAGTTTTTTCTGTAAAAATCTCCAGCTTTGTCTTTTCCTCCAACTAAAACTTTAAAACGATCAATTACATTGTCTATAGTTTTTGTTAGTTCTAGTGTGGGGAATTTCGCTCGTTTTTTGTCTCTGTATTCCAATGTATCGAGATCCAAAGCTTTTATGATTTTTCCTTCTTTTTTATAAAATCCTTGACCAGTTTTACTACCCAACCAGTTATTTTCCATCATGATATTGATAAAGTCTGGTAATTTGAATAGTTCGTGCGCTTCGTCGTCTGGACAATTATCATATATTCCATTGGCGACATGGACCAAAGTGTCTAACCCGACGACATCAACGGTTCTGAAAGTGGCTGATTTTGGGCGACCAATTACGGGTCCAGTAAGTTTGTCCACTTCCTCTATTGTGAGTCCTAACTCTTTGACTTGATGAAAAAGACTTTGTATACCAAAAATTCCTATTCTATTTCCAATAAAAGCCGGTGTGTCTTTGGCAACAACTGAGGTTTTTCCCAAATATTGTTCCCCGTAGCCGTTTAGAAATTCTAAAACCTCTTGTGATGTTTTTGGTCCAGGGATTATTTCGAATAACTTTAAATACCGAGCAGGATTAAAGAAATGAGTGCCACAAAAGTGGTTTTGAAAATCTTCGCTTCGACCTTCACTCATGTGTTTGATAGGAATTCCAGAGGTATTGGAAGTGATTAGCGTTCCAGGAGTTCGATATTTATCAAGTGTTTCAAAAACTTGTTTTTTAATATCTAACCGTTCTACGACAACTTCCATAATCCAATCAACGTCTTTAACTTTTGCGATGTCATCTTCAAGGTTTCCTGTGGTTATTCTTTGCACAAATTTTTGACTGTATATTGGAGAAGGTTTAGATTTCAGCGCGGTTTTCAGGGCCTGATTGACTATCCGATTTCTAACGGCTTTATCGCTTAGGGTGAGTCCTTTGGCTTTTTCTTTGTCGCTTAATTCTTTTGGAATGATATCCAATAATAGTACTTCAACACCTATGTTGGCAAAGTGGCAAGCGATTCCACTTCCCATAATGCCTGATCCTATAATTGCTACTCTATTTATGTTACGTTTTGTCATGTGGTTAAAGACATTTAAAATATTTTTTTCTCACTAATTAGTTCTAAAATGGTTTCGGATACATCATAAAAATGATTTAGTTTATCGGAATCGATTTGATTTTTAATTTTATTATTGAAAGTAAAGACGCGTTGTCTGGAATCTTCTCTTTTGTCTAATCCAAGTTGGGTTAAGTGTATAAGTACGCCTCGACCGTCTTCTGGATTTGGTATTCTTTTTATGAGTTTTCTCTCTTCCAAGGTTTTCAAAATTCTAGATAGACTCGTAGACTCCATTCCCATTTTTGGTCCTAAGGCAGTGGATGGTGTTCCCTTTTTTGGATCGATACTCAAAAGTGTAAATGCCGTAGCCATTGTGGCTTCAAATTTTGAGGCTTCTTCATTATACATCTTTTGAACTGCCAACCAAGTGGTACGCAATACGTAGTCTATCGTTTTATCCTTCATAATTAATTGCTTCTTCAAATATATAAAAATATATTATGCATGCATAGTAAATTAAAAAAAAATTATGCATGCATAGTATTTTATTCGAAAATTCGTTCTAAGTGTCGATGGACTTAAGCCGTTTTAATCCTTGTAAATTTTTTGGACTAATGAAGTGTAAATTTTCAGAATAACGCTGCGCTTCATTTTCATGGTGGGGGTTAGGTGTCCACCCTCAATGGACCATGCATCAGGTGTTAGTTCAAATTTTTTGATTTGTTCCCATTTCCCGAAATTTTTATTACATCGATCAATTTCAATTTGAATACGCTTAATAACTTCTGTAGCCTTAATCATGGATTCGGGTGTAGTTTCAATATTGAGGTTTTTACGTTCAATCCAATCTGCTACGAATTCAAAGTTAATTTGAACTAGGGCTGCGGGCATTTTCTGATTTTCTCCAATTACCATCACTTGTTCGATAAAATTGGATTCTTTGAGTTCATTTTCAATCAATGTTGGGATGATGTATTTACCTCCAGAGGTTTTGAACATTTCTTTTTTTCTACCGGTTATTTTTAGAAATCCGTCAGGGTCAATCTCACCCTTATCACCTGTATGAAAATAGTCTCCTGTCATTACAGAGGCGGTGCGTTCGGGGTCTTTATAGTAGCCTTTCATGATGTTAGGCCCTTTGATTAAAATTTCACCATCATCTGCAATTTTCACTTTAACGTTCGATATGGGTTTTCCAACGGTTCCAATCTTAAATAGATTATTGGCGTGCATTCCAACACTGACCACAGGTGAAGTTTCTGTTAATCCATAACCTTCCATAATCATCATACCTGAGGCACAAAAGACTCTTGACAAGCGAGGGTGGAGGGCAGCGCTCCCAGAAACCATAGTATGTAATTCTCCTCCTAATGCAGCCTGCCATTTGCTGAAGATGAGTTTTCGAGCAATTTTTAATTGAAATTCATACCAAAATCCATTCGCGCCGTAGGGTTCATAACGCTCTCCCAACTCTATTGCCCAGAAAAATAATTTTCTTTTGAGGCCTGTTAATTCAGTACCCTTGGCATAAATTTTATTGAAAACTTTCTCCAATAATCTTGGTACGACACTCATCATGTTAGGCTTAATCTCTTGGGCATTAGCACCGATGGTTTCAAGGCTTTCGGCAAAATAAACTGTAACGCCTGCATGTTGATAAATGTAAATTAGAACCCGCTCAAAAATATGGCAGAGTGGTAAAAAACTAAGCACTCTTGTTGTCCCTTCCATAAGAGGTAGGCGAGGAATACTGGCTAATATGTTTTGAACAATATTTTTATGAGTTAGCATAACACCTTTGGGTTTTCCAGTCGTACCAGAGGTGTATATTATAGTTGCTAGATCATCTTCAACGACTTCTGATTTGCGTGTTTCTACGTCGTTTTGATTCGAGGTATCTTTACCGAGGTCTAGTAGCTCTTTGTAATTTTTACAATCTTGAATTTCATCGAAGCAATACACCTCTTTTAGTTGGGTGTTTGCTTTGACTTTTAAAACTTTTCTCAAGACCTCTTCGTCTGATACAAAACAGTATGTAGCTCCGCTGTGATTTAACACATATTCGTAATCTTCGGATGAGATTGTTGGATAAATGGGAATATTTTGAGCTCCAACTTGCAATACGCCGATATCGACAATACACCATTCTGTTCGATTGGTTGTGGAGATAACCGCTATTTTATCATCTTTTTGTACGCCGAGTTTTAATAAAGCGCGGCTTAAAGCATTGGCCTTATCTAAATATTCTTTGGTGGAAGTTTTTATCCATTCTCCATCTTTTTTACTGACAAGAGCAGCATCTAAATTATGTGTCTCTAGCTGGTAATATGGAAAATCAAAAAGTCGAGAAATATTGGTCATTTTTTCTTGTGATTAGTTCTTATGCAAAATAAGAAATTTTAGAAAAAAGAACAATAGGTTGTGCTAATTTGTCATTTCGTTAGATTTCGAAAAGAAAGAATTTTAATCTTTTAGATTTTCTATCCAAATTCTCGCATTAACAAAAGCTTCCAGCCATGGCGAAATTTGATCTTGTCGATCATCGGGGTAAAAGGCCCAGTTCCAAGGGAAAGTTGAACGTTCAATATGTGGCATAGTGACCAAATGACGTCCACTGTCATCACAAATCATTGCAGTATTAAAATCAGAACCATTGGGATTGTGGGGATAGCTCTCATGGGCATATTTACCAACTATGTTATATTTTGATTCCTCATAGGGTAGGGAAAATTTTCCTTCACCATGAGAAATCCAAACGCCAAGAGTTGCCCCTTCTAGAGTGGACATCATCACTGAGTTATTTTGTTGAATGGTCACAGAAGTAAATGCACTTTCGTGTTTGTTGGAGTCATTATAAGTCATTTTGCCGTGCTGCTTGTGATCTGGGTTAATCAAATCTAATTCCATCCAAAGTTGGCAACCATTACAAATTCCAACAGACAACGTATCTTTTCTTTTAAAGAAGTTATCGAGAGCATTTTTGGCTTTATTGTTGTACTTAAAAGCACCGGCCCAACCCTTAGCAGAACCCAGTACATCGCTATTGCTAAATCCCCCGACGGCACCAATAAATTGAATATCTTCCAGTGTTTCCCTTCCAGAAATCAAATCCGTCATGTGTACATCTCGTACTTGAAAACCAGCCAAATACATCGCATTGGCCATTTCTCTCTCGGAGTTACTGCCTTTTTCTCTAATTATAGCCGCTTTAGGTCGTTGATCATTAGTTTTTATTTTGGGTAATTTCCCCTTAAAATGTGAAGGAAATGAGTAATTTAAAGGTTGATTTTTGTAATTATCAAACCGTTCCTTAGCCAAACCATTAGCTGTTTGTTTATCATCTAGTAAATAGGAGGTTTCATACCATAAATCACGGTAGTTAGGTATGTCAAATTTAAATTCGTCATCAAAGTTTGTAATAGATAGTAGCGAGTGGTTTTCGACTGATCCAATTTTGTAAGCATCAATTCCATTAGTTTTGAATATTTTTTCTACCGAACTATCTTTAGATTGGAGTATTATTCCTGGGTTTTCAGCAAATAGAATTTTAACAGCATTTTTTTCCCCTATTGGGGTAAGATCTAGTTTGGCTCCCAAGTTATTGTCTGAAAAACACATTTCAAGAAGTGATGTAATCAAACCACCAGACGCTACATCATGACCTGCTATAATTTGATTGTTTTTAATTAACCTTTGAATGGTGTTGAAAACGTTTTTGACGTATTTTGCGTTGCGGACAAAAGGCACCTGATTGCCAATTTTGTTCTGTGTTTGAGCCAATGCGCTACCACCAAGTTTAAATTTATCCTGAGATAAGTTAATGTAGTATATTGATCCTTTATTTCTTTTAAAAAGTGGTTCTATTACTTTAGATATGTCGTCACAATGACCAGTTGCAGAAATAATTACTGTACCTGGTGAAAGCACATCACCGTCAGGATATTTTTGTTTCATGGAAAGTGAATCTTTCCCTGTGGGAATATTGATGCCAAGTTCTATTGCAAAATCAGAAACGCTTTTGACAGCTTCATATAATCTGGCATCTTCTCCAGGATTTTTGCAGGGCCACATCCAATTTGCTGACAATGAAACCCCACTGATGCCATTTTGTAAAGGCGCCCAAATGATATTGGTTAACGCTTCGGTAATGGCATAACGACTACCGGCTGTAGGGTCTATTAGTCCCAATATTGGAGCATGACCTATGCTGGTAGCAATTCCATTCTCACTTTTATAATCTAAAGCCATGACGCCAACATTGTTTAGGGGTAGTTGGAGTGGGCCTACACACTGTTGTTTGGCAACTTTTCCACCAACACATCGGTCTACTTTATTAGTTAACCAATCTTTACAAGCAACAGCTTCCAGTTTAAGAACTTGTTCAAGGTAAGTATTAAGTTCAGAAACATTCCAAGTCAATGGAGCGTATTCTTTTTTGACCGTGTGATCTTCTATGATGGTTTTTGGCGAACTTCCAAACATATCATCCAAATTAAAGTCCATGGGTTTGTTACCATGTTTTTTGGATTTGAATACAAATCTTTTATCATTTGTTACATTTCCAACAGTGTACATTGGAGATCGTTCTCGCTCAGCTATTCGTTTTAATTTATCTATATGGTTTTTGGGGACAACCAGACCCATGCGTTCTTGTGATTCATTTCCAATTAGTTCTTTATCAGAAAGCGTTGGATCTCCAACAGGGAGCGCATCAAGATTGATATGACCACCGGTTTCTTCAACCAATTCTGAAAGGCAATTGAGATGCCCACCAGCGCCGTGATCGTGAATAGATACGATGAAGTTTTCTGGACTTTCCACTATTGCCCGAACTGTATTTGCTGCACGTTTTTGCATTTCGGGGTTAGAGCGTTGAACAGCATTTAGTTCAATTCCAGATGATAACTCACCAGTATCTGCCGAAGATACAGCAGCACCACCCATTCCAATTCTATAATTATCTCCACCTAGAATGACGATTTGGTCGTCTTTTTGTGGGGTATCTTTAATGGCTTGATTGGCTTTACCATAACCAATTCCACCAGCAAGCATAATTACCTTGTCATATCCCAACCGATCACCATTCTCTTGGTGTTCAAATGTTAGAACAGAGCCACAAATTAGGGGCTGACCAAATTTATTTCCAAAATCTGACGCACCATCAGACGCTTTGATTAAAATATCCATGGGGGTTTGGTAAAGCCATTGTCTTTCTTTAAATCCTTTTTCCCAGGGACGATTATCGCTCAAGCGGGAGTAACTAGTCATATAGACTGCTGTGCCAGCCAACGGTAGTGATCCTTTTCCGCCAGCCAGTCGATCTCTAATTTCTCCACCTGATCCTGTGGCAGCACCATTAAATGGTTCAACTGTTGTTGGAAAATTATGTGTTTCGGCCTTAAGCGAAATAACAGATTCAAAGTCTTCTGTGACATA
The DNA here is from genome assembly GCA_049889395.1 of Flavobacteriaceae bacterium. GTDB lineage: Bacteria > Bacteroidota > Bacteroidia > Flavobacteriales > Flavobacteriaceae > UBA3537. Next base: position 54,185 of record JBMHDM010000011.1, read on the forward strand.
AAAGTCAGGTTTATCGGCGGTTTTGGGTGCAAATTGTTGTACGATAGGTCCTTTGATAAAAGCGACATTGTCTTTGTAGGCTGAAACAATATCGTTTGGGTTTTGTTTTGATGTTTCCTTAATTAATTTGAATAGAGAGGAGGCTTGTTTTACTCCATTAATCACAAAAGACCCGTTAAAAATTTTATGTCTGCAATGTTCTGAATTGACTTGAGAAAATCCGAATACCTCAGAGTCAGTTAGGGGACGTCCTATTTTTTTGCTGAGGTTCTCTAAATAGCTTACCTCGTCTTCGCTAAGCGCCAATCCCTCATGATTGTTGTAGGCTGCAATATCTGTAATTTCTAATATGGGTTCTGTGGTGATTTCAATATTAAAAATAGTTTGATTGAGTTTTTCAAACTTTTCAGAAATCATAGGGTCAAAGTCCTTAAAATTTTGAGTAACTGCCAAAAACTCTTCAATTCGAACAATTCCTGTAATTCCCATGTTTTGGGTAATTTCCACAGCGTTTGTACTCCAAGGGGTTATCATTGCAGCTCTTGGGCCTATAAAGTAACGCTCTATGCTTTTAGAGTCAATTTGAGGTTTATTTCCAAATAACCAATTTAGTTTTGAACAATCTTCAGTGGATAAGTTTTGGTTGGTTTGTACAGCAAAAACTTTGGTTGACGGGTTGCCGAAAAAGTGAATCATGTGGTCGTACTGAAAATTTCTAGTTATACAAATTTACTATTTTACCCCGTTCTGGTGCATGATTTTTTTTGGCGATTTTAAGCAGTTATCCACGAGTTTTAAACATCTAAAACTTAATGTTATTCTTTTATGATTTTTTTAGTAAAACTACCATGAATGTTGTTCAATTTCACTAGGTACATTCCGCTACTCAATTCATCTATTCTTAATGAATTTCGATTTTGGTTTAATTGTTTTACAAGTAAGCGATTTCCCAATAAATCATATATAGTCACAGTCGTTTGGGATGAAGCTTTTATGAAGAGCGTCGATCCTTTGATTGGGTTGGGGTAAATTTCAAGTTCATCAGTTAAGCCGTAAGAATTGCCAAGTGTTTGGGTATGAGTTCCTAGATTGTCGCAAGTATTACTACTATAATTACTCCATTCATTAGAATTGAATACTGTTGATCCCGACGAGATATTGGCATTTCTAACCAAAGTCGTATTTTCAGCAAAATCCTGACTGTTTCCAAGCGTTCCTATGATGTCAATAAGATTTTCATTTTTAAATAAACCCAGTACATCATTTCCGTTGAAGCCTGTGATGCTATTGTTTTGGTTGTCTACAACATCTGTACAAATACTCATACTGCCGTTAGCGATAACATAAACATCTGCATTATTGATACTAGTATTAACAGGGAAACTATAGGTTGTGGTCCAAGTGTTATTTCCATTACTACTCAACTTAATACTGTAATTTGATAGGTTGACACTAGAGCCAGTAAAATTGGCTATTTCAAGAGCTTTATTTAAACTGCTTCCTTCAATATATTCTGAAAAGAATAAATCGATATTCGCTGTGGTTTCTGAAAGAGTTGTTTCACAAGCCTGATTTGAGGGGGTAGAGACATTATTAGCGGCATCTCTGGCCACTACTGTGAAACAATAGTTTGTTTCTGGCGATAATCCAGTAACGGTTACATTGATTGCCGAAACACTCGTATTTATGACACCGTCAACATATACATCATAATTCGTTACAGCTACGTTATCGGAAGCAGCTGTCCAACTGATGTCGACTGTTGTAGCGGTTGGGTTTGATACATTGAGATTTGAGGGTGAGGTAGGGGATTCGTTATCTTGTTGGCCAACCCATATTTCTGAAACAAATTCAGGATGATCTACAAATGGATTACGATTGCTTTGGTGTTGGTAGTATATGGCGTTATTTCTGTCAATTTCTTTTTGAGAAACAGGATCAGAATTGTGCCATTCTAATAAAATATTTAGAAACGGTATTTCAAAGACTTGGTCGTTACTCCCATCAAACATTGGATAATGATTCCAATTACTTATGAGGTTTTCGTAGCGTGTAGCAAAATAAAAATGAGCTCTTGCAACATCGCCTTTGAATTCATCAATTGGTTCAAATACCACTCCCGAATACCCTGCTGAATATCCACTATTGATGTTATTCCCGAGTTTTGAACCGTTTTGAGTAGGGTTTGAAATACCGGATTGATAGATCAAATTATTGTCATCGACCCGACCAATAGGGTAGTTTCCACGAAATCCATTAACCCGGCCATCCGTTGGAAACAGTTGGTGTGCATCACCTCGCATAGGGTTATTACTATTAAAGATAGATTGTGGGATAATGTGTTCTTTGTTGTAGCAATCTCCCTCGGAAGCGTACTGACCACACTCATCCGAATTGGGTGTAAATGAGTAGGGATCTACTCCATTTGGGTTTTCAGAATAGATGTCCAATATAGACGAATCCATTTCATAATAGTCATCCAAATCGAAGTTTATAAAAAAATTATCAATGGCATTGTAGCCTTGGTCATCGTGATTTTTGATAATATCATGCAATTGTGTCTTTAATGCGTATCCAGTTGCGGTTGCATTGTTGTAATAGCCGTTGGGAATTTGTGCAAACCCTATTCCAAAACACATGCAAAATAAAAAGCTTAATCTGTAATTCATTTGGTTAATTTTTCCAAAAGGGCTATGTAGAATCCATCATAGCCACACTGGTGTGCTAAAATACGCTTATCTTTTAATAATTTAAAATGTTGTCCATTTTTCGATTTCAGGAAGTCTTGAATTTGTTGTTGATTTTCAGACGGTAAAATAGAGCAGGTGGCATAAACCATTTTCCCTCCAGTTTTGAGCATGGATGAGTATCGTTGTAAAATATCTTGTTGAGTGTTTCTAATTTGATCCAAAAATTCAGGTTTTAATTTCCATTTGGAGTCGGGGTTGCGTCGTAAAACACCGAGGCCAGAACATGGTGCGTCGATGAGTAATCTGTCTGCTTTTTCATAGAGTTTTTTGATGGGCTTGGTGGATTCTATTACGCGAACATCAATATTATGAGCGCCGTTTCGTCTGGCTCTGATTTTAAGTTTTTTTAGTTTACTCTCGTAAATATCCATAGCAATAAGTGATCCTTTGTTTTGCATCAATGCAGACAAATGGAGGGTTTTTCCTCCAGCACCAGCACAGGCGTCTACAACCTTCATTCCTGGTTGGACATCCAGATATTCTGCAACTAGTTGTGAGGAGGCATCTTGAACCTCAAACCAACCTTTTTTGAAGCATTCTGTTTTAAAAACATTAGACCGTTCAACAAGTTTTAAGGCAAAAGGGTAGCCTTCAATGGGTACTGTTTCGATTGTCTCGGAAGACAACTCTTTTTGAAGCTGTTTTAATGTTGTTTTCAGCGTATTTACACGAAGAATAACGTCTGCTTGTTCGTTTTGTTTAATTAATTCTTTGGACCATAAATTTTGACCGAGTTCAAGCACACCCAAATGATCAATCCAATCTGGAATGGACTCTTTAATTGGTCGAATTTTAGATAATTCGTCAAATCGTCCTTTAATCTTTCTTGAGGGGGTTTGTGTGAAATACTTCCAGTCTGGTAGTTTGATGCCTTTTAGCGTGGCCCAAACGGCAAAGAGACGCCAAACATCATCTCTTTTAAAAGGCTCTTTAACATTAGCAATTTCTGCATAGAGACGTTTCCACCGTACTATATCATAGGTTGTTTCGGCTATAAAACCTCGATCTCGACTGCCCCATCGCTTATCTCGCTTAAGAAGTATTTGAATTACTTTATCGGCATATTTTCCTTCATTGAAAATATCTAAAAGCCCATCAATAACTGCAAAGCAAAGGTTTTTGTGTAAGCGCATAAAAATTTATTTCGGGGCAAAGTTACGCTTAATAAATGGTTTTGCATCGGGATATTCTGTATATTGAATTGTATTTTAAGTAATGTATTCATGATAAGATCATTTTGTTTAAAGGTTATGATAATTTTATCCCTTTCAGCTTGTCATTCAAAAAAAACAACAATACCAACTTTTAATGCGGTTGAAATAGAAACTATTGTTGAAGATACAAATTTGAATGTCAGAGCCATCGATATTTCTCTTAATGAATTAGTTGCAGTATCGTCTATTGGCGATATCTATCGATATAATTTATATTCCAACACACTCTCCAAGCACAGATTCTTTACCGACACTTTAAACGTCAGATCTTTGGCTGTGGTTGGTGATGATATTTTTACGCTTAGCATCGGCAATCCTGCTTTGTTACACAAGAATTCTGAATTGGTTTACGCCGAGCATCATCCTAATGTCTTTTATGATAGTATGCACTTTTGGGATACTAAAGATGGCATTGCTATGGGAGACCCTACGGACAATTGTTTGAGTATTTTGATTACTCGGGATGGTGGTAATCATTGGCGCAAAATTCCCTGTGATCAATTGCCCGTAGCAATTGATGGTGAAGCAGCATTTGCTGCGAGTGACACCAATATTAAAACTTTAGGGGATGCCGTTTGGATTGCTAGTGGCGGTAGGGCTAGTCGGATATTGTATTCATCAGATCGGGGTCAATCATGGAAAGTTTTTAATACCCCGATTATTCAAGGAACCTCCACCACCGGAATCTATAGCATAGATTTTTATAATTCTGAAAATGGTTTTGCTATTGGCGGTGATTATACCCAGCCAAAATCAAATTTTAATAATGCCATAGCAACATCAGATGGGGGTGTAACATGGAAAGTGATCGGAAATATTGACTCACCTGGATACCGGAGTTGTATACAATATGTTCCTAAGTCAAATGCACAAGGTCTAGTTGCAATGGGTTTTGAGGGGATTGACTACAGTTTAAATGGAGGCCAAAGTTGGACTTCTTTTTCTAAAGAGGGATTTTACACGTTTCGCTTTCTAAATGATACTGTTGCATTTGCGGCAGGTAAAGGACGGATATCTAAACTTCACTTCAAAAAAGGTCATTCTAACGATTGAAGCATGACCAAATTACTGTAAACGCCACCTTTATCGAGCAACTCCTGATGTTTGCCTTCTTCGACAATCTGACCATGTTTCATCACGATGATATGATCGGCGTTTTGTATGGTTGATAAACGGTGCGCAATAACCACAGATGTACGATTCTTCATCATATTTTCGAGTGCGTTTTGAACCAATCTCTCACTTTCTGTATCCAATGCTGAGGTTGCCTCATCTAATACCATTATGGGCGAATTTTTCAGAACAGCTCTGGCGATGCTTAAGCGCTGTTTTTGCCCCCCTGATAAACTATTTCCAGAATCCCCAATATTTGTGTCAATACCGTATGGTAAATCTTTTATAAATTCCCAGGCATTGGCAATTTTAAGGGCTTTGATGATTTCTTCATCTGAAGCACCATTAGAGCCAATTTTGAGGTTGTTTTTAATACTGTTGTTAAACAAAATGGAATCTTGGGTCACTAGTCCAATTTGATCTCTGAGAGATTGTTTGGTGAGTGCTTTTATGTTGTGCCCATCAATTAAAATTTCGCCTTCATTGACATCGTAAAAGCGCGTTAATAAATTGGCAATCGTCGATTTTCCGCTTCCCGATTGACCGACCAGAGCAACTGTCTGCCCTTTTTTTACTGTCATAGAAAAATCTTTTAAAACATAATCATCGTCATACTTGAAAGAAATATTTCGTAGTTCAATTGAATTTTCAAATGTTTTCAAGTCTATGGCATTCTTGTCTTCAGTAATAGTGTTGTTTTGCTTTAAAATTTCAAACACTCGATCTGCCGCTGCAACTCCATTTTTAACCCTGTATGAGGCCTTACTAATGGCTTTTGCTGGCGTCAGTATTCCATATGCTAAGGCCATGAACCCTATAAAAGTAGTCCCCTCAATTGTTTGTTCTATCAAAACCAATCTTCCGCCATACCACAGTAAAATGGCTATGGTTATAATACCCAAAAACTCACTAAAAGGCCCTGCTAAATTATTTTTTAAACCAATTTTGTTTAATAGTAAAAGAATTTTGTCTGCCGTTTTTTCAAAACGATTTTTAAAGTTGTTTTCTGCGTTAAAACTTTTGATAATTTTTAACCCAGAAAGTGTTTCTTCAACGGTAGATATTAACAGACCAGATTCTTGCTGGGCTTTCAAAGATTGGCGTTTTAAACGCTTTCCAATGCTCGAGATTAAAAATCCAGAAATGGGAATGAACAATAATACAAAAATGGATAACTGCCAACTGAGTGTGAACATCACTATCAACGAAAACAAAATAGCCAATGGTTCTCTGACAATCAATTCTAGGACTATAAAGAAAGAGTTTTTCATTTCATTAATATCTCCTAGGATTCGGGCCATAATATCTCCCTTCTTTTGTTTAGCATAAAACGATAGCGGTAACTCTGTAATGTGATTGTACATGTGTTTTCTTAAATCTGTCAAGATGCCATTTTTTAGGTACATAACATGTTGCATAGACAAATAACCAAACAGGTTTTTAAGAAAAAAAGTGAGAACTACAATAGCCACCACTAAAAGCAGTGCCATTTGTGCCTTTCCATCATCCAATAAACTAGTTACGTTGTAATTTAAAAGATCGTTACCATAGTCTTTTATACCTGCCAATCCGGTCCATGTTGGTTCTTGGGTTACTTTTTTGGTTGTGTCGAATAACACATTTAGCATCGGAATTAGAGAGACAAAAGATAAGGTACTAAACAAAGCATAGAGAAGATTAAAAAGAATATTCAGAACAACATGCTTCTTGTAATTCTTAATGAATGGTAAAAGTTGTAAAACGATTTTTTTCATTCTAAATCAATTGCATTGACCTAATGATATTGTCAATTTTATTATTCAATAAGTCTTGATCTGTCTTAAAATCAGAGTCTTGATCCATTGTTTTATTGACGCTAATGTAATACTTTATTTTGGGTTCAGTTCCACTTGGGCGAAGTGCAATTTTACTTCCATCTTCGGTTTTGAATATTAAAACATTGGATTTAGGGATACTAATTTCAGCTGTTGTGTTACGAACTAAGCTTTTGGATTTCGAATTTAAATAGTCATCAATAGAGATTACTTTAGAACCATTGATATGCGTCAGTGGATTGTGTCTGGCCTCATGCATTAATTTCTGAATTTCTTCGGCCCCTTTTTTTCCTTTTTTCGTTATTGAAATTAGACGTTCTGTATACAAGCCGAAAGTCTGGTATAATGCTATCAGTTCTTTAAAAAATGAACTCCCATTAGCTTTTGATAAGGCAGCAATTTCACAAGCCAATAGAGTAGAGGTTACCGCATCTTTGTCCCGAACAAAATCTCCAACCATGAACCCAAAACTTTCTTCGCCTCCACCAATAAAATCCATATCAGGGAAATCTTCAATCATTTTCGCTATCCATTTAAATCCAGTCAGCCCTATTTTGCATTCAACGTCATAGTGTTCAGTGATTTTTGACAACAGCGGAGTGGAAACTATTGTTGAACCAACAAAGTCGTTACCATCAATTTTACCTTGACTTTTCCATTGGTCTAATAAAAACTTGGTCATGATAACCATAGATTGATTGCCGTTCAAAAGGGTTAGTTTATCGTCTAAATCTCTTACGGCAATTCCCAATCTGTCACAATCAGGATCTGTTCCAATCACAATATCTGCATCAGTTTTTTCGGCCAATTTCAATGCCATTTCTAATGCTTCTGGTTCTTCAGGATTTGGTGATTTTACAGTTGGAAAATCTCCATTTGGCTCTGCTTGTTCATCGACTATATGCACATTGGGATATCCTGCACGCTTGAGCGTTTCTGGAATAGCTGTTATGGAAGTGCCGTGAAGCGAAGTAAATACAACTTTAAGTTGTGCTCTGTTTGTATTGGTGTTTAATTGAAGTTTTCCATTTTTGACGGATTCGTTTATAAAAAGATTATCAATTGACTCACCTATAAAATGAATTAAGTGTTCTTTTGAAGAAAAATTAATATCTGAAAAATTTAAGTTATTAATTATTTCTATTATTGCTTTGTCGTGAGGGGGGACGAGTTGCCCACCATCTTTCCAATACACTTTGTATCCGTTATATTCTGGAGGATTATGCGATGCTGTCAATACAATACCACAATGACAATTCAATTGTTTTAGAGCAAAAGACAACTCGGGTGTTGGTCTCAAATCTTCAAAAAGAAAAACCTTGATACCGTTTGCAGAAAATACATCAGCAACAACTTTGGCAAATTGTTTACTATTGTGTCGGCAATCATAAGCAATTACAACTTTTAATTCATCATTAGGGTAAATTGCTTTTAAATAATTTGAAAGCCCTTGCGTGTTTTTTCCAAGTGTGTATTTGTTGATACGATTGGTGCCAACACCCATTACACCACGCATGCCGCCAGTACCAAACTCGAGGTCTTTATAAAACCGATCCTCAAGCTCATCAGGATTGTTTTGAAGACTTTGAATTTCAGATTTTGTCTGCTGGTCAAAACAATCGCCTAGCCAAATGGATATTTTCTCTTGAACTTCGGTACTAAAGTGAGTCATTGGTTGTAGTTAAAATGCAAATTTAGTCAAATGCAAAAATTTGAAATATATTTTTTTAAATTATAACACCTTGGTTTCTTCAAAAATATGATAGCGCGCTGTGTTGCGCCGCGATTGTAGGACAATTTCACCTAAAAATCCAGCCACAAAAAATTGAGTTCCAATAACCATTGTGGTCAGTGCTATAAAAAATTCTGGACGTTCAGTTATTAATCGAGCTGTCGGGTTTAAGTACAGTTTGTCTATGCCTAAATACGCCGAAAATCCAAATCCAATAGCAAACATAATTACACCAAGAAATCCAAAGAAATGCATCGGCCTTTTGCCGAATCTTGAGGTGAACCATAGGGTTAATAAATCTAGAAATCCATTAATAAATCGTTCCATACCAAATTTTGTTTTTCCATATTTACGGGCTTGATGCACGACTACTTTTTCTGTAATATTTTTGAACCCAGCGTTGGCAGCCAACACGGGAATATATCGGTGCATTTCCCCATAAACCTCAATGGTTTTTACGACATCTTTACTGTAAGCCTTTAGACCACAATTGAAATCGTGCAAAGTTAAACCCGATACTTTTCGAGCAGCCCAATTGAATAATTTTGAGGGTAAATTCTTAGACCAATAGGAATCATAGCGTTTCTTTTTCCATCCCGATACAATGTCCAATTTTTTAGTTTTAATTAGACTATAGAGCTCTGGAATTTCATCTGGGCTGTCTTGCAAATCAGCATCCATAGTAATGATTACTTCTCCACAGGCACGCTTGAATCCTGCATGAAGCGCTTGTGATTTTCCAAAGTTTTTGGCAAAACGGATTCCTCGAACAGCGTTATTTTTTTGGGATAATGTACTAATTATCTCCCAAGAACTATCGCGGCTACCATCATCAATAAACAGAAGCTCATAAGTTAATCCATTGGTTTGCATTGTTCTTGCAATCCAATCGTGAAGTTCTTCTAGAGAGTCTTGTTCATCCAAAAGAGGTATTACGACTGAAACGTCCATAGGGTTAACTTATAAGCCCCAAAAATATGAAATTAAGCGTTGCTTTTGTCAGTTTTTTTAATGATAAGTGCAACGATTAAGCCAACAACCGCGTAAAAAGCTAATTGAAACACATAGGATTGCAATTGATTCCCAATCGAATAATTATTCTTTTGACTGGCTTCGTCAATGGCTTTCTCTACAACTTCAGCTGGAGCGCCAAATCGTTCCATATTTTGTTTGGTGATTAATAGTATTTGTTCATTCAAATAGGTTGCAGCTTCAGGATCTACAAAGTTAAAAATAACAATACTGATTAAAGAACTGATTCCAGTTCCAATGGCTACAGTAATGAAATAATTAACAAAGGCATCTTTGAAACTGATATAACCGCCTGAATTGGCCTTAGCTCTGACGGCCGAAACGACCCCAAAGACTACGATTAAAACGAGCAGTCCAGTTCCCAGCCACCATTTGACCATTAAATCTAGATCAATGGCATAAATAAGAACAATGATAGCAGCTAAAGTCGCTCCTAGATACAGTCCTAAATTGGTTGAATTTGATTTTACAGTTGGTTCCATAGTAATGATATTTTTTGATTATGGTAATATGATGCAAGTTATCACAAAATGTTACAAAATCACTGAAAATAAAAAACAAATTATCTGTTGTTAATTTATAAAATTTACGTAAATTTGCCATTCGAAAAATCGAAACAATTAACGCGATGAAAAAAGGAATACATCCAGACAATTACAGACTTGTAGCTTTTAAAGACATGTCCAATGACGACGTTTTTGTAACCAAGTCCACAGCAGACACCAATGAAACTATTGAAGTAGATGGTGTTGAATATCCCCTTGTAAAGCTTGAAATTTCAAGAACATCACATCCATACTACACTGGTAAATCCAAGTTAGTTGATACCGCTGGGCGTATCGATAAATTCAAAACTAAGTACGCCAAATTTAAAAAATAACGGACGTCCTTCATTGATAATATTGAGCCTTTCTGAAATGAAAGGCTTTTTTATTACTTTTACATAAATAATTTTTTAATGAATTATATTCTTTTTGATGGACCTTTTCGAGAGTCATTGATGCCTTTTACACTCACTCGTCCAGTTGCCGACATTAGAGTTGGAATCTTGACTATTCGTGAAAAATGGGAAAATTATTTAGGGTTTACGACTACGACGGTCACTGAAGATTATTTGTCTGACAAATTCCCCATGGTAGAAATGGATCAAAATATCATGATCAATGGAGCTTACATTCCTAGCGAATCTCTTGTGGCGCTAATTCAACATCTCAAACCCAAAGAAGCCATTTTAGATGGCGATCATGTGGTAGCTTTTGTAGCGTCAGCGGATGAAATGGACATTGATTTTAATTCTTACAAAACCATCTCATGCCCTGATGATGTGATAGTTATCAGGAATACTTGGGATATTTTTAAGTTCAATGGCGAGGCCATCATTGCGGACTTTAAACGTTTAACAGAAGGCCGACAATCGGAACCTATTCCAGAAAAAACAGTCACATTTAATGCCGATCAAATTTTTATTGAAGAAGGCGCTAACCTTCCATTTTGTGTTCTGAATGCCAATGACGGACCAATTTATATTGGTAAAAATGCTACTATAATGGAAGGCAGCTTGATAAGGGGCCCTTTCTCTTTGGGAGAGCACTCAACACTCAAAATGGGAGCTAAAATTTATGGACCAACCACCATTGGCCCACATTGTAAGGTTGGGGGAGAAGTGAATAATTCAGTGTTTTTTGGTTTTACAAATAAAGCACATGATGGCTTTTTAGGCAATTCGGTTATTGGGGAATGGTGTAATTTAGGGGCTGACACCAACACATCTAACCTCAAGAACAATTATGCTGAAGTAAGATTATGGAGTTACTATACTGAAAATTTTGCGAAAACAGGACTTCAGTTTTGTGGATTAATGATGGGAGATCACAGTAAATGCGGAATCAATACGATGTTTAATACTGGAACTGTTGTGGGTGTTAGTGCTAACATTTTTGGAAGTGGGTTCCCAAGAAATTTTGTCCCAAGTTTCAGCTGGGGCGGGGCTTCAGGACTATCAACCTACAAAACCACTAAAGCATTTGAGGTCGCCGCCGTGGTAATGAAACGTCGTCAACAAGAATTTACATCAAATGACGCTGCTATTTTGGAACATGTTTTTGAATGGACCAAACAATATAGACCAAATTAATTTTTTTGCACCCTTTTTAAATCTAGTAAATTGGTAGCATTTACCCCTAAACCAATGATATGCTTTTGTGTCAAACGAACCACTTCGTCGTAAAACAAAATCACCACTGGGGCCTCATCGATTACTAATCGATCCATTTTTCTATATAAATCAACTCTCTTTTTTAGGTTTATTTCATTCATTGAAGCATCATACATTGAATCAAATTCTTTGTTTGTAAAGTGGGTATAATTAGGGCCACTTGGTGTAAAATTTTTGCTATAAAATAACGATAAGTAGTTTTGTGCATCGGGGTAATCTGCCACCCAGCTTGCTCGAAATAGATCTGTTTTTCCGTTCGCTTTCGCCGATTTTAGGGCAGAAGCTGGCATAACATCTATTTTTACATCCAAACCAATATCTGTCAATGATCTTTGAATAAACTCACAAAAGCTTAAATAGTTTTCATTCGTGGCAATAGTGACTGATGGGTTTTGTATCCCTGTTTCTGTTTTAAATTGGTTAATGAGTTGTTTGGCTTTTTTGGGGTCGTATGAAAACCCAATTGAATCATTGGAGCCCTCTAATCCGATAGGGATAACGCCTCCTTGACCCGGTATTCCAATACCATTACGAAGATAGTCGATCATTTTTTGTCTATCAAAACCATAATTAAAAGCCTTTCTAAGTACTTTACTTTGTACCGCTTTGACATCAGATTCCATGAAAAAGCCCAAATACTCCGTATTCAAGTAGGGGGCTTTTGCCATTTTAATGATGTCTCGATATTTGTGGTTTAATGTTCCATCAGAGTTCAAGATATCGTCCTTATAACTCGCATCTAATCCAGAAACAAAATCTAAATTCCCCTGAATAAATTGGAGATATTCACTTTGTTTGTTGGGAAGAAATGTAATGGCTATAGCTTCCAAGTAGGGCAATTGATTACCCTTTGAATCATATTCAAAATAGTTGGGGTTTCTTCGAAATACTAGTTTGTTGTTTTCTGACCAAGCTTTAAACAAAAAAGGTCCTGTTCCTATTGGATTACTTCTAAAGTCGTGTGACGCATCTTCAACAATTTCTTTTGGGACTACACTACAATATTTCATGGTTAAAATGCCCAAAAATGCTGGAAAAGGTTGCTTGAGATTGATTTGAAGTGTGTAGTCATTTAAAATTTCAAAAGATTGAATTTGGTTGAAAACCCAACCGCCTGGAGATGCAATTTTCTCATCAAAAAGTCTGTTAAAACTAAACACAAAATCTTGAGCTTTGACTAATCTGGTTCGCTGGGCTCCAAAATTTTTATGTTGATGAAAATAAACATCAGATCTTAAGAAAAAGGTGTACTGCTTACCATCCTTCGAAATCTCCCACGCCTCAGCGATGCAAGGTTTGACAGTCATATCTTGCCCCATCTGAACCAAGCCATTAAAAAGCTGATTCACAGCCCATATATTGGCATTATCTTTGGCAAATGCTGGATCTAGACTACTAATATTTTTATGTTCGTTATACCGAAAAACAGAATTATCGTTGGTATTGTTAGATGAAGGCTGGCAACCGGTCTGAATAATCATCAGAACGGCTAAAAATAGAAGTTTTGGAATAAGGAACTTAAGTTGGTACTTTGTCATTAGAACAGTTCGTTGTAAATTTGCTCACTTTGTAAATGTACAAGAATGATCGCAACAAAAAAAGTGGCTTTTTACACATTAGGGTGTAAATTGAATTTTTCAGAAACTTCGACTATTGCTAGAAATTTCGTTGATGAGGGATTTCAGCGTGTTGATTTTTCTGAAGTTGCAGACATTTATGTCATCAATACTTGTTCTGTTACTGAAAATGCGGATAAACGATTTAAGTCCATCGTTAAACAAGCCCTTAAGTCTAATCCTAGTGCCTTTATCATTGCTATTGGTTGTTACGCTCAATTGCAACCCAAAGAATTAGCAGATATTAACGGAGTAGATTTGGTTTTAGGTGCTACCGAAAAATTTAAAATTACCGATTATATCAATGATTTAACCAAAAATGATATTGGCCATATTCATTCTTGTGAAATTGATGAAGCAGATTTTTATGTTGGTAGTTATTCTTTTGGAGATAGAACACGTGCTTTTTTAAAAGTTCAGGACGGCTGTGACTATAAATGTACCTATTGTACTATTCCTTTGGCTAGAGGGATTTCCAGAAGCGATACTTTAAGTAATGTTTTGAAGAACGCCAAGGATATTTCGAATAAAGGGATTAAAGAAATTGTTTTAACGGGTGTCAATGTTGGAGATTACGGAAAAGGGGAGTTTGGAAACAAAAGACATGAACATACATTTTTTGATTTAGTCAAAGCCCTGGATCAAGTTCATGGTATAGAACGCTTAAGAATTTCTTCTATTGAGCCCAATCTTTTAAAAGATGAAACCATCAAATTTGTGTCCCAAAGCAGAAGATTTGTCCCTCATTTTCACATCCCTTTGCAAAGCGGAAGTAATGTACTTTTGAAACAAATGCGTCGCCGATATAACCGTGAGCTGTATCAAAATAGGGTTAAACATATAAAATCTGTTATGCCTCATGCTTGCATAGGTGTCGATGTCATTGTTGGTTTTCCAGGTGAAACGGAAGAATTATTTTTAGAAACGTATAATTTTTTGAACGATTTGGATATATCATACCTGCATGTCTTTGCTTATTCAGAACGCCCCAAGACAATAGCCGCCGACATGAAAGATGTCGTTCCAAAATCTATAAGAACCAAACGCAGTAAACTTTTGAGGGGACTTTCAGCCAAAAAGCGTAGAGCGTTTTATGAAAGTCAAATGGGGACATCACGCACTGTTTTGTTTGAAGGGGAAAACAAGCAAGGTTACATCCACGGGTTTACAGAAAACTACGTTAAGGTTAAAACAACTTGGAACCCTAGCTTAGTCAACACCTTACACCAAGTGGATTTGAAATCAATCGATACAGACGGATTGGTCCGATTTGAATTTGATTCTAGAGAAGTAGTGTATTCTTAAATCCTGATCCCTACAGGGAGCATGCTTTTATACCGTCTGTGACGTTTAATAAATTTTGCAATAGGAGGACTCGTGGGTACCACGCTGATGTTTTTGTTGTTAATGTCTTCCAAAACTATTTTTAGAAACTGTTCTTTGAATTCGTCAGAACTCAAACATTCGGGAATATTAAGTTTGGTAAGGAAAATTTTGCGTTCTTGTTGTGAATATTCGATTGTGGCCAAATCGGAACCAATTTTGATTTCATATTGACGCAAAAAGGTGTTGTCGACAAGATTTGAAGCCTTTAGCATTTGAGATAGTTTAGAGTGAAATACAATGCAAATTTACAAAAAAAACTAATTTTACACTGAATTTTAACATTTTTACAATGTTTACATTAAATATTTGCTAATTTAGTAATGTAACTGATGGCCTATTTATAAATGATAAACAAAAAAATTAACATGAATTTAAGTAAAAAATCCCTTGTTTACGGTCTTATTTTGATTTCTGTTGTGTTTTTTTCTTTGTCATTCCAAAAGCATGATGATCTCGATAAAGAAACTTCTAATTTTGCATCAAGTTACAGAATTGATGCGCTTTCCATACCTGATGCACTCGACTTTTGTGGAGAATCGATGCCACTTAATGTTCCAGATATAAGAGAAAAAATAGATCGTGAACTATTGGTTAATACCTACTGGCAGTCCAATGCACTGTTGCTTTTTAAGCGATCGAATAAGTACTTTCCAATCATTGAACCTATTCTTAAATCTTATGGCATCCCCGACGATTTTAAATATTTAGCACTTATAGAGAGTGGACTTATGAATGTAACTTCACCGGCAGGTGCTAAAGGCTTTTGGCAAATAATGAAATCAACTGGCAAAGAATATGGTTTGGAAATTAATAGTAATGTGGATGAGCGTTATAATTTGATTTTATCAACACAAGTTGCTTGTCAGTATCTTTCTGAAGCTAAATCCAAATTTGGCTCTTGGACTTTGGCAGCAGCAGCTTATAATGCTGGAATGCAAGGAATCGATAAAGAGCTAAAGCGTCAATCAGTAAATGGGTATTATGATTTGCTTCTGGGCGAGGAGACAGGGCGCTACATTTTCAGGATTGTAGCCCTCAAAGAGATTTTGAATCACCCCAAGCGCTATGGATTTAACTTTGAGTCTAGTGATTTATATTCTTATGCCCTAACTTACACTGTTGAAGTAGATACTGCAGTGGCTGATTTTGTATATTTCGCAAAACAATTTGGAATTAATTACAAACAATTAAAAATCCACAATCCTTGGTTAAGAGAAAAGTTTTTAAATAATAAATCTAGAAAAAAATACAGTATAGAAATTCCAGATTATAAATTCTACAATAACTAAATCTTAACGTCTTCTTCCGCCACGGCCTTGACCGTAGTGTTGGTTAGGGATAGTTGCTTTTTTCATCTGTTGTTTCATAATTTTAATCTGTTCCGAAAGCATATCTCTTTTATCCAAATCTTGCGCTTCTTTCAGCAAGCGTTGCGCTTCCATTTTACGACGCTTTGTAAAAGCTATACCTGCCAAGTTTAACTTGGCCATAGCCAGATCATGATCCATAGACAGCCCCAAACTGATTGCATTTTTAAAAAACTTTTCAGCAGCATTCATATTCGTTTGAGAAACCATAATACCTTTCAGAAAATTGTAATAACCGAGTTGCTTTTTGGTTAAAGCAGCGGGGGGGTTACTAATTTTGTTTAACCATTTCTCAGTACCTACGAAATCTTGTTTTCTTAACTTAAAAAAGGCCAATAGGATATATTCATTTCTGAAATATAAAAACAAAAATACCAACCCAATGAGTAAGAACATTATTCCATTTCCGACATAAGTTTCCGTGAATTGGTAAATAGCATACCCCACAGATAGGATGAATAGGGCTAATTTTATATTTTTATTAAGCATGATGTCTTTAATTTAGGCCACAAAAGTAATAAAAAACAAAACAAAATTATTTCAAAATAAGATTTGTGCAACCAAAAACTCTTTGTATATTTGCACGACTTTAAGAAAAAATAAGTTAGCGAAAAGGAAAAAACCACGTTTCGCAAAATTTTTTAAGAATATAAACGATGAAAAGAACATTTCAACCCTCCAAAAGGAAACGAAGAAATAAGCACGGTTTTAGAGAAAGAATGGCCACGGCTAACGGTAGAAAAGTATTAGCAAGCCGAAGAGCAAAGGGAAGAAAAAAGTTAACTGTTTCATCTGAAATTCGTCATAAAAAATAATGATTAACAATTGTTAATATATTATAAGGTGTTACTGGTAGTAACACCTTTTTTTATATCATATCGTTACTTAATTTTGAATAATTTAATAAGCCATTTAACCAACACATAACATGCCTAAAAGAAACGACTTAAAATCCATTTTAATTATTGGTTCAGGCCCTATCATCATTGGACAGGCCTGCGAATTTGACTACTCAGGATCTCAAGCTTTGCGTTCGCTCCGCGAAGATGGAATTGAAACTATCCTCATCAATTCCAATCCAGCAACCATTATGACTGACCCCTCCATGGCAGATCATGTCTATTTGTTGCCTTTGAATACAAAGTCCATTGTAAAAATACTAAAAGAACACCCCCAGATAGATGCCGTTTTACCAACCATGGGGGGGCAGACGGCCTTAAATTTATGCATAGAAGCTGACGAAAAAGGAATATGGGATGATTTTGGTGTTGAAATTATTGGCGTTGACATTGATGCTATAAATATCACTGAGGATCGTGAAAAGTTTAGAGAACTAATGCTCAAAATTGGCATACCAATGGCACCTCAAGCCACAGCAAATTCTTACCTCAAAGGCAAAGAAATTGCCCAAAAATTTGGTTTTCCATTGGTTATTAGAGCTTCATTTACTTTGGGTGGTGCTGGAGCCTCTATAGTTTATAAAGAAGAAGATTTTGACGAATTACTAAAGAGGGGTCTTGAGATATCTCCAATTCATGAGGTAATGATTGACAAAGCTCTAATGGGCTGGAAAGAATATGAACTAGAATTACTTCGAGATGATAATGATAATGTTGTTATCATTTGTTCCATAGAGAACATGGATCCGATGGGTATCCACACCGGTGACTCGATTACAGTCGCCCCAGCTATGACTTTGAGTGATGCGACCTATCAAAAGATGCGTGATATGGCCATTCACATGATGCGGAGTATTGGAGATTTTGCTGGAGGATGTAATGTTCAATTTGCAGTCAGTCCAGATGAAAATGAAGATATTATTGCCATAGAAATTAATCCTAGAGTTTCTAGGTCCTCCGCATTGGCCAGTAAAGCCACTGGATACCCAATTGCTAAAGTTGCAGCAAAATTAGCCATGGGATATACTTTGGACGAATTACAAAATCAAATTACAAAATCTACTTCGGCATTATTTGAGCCCACTTTAGATTATGTTATTGTCAAAATACCACGATGGAATTTTGATAAATTCGAAGGCAGTAACCGAGAACTAGGTCTTCAAATGAAAGCAGTTGGCGAGGTCATGGGTATTGGTCGTTCTTTTCAGGAAGCCCTACACAAAGCCACGCAGTCACTAGAAATTAAACGCAATGGTTTGGGAGCTGACGGGAAAGGCTATAGAGATTATGACCAAATTATGAGTAAATTAAAGCACGCTAGTTGGGACAGAGTTTTTGTTATTTATGATGCCATACAAATAGGAATACCACTTTCTAGGATTCATGAAATCACCAAAATTGACATGTGGTTTTTAAAGCAGTATGAAGAATTATATTTTTTAGAAAAAGAAATTTCAGAATACAACATAGACAACATATCAAAAGCCTTGTTACTAGAGGCTAAACAAAAAGGTTATGGTGATCGCCAAATTGCTCACATGTTAGATTGTTTGGAAAGCCAAGTCTATAATAAGCGTAAAGATTTCAACATCAATCGCGTATACAAATTAGTAGATACTTGCGCTGCAGAATTTGAAGCCAAGACCCCTTATTATTATTCGACTTTTGAAAGTGAAATGACCACCAAAGATGGCCAGACATTTACAGATAATGAAAGCATAGTTTCAGACAAAAAGAAAGTCATAGTTTTAGGATCTGGGCCAAATAGAATAGGGCAGGGGATTGAATTTGATTATTGTTGTGTTCATGGCGTTTTGGCTGCTGCAGAATGTGGTTATGAAACGATTATGATCAATTGTAATCCCGAAACTGTTTCAACAGATTTTGATACGGCACATAAGCTTTATTTTGAACCCGTTTTTTGGGAACACATCTATGATATTATTCAACATGAAAAACCCGAAGGAGTTATTGTCCAACTTGGCGGTCAAACGGCCTTAAAATTAGCTGAAAAACTGGATCGCTACGGTATAAAAGTTTTAGGTACTAGTTTCAAATCATTAGATTTGGCTGAAGATCGAGGTTCTTTTTCAACGTTATTAAAAGAAAATAACATACCCTACCCAGAATTTGATACCGCCGAAACCGCTGAGCAAGCACTAGCAGTTGCCGATAAATTAGATTTTCCAATTCTTGTGAGACCCTCCTACGTTTTAGGTGGTCAGGGGATGAAAATAGTTATTAACAAAGAAGAACTTGAAGAACACGTTGTTGATTTACTGCGTAAAATACCCAACAATAAATTACTATTAGATCATTATTTGGATGGTGCAATAGAAGCCGAGGCCGATGCCATTTGCGATGGCAAAAATGTGTACATCATAGGAATTATGGAACATATTGAACCTTGCGGTATTCATTCTGGTGATAGTAACGCTACATTACCACCATTTAATCTAGGAGACTTGGTGATGCAGCAAATTAAGGATCATACCAGAAAGATTGCGCTGGAACTTAATACTGTTGGATTAATTAATATTCAATTTGCAGTAAAAAATGATAAAGTTTACATCATTGAAGCCAATCCTCGAGCATCAAGAACAGTTCCATTTATTGCAAAGGCCTACGGAGAACCCTACGTGAACTATGCCACAAAAGTGATGTTGGGTCATAGTAAATTGTCAGATTTTGAATTTAATCCAAAATTGGAGGGCTATGCCATAAAACAACCTGTTTTCTCTTTTAATAAATTCCCCAATGTTAATAAGCAGTTGGGTCCAGAAATGAAAAGTACAGGAGAAAGTATCTTATTTATTGACAGTTTGAAAGATGATGCGTTTTATGACCTGTATGCCAGACGAAAAATGTATTTGAGCAAATAATTAAAAAAGCGGCGTTAGTCGCTTTTTTTTATTAACCTCAAATCAAACTGTATCGAAACTGTATCACTGACTTTGTTTCTAACAATTTTAGGAATTTTTATATCAAAATCAGATGCCTTAACCAAAAATGCACCACTAATTATGACCTCTTGATCTGTTAGTTTATACTTAGCTGTAGTATTTACAGGTTTTTCAACGCCATGCATTTCAAGTATTCCCGTAAGATCAACCTCTTGTGAATGACTTATTACAAAAGTGTCAATTTTCCCTCTGAAAGTCGCTTTTGGAAATTGTGAGCTTTCAATATAACTTTCATTAAAATGCTCTTCCATTAGTGCATTTTTGAATCGAAAACCTCTAATCAAAGCTAAAACAGCAATTTCTCCATTTCCTGAATTGAAAATTGCTGTAACCGATTCGTTTTTCGCCTTAACTTCTTCGAAAGCAGGCATAGATGCCTCGAAAGTAAGCGACCCAGAACGTGTTAAATACTTTCCTTGGCCAAAAGCAAAATTGAAGCAAAATAGTAAGACTATAATGTAATTTTTCATTCCAAAAACCCTTCATTGATCCATTGTTCTAACAAATCGATACTGGCTTGGGGTAATCTTGCCCCGTATTTTGGCATAAACCCTGTTTCACCAGGTTGACGACTCATACGGTTTAAGGCATCGGTATTTTCAAAAACAAATTTGACTTCTTCATAGTTTGTCATTGGAACTGAAGCACCCGCTACAGCAGGATTTGAATGACAATTAACACAATTATTGTCGATGATTGATGCCACATGAGTATTGTAGGTAATAATTTCAGTGGGCTCAGTTTGTTCAATCAAATCACTTTCACTAGAATATTCGCAGCAAAATAATACTAACATCAATATTGTAGTGGATAAAAATTGTTTGAGTCTCATTTTTTCTGATTTAAGTCATGTCAAATTTAATTAATTTTTTACCCAATTTTATTCTAATTTGTTTAAATCCTTGTATCTTAACAAAGATTTAAAATTTTATAAAGTGAAACCAGTAAGGATATTTATTTTATTTATCGTTCTTTTTGGCCTGATGTTTGCTTTGTTTATTGTGAATAAACCCCACAGAGACATTGGTAAGGAAAGTGCTATGTTTAAGATTAAATCAGACACTTTGGTATCACATTTTTTACAGGAGGAGACCACTGCCTCTACAAAATATTTAGACCAAACCATTGAAGTTAGTGGAATGGTTACTGAAATTAATATGAATTTTTTAACAATTGATGGTAAAATTTACTGTAAATTTGATGATAAAATCACTACAATCTCATTGAATACCTACGTCAAAGTCAAAGGTCGATGTATTGGTTTTGACGAGTTATTAGAACAGGTAAAATTGGATCAATGCACATTACAAAATTAACTATAGTTTTATGTTTGGCCGCCCAAGTTTTAGCGGCTCAAGCTGATATTTTTGAACTTGCCAGACGCGGTAGTTTAGAAGACTTTAAATTGGCCGTTAATAACAATCCTGAGCTTATCAACGCCCAAGACCAAAGAGGTAGTACTCCTTTGGTGTTAGCTTGTTATTATAACAACGAAAGTGTTGTTAATTTTTTGATTGATAAGGTCAACGATATCGACGGTGCTACCAAAGATGGTTCTCCACTCATGGCTGCAGCTGTCAAAGGGTACAACTCCATTGCTAAAACCCTGTTAGCGGCTGGTGCTGATCCCAATTCTGAAGATGCCAATCAGACTACGGCTTTACATTATGCTGTGATGTTTAAAAATTATGATTTAACTGTCATGCTACTTGAATCAGGAGCCGATCCTAAACATAAAAATAACGTTAATCAATCCCCTTTTGATTTAGCCGTTGTTCAGAACGACAAACGTCTTAATATTATTTTCAATATCAACCCATAGCTTATGAAAAAAATTACATTTTTATTTTTTATTCTAACAATCAACTTTGCTAGTGCACAATCTACAACCACTGGACAGATTACACTGACGCCTGGTTTTACGCTTCAACTTGATGTTGATGTAACCAATGAAAAGGTTTATATGACCATGACTGGACCAAAAAATGTATGGCTTGGTGTTGCTTTTGATGCTCAATCTATGGGTAATTCCAACAAAGACGTTGTGATTTACAGTAGTAACGGTCTAAGAGACTATTACCTCAGTGGTTACAGTACACCATCTCAAGACAGTAACGATTGGACCGTATTGTCCAACAACGAAACAGCCACCTCTCGCACTATTGTTGCTTATAGAACCCTAAATACAGGACAATCTACTGATTATGTTTTTTCGTCCAATACCGGTAACATTCCCTTACTTTGGGCCAAAGGGAACGGCCTTAATCTAGCGTATCACGGCAGCAGAGGTATGGCTATAGGAACTTTTACTTTGGGAACACCTGATGTCTCTCAACAACCATTTGAAGTTTATCCCAACCCAACAATTAATCTTTTAAATTTCAAATTTCCAACTAACATACAAACAACAAAAATTAGTGTTTTTGATGTTTTGGGAAAAACGGTGTTACAAACCACTATTTCCGCTGCGCAACCCACTTTAGACACAAGCGCTTGGAGCCCAGGAATGTATATTGTTCAAATGGTTACAGGCAATAATGTACAGACCAAACGCGTGATTAAGCAGTAATTATCCAATGAAATTTAGATTATTTTTTACATTCATTTGGATCGGATGTTTGACCTTTGCCCAAGATGACTTACTGAGTGAAATCGATATTGATACGGATATCCAAACAGAGGTTTCCTCTGTTTTTAAAGGCCTTAAAGTCATCAATTTTGAATCCACTAAAATGGTTCCTAAACGAGGTTTTTATTTTGTAGTCTCTCACCGTTTTGGCAGCGTAAAAAGTGGGTTTAAAACCCTTTTTGGATTGGATGAAGCTGTAACGCATTTAAATTTTATATATGGTGTTTCAGATTATTTTAATCTCAGTGCCTCAAGAACTTCAAATCAAAAAATTTACGAGTTAGCCTCTAAAGTAAGGTTAGTTAATCAAACCAATACGCACCCTGTTTCTATTGTTGTCTATACTTCTGTTTTGGCCAATACGGCATTAAGTTCGGACAACTTACCGCAGTTAGAGTTCAACCATCGTTTAAGCTATGTGGCTCAGTTACTGATATCCAGAAAATTCAGTGAAGCGTTGTCACTTCAACTTTCACCAACATTTTTTCATGATAATTACGTTGCCAATGACGAACAGCATAACTCTCAATATGGTTTAGCCGTGGGTGGGCGTTACAAGCTGGGAAAGCGGTGGTCTATTAACCTGGAATATGGCGCTCACTTAAATAGAGCTGAAAATTCTCTGTACAAAAACCCTTTTTCAGTCGGATTTGATGTTGAAACTGGCGGTCACGTCTTTCAACTACATTTTACAAACTCCCAATTTATGAATACCAATGGTGTTTTTGCAAATAGTACCGGAGACTGGTCTGATGGTGATTTTTATTTTGGCTTCAATATTAGTCGTTCCTTTTAATCGCAAGTTGTTGGCCAGCGTTTGATGCCCCGAAGTTTATCTCGAAATAATTAAAACAGTTTCCTATGAATACTTCATGTGCTTGTCTTGAGGGTTGATTTTTATTGAATTTCCTTGAGAGAATATTTTTGTATCAATTGAAAGCCAAAAATCATTACACCAGAATAGAACAAATCGCCCAATAATGAATTTCTAAAAAATGGAATTGCTAGGGTATAACATTCTGCAAAACCTATCCATGTTTTTGGATAGCCTAGAAGCCAGACCCCAAAGTTGGTTATTACAAAAAAACTGAAACTTCCCAATATCACAGACCAAATAGATAGTTTTTTGGTTTGTGTCCCAATAAAACTTACAAAAAGAAAAGCGGCATAAACAAATATGCTGATACTCGAAAATCCTAAAAACAAATCCGAAATGACCATGATAGCTAAAGGTAAGATGTAGCCCAAAATTTTGTTTGAACAATAAAAACCGCCAAATAATGCAATAGCAGTAACTGGAGTGAAATTTGGCGCATGTGGTACCAGTCTTGCCAAAATTGCAACAACCATGATGGCGAAAATTACGACTGTTTTTTTATTTGTTTCAATAAAATTCATATGGAGGTTTTAAATTTAAAATTCGGTAAACATCATTGATTCTATTGATTCTACAAAATTCTCTTCAACAAGAGGGGAAGGGGTTTCGATTGGTGCCATACTTTTGTTAGCCCCTTGAATGAGATCAAGGGCTTTTTTGAGCAGGGGTTCTTCAGTGTCACCAATAGTACCATAATTAAACGCTTTTTCTAATAACTCATGATCTGGTACCAAGCCTGATGGGGGCACTTTACCATCGTTTTTATTCACAGTAATGGCAATGAGTGGTAGTAGTGCGTATGTATGTGCTGGATTTGCATTGTTGCGACCAAAATTTGGTGAGTCATAAATTATTTGTGAAGCTTGTGATTTGCCAACAGTATTATCACCAATTTGAACCACATCGATGTACGTATCCAAACAATTAATAATCATTTCACTAGCTGATGCAGACCGATTAGATGTGAGAACGTATAACTGATTTAGGTTCAAACTGTTAATTGCAGTTCCATCGCTGAGCTCATTGGTGAAATTATAGTTGAAATTATTACTAGATAGGGTTTCATTGTATTTTAGAGTGGTGAAAATTTGATTTTCAAAATTCCCTGTAATCATACTTCCTAGAGCAGTTGCTGTTCTTATGCTACCACCGGAATTATACCTTAAATCTAATACCAAATGATCTATATTTTGAGCCTTAAACGTTGCAAAAACTTGATTCAATTCATTGTCAAATTCATTAACAAAACCGTTATACATAAGGTATCCAATTTTCTCATTATTGCGTTCAATAATACTGTGATGATATACAGGATTTTCGGCGTAAACGGTTTTGGTCAATGTTATTGAAGTCGTGGTGTCCGAAAGACTGTCGTCATCGGTGGTTTCGGTTCCGTTATCATTGTAAACCGCTAAGTTTAGAGTGTAAGTATCATTATCAAGTAAGCTACTTAAGTTCGAAACCGACAAGTCTTGATCATTTATTTTATTGAAAACATGCCCTCTGGTCAAACTTGACATACTAGCGTTGCTATTTGGAAGCACTAGACGAACAATTCCAAAGACAGAAGAAGTGCTTCCAGTAGATAGATAAAAATTAAATTCAGCGCCATTGCTTTTGGACACACCACTCAGCTGTTGCTCAAGTGCTAAATAATCGCTAGTAATAGTACTAAAACGATCGACGTTGTCACGGTCGTATATCAGAGATTCAAACAAATCAACTGGGGTGTCGAAGGTGGTCAAATAATCTTGATAGTCTTGAGAACTTTCAAAACGATCATCTGCAAGATTATCAACATCAGATTTGTATAAATAAACCGTATTCATGGCCTTCCAAACAAAGTCTTTGACACTTGTAGAGCTGTTAAAGTTATCATCATTATCTTCAAAACATGCTGTAAATAATCCAACACTGAGAACTATAATAAGTGCTTTGATTTTTGTTTTCATAGAAAAAATGTTTGAAATTTTAATAAACAAAAATGATTCTTTTTTTTTCAAACATTAAAAAAACATTTAAAAAAAACCTTCCACAATGTACAGTAAAATATCTTCAAATTAAAAAAAATACTGTATGTTGTAACAAAAATAAAACTTATTCGTCATTGTTTTAACATGAGTAACCTATGAGCGAAAGCGAATATTTAGCGATGGTTGACCCTTTGAAGCATAAGTTATTTCGGTTTGCGAAACGGTTTTTAGTATCTGTTGATGAAGCAGAAGATGCTACCCAAGATGTTCTTTTAAAATTATGGAAACAACGCGATAAATTGAGTGATTATAGAAATCCTGAGGCCTTTGCGATGACAATTACGAAGAATCATTGTTTAGATAGATTGAAATCAAAGCAAGCCACAAACCTAAAAATTACACACAATAATCATATCGATACTACCACGTCCTTACAACAACAAATTGAAACTAAAGATAGTGTAAGATTGGTAGAAAAACTGATACAATCACTGCCAAAACAGCAACAACTTATTGTACAACTGCGTGATGTTGAATGTTATGATTTTAAAGAAATATCTGATGTTTTGGATATTAGTGAAGCTGCAGTAAGAGTTGCTTTATCCAGAGCGAGAAAAAAATTAAGAGAACAATTGATTCAAATACACAACTATGGAATTAAAGCAAATTGAGTCCCTTCTAAAGTCCTACGAATTGGGTCAAACTTCCATAAAAGAGGAAGCCCAGCTTAAGGCCTTCTTCAATAGTGCTGACGTGCCTGATGATCTGCAACACTATCGAATCTTATTCGAATATTTTTCTACCGCCAGACAACAAACTTTTCACCCTAATTTGCCGACAAAAGCTTCATATTTTAATTTAAGAACACTATCCATAGCCGCCTCAATAGCTTTATTGTTTGGGTTATTTATCAAAAGCAGTGATTTTGTTCACACTGAAGCAAAAACCTATTCAGAGCAAGATATTCGGACCTATAACCAAGCTAAATCCGCGCTTGAATTTTTGTCGTTGAACTTAAATAAAGGAACACAATCACAAATGAGTGCTTTGAACACCGTTTCTAATACCATAAAGAAAGGACAACAAAATTTTGTTCTGCTTAGTAATTTTAACAAAACAACCAATAAAATTTTTAATTTAAACCCGTAAATAGAACATAATGAAAAATCTATTAACCTTAATTCTTTTAACCGCCTCGACTTTGGTTTTTTCTCAAAGTATCTTTGAGAAATATGAAGATATGGACAACGTAACTTCAGTAATTGTTAACCAAAAAATGTTTAGCATGCTGGCCGAAATGCAAATCCAAACAAATGATTCAGAAGCCGATGCATTTTTAACTCAAGTTAAATCGCTAAAAAATTTAACTGTTTATACTACCGCAGATGATGCAATTTGTAAATCTATGATAAATGATGTAAAATCCTATATCAAATCATCAAACATGGAAGAATTGATGCGCATCAAAGACGGTGAACAGAACGTTAAGTTTTACGTTCGTTCCGGCCGAGACGATAATCATGTGTCAGAGCTATTGATGCTGGTTAACGGTTTATCTGAAATTATAGAGCAACAAAATATTGAAGTTGGAGGAGACAAAAGGGTTATAGAAACTGTTTTGCTCTCATTGGTAGGCGACATTGACCTAAGGAAAGTTTCTGAACTCACCAATCAACTGAACGTTCCTGGTGGGGATCAACTAAAAAAAGCCTCAAAACAATAAGAATCAATGACCTTAAATTTTTTAAAAGTCGTTTATATCTTTTTAATAATATCTATCATAGGATGCCAACCACAACCTACTTTGCAAACCTATTTTGTAGATCATCAGGAAATCCCCAGCTTTATCTCTATGGATATTCCAATATCTTTTTTAGACGCTGATAAACTTCAGCTCACTAAAAATCAGGAAAATGCCATCAATTCAATTCAAAAATTGAATATGCTAGGTTATAGTTTGAAGTCTGGCTCCGAAGAAATATACGATAAAGAGGTACGAACGATTAAAACTTTACTAAAATCTAGTCAGTATAATGAATTAATGCGAATGGGTAATTCAAAAGATGGACGTATTCAAATTAGCTATGTCGGTGATGAAGAGGCTGTTGAGGAATTAATTATTTTTGGTACTTCTTCAGAATATGGCTTTGCAGTTATTCGAGTGTTGGGGCGAAAAATGAATCTATCCAACATTGTGGAATTGGGTCCAATTATCAATAAGTTGGATACCAGTGATATGAATGTTGAAGGTTTTTTGGACTATATGTTATAAACCACAAATACACACAGTAAATAGAACGCCTGAAGTTATTGCTTTGGGCGTTTTTTATAATCCCGTATAATTAGAGGTAGAAATTGCTCGAAGTTCATTTTTTATGGTTTCACTAACATCCAAAGTGTTAATGAATTGCGCAATAGAATCTTGTGTTATTCCAGTGTTTATTCTAGTCAGTTTTTTCAATGTCTCGTAGGGATTTGGATATCCTTCCCGTCTAAGAATCGTTTGAATCGCTTCGGCAACAACGGCCCAATTGTCATCTAAATCTTCTTGAATTTTGGATTCATTCAACAATAATTTATTTAGCCCTTTTAAAGTTGATTTAAAAGCAATTATTGTATGAGAAAAAGGCACTCCTACATTTCTGAGCACTGTGCTGTCAGTCAAATCGCGTTGTAATCTAGAAATGGGGAGTTTGGCTGATAAGTGGTTGAATAAGGCATTAGCTATACCCAAATTACCTTCGCTATTTTCAAAATCAATAGGATTTACTTTATGGGGCATAGCAGAACTTCCCACTTCTCCTTTTTTTATTTTTTGTTTGAAGTAATCCATGGAAATATAGGTCCACATATCACGGTTCAAATCTATTATGATGGAGTTGATTCTTTTCATCGCGTCAAATTGTGCAGCCATATGGTCATAATGCTCAATTTGAGTTGTTGGAAACGAGTGGTGAAGACCTAAACTATTCATCAAATTTTTTGCAAATGTTTTCCAATTTATATTAGGGTAGGCCAAGTGGTGTGCATTGAAATTTCCAGTTGCACCACCAAATTTTGCAGCATTAGGAATTTGCCTCAATACGTTCAATTGTTCTTGCAAACGAACGTTAAAGACTTTAATCTCTTTGCCGAGTCGAGTGGGTGAGGCAGGTTGTCCGTGTGTTCGGGCTAACATTGGAATATCTTTCCATTCGTTAACATATTTGTCCAAAGTATCAATCAAAGTGACTAAGTTAGGGATATATACCGCTTCAATGGCTTGTTTGATACTCAAAGGAATTGCAGAATTATTAATGTCCTGTGAGGTCAATCCAAAATGAATAAATTCTTTGAACTCTCCAATACCAAGATCGTCAAACTGATCTTTTATAAAATATTCTACAGCTTTAACGTCGTGGTTGGTTATTTGCTCAATAGTTTTTACAGCTTCTGCATCTTGAGGTGAAAAATTAGTGTAAATATTCTTCAACTTTTCAAACAATGATTTATCAAATCCTTTTAGCTGGTCTATAGGCAATTCACAAAGTGCGATGAAGTATTCAATTTCGATAAGAATACGATATTTTATCAGAGCTTCTTCAGAGAAAAAAAGAGAAAGTTCTTCAACTTTTGACCTGTAGCGACCGTCAATGGGAGATATTGCAGTAAGAGGTGATAAAGACATTGGTTCAAATTTTAAACGACAAAGATACACTTTTCTTAAGAAGATTTAGAATCCTTTTGCTGTTCAAAAGTTATAAATTTCTATTTTTGGAATGCAAATATTTCAGATTTAATGTCTACCTCCAAAAATTTATTGTGCATCGGGTTTGTCTTTCCAGAGCCTAAATCCTCTGCTGCAGGAACTCGAATCATACAATTGCTTAAGCTCTTTTTGGAACAAGGATATGATATCACCTTTGGAACGACTGCAAAACCATCTGAAAATGCTGTTGATCTATCCAAATTTGGAATTTATGTTGAATCAATCGAGCTCAATAACGATTCCTTCGATTCATTTATAACTACACTCAACCCATCCGTAGTTCTATTTGATCGATTTATGACAGAAGAGCAATTTGGGTGGCGTGTTTCTCAGTGTTGTCCAAAAGCTGTTAAAATTCTTGATACAGAAGATTTACATTTTTTGAGACAATCTCGACAAAAGAATATTGAGAATAAAGTTGAATTTTCAATGGATTTCATAAAGTCTGATATAGCCAAACGCGAAATTGCCAGTATCTATCGATGCGATTTAACACTCATTATTTCAGAGGTTGAATTTGAGATCTTATCCAATAAACTACAAATAGACCCCTCACTATTGTTGTATATTCCATTTATTTTTACCAATGGTAATGATGCCTTAGTATCCAAACTGTCATTTGATGAAAGAAAAGATTTTATATTCATAGGGAACTTTTTGCATGCACCAAATGTTTCTGCCGTCAATCATTTGAAATATCAAATTTGGCCGCAATTATCAAAGGCTATTCCAAAGGCATTACTACATATTTACGGGGCTTATGTCAAGCCTAAACAACTATCTTTATCAAATGAAAAAGACAGATTTTATGTCCATGGGTTTGTAGAAAATGCTCACACTGTTATTGAATCTTCACGCGTCATGTTGGCACCACTACAATTTGGAGCTGGACTTAAAGGAAAAATTTTTGATGCCTTAATCAATGGAACGCCTTGTGTGATGTCCTCTATTGCTGCAGAAGGAATATTTGGCCAAGATCAACCTAACGGATTTATCAATGACGATAATCAAAAGTTTATAGATAATGCAATCGACTTATATACAAAGATTTCATTGTGGGAACAATCTCAAAGTAGTGGATTTGAGATTCTTAAAAAAAGATTCAATTCTCAATTATTTACAGAACAATTATTCAAAAGGGTGGCTTATTTGTATAAAAATTTAGAAGCGCATCGGTTGCAAAACTTTACGGGTATTTTACTACAGCACCATTCTATGCAATCTACTAAATATCTTTCCAAGTGGATTCAGGCCAAACAAACCAATAACGATTAATTATCGGGCTATTTTTGTTGCGATCAAAGCCATCGGTAGGTAAGCAATTCCTAAATCAACTATACTGAACCACATTGGGGCGGGAAGTTGAACGACCATCATTATCCCACCAATCATGAAAAACACCCCTATAACGTAGGCTGTTATTGCCGACGAAGATTGGGATAATTTTAGTGTTACAAATGCACCAGTAAAAGTACCAAAAGCATGGGCTAAAAACGGAAATAGAAGGTGGAAAGGTGTATAACGATGTATATTAGCTTTGATGCTTTCTAAATCTGAAGGATCAACCCCTTCCGGAACAAATGAGTTTGAGAGGTAAATGAGCGTATAGTTTACAAAACCTCCAATGATAATACCAATTACTACTGGGATGAGATAATGTTTAATGAAGCGAAGCAAAGCTGTCATACGAATGAATTTATTTGCAATTTATAAAAAAACGCACACATCCCATATTTCCATATAGTATGTATGCGTTAGAGGCAGAGTGTAGCTTCGGGGTTTAAAGCTACATCCGCTTTTTAAAAATAAGATTTAGTAAAAATAAAATGATCAAGGCTCCAATGGCTCCCGTTAGAATGGCACCTATCCATCCTGTCCCCAAACTAACCCCTAATTTGTCGAGAGACCAATTTCCGACAAAACTGCCAATGATACCTATTAAAATGTTTCCGAATAGTCCTAAGCTACTGCCTTTAAAAATTGTACTTCCAAGCCATCCAGCTATGGCACCAATAATGATTGTACTAATGATTTCCATGTTTTTTTTGTTGTATGATAGATTCAAGCTCAATAACTAACACACCCGTGGGCCAGAAAATTTCGAAACGTTTATGAGAAAAAATTTCGGTAATGTTCACGTTGGGGCATGTTGATTACAGATTTAATTTACAAAAAAATTATTTAATAAAAAAAATAACCCAATTTACTGTTGCATGTTATGGAGACTGGCGCCGTCCTTTACTTAGAATTTTATATTCCTCATAACACTCACTTATAGCGTCTAAAATTTGTAGATCATTCGCTGTTTTGATAAATTCATCGGAGTAGTTACATTCGCTAATCAGAAGATCCAAATCAATCTTGTCGACTTGAAGTAAAGCTGTAAGCATTTCTCGGTCAAATCGAGAGGCCAATATGTTGCGAATTTCATCTTGCTTTTTCATTTTTCTGAGCTTTCGCATTTCGCGTGGTTTTTTGCCAAAAATATTGTGTAAGAAATCAGCAGGATTAAATATAGCACCCAGAACTTTTGTCACCATTCCTGGCGATCTGGGACTCGATTCGTAACCAGTGTTTAAGCCTGAAATACTATACCGGACATTTTTTTGAATGGGGACTTGCTTTATGTCAATTTCTAGATACCCCGTCAATTTCAATTTGTTGACAACGACTTCTTCCAAAGCCAGCGCTAATTCGGTCATTTCAATAGTGGTGCGATTCCCAAAATTAATCCAATCGTTGGTCACTCTCACTTTTATAGATTTAAATCCTAAAAATGAGAGGTGTAAGGTGTCATTGGCTTTTGCTTTAATTTCAAATTCTCCAACACCATTGGTAGTCGTACCAATAACTTGATTTAAATTGACGATATTAACCCCTTCCATAGCCGCATCATTCGCCGCATTAATAATTTTACCTTTTACCAAAGTCTCTTGTTGCGCATTGGCTTGAATTAATGCTAGAAAAATAAATAATAAAGTTAAATATCGGTTCATAAAAATTTATGGGTATAAATGTACTAAACTCGAGTTACTTAACAAATATTGACCCAAACTTTGTCTAAAGATTAACACTAATATTAACGACGTCTATTTTTACGAGGTCTAGAGGCTCTAAATCGTTTTGATTTTGAACCTTGTTGTGATTTTGATTCGCCAAAAGATGTTTTTTGACGGCTTTTTCGTTTGTTGTTACTTCTCCTAGATTTAGAAGGCTTGTTTTGATGTTCTGTTAGTTCTACATTGACAAATCGACCGTTTAATTTAAAATCATTGAAAAACTCAATTACTTTTGATAGATATATTGCCTCGGTATTAAAAAACGAAAAGCTATCCTTTACATCAACTTTATAAACATCGCCTTGTTTGAGTTCTAAAGCATCTCTCAAAAAATCTTTCAAACGCATCCAATCATATCCATCTTTTTTACCGATATTAATAAAATATCGAACAGAATCTTCGTTATGTGATTTGGAGGATACTTTGGAGTTGGATTCAGAGACAGTTAAGCTTTTGGCGTTCTTGTAATAATCGTAAAATCGGCTAAACTCGACTGAAAAGAACTTTTTTATCAAAGTCTCTTTATCGACGTTTTCAAATTTTGAATTGATGTCATTAAGAAAAGGTTCTATGTCGTGATTAATTTCTGTTTCAAAAATATTTTGGGCCAATGCTTTGAGTTGAACCTCACAAATTTCCATGCCTTCAGGAATCGGTTTTCTAGTAAAGTTCTTTTGAATTTTTTGTTCAATGGCCTTTATTTTTCTTTGCTCACTTTTTGTGATAATGACCATAGAAATTCCGTTACGTCCCGCTCGTCCAGTTCGACCACTACGATGGGTGTAGGTTTCTATCTCATCGGGTAATTGATAATTGATTACATGCGTAATATCATCCACATCAATTCCTCTTGCCGCTACATCTGTGGCGACCAACATTTGAATTTGTTTATTTCTGAAAGATTTCATGACCAAGTCACGTTGATTTTGACTTAAATCGCCATGAAGTGCTCCGGCGTTATACCCATCTTCAATGAGTTTTTCGGCTACTTTTTGGGTATCTCTCTTTGTTCTGCAAAAAACCACTGAAAAAATATTTGGATTGGCATCTGCCAAACGTTTCAGGGCTGGGTAGCGGTCTCTGGCGCCAACAATGTAATATTCATGGGATACATTTTTACTACCAATGTTCTTTTGGCCTACCGTAATTTCGATCGGGTTGTACATAAATTTTTTGGCTATTGAAGCGACTTCTTTTGGCATGGTAGCCGAAAACAACCAAGTTGATTTATCATCTGGTGTGTAAGATAAAATAGTATTAATATCTTCAAAAAATCCCATGTTAAGCATTTCATCTGCTTCATCCAAAATTGCGTAATTGATTTTGGAAATATCAATCAACCGCCTTTGAATCATGTCTTTCATTCGACCAGGAGTTGCAACTATTATTTGTGCACCACGCTTGATATTTTTGGCTTGTTCTGTAATACTGGCTCCACCATAAATAGCCACAATATTGAGCCCTTTACAGTACTTGCCATAGAGTTTCATTTCGTTGGTAATTTGTAAACAAAGCTCCCGTGTTGGAGACAATATTAGGCCTTGTGTTGTTCGGCTATTAACCTCAATGTTTTGCAGCATTGGAAATCCAAAAGCAGCTGTTTTTCCTGTCCCAGTTTGTGCTAATGCTACCAGATCCGATTCTTTTGAGAGCAGTGTAGGGATGGTTTTTTGTTGGATATCACTTGGGGTTAGAAACCCAAGATCTGTGATAGCCTGAAGTAAATGATCTTCAAGGCCTAGCTGATGAAATGTGTTCATTAGTTGTACAATCAGTTTATAATTAAAGTGCTACTTTAGAAGTGCACCATAATTTTAACCTAACTTCTTGCAACACATCCTCACCCTGAGGAATTGCATACAAAGATACGTTTATTTTTCTCAGTGATGGTTCATTTTTAAGAATGAAATCAATTTGGCTATGGCTAACCCTCTGTGTCCAATGGTATTTTTTTCTTCAAGAGAAAGTTCTGCAAAAGTTTTTTGTCTTCCTTTGGGCATAAAAATTGGGTCATAACCAAACCCTCCAGATCCAATTTTATGGCGCGTTATCTTGCCTTTACAAACGCCCTCAAAAGTGAAAGTTTGGTTGTTATAGTTTAAGGCAATAACCGTTTTAAATTGAGCCTTTCTATTCGTTTCGTTCTCTAAATTATCAAGTAGTTTTTGGATGTTTTTTGACGCATTTTTTTCAGGTCCAGCATACCTGGCTGAATAGACCCCAGGAGCGCCATTCAGTGCCATAACTTCAAGACCTGTATCATCTGCAAAACAGTCTTTATTATAGGTCGTTTTGATGTAAGTGGCTTTTTGAATCGCATTACCTTCAATGGTATTTTGGGTTTCTGGAATATCCTCGAAACAACCAATGTCTTTTAAACTGATAAGTTTAATTTCTTTAGGAAGCACCGCCTGAACTTCTTTTAATTTATTGGGGTTATTAGTGGCGAAAACAATTTCAATCATAATTTATTGATGATGATAGGGTTCATTTTTAAGAATACTAAAACCTCTATACAACTGTTCTGTAGCGAAAAGCCGTATCATTTGGTGTGAAAATGTCATTTTAGACAATGAAATTAGTCCATTGCTTTTCTCATAAACTGCATTTGAAAAGCCATAAGGCCCTCCAATTACCAAAACCAACTGCTTTAATCCAGAATTCATTTGTTTTTGTAAAAATTTTGAAAATTCTAAAGAGCTGTAAGTCTGTCCATTTTCATCAAATAAGAAAAGGCGATCTGTGGTGGATATTTGATTTAAAATCAATTGTCCTTCCAGATCTTTTTGTTCTGTGATCGATAATTTTTTTGAGCGTTTAATATCTGGAATGACTTCTAATACAAAAGATACATAGCGTTGTAATCTTTTTTCAAATTTTTCGATAGATTGTTTCAACGCACTATCATCTGTTTTTCCGACTACCAAAAGCTTAATTTTCATACCACAAATGTAATTATAAAATTCACTTGATATTCCGATTTAAATTTTCAAATTCTTAATTTAGCTAAAAACAAGCACATACATGATAAGTTCTGAAGCCTTTCAACAAGAAATTTATTTAATTATTAGAAATGCTATTCGCGAAGATATTGGAGAGGGAGACCACAGTTCAATGGCTTGTATTCCAAAACACAGTTTTGGTAAAGCCCACCTTTTGGTCAAAGACAAAGGGGTTTTAGCTGGAGTTGAATTCGCTCGTCAGGTTTTCAGGTTTGTTGATCCCAAGCTGAGAATGGATATCAAACTAAAAGATGGATCAGAAGTTAAATTTGGAGACATAGCTTTTGAGGTTTCAGGATCTCAACAATCAATATTAAAGGCAGAACGACTTGTTTTGAATGCCATGCAACGCATGAGTGCAATCGCAACCAAAACCTACAACTTTTCGAAACTATTGGAGGGGACAAAAACTCAGATTCTTGATACGCGGAAGACCACACCTGGTATCCGTGCGTTAGAAAAATGGGCCGTTAGAATTGGGGGTGGAACCAACCACAGGTTTGGGTTATACGATGAAATTATGTTAAAAGATAACCATATCGATTTTGCAGATGGTGTAACAAGCGCACTAGATTTAACAGTATCATACTTAAAGACACATGATTTATCTTTGAAAATTATAGTTGAGGCCAGGGATTTAGATGAGGTAAAAGCGATATTATCTCACGGTGGAGCTGACCGAATTTTAATTGATAATTTTGGAATTCAGGACACCAAAAAGGCTGTTCAGCTCATTGGAGATCAGTGTCAAACAGAATCATCTGGTAGTATAGATGAAGTTACCCTAAAGCACTATGCAGAATGTGGCGTGGATTTTATATCCTCTGGCGCATTAACCCACTCGGTATATAATATGGACCTGAGTTTAAAAGCGGTGAAATGAGTCAATCTTTCAAACATCGATTGAAACAAATTTCAATTATACGTTGGTTAGTCCGATTTTTAAAATCTATAAAGCTTCCGGGTTTTGTAGGATTGTCTATTTACCATCTATTCGAAATGTATGCCATTGGAATTATAAAGGGTGCTATAACGCTTCGAGCCAGTGCAGTAGCTTTCAGCTTTTTTATGGCTATTTTCCCCTTTTTGTTGTTCATTATTATTCTGATTCCCTACATCCCAATAGAAACCTTTAGAACAGATTTTTTAATTTTCTTAGAGACGACATTACCGCCAAATACATCTGATTTTTTTAATCACAACATTTTTGAAAATATCAACTCGCAATCGTCGGGAGGTTTGGTATCGTCTGTTTTTATCCTTTCAATCCTTCTTATGGCTAATGGGGTTAATGCTGTTTTTTCTTCATTTGAAAACTCCTACCATCAACAATTTAATAGAAATTTCGTGTTTCAATATCTTTACGCTCTTGGTGTTTCAATCGTTTTATCTGTCATTTTGATTACTACAATTATCGGTTTAGGTTATTTGGAAATTTATTTACTTTTACCCATATACGAAGGACTAAATTTAGGTGATACCACCTCTGAACTACAGTGGATTGAGGGGGTAAAATTCGTGTTTTTTGTGTTTATGGTTTATCTTGGTGTTTCGGTGTTGTATTTTTTTGGCACTCAACAAAAAAAACAATCTCGATTTTTTACAATAGGAGCCCTACTAACCACCATTCTTGTTCTATTTAACTCCTATTTTTTTGGCATATATATCGAAAATTTTTCCAATTACAACCAACTCTACGGGTCGATTGGAGCTTTGCTTATTCTTATGTTTTATTTATGGTTAAATGCCATAATACTATTACTAGGGTATGAGTTAAATGCCTCATTAAATCAGCTCAAGCAACAAATAGAAATATGAGTATATTACATTTTGTTGACGTTATTTTACCGCTTCCATTGGAGCGAAATTTTACCTATGCAATAACTCCTGCAGAATCAGAGTTTATCCGTCCAGGTGTAAGAGTGGCAGTTCCGTTTGGAAAATCTAAAATTTACACTGGCATTGTTTTAAACATTCATCACACCTTACCCACAACATACGAAGTAAAATCCATTCACAGTATTTTGGATGAGACCCCAATAGTAAATTCCTCGCAGTTTAAGTTTTGGCAATGGATAAGCGATTATTATATGTGTAGTATTGGAGAAGTTATGAACGCTGCTCTTCCAAGCACATTTCTTTTGCAGAGTGAAACTCAGATTACAGTTTTACCGAATGTTGAAGTGGAAGACAATTCTTTATCCGACAACCAATTTTTGGTAATTGAGGCTTTCCAAAATCACACCTCACTCAAAATTGAGGAGATACAAGCTATTGTAGGGAAGAAAAATATTTTGCCCATCATAAATCCACTTATCGATCGAAAAATTTTAACGACTACACAAAATCTAATAGAAAAATATAAACCAAAACTCCAGCGTTGTATCAAATTAAGCGACGCATATACCGCTGAGGGCGGTTTAGATTTACTAGAGGACAAACTAAAAAGAGCTGAAAAGTTAAAACACATTGTTTTGCAATATTTTTCAATAGTAAACAATGATTCGCAAATCAGCGTCAGTAATTTAAAGTCTAGAAGTGGTGCTAGTTCAAGTCAAATAAAAACCCTTATCGACAAAGGCGTTTTTGAAGATTATTACATTGAAATAAACCGAATCTCATACGAAGCAATTAATACTTCAAAAAGAGTAGTTCTTTCAAAATATCAACAAACGGCTTTTAATGAGATAAATGATACTTTTGAGCATCATAACATTTGTTTATTACACGGCGTCACATCATCTGGTAAAACGGAAATTTATATTAAACAAATTGAATTTGTACTGAACAACAATAATCAAGCACTTTTTTTGGTTCCTGAAATTGCATTGACATCTCAGTTGGTACATCGATTACAACATTATTTTGGATCCAAAATAATAGTTTATCACTCACGTTTTAGCCCCAGTGAACGAATCGAAATTTGGAATCAATTACTTAATGAGTCTTTGGATGGTAAAGTCGTTATTGGAGCACGATCATCACTATTATTGCCCTTCAATAATTTAAAACTTATTATTGTAGATGAGGAACACGAACCATCATACAAACAATTTGATCCTGCACCACGATATCATGCTCGCGATGCTGCCATAGTTTTAGGAAAAATACACGATTCAAAAATAATTTTAGGCTCTGCTACCCCTAGTATTGAGAGCTATTTTAATGCTACTTATCAAAATAAATTTGGATATGTGGCTCTAAAAAAACGTTATAATAACGTGTTGATGCCAGACATCGAATTGGTCGATTTGAAAGATAAATACAAAAGAAAACGAATGAAGGGTCATTTTAGTGACAGAATGATTTCTGAAATCAAGGCGGCCTTAGAGATTAATCATCAAATTATCTTGTTTCAAAACAGAAGGGGATATGCTCCAGTTATTTCTTGCAGTACTTGTGGGCATACACCAGAATGTTCCAATTGTGATGTTACTTTAACCTATCACCAGCACAGTAATCAATTGCGTTGTCACTATTGTAGTTACACTCTGGCTATGAAGCGGCATTGCGATGCCTGTGGCGGGTTCGATTTAGATCACAAAGGATTTGGGACCGAGCAAATTCATGAAGAAGTCAATGAACTGTTTCCTTATGCAAAAGTCGCTCGAATGGATTTCGATACAACGAGAGCAAAGAATAGTTACAATACCATAATTCAACGTTTTGAAAGACAAGAAATAGATATTTTGGTTGGTACACAAATGCTAACAAAAGGACTTGATTTTCGACATGTCAAACTCGTAGGAGTTTTGAATGCTGATCAGTTAATTAATTTTCCAGACTTTAGGGCACACGAACGCACTTTTCAACTTCTACAACAAGTTTCAGGCCGAGCGGGGCGAACTTCTGAAAGGGGAAAGGTTCTGATCCAGACTTTTAACCCTCACCACAATATTCTTCAGCAAGTTTCTGCTAACAATTATGAAGCCATGTTTAAAGAGCAATTGTATCAACGAAAAATATATAATTATCCGCCTTATTACAGACTCATAAAAATTACCTTGAAACATAAAGATTATAGCCACCTTAATGATAGTGCAGACTGGTTAAAAGATGCCCTTACTCAAGTTTTCGGTACTATGGTGTTAGGGCCGGAATTTCCCCCAGTTTCTCGTGTAAGGAATTTGTTTCACAAAAATATATTAATTAAAATACCACCGAGTCACTCTCTTAAAAAAACTAAAGAAGTTCTAACAAAAATAAAAACAAGCTTCAACAGAACCAGTAGTTTCAGAACTATAAGAGTGGTGATAAATGTAGATAATTATTAATCGATAAGTTCAAGAGCTTGTGTCAAATTCGCTTTTTTATTTCTGGATAATGGTATCTTATAATTATCAATTTCTACAAATTTACTGTTATAGCGTTCAATCCGCTTAAGATTAATGATGTACGACTTGTGAATTCGAAGAAATTTAGATGAGGGTAAATCATTTTCAAATGATTTCATGGTTGATAAAATGACATAACTTCCGTTAATTGTGATTAACTTCACATAATCTCCTAGAGCTTCAATCCATTTTATGTCTTTGATAAAAACCTTTCTTTTTTTGAGATTACTTTTCACAAAAATATGTTGATTGTCTGAATTATCGACTGAGGGATTGCTTTTAAAGTTTCTTTGAGATAAAACTTTATCTATAGCTTTCTCATAAAGGTTTGAGTCTAACGGTTTTTCCAAAAAATCAACGACCCCGTATCTGTAGGACAAAAATGCAAACTCTTTTTGTTTAGTAGTTATAATAACATAGGGGACAGTTGTCAAAGAATCGTTCAGAATATCCAAAAATTCAAAACCATTCATCTGAGGCGTATTAATTTCAAGGAAAATTAAATCAACAGTTGTTTTGGCCAAAAAATCATGAGCATCTTTGTAGGATGAGAACTCGGCCATAACATTCAAATGGTTATGATCATTGGATTTTTTTATGGTATCCATTCGCTGAAGCGCATTCGGATCGATGATGATACAGTTTAAAGTCATTACAAAAATTGGTTAGGTTTGAGTAATTTTGGAAATATTTATATCAAAAGTAATCATTTTAATCGACTAAACCCAAATTTTAACGATTAAATGCACATAAGACAAAATATAAAAAGATTTATAAAGTGTTGTTAGAACCGTTATAATTCTTTATTTTTGCACGCATTTAAAATTTAATTATGAATCATTACGAAACTGTTTTCATCTTAAATCCCGTTTTATCTGAAGATCAGGTAAAGGAAACAGTAAAGAAATACGAAGATTTTCTCGTTTCTAAAGGAGCTAAGATGGTATCAAAAGAAGATTGGGGGCTAAAAAAATTAGCTTACCCTATCCAAAACAAAAAAAGTGGATTTTATCACTTATTTGAGTACACTGCTCCTGGTGAGGCCATCGGACCATTGGAAGTAGAATTTAGAAGAGATGAACGTTTTATGCGTTATCTAACAGTAAAATTAGACAAACATGCCATCTCATGGGCAGAACGTCGAAGAGAAAAACTTAAAGTAAAAGCGTAATTATGTCTATCGAACAACAAGCAAAAGGAAAAAAAGGTGGAGAAATCAGGTATTTAACCCCCCTAAATATTGAAACAAACAAAACAAAAAAATATTGTCGTTTCAAAAAATCAGGCATCAAATATGTGGATTATAAAGATGCAGATTTCTTATTAAAATTTGTTAATGAACAAGGTAAACTCTTACCAAGAAGACTAACAGGTACTTCTTTAAAGTACCAAAGAAAAGTATCTGTCGCGGTCAAAAGAGCAAGACATTTGGCACTCATGCCTTACGTAACCGATTTACTAAAATAATATTGTCATAACTATGGAACTTATTTTAAAACAAGACGTTGAGGGACTTGGATTCAAGGATGATGTTGTAACAGTAAAAAACGGTTATGGCAGAAACTTTTTGATTCCCGGCGGTAAAGCTATTTTGGCAACTACTTCCGCTAAAAAAGTACTCGCAGAAACACTAAAGCAACGTGCTTTCAAAGAGAAGAAAATCATTGAAGAAGCTCAAAAAGCAGCTGAAGCTCTCAAAGCCCTAGAGGTCAAGATAGCGGCTAAAGTTGGTGATGGTGACAAGCTTTTTGGCTCTGTCAATAACATTGATGTTGCCACAGCTTTAGAAAAAGCAGGTCAGAATATTGAAAAGAAATTTATCAGTGTTTCTGGTGGCACCATCAAGAGATTGGG
This sequence comes from Flavobacteriaceae bacterium, assembly GCA_049889395.1. Lineage (GTDB taxonomy): Bacteria > Bacteroidota > Bacteroidia > Flavobacteriales > Flavobacteriaceae > UBA3537. The sequence continues at coordinate 95,762 of JBMHDM010000011.1, forward strand.
CAAATATAATGCTCTAATTAGATTACACCGCGAGGTGAGTGTTGAGCTTCCCTTTGAGGTAATCGCTGAGAAATCTTAGTAACTTACACCTCTTAACTTTATAAAAGTCTGCATTTCAATGCAGACTTTTTTTGTTCCTGTTAATTTTTTTTGGAGTTTAATGTCAACTGGCTATTTATTACTTAATTAGATTATATTTTTTGTTGATAATTGGTTAATAAATTATTGATTTCATAAAATTTATTCTAAGACACAATTAATTTTTTTGTCTTAAATTTAAGTATAATACTAAAACAAAATACAAATGAAAAAATTAATAACGCTAGCCCTTACTTTGCTGGTAGGTTTATCAGCCTTTGCTCAGGTGACTACCTCTAGTATCAAAGGGACTATAACAGATGAGACCAATGCCGCCCTTCCCGGTGCCAATGTGATTGCCATTCACACGCCCACAGGAACAAAGTATGGTGCGGCAACAAATATTGATGGTCGTTTTAATTTGGTCAACCTTCGTGTTGGCGGGCCCTATGTTGTAACTGTGAGTTACATAGGGTATAAAGAACAAACATTTTCGGATGTATATTTAACGTTAGGTAAAACAGAAACTTTAAGCCTGTCGCTCACGCCAGACTCCGAGCAGCTTGATGCTATCGTTATTACAGCCAACTCTTCAACCCGTGTTTTTGGTAGTGACCGAACCGGAGCTGAAACCAATGTTGGGCAGCGCGATTTACGCCGATTACCAACAATATCCAGATCAGCTTCCGATTTTACCAGGCTGGAACCTACAGCCAGTGCAGGGTCTTTTGCGGGAAGAAATGACCAATACAACAACTTTTCGTTAGACGGTGCTATTTTCAACAATCCCTTTGGATTGGATGCGGCTACACCCGGTGGCCAGACTGATGCACAACCCATCTCCCTTGATGCCATTGATCAAATTCAAGTTTCAACAGCGCCGTATGATGTCACGCAAGCTGGGTTTACAGGAGCTACTGTCAATGCAGTTACCAAAAGTGGAACCAATGAATTTAAAGGTACTGTCTATAACTTCTACAGAGATGAATCCATGACAGGCTCAAAAGTAAAGGGTGAAGATATCTTTGTGCCCAGCCTTAAACAAACCCAGCGCGGTTTGAGTATTGGTGGACCAATCGTTAAGAATAAATTATTCTTCTTTGCCAATTATGAAGAGGATGAAAGACAGGATTTAGGACAATCATGGTTACCAAACAGGGGGACGGGTGCTATTAATGAATCACGTGTCTTAGAATCAGATTTGATAGCGGTACAGTCAGCTCTTGCAGGATTGGGCTACGATACGGGAGCCTATGAAGGGTTTATTCACAATTCCGAATCCACTAAGGGAATCATTAAACTGGACTGGAACATTGACGACAACAATCAGTTGGCTTTAATTTACAATTGGTTAAGTGCATCGAAAGAAAAACCTGCACATCCCACGGCTTTAGGTTTTAGAGGACCCAATGCTTCGGTGCTTCAGTTTGAAAATTCTGGATATCAAATCAATAATAACCTAAATTCTTTTCAGTTAGAATTAAATTCCAGAATATCAGATCAGCTTTCTAATAAGCTTCAGGCAGGTTACACCCATTTTGATGATTTTAGAAATCCAATGTCGTCACCCGCACCAGCCATAACCATTCAAGACGGTGCTGGTTCAAATTACATTATTGCAGGTCACGAACCTTTCTCTATAAACAACAGATTAGACCAAAAAGTATTTCAATTTTCAAACAATCTTACCTATTCCAATGGCAATCATACTTACACTGTAGGTTTAGCTTATGAAAAATTTGAGTTTGATAATTCTTTCAATCTTGGCGTCTATGGATATGCCAATGCCAATGGGTATGTTGGTGCCTTTGATGCATTCGGCTCGGTCGCAGATTTTCTAACCGCTACTGACAACGGATTGATTGCAGAAGCTTTGGCCAATGCGCAATCGGTTCAAAATGCTAACAGTTGGGCCTTAGCCGAGACCAATGTTGGTCAATTGTCCTTTTACATGCAAGACGAATGGGATGTAAACGATAATTTTAGATTAACCTACGGTTTGCGTTTTGACAAACCGCTATATTTTGACAGTGCCCAAAAAGCTCAGAACGTCATTGATGGAACAGGCGATTATGCTCCAAATACGCCTTATGTTAATCCTAACACTGGCATGGTGCAGCTTTTGGATAATACACAAATGCCCACTGGTGATTGGTTGGTCTCTCCTAGAGTTGGTTTCAATTATGATGTTTATGGAGACAACACCTTACAGCTCAGAGGTGGATCAGGCCTATTCACAGGAAGATTTCCTTTTGTTTGGTTGGGGAACCAAATTGGAAATCCAAACTGGTGGTTCCATCAGATGGTGGACCCTGATTACCAATTTCCTCAAGTATGGCGTACCAATATCGGTGCAGACAAAAAGTTTGACAATGGACTCATACTCACTGCAGACCTATCCTATACCAAGGATATTAACGGCGCCCATGTTCAGAACTGGGGATTACTATCGCCATCCGGTAATTTATCTGGTGTGGATAACCGCCCAATTTATACCGCAGCAGACCATGTTCTGGTCAATGGTGACGGTTTAGGGTTTGGTGCTCAAGGGAATGCTTATGTGTTCTCAAACTCAGACAAGGGACGCATCTGGAATGCATCTTTGAAAGCTGAGAAAACTTTTGATAACGGTCTGTATACCATGCTGGCCTACAACTATCTAGATTCCAAAGATGTGAATTCTATCGAGGCCGAAATCACTGGAGATGCTTTTGCTTTTAACCCTGTTGTGGGGGATGCCAATGCAGAAGCCCTATCGTATTCAAAATATGGGGATACCCACCGCTTTATTGGGGTGGCTAGCAAGCGCTGGGATTACGGTCAAAACAACAAATGGTCTACTACCATTAGCACCTTCTTCGAGTATGCTAGGGGAGGCCGTTTTAGTTACACTTATGCCGGTGACATAAATGGGGATGGACAATCTGGTAACGATTTGATATACGTACCAACTAGTGCAGAGGTGGATCAAATGAACTTTATATCCGCTGCTGAAGCTGCTGCCTATGATGCTTTCATTTCCCAAGATGATTATTTAAGTGGCCGACGGGGTCAATACGCTGAGCGTTATGGAGCTCTGGCACCATGGCGTGGTCGTTGGGATGTTAAATTTTTACAAGATTATAGAATTAAAATCTCTGAGGATAAAACCAATACCATTCAATTTAGTGTAGATATTTTGAATTTCAATAATTTACTGAACTCAGACTGGGGACTCATTCAGCAGCCCAACAGTATTCAGCCTGTAGGTGTTTCTGTTGATGCTAATGGCAACCCATCCTATACTTTTAATCCTGATTTACAGGAAACCTTTGGATACGATGCAAGCTTAGCCTCCAGATGGCAAATGCAGGTGGGACTCCGCTATATTTTCTAGTTCATATCCAAAGTTATTTGATTAAATTTGCGCCCGAAAGGGCGCATTTTTATTTTTGACAACTATGAAATATACTCGACTAACAAAAGAACAATTTGAGGAGTTGCACCAAGAATTTATCAAATTTTTAGCCACACAATCGATAACAGCTGACGAATGGACTGCTATCAAAAACAATAAACCTGAAGTGGCTGAAGCCGAAATGGATGTTTTTAGCGATTTGGTTTGGGAGCGGGTGTTAAGTAAAGTTGAGTTTTTAGAAAATATTGCCCCACAACACCTCTATTTGTTTCACATCAAAGCCAATAGCATCGCCTTGATTGGGTTAAAAGTAAACAAAACGGATGTAGACCTCACCCAAACCAATGGATTTAATTGGTTGCGTGAGCATTTAATGGATGACCGTGTCGAAATTTTTGATGCCGAAAAGCCAATTGAAGGTGACAAATTATACTCTGTTTTTGAATTAATTGAAAAAGGTGCCCATATTACAAAAGGAGATTTGTTTAAGTATTTTGATCAACTCATTGGATAGCTTTTCAAAAAATAGGATATTTGTGATATAAATTTAATTTATGGGATCAAAACCACGTATTGCCAAAGGCACTCGAGATTTTAATTCACAGCAGATTGCCAATCGTGAATACATTTTCAACACCATAAAATCAAATTTTAGAGCATTTGGTTTTGAGCCCATAGAAACCCCAAGTTTCGAGCTTTCTGAAACCCTGTTGGGAAAATATGGAGAGGAGGGTGATCGATTGATATTTAAGATTTTGAATTCTGGCGAAAAAGTTAAAAAAGCCGATCTTTCGGCGCTCAAAGACGGTAATCTGTCAGGATTTTCAAACTCCATTTCCGAAAAAGCGCTCCGTTATGATTTAACAGTTCCTTTCGCTCGGTATGTTTCTCAATATCAAAACGACATCACTTTTCCATTTAAGCGTTATCAAATTCAACCCGTTTGGCGTGCAGATCGTCCTCAGAAGGGACGATTTCAAGAATTTTATCAATGTGATGCAGATGTTGTTGGCTCGAGCTCGTTATGGCAAGAGGTAGAATTCATTCAACTGTATGATGCAGTTTTTTCTGATTTGAATCTTGAAGGTGTGACTATTAAAATTAATAATAGAAAAATATTAGCAGCTATTGCACAGCTGATTGGTGCTGAAGATCAACTGATAGATTTTACGGTAGCTTTAGATAAATTAGACAAAATAGGTCCTGAAAAGGTTAAGGATGAGATGTTACAAAAAGGCATATCTTCTGAAGGTCTCAAACGATTGGAACCGCTATTTAGCCTCACAGGAAATTTTAAAGTTCAACTCAATACATTGAAGTCCATTATTGGTTCCTCCTCAATTGGTCAAGAAGGTATTTCAGAGTTGGAATTTATCGCTAATGCCATTGATAAGTTGGGCCTAAAAACAACGACCCTTTTATTAGATGTGACCCTCGCCCGTGGTTTGAACTACTACACAGGAGCAATTTTTGAAGTTTCAGCTCCAAAATTTGTTAATATGGGATCTATTGGTGGGGGGGGACGCTATGACGATTTAACCAGTATATTTGGTCTAAAAGGTATAAGTGGCGTTGGGATTAGTTTTGGGTTGGATAGAATCGCTTTGGTTTTAGAAGAATTAAATCTATTTCCTAAAAATATCAATCGAACCTCTAAAGTACTTTTCACCAACTTTGGCGAAAATGAAAGTTTATTTTGTTACCAGGCTATTCAAACATTAAGGCAAAACGGTATCGCTGCAGAGCTCTATCCAGATTCTTCAAAATTGAAGAAACAAATCAACTACGCCAATAAACGAAATATTCCATATGTAGTGCTAGTGGGAGATGAAGAACTTTCCAATCAAAAATTTACTTTGAAAAATATGACTACTGGCGATCAAGAAAGCGTGAATTTTGATGAACTAATTAGTCGATTAAGTTCATAAAAAAAACCCTTGAAGTTAAAGGGTTTTTTGTAGCGTGGGGGAGATTTGAACTCCCGACCTCCGGGTTATGAATCCGACGCTCTAACCAACTGAGCTACCACGCCATAATCAATGCGTGCAAATATAGAAACAAATTGCTGCCTTTTCAAAAAAATTCCTTTGTAAAAAATATTTTTTTTCTTTTTAAACTACCAAATTAATGTATATATTGGCAGTCAATACATTACAACCATGAGTACCAAAGTTAAATTCGAAATCGAATTTCCTATAAATTCTTCCCCACAACTCCTTTATAATTATATTTCAACACCATCTGGACTGTCTGAATGGTTTGCAGATAATGTTAATTCCAGAGGTGAAGTCTATAGTTTTATTTGGGATGACTCGGAGGAAACAGCTAAGCTTATTACTAAAAAAAGTCCTGAACGAATTAAATTCAAATGGTTAGACAGTGACGATGAGTCTTGTTTTTTTGAATTGCGTATTCAGGTCGATAGTATTACCAAAGATGTCTCTTTAATCGTCACAGACTTTTCTGACGAAGATGAAATTGAAGAAACAAAAATGCTTTGGGAGAATCAGATTTCAGATCTTAAACAAGTCCTAGGCTCGGTCTAATACACTCCATTTTTTTACTGTATATTTGCCAAATATTTTTTGCGTATTATGGTAAATGTAAATGGTAGAATCGTAGCCAAGTCAAACGCTTTTTTAAATTTTTTCAACAGAGGATTCACCTATGGAGATGCTGTTTTTGAAACCATAAAAGTTAATAGCGAAAGGCCAATTTTTTGGGAAGCCCACTACTTCAGACTAATGGCCTCCATGAGAATGTTGCGAATGGATATTCCAATGCATTTTACGCCTGAATTTTTAGAATCTGAAATAATATCACTAGTAAAATCTTACGGTCAATCATCACTATCCTATAGAGTAAAACTATATGTGCACCGAAAACCAGGCGGTTTATACACCCCCAGTTCTAATGAAATCGAATATGCAATCACAATAGATGACCTCTCTTCAGATCTATACATCATTTCTGAAGATGATTATGAGGTCGAACTTTTTAAGGATTACTTAATAGCGCCCAATTTATTGTCCACTTTAAAAACCAATAATAAAATTGTAAATGTTGTGGGAAGCATTTTTGCAAAAGAAAATAATTATGCCAATTGTTTTTTATTAAACACAAATAAGCATGTCATTGAAGCCTTAAACGGCAACTTATTTTTGGTTCAAGGGAATACCATTAAAACCCCTCCCATTACTGATGGTTGTTTAAAAGGTATTGTACGTCAGAAGATTATTGATATTATCAAATCCGATTCAGACTTGACTCTAGAGGAAGTTTCTATCTCTGCCTTTGAACTTCAAAAATCGGATGAAATATTTATTACCAATGTGGTATGTGGTATTCAACCAGTAACAAAATACAGAAAGAAACGATTTGATTCATTTGTATCAAAATCATTGCTTAACAAGCTAAATATTAAGCTTCGCTTAGACTAGTTGTGAATGGGATTCTCTGGTGCATTGGACCATATACTATACGCATCTCCCATTGCCACCATTTTATTTTTCCAAAACAATTCATCGACAGCGTGAATAATATTTTCCTGATGAGAATTTTCTATCAAAATCCAAGTATTTGACGACAATTCGGAGTCCAATTGTTCATTATCCCAACCCGAATATCCCAAGAAAAAACGAATCTCATTTTCTTTAATTTTATTGTCTGAAATGAGCTTTGTAACATAGTCAAAATTTCCACTCCAATACAAACCACGAGATATTTCTATGCTATTGGGAATAAGTTCTGGAATACTATGAATATAGTATAAGTTATCTTGTTGGACGGGACCACCGTTATAAACTTTAAAGTTTGAATCAATCTCAGGAATCAGATCATCTAAACGGTATTTAAGCGGTTTATTCATGATAAATCCTATGGAACCTTCTATTCCATGATCTGCCAATAATATAATCGATCTATTGAAGGAAACATCTCCAATTATAGATGGTTCTGCGATTAAAAGCTGTCCTTTTTTTATATCCAAAATGGTTATAATCTTGGTTGATACCTTTACAATTTAGTGATTTTTATTTTAATAGATCAAAATATGAGATAAAAATACAGTCGATTCAATGGCTATAATTGATAAAAAAATCAAATCATATGGGCGTCTGAATGAAAAGTAAATCCATTTAAAAACGATTGACAATCCATTTGTTTTTTCCCCGGAAATTTAAACAAAAGTAATTTTACATACCCTTTTTTAATAGCAACTTTGATGCTCGATTTGTTGCACACAAGCTGCCCAATTGAAAAATCATGGTTTTCAATTTCAATTTCAATTTTAGAAATTTTCACATTGTATTGATCCTTTCCATTCTGCAATAATCCCCAAGCTCCCGGGTAGGGGGTTAGTCCTCTAACAAGGTTTGAAATTTCTATTGCCGATTTTTGCCAATCGATACGACAATTATCCTTATGTAATTTGTGAGCAGTTTTGAGCGAATCGCTATTATTTTGAATGATGGTCTGAACGTTGTTATTAGTAATTAAATCGATAGTTTCATTAACCAATTGACTTCCAGCTTGCATCAGTTTGTCGTGAAGTGTTCCAGCGGTGTCCTCTTCATCAATTGTTACTTTTGATTGTTTAATAATGGCACCTGTGTCGATTTTTTCATCAATAAAAAAAGTGGTCACACCAGTATCTTTTTCACCATTTATAATGACCCAATTAATCGGAGCTGCCCCTCTGTAATTGGGTAACAATGAAGCGTGTAAGTTAAACGTTCCTTTTGGTGGTAATTCCCACACAATCTTTGGTAACATCCTGAACGCCACAACAACTTGAAGATCTGGTTTAAGGCTTTTTAATCCGGAAATAAAATCTGGAGATTTCAAATTGTGGGGTTGTAGGACAGGGATTTTATGTGATAGAGCAAATTGTTTGACATCAGAGAGTCTAATTCTTTGACCCCGCCCTGCAGGTTTATCTGGTGCTGTAATGACACCTACAATTTGGCAACCTTTTGCCAACATTCCCTCCAATATATGAACAGCGAAGTGTGGCGTCCCCATAAATACAATTCTCAAACTAGATAATTCATTCATGTTTTTTCATATTGATTCGATCTATTGACTCTAATTTTATTTTGCTCTAGTAAATGTCTTAATATCAAAATTAATCGATCCGTATCGATGTTGCAAATATCTGATAATTCACGTGAAGAAAGCGGATGTTTTTTTAGGGCTTTAAAAACGTTGTCTATTTCTCTTTCATCAATTTTATTGATATCATTGGTGCTGGTACAATAACTGCAAATTTCACAATTGTCATCAAAAACTTCATCAAAGTAGTGTAAAAGTTGACGGCTTTTACAGCTTGAATTATTTTGAATAAAATCAATAACGGCCTGAAATTTTTGTTGTTTTACTTTGTTATAGTGCGAAATATTTTTTGAAACAGAATTTATTGTTTTATCATCTTCTCTTGGTCTTATTAGTGTTATTTGAGCATCTGTTTTAGAGAATGAGAATGAAATTATGTGTTGTGATTCTAGTGCTGTTAGTATTTGAATTACGTTATCCAAATCGAGATTAGCTTTTCTTGAAATTTTTTCTAGATTAATTGCGATAGGTTGATCAAATACGCCTTCATGAGTTCTAAGGATGCTTTTTAATAAGATACTCTGATTATTATTTTTGTTTAAAAGCGGCTGTAAGTTATAATTCGTTACCAAGATTTGTAACCTTGTCTGATATTTCACTTTTTCCGAAAAAATTAAAATACCAAGACTGTCTAATAGTTTTAGAGCTGTAAAAGTACGCCTTTTGGAAAGGTTATATACAGAACAGAAAGCATCAAAAGGTAATCCAAACTGAGTTTCTGGAAGTTCCCCGTAGGCAATCTGTAAATAAGAACATAATTTTTTGTAAACCAGTTTTAAAAAGTTTTTGTTTGCCGTAGAGTTCTCAAACTTTTTTTGGGCTTGATTAAGATTATCTGGACCTGCTATCAGGAACGCAAATGCAGGTTTTTGATTTCGACCAGCTCTTCCGGATTCTTGGAAATAATTTTCTAGACTCTCTGGAATTGAAAGATGAACAACCAATTCAACATTAGCTTTATCAATACCCATTCCAAAGGCATTTGTGGCTACCATGACTTGTTTTTTTTCTTGCATCCACAACAGATAAGCCGATTCTCTTTGTGCGCTACTCAAGCCCCCATGATAATAACAACTGTGTATGTTTTCTTGTTGTAGGGCATTTGACAATCGTTCAGTTTCATGTCTGCTATTGATATAAACAATTGCGCTGCCAGTATGTTTTTTAATCAACTCAACTGTTTTGAAATAAGGGTCTTCTTCAATTGTAGTGTAGTAGGATAAATTTTTCCTAAAGAAAGATGCTTTGAAGAGTTTTCCATCTATAAAATCTAATTGATCGAAAATATCCTTGGTAACCGCCTTAGTAGCAGTTGCTGTTAGTGCTATTACTGGGCTTGTTGGGCTTAGATCTCTCAAAATTCTGATATTTCTGTAAGCCGGTCTGAAATCGTGTCCCCATTGGCTAATGCAGTGGGCCTCATCTACAGCGATTAGACTGATAGTCATAGCCCTAATACGGTCCTGAATAAAACTGCTCTGAAGTCTTTCAGGAGAGAGATATAAAAATTTATAGCCCCCAAATGTACAGTTGTCTAAAATTCGATTTAATTCACTTTGCTGTTCGACATTCGTCAGCGCTACAGCTTTGATACCTTTGTCTGTAAGGTTCTTAACCTGATCTTGCATAAGTGCAATTAGTGGGGATATTACAATACAAATACCATCGGATAGTAGTGCTGGAATTTGAAAACAAAGCGATTTGCCTCCTCCTGTTGGAAGCAAAGCCATGCAGTCATTGCCTTCTATTACTGAAGTTATAATGTCCTCTTGAAGCGGTCTAAAAGTGGTATACCCCCAAAAGTGTTTTAGTACATCAATAGGATTGTTCATTTGGTTTTAAACGTTATTGAGAATAAAATCAACCCTTTGATTAATTGTTACTTTTGGAACTTCTATAGGATTGTATCCAAAATATTTATACCACTTAATTAAATAGTTTTGAATTTCTAAAGCTTGTTCGAAAGTTTCGTAGCGTTCATTATCTTGAGAATAAATTAATTTCCAAGGTGAAAGTATGAATACTTTATCATATTTGAATGTTTCAGCGCTAATCACGAATTTTTGATCATATTTGACATTGATATAATCTAAATAGGCCACAACATCTGGAATGCCTCTGTCAAAAAACACAAAATTAGATTTTGATAAGTTACTTTCCGTAAATTGATTTATTCTGGCCTCCAATAATTGTTCGCTAAACCATATGGGATCTTCTAAGAATATCTGATCTATACCGCTACTTTGAGCCTTTCTTGTAACTTTTCTAGAAATCTCAATTTTACAGTCAAAACCTCGATCAATTAGCGCGTTGATCAAGGTAGTTTTTCCTGTAGCAGGCCCTCCAATTATGACAATTTTTTTGGGTTTCAATAGCTTGTATATTTAAAATGTAAAATTCGTGATTTAAAAGATAAATAAAAAATGTAAGTTAGCGTATATTTGTGTTAGAAAAACAATATCATGTCGTTGTCTAATACCCCCGATGCGTTCTATTCTAATTTAAAGAATAAATTATACGAAACAAGCCATTGGCCCGCTAAGTACTTGTTCAAATTCATCGTAAAATCAAATCCTGAACAGATTCTTCAAATAGAGCAAATATTTGACAACATAGGCGCGGTGATTAATATTATTCCCTCCAAAAAAGGAACCTATACGAGCATCTCTATTCATGTCGAAATGAAAGATCCTGAATCCGTAATTAATAAATACAAACAAGTTGGTGCCGCGGTTAAAGATGTAATCTCACTGTAAATCTAAAAAACATATTAATTTCGTATTTTGCGAAACATAAACAAATATTCATGACAGAACTTACCGATCAACTGGAATATAATACCGAAAGAGAACAGCTTATCATCCCTGAATATGGAAGACATATACAAAAGATGATAAATCATGCGACTGCACAAGAGTCCAAAGCGGAACGAAACCGTTTGGCAAAAGCCATAATTTCTGTGATGGGAAACATGCAACCCCACTTGAGAGATGTTCCTGATTTTCAACACAAACTCTGGGATCAATTATTTATCATGTCCGATTTTAAATTAGATGCCGATTCTCCATTTGAAAAACCTTCTAAAGAAATTCTTTCGACTACTCCAGATCCACTGCATTACCCTCAAAATTACCCAAAGTATAGATTCTATGGAAACAATATAAAAACCATGATTCAATCTGCTTGTGATTGGGAAGAAGGTGAAATGAAAACAGCACTTATCTTTACCATAGCCAATCATATGAAAAAGTCATTTTTGAGTTGGAATAAAGACACTGTAGAGGATACGGTTATTTTTAACCATTTATATGAATTATCAGAAGGTAAAATTGATATCCGAACCACACAAGAATCGCTTACCGATTCCATTCAGCTCCTAAAAATGCAACGAAAAGTAAACAAGAACAAAAAATCTAATAAAAAGCATAACCGCAATAGAAAACGGTATTAATTTAGAACCCATACACTAACCATCAAAACATTATATCTTGAAGTCATTTAAAATTGAAGGTGGACATCAGTTGAAAGGCTCTATACAGCCACAAGGCGCTAAGAATGAGGCCCTTCAAATTCTTTGTGCCGTTTTGTTGACCCCAGAACTTGTTACCCTTCACAACATTCCGAACATTATTGATGTCAATAAACTTATTCATTTACTAAAGAAATTAGGCGTTAAAGTCAATCAACTTTCTGAAACATCATACACATTTCAAGCCGATAACATTAACCTAGCGTATTTAGAAACCCCAGAGTTTAAAGTTGACGGATCGGGGCTTCGTGGTTCCATAATGATTGTTGGACCCTTACTAGCACGTTTTGGAAAAGGATACATTCCCAAACCAGGCGGTGACAAAATTGGAAGACGTCGTTTAGACACTCATTTTGAAGGATTTATAAAACTTGGTGCCTCTTTTCGATATAACAAAGAGGACTCCTTTTATGGTGTAGAAGCCAAAAAACTCCATGGAACTTACATGCTGCTAGATGAAGCATCTGTTACTGGAACTGCCAATATAGTGATGGCTGCTGTATTAGCACAAGGAACAACCACTATATACAATGCAGCTTGCGAACCTTACCTCCAACAACTCTGTAATATGCTCAATAGGATGGGGGCAAAGATTAGTGGCGTTGGTTCCAATTTATTGTCTATTGAAGGCGTTTCAAAATTGAATGGAACATCACACACTATGCTCCCAGATATGATAGAAATAGGCAGTTGGATTGGGTTAGCTGCTATGACACATAGTGAATTGACTATCAAAAATGTGAGTTGGAACAACTTGGGTGTTATTCCAAATGTTTTCAGAAAATTAGGTATAACATTAGAACAAAAGGGGGACGATATTTTTATTCCTGCCCACGATAGCGGTTATGAAATACAAAATTACATTGATGGTTCAATTTTAACCATTTCTGATGCGCCGTGGCCAGGATTTACGCCTGATTTATTGAGCATTGTTTTGGTCGTAGCGACACAGGCTCGTGGCAGTGTTTTGATACATCAAAAAATGTTTGAAAGCCGCCTATTTTTTGTAGATAAACTTATTGATATGGGCGCCAAAGTTATCCTTTGCGATCCACATAGAGCATCAGTTATTGGTCATGACTTTAAGTCCCAGCTAAAAGCAACCACAATGACTTCACCCGACATAAGGGCTGGTATTTCGTTACTCATCGCTGCTTTATCTGCAAAAGGAACCTCTACCATTCATAATATAGAACAAATCGATAGAGGATACCAAAATATTGATACAAGGCTAAAGGCTATAGGTGCCAGAATTGAGCGTATAGAGTCCTAAATCGATCAAGGTTTAGTCCTTATTTAATGCAGATTTATAGGTCGCCAGGCAACGTTCTCTGGCCTTTTTATGATCGACCATTGGTTTTGGGTAAGAATTCGGAGATTGATATTCAGGAACCCATTTTTTGATGTATTTGTGCTCATTATCAAATTTTGTTATTTGAGTTGTAGGGTTGAATATCCTAAAATAAGGGGCTGCATCGACGCCACTTCCTGCTACCCATTGCCAGTTACTAACATTACTAGATAGCTCAAAATCATGTAATTTTTCTGCAAAATAGGCCTCTCCCCATCGCCAATCAATCAGTAGATGTTTACACAAAAAACTTCCAACTAACATTCGAACACGATTGTGCATAAAACCAGTTTGATTTAGTTCTCTCATTCCTGCATCAACTAAGGGGTAGCCTGTCTGACCCTTACACCACTTTTCGAATTCTGATGCATCGTTACGCCATTTAATTCTATCGTATTGAGGTTTAAAACTTTGCGTTACAGTATGTGGGAAATGCCATAAAATTTGCATAAAGAATTCTCGCCAAATAAGTTCTTTTAGAAAAGTGTTATTTTCTATTAGACTGGCACTTTTTACTGTTTTTCTAATACTAACCAAGCCAAACCTTAAATAGGGGCCTAATCTTGATGTGCCGGCCACAGCGGGTGTATTTCTTTTGGCTTCATAGTCAGTCATTACAGAATCACTGAAATTGTAATCGGCAATTTTTTTGTCACTTTTCATAAAACCCATTTCATCCAAATTAACCCATTCATTGGTTTCATTTTGGTTTGACAATCGATCGAGTAAATTTTGGGAGTGGTAAGCATCACACATCGAGATATTGAATTGCTTCAACCATTTTTTGGAGTAGGGTGTATAAACTTTGTAAGGCGAATTGTCGTCTTTGGTTACTTCATTACACTCAAAAATCACTTGATCCTTATAGGAATGAAATTCGATGTTTTGAGTCGCTAAAAAGGTTTTTATAGATTCATCTCTTGCTGTGGCGTAGGGTTCATAATCATGATTGGTGTAAACGGCAGTTGTGGGGTGTATTTTAATCAGCTTTTTAAAAATATCAAGAGGACTCCCAAAAAAAGTCTGAATTTGAGCTTCGGGTTTTAGTATTTTATTCAGATGTTCTAATTGCTCAAAAATAAACGTAACACGCGCATCGTTTTTTTTGAGTTTGTCCAATATTTCCGGATCGAAAATAAAAACGGGCAGAACTCTCTCGTTAGACTTTAAAGCCACATATAACCCGTGGTTGTCTTCCAGCCTTAAATCCCGGCGGAACCAAAATATTGCTGTGGGTTTCATCATTTATACGGACCGAATAATTCTATTAGTTTTTGTTCTCTATAATTGAAGATTTCCTCTAATTTTGGCTTTACTATTATTGGATGAACCATCTGACCGACCCATCCCAGAGGAATTTTATAATCAATTATATCTTCCATTTCCACACCCCCAGAAATGGGCTTGATGAAGTGTTTGTGGTGCCAAAGCGCATAAGGACCAAATCGCTGCTCATCAACAAAATAACTTCTATCCTTGACATGCGTTATTTCGGTCACCCATTTGGTTTTAATGCCTAAAATTGGGGTGACGATATATTGGATTATTTGACCTGAATACATCTCTTTATCGCCTCCAGAGAGGATGTCAAAGCTCATGTAATCTGGTGTTATTGTTTTAAGATTTTTGGGACTTGACAGGAAGTCCCAGGCTTCCTCGATCGATATAGGTAAGTTCTGTTTTTTGTGTAAAGTATAGATTTTCATTAGTTGTATATCACTATGTAAAGGTTAAGAGAGGCGGCCATTAAAAGCCAAATACAATACGGTAGAACAAACAATCTGTAGTTCTTTAGTATGGTTTTAAATGCTATTAAAAAATAGAATGTCAATAGTAGCAGTATTAATATTATAATCAGTCCCCAAAAAGTTTCTTTTTGATTGAAGAAGATAAAATTCCAAAGGACATTCAAAATGTATTGAGAACAGAACAGGATGTAAACTTTATTCGCCCTTAAATTTTGATATAAGAATGTCATGTACACCGAGAAAAATATCATAACACAAGTCCATGCAGCGCCAAAAACCCATCCAACGGGTGTCCATGGTGCCTGCTGTAAAGATGTATACCATTCGGAATCAGGGCCGTTGTTCATCAAGAGTGTCCCGATACTCAATGCACTAAAATTGAGTATGAGAAATACAATAAAAGTTAGGGCAAATCGCATTTAGGAATTTAGTTTATCTATTTCTTCTAAAACTTGTTGAGCTTCTGCATATTTTGCGTCACTAGCTGCTCTGTCTGTTGAGGATAACTCGTGCCATTCTGCCATCAACTTTTTATATTGGTCTTGCAGTTTTTCAATTGGTGTTTTTCTTTTGAATAAACCAAACATGATTATATTATTAGTTTAGTAATTTTGCTACTCATTGGTTTTGTAATAGAATAAAAATAATCGATGTATTCACCCGTAGGGCCAACCATATACTTTTGGAAATTCCATTTTACGGTTGTGCTTTTTTGTCCATTCAAGGATTTGTCAGTTAACCATTTGTAAAGCGGATGTTGGTTTTTGCCTTTGACATCTATTTTTTCTGTCATTAAGAAAGTCACGCCATAATTGCGTTTACAAAATGATTCAATTTCGGTTGGCGATCCTGGTTCTTGACCGCCAAATTGATTACAAGGTACCCCAATTACCATGAGTTTATCTTGGTATTTATCATAGAGTTTTTGAAGCCCTTCATATTGATTTGTAAAGCCACATTCTGAGGCTACATTTACAAATAACATGAACTTTCCTTTGTAATGCGCTAAATTTATTTCTGAACCGTACAGATCATTAATTGCGATATCATAAATTGACATAGGTTTATTGTTTTGAGAAAGTGATGAGTATGAAATCATCAGAGTTATTAATAGTAGTATGAATTGTTTTTTTTTCATGTTATAGTTTAAGGGTGACAATACCGCAATCCATTTTAAAAACTTGACCTGAAATGGATTTCGATTGTTCTGAAATTAAATATTCCGACATAGCGGCTACTTCTTCTGGATTTAAAAATTTCTTCAGTGGATGTCTCTGAATCGTATTTTCAATCATACGTTCATTTCTTAGAAGTTTGGCAGCCAAATCTGTGTTTGTGATGGTGGGCGCAATAGCATTTACACGAATATTAGGGGCGAAATCTGCGGCCACAGATTTTGTCAAACCTTCCACAGCAGATTTTGCTGTTGCAACACTGGCATGAAATGGCATTCCCAAAGTTGTAGCGACTGTACTAAATAATACAACTGAGCTACTCTCAGATTGAGAAAGCGAGGAAATATAAAACTGAAGGGCTTTTACTGCACCAATCACATTGATATCAAAATCATGCTTAAAGTCTTCAGGACTCAGGCGTTTGAATGGCTTTAGATTTATGCTTCCTGGACAATAAATTAATCCATCGGCAATAGACACTTCAGGTAAATCATCACTTAGAACGTCACAGCTATAATGTGTTAAATTGTTGTGAGAGAAATCTGGTGCAGTTCTACTAATATTTACAACGCTATGGTTCGCTAAAAGGCGCTGGGAGATGGCTTTACCTATACCTTTGCTGCCGCCAATGATAATGATTGTTTTCATGGTGTTAAGGGTCTGCCTTTGAGGCGCTTTTCAATTTTTTGTTTAATTACAGTGAGTTCTTTCATCAAGTCCATCAACTTTTGATCTTTGTTTGATTTGTAGATTTCATTTATATCTAATATCAGAGATTTTACCTCTCTTGAAGCTTGTATGCGTTCACTGGTGTTTTTGAATTTTAAACTTCTTTCTAAAAATTCTTGTCCTTTTTCAATTGCACTCATAATTTCCTAGTTTAGATAATTATTCAACTCACTTACTCTAGCTGGACTATTAAAAGCACCACTGTAGAAAGATGTTACAGTGGCCGATGTATCGTCTTTAATACCTCTTGAAGATACGCAAAGGTGTTTGGCATCTATAATTACAGCAACGTCTTCTGTCTCAAGAATGGACTTTAGCTCTTGCCCAATTTGATTTGTCAAACGCTCCTGAACTTGTGGTCTTTTGGCATAATATTGCACAATTCGGTTAAGTTTCGATAAACCAATAACTTTTCCTGATGAGATGTAGGCCACATGAGCTTTTCCGA
The DNA here is from genome assembly GCA_049889395.1 of Flavobacteriaceae bacterium. GTDB lineage: Bacteria > Bacteroidota > Bacteroidia > Flavobacteriales > Flavobacteriaceae > UBA3537. Next base: position 113,329 of record JBMHDM010000011.1, read on the forward strand.
TTATCGGTACAAAGTGATGTTCACAATTTGAGTAAAAGGTGATATTTTTTTCAACCAACATTTGGTTATACTGATATTTGTTTTCGAACAATGCAATTTTAGGTTTATTTTTTGGGTTTAAACCAGAGTAAATTTCGTCTATGTACATCTTTGCTACGCGATCTGGAGTTCCTTTTAGAGAGTCATCGGTTAAATCTAGTCCCATGACATTCATAATCTCTTCAAAAAGAATAGATATTTTCTTTTTCTTTTCCTCGTCACTCATAACAAAGGCATCTTGTTTAAGCGGTGTTTCAATCCCAGTATATAGGTGTTCATCACCAATTTCATGGTGTGAAAATCCATTGAGATGTTTTATAGTTTGTTTTTCAATGCTATTTGACATGAATAAAAAATTTTAGCGTTTAGAAATTTTGTTATTTGATATTTGTTTTTGTCGGGAACATTTAAATCGTCCGGATTCAAATGTTCGCAGCTTTTGATGTTTAGTTTTTCGTCCCTGAACACGTGATCGCCAGAGCTTAAAACTTTTAGGTTTCATGTTTTGACGCATGAGGGTAATAACTTCTTGCTCTGTAAGTCCAAACTGGAACCGTATAGCGTCAAACGTTGTACGATCTTCCCATGCCATCTCAATAACGCGATCAATTTCAACTGAAGTTAAATTCATAGATTGGGTAGAATATATTGTTGATCAAACTCTAATTTTTCATTTATCAAATTTTGAAAGAAGCGTTTATTTTCCTTGAAAGTTTTTGAATTTTTGAATTGGACAAAACGACCCTGAGCATGTATACTAGTAAAGTCACTTTTGTAAAATACAAGTTGATAAAAAGGTATCGCCCATGTATAATTTTTCAAACCCTTATTAATTCGAATCAGTATTCCTTTTTTTCGAACTTCAATGTTGGCATAATTAATATCTGATGAGAGATTTGAGATAAAATTCAAATTTGGACTCAAAGATTTGACAATCATTCGTTTAGAACCCACACCGCCTCGCTTAAGGGCTTCCCAAAAAGTGTAGGGACGACCAACAAAATCGTCAATAAGTTTTTGGTGGTCTTTGTTGTGATGTGTAGAGTCTAAAATCATTACAAGTCAATTGCAATCAAACATATATAATGTATGTTTATTTAACCTTACAATTAAACAAATATTAACATTTTTAGTCTTTCTTTAACAATTTAAAAATGATCTGGATTTTCAATGATTTCTGCCGATCTCATTTTCATGTCGTGCAACTCATTTGCAGAAAATTTATTCAAAACGCTATACATCATCCGCATGCGTTGGTTATTGTACAACAAGGGTTTTTTATCATCCAAGAAACTCCAGTAAAGGCTATTAAATGGACAAGCATTTTCGCCCAATCGAAGCTTTACGTTGTATTGACAGCCACCACAATAATTACTCATTTTGTTGATGTAACTTCCAGACGAAACATAAGGTTTTGTGGCTATTTTGCCACCATCGGCATACTGACTCATTCCTCTTGTGTTGGGGAGTTGGACCCATTGTACAGCATCCAAATAAATACCTAGATACCATTGATCGACCGCATCGGGATGAGTTTGAGTTAGGAGGAGGTAATTACCAGTAATCATCAGCCTTTGAATGTGATGGGCATAGGCGTTGTCCAGTGAATTTGTAATAGTTTGTTTTAAACAATTCATCTTTGTATTTCCAGTCCAGAAGAAATCTGGAATTTTACCATGATTGTTCAATGAATTTAAATCCAAATAAGAGGGCATTTCTTTCCAATACATTCCTCTCATATATTCTCGCCATCCAATAATTTGACGTACAAATCCTTCAATCTGTGAAATGTCTATGATATCGCTATTGGAGCCATAATAATTTAATGCGGTATCGACAACTTCTTTTGGGCTAATTATCTTAAGATTCATAGCAAACGAAAGCCGAGAATGAAATAGGTAAACCTGATCAGTATGCAATGCATCTTGAAAGTCACCAAAGTGGGGAAGAAGTTCTTTACAAAAATAGTCTAGCTGTTCTTTGGCTTGTATGATGTTAATTGGGTAATCAAAATGATTTTTTTCGAAACGTCCGATAGTTTTGATTTGGGCAGTATGAAGGTCATTCTTTATACCATTAACATTGTTGGGGAATTCTAAATGCGGCGGAATAGACGGTGTACCTTTCCATTTTTTTCTATTGCTTTGGTCATAATTCCATACCCCACCAATCGGCTGATCGCCAAGCATTAAAACATCGTGTTTCTTTCGCATATATCTATAAAACCGCTCCATTAAAAGTTGTTTTTTACCTTCGAAAAACACACTTAATTCCTCACGTGATGTATAAAAATGTTCTGTGTCAAAACAAGAACTGTCGACATGAATTGAATCGCAAATTGTCCTTAGTTGAGTCTCTAATCTATATTCATCTGGAGCTTGATATTCAAAACGAACTATGCTATTGTTTTCTAAAATTTGCTTGATATTTTGTTCTAAATCATGACAATTTTCAGGATCAGTTATGTTAAGATATTTTACTTGATGACCGTTGTTTTTCAATTGGTTTGAAAAATCACGCATAGCTGCAAAAAATCCAACTACTTTTTGAATATGATGCACGACATAATCTGTCTCTTGGCGCATTTCAAACATACAATAAATAACATCATCTCTAACAGTTTCAAACCATGAGTGTTTGGCGTTGAGTTGATCCCCCAAAATTAAACGTAATGTCTTCATTTAAAATAATTTAGATTGTAACCATAGTTGTCGGAATTTATGATTTGGATCATAGCGCTCTGCCTGTGACTTCACATTGAAAATTCTGTCTCGGGGGTCATTGCCAACACCAGAAACATACATCCAATTTCCATAATTACTATGGACGTCATAATCGACCAATATAGATTCAAAGTAGGCCGCTCCTACACGCCAATCAAGCTTTTGATTTTTTGCGAAAAAGGAAGCCACATTTTGACGTCCTCTGTTGCTCATCCAACCTGTTTTTTTTAGTTCTATCATATTGGCATTAACGAAATCATCTGAAGTTCTTCCGTTGATCCATTGGTCAATGAACAACGGATTGTTTGACCACTTATAACTCAGGTCTAAAATGCCATTAATTTTAAAAATAGCGTCCCCATGTTTAAGCGAAATATATTTGAAGAAATCTCGCCAAATCAATTCAAAAACAAGCCAATAAGTCGATTGATTGGAATAGAATTCCTCCTCAAATTTTTTGACACTCCAATATATTTGACGTGCAGATATACTTCCGTTTGCTAACCAAGCTGAAAATTTTGAGCTGTAATTTGTTCCCATTAGTCCATTCCTAGTTTTTTTGTAAACCCCCAACGCTTTGGTTTCAAAAAAATAGTGCTTTAGGCGGTTAGTGGCATTGACTTCTCCACCCTCAAATGGGAAAGCTGAATGCGAAATTTTTTCAGGTTTTTTAAACCCAAGATCTTCGAGGCTTGGAATATTTTGTGTGATGTCTAGCTTACCAGATTCATGTTGTGCATGGACGGTTACTTTTGGTCTTACATCTGATTGTTTTTCTAAAATTTTACGGAAAGCTGTAAATACTTTTGGGGTGTCTGATGGGACAAAAGGTATATCATCTGGATGAAACAAAAATTGATCATAAAATGAATGAAACTGGACCTTATTCTCCACTAGGGCTTTGACACTCTGAGTTTCAAGGGATTCTTCGTAAGTCCATTCTTTTTCTAAAAAAATATTAGAAATATTGTACCGGTCTACGAGCTTTGGAATGACTGTTTTCGAATGGTCGAAATATACTAAAAGTGTGACATTTAATTTTTCTAATTCTGACTTGAGTTCTGCCAGTGTCTCAAGAAGAAATTTGGCTCTAAAAACAGCCATTTTTTTGAAGCCAAAACGCCCTATGTTAAAAAGGTTTGGATCTATGCAAAATAATGCAATGGTCCGTTCAGATTGTTCTAAAGCTGACTTTAGGACTACGTTATCTTGTGATCTTAAGTTGTTCTTGAGCCAGACTAATGATGTTTGTTGTTGCTGCATTTTTTACTACAATATTTGACATTTTCCCAATCTCGTTTCCATTTCTTTCGCCAAGAAAATGGGCGACCACAAACCACGCAAACTTTAGTCGGAAGATGAGATTTTTTCAAATCATTAATAATTGTTATGGACTAAAGGCTTCGGCCTTTGATATGTCAGTCTTTTATGTAAGACAGGGGTTGTGTAGCCATCCAAACCATTGATAGCCATTATTTTTGCTTTTGACAAATTGATAAAGCCATCTTTTTCAATTAAATCATCATTGATAAATAAATCTTTGATTTCTGCTATCAAATGAACTGTATTGTTGGCCTTAATTTTGTACTCCTCGCAATAGGTGAGGGCCATTTGTACAGGAGCATTTTTTACAAATGGAGCATGCCAACCATTTTTGTATTCCTCTTCCAGATTCGTTACACCAAATTCAGAAATGGCCTTATCATATTTAGCGGATGTGTGATGGGCATCCTCTACAAAATTCTCACAAACATGATTAACGGTAAATTGACCTGTTTCTTTTATGTTTTCGTATGTGTTGCGCGGTACATCTGAAACTGGCCTAAAAATAATACCGAGTAAAGGCGGATTAGACCCCAAGTGAGTAACTGAGCTGAACACCGCTACATTGGCAATACCATGATTTGATTTAGTACCTATCAAATTGGCTGATTTGAACCCAGTACAGCTATTAATCAGGTTAATCCTGTATATATGGTCCAATTGATCAAAATCTTGCCGTTTAAAGTGTATCATAAGTATTGTTCAAATTGATTAATTTTTATCTTATTAGCTTGGAGGTCAAACATCAAATTATACAACCCAAAAAATGTCCGGTTCATATAGATGAAATGCTTGGAGCCTCTGTTACTATTGAATTTTCGTAAATCAGTATTTTGACTGTATCGTTCAGCTAATTGACCAATTTGATTGAAAAATTGTGGATCAGAAAAATCAAAAATGTCATTCTGGAAGGGTCGTGTAAAAACCGAAAGCAACTCGTGAAACATATCCGTAAAAAACTCGATCTCATGGCTGGTGTCCGTGGGCGTTAGGATTTCAAGTTCATATAGTTTTTCTGAGAATAAAGCAGGATTATTGAGTATAATTTGATCAGCTAATTCAAAATATGGAACGTAAAACGAATCTGGAATGGATTTAATACAGCCAAAATCCAATACGACCAATTGATTGTTGGCGTTAACCAAAAAATTTCCTGGATGGGGATCAGCATGTACTTTCTTCAAATGATGGATTTGGTACATGTAGAAATCCCAAAGTGCTTGGCCAAGTTGATTGGATTTTTCTATATTCTTGTTGTGTTTTACAAAATCGGATAAATGTTCCCCTTCCATAAAATCCATTGTGAGGACTTTAGAGGACGAATATTCGTCATAATACTCGGGGAAAACGATATTTTGCAAATGCTTACAGGCATCGGCAATTTCCTTACTTTGCTTAATTTCTAACTGATAATTGGTTTCTTCGGTGAGTTTATCTTCGACTTCCTTAAAATATTTGTCAGAGTCTTTTCCTTTAATGTTAAACATCCTTAGAGCTATTGGCTTTACGATAGCCAAATCCGATTTGATACTGTCTGCAACACCAGGGTACTGAATTTTGACTGCCAAAGGTTTGCCATTTTTTTTAGCTCGATGAACTTGTCCTATACTGGCTGCGCCAACTGATACTGGATCAAATTCATCGAATATATCAGATGGAGATTCTCCAAAATATTTTTTGAAAGTTTTCATTACAAGGGGAGAGGATAATGGCGGAACAGAAAATTGAGCCAATGAAAACTTTTCAACATAGGCCCTAGGCAATATATTTTTTTCCATACTCAACATCTGGGCTACTTTCAGAGCGCTGCCTTTGAGCTGCTTTAAACTGCCATAAATATCTTCAGCATTGTTTTGGTTTAAATTTTCTTTGGCTTTAGCTTCAGTTTTGGTAAGCTTATCCCCGTAGTATTTGATATAATTGACCCCGACCTTTGCGCCAGTTGCAACTAATTTTGAGGCCCGCTGGAGTTTGGATGTTGGAATTTTATCGATAGATTTCATTAGCGGACGCCAATTTTTTCTTTAAACAAAAATTTCCCCAAGTCTATGACGCTTTTAAGAGGTCTCGTCTCAATGAGTTCGAAACTAGCAACTATGGATTTTTCTATGAAAATATCAGTTTTTTCAAATTCTGCAGAACTGTCATCTAACCAAAATTTTAAAATAGCAGCCATTTGAATCCAGAACGTTTCGAAAACAACACGATCTTTGACTTCGTCGAAATGTTTGTTTTTAATTTGAGCAACATCAATATCCAATTGATCGATATAATCTAAAAACTTTTTGCGAAGACCTTGTAAGATTTTCAATGAACCAAGTTTATTGTTTGATACTTGTAGGGCTTCAACAACATAACTTCTGTTGGCCGTTAGATTGCCAAAAAAAGTGAAATAGAAGCTTAAGAGTTGTTCTTTGGCATTATAGTTTTGGTATTCTTTACTTTTTTCGAGCGTTTGGATAGTATTGTCAAAAAAGGTAATGAAAATTGCAGTTTCAAGCGCATCAAAAGTTCCAAAATGAGCATAGAAATCAGATTCTTCAAAGCCATTATCCTTAGCGAAAGCATAAACACTTTTGGGTTTGCCATTTGACAATACATTTTTCATGTACAATTCAATGATGAAATCTTTAGTGGGTTTAGTTTGTTTAGCCATGTTTAAGTATTTATGTCAAAAGTAAAGTTTGTTTAAATTAAAACTCCAACAATTAAACAAACATTAACATTTAAAAATTTATATAGTGTTTAAATATTTTTTTTAGCTTTTAACACTCAAATCTATCTTATGCTGAAAAAAGTATATGGCAGTGCAGCCTTTGGTATTGAGGCCTTCACTATTACTGTTGAAGTAAATGTTACAAATGGAATTGGTTACAACCTTGTGGGTCTTCCAGAAAACGCCATTAAAGAAAGTAATTTTCGAATAGCCGCCGCACTACAAAATAATGGCTATAAAATTCCAGGAAAAAAATATTATCATAAACATGTCGCTTGCTGATATGCGCAAAGAAGGATCAGCGTATGATTTAACCCTTGCATTAGGGATTTTAGCAGCTTCAAAGCAAATCAAAGTCTCTAAATTGGAGCGGTACATCATTATGGGAGAATTATCTCTGTATGCAAGCGTGCAACCTATTAAAGGCGCACTTTCTATAGCCATAAAAGCCTTGGAAGAGGGTTTCGAAGGATTTATTCTTCCAAAACAAAATGCCAAAGAAGCAGCCATTGTCAAAGGGCTGAATATTCATCCAGTAGAGCATATCTCGGATATTATTTATTTTTTTGATAAAAATGTACCCCATGATATTGTCGATTTTGATATTGAAAATGAATTTATCAAAGCATTAGATCGTCCTGAATATGATTTTTCTGAAGTAAAAGGGCAGGAGAGCATTAAAAGATATATGGAAATGGCCGCAGCAGTCGGTCACAATATTATACTGATTGGTCCGCCTGGTTCTGGGAAAACCATGTTAGCTAAAAGATTGCCATCTATTTTACCCCCTCTGACCTCACAAGAGGCATTAGAAACCACAAAAATTCATTCTGTTGTCGGTCGTTTGCGATCCAGCTCAGGACTAATGACGCATCGGCCATTTAGATCCCCACATCATACCATTTCAGATGTATTATAATATATTGTGTACATTAACTATATTTGAATAAAAACATAAGTACTATGCTTGGAATATATTGCAGGATATCAAGACTTAAAGAGGATGGTAAAGATAGGAGTATAGATGACCAACGCCTAACAGGTATTGAGTTTGCTAAAAAAAATAATCTTGAATACAAGGTTTACATCGACGAGGGTATAAGTGGAACTAAATCTGAAGAGGACAGACCTGCTCTATATGAGATGTTTAATGACATCACAGATGGGAAAATTAATTCCGTATTCGTCTATGACCAATCAAGATTAGAAAGAAATCCACAGTTAAGATTTGCTATTAAAAAACTATTTAAGGACAATAATATTTCTCTTTACTACAGGGATGGAATAGTAGGCTCTTCAATAGAGGAAGAATTTGCAGGGGACATAATGAGTTTAATTAATAACTTTTATGTCAAGATAGGTAAGGGGAAAATAAAAAGTGCTTTAAGAAGAAATGCTGAACAAGGTAGAGCACACGGAATTACTCCATACGGATACACTAAAGACAAGGATAATATGCTTGTAATCGACAAGGATGAGGCTAAAATAATTAGAAAGGTTTATAAGTGGTCTTTAAGCGGTATTGGGACTAATAAAATAGCTGAAAAATTAAATGATTTGGGCGTACCAACAAGATACAATAAAATCGGGAAAGGGGTAATTACGATTAAGAACAAATACGATGAGGATGATATAAATACTGTAGAAAAGAAATCTATTAAATGGGCGGGTAATACTGTACGTTCATTTATAGTCAATCCCATCTATAAAGGCATCAGAGAGTTTGCAGGAAAGCAATATAAATGCCCTGCAATATTTGACGAGCTGTATTGGGAACAGGTCAATAAAAACCTTAAAAACAATGCCAATAATAGCGGTAAAAAGGTTGAGCATAAGTATCTTTTAAAAGGATTGTTGAGGTGTGGAAAGTGTGGGCGTAATATGTATGGCAGAACAAGAACCAATAAGAAAGATAATTACTATATGTGCTCATCTAAAAGGTATAAGGATTTAAACTGTGGTAATCGTAGTATTAACATTGACTTTTTAGAAAAATTCGTTATGAGTAAATTCTATGGCGATGCTAAACTATATGATAAAGTAAAAGAGCATTATAACAACCTCAACAATAGTGATGAACTGAAAAGGTTAGGGGATAAGCTAAAAAGCCATAAGGATGCTTTAAAAACGCTTAAAAAGGAATTTGATAGGGTGATGAAAACTTATATTAAAGGGGTGCTAACTATGAGTGATATTGAAACTTATAAAAAGAGTTATGATGCTAAAATCATAGATGAAACTCTTCTAATCAATAATCTTGAAAATCAAATAAAAAGTGTAAAGGGTATATCGTCCGAAAAATTCATTCAGGGGTTAAACGTTAAAAGCAAATTATCATTTAACGAAAAACGAGATATTCTGCATAAGTATATCAAGAATATAAGAATAGAGTATTTAGACGATTACTATTACATAGAAACAAATTTTAATATTCAAGGATACAGGGAAAGAAAAGAACTCGTTCATAAAAGTTACAAATATTATTTAGTGGGGGGTAGTAAATACTACTTAAAACCTAAACCAAATAAGTCTACACTTGAGAGGGTGTTTGATAATTTTAAGAAGTATGATAATGTTGACATTTAAGGCAGATGTATCAAACTTGGACTAATACTTTATATTATTTTATGTAGTTTTAGTGAAAATTAAATACTATGAAGAAATTATTATTACTCTTGTTCGTTTCAGCTATTTTTCAAGTAAATGCTCAAACTGTCAACGGAATTAGTCTTGAGGATATTCCTGCTAAATATGTTGAAGTTGTTTCAACCTCTAAAATGTTCAAACCTTTTCAAGTAACCACCTATTTAGATTATGGTCAAATAGGAAAAATGAAAGATATTAGTAAAGGGCATATTCTTGGTGCAGATGGAAAGCAAATGTCTTATAATGGAACAATAGGTGTTCTTAACGCTTTAGAAAAAAAAGGTTTCAAATATCTAAATCAATATTTAGTTAGTACGGGAAATGCAAGTGTATACCGAACACTTCTTGAAAACACAAATTATAAAGAATAAATACTAAACATCCAACACAGACTAATATGAAAGGAATTTTAATACTTACCGCCTTTATCATCTTTGCTTGTAGTAGTGATGATAGTTCGGATACGAATGACAATAATGATAATAATACACCATCTAACTGCGATGTAGTTTATTTGGACAGCAATGGGGTCACAATTAAAGCCTGTGACGATGCAATTGTTGGTGAAACAGGAGTTGTGAACGGAACAGCTTATACTATTGTAAGTGGCTCAATGCTAAATGAGATGATTGAATATGGTGATGACATTTCTCGGATTTGTACATCAAGAGTTACAAGTATGGAGGATTTGTTTAATAGTAATTATGGAAACACAGGTTTTTCACACGATATAAGCAGATGGGATGTAAGTAATGTTACTAATATGCACTTTATGTTCGCTAATCGTGGTTCAGGAAATCAAAATATTGATGTAAGTAAATGGGATGTAAGTAAAGTAACAGATATGTCAGGTATGTTTTGGAACACATCCTTTAATCCTGATATTAGCGCTTGGGATGTAAGTAATGTTACTAATATGCGTGCGATGTTTTATTCATCAGATAATTTCAACCAAGACTTAAGTTCTTGGGATGTTAGCAGTGTAGCCAATATGGAATTGATGTTTTTTAACAATGTGGATTTCAATCAAGATATATCAAATTGGGATGTTAGTAATGTGATCAATATGAAGTCTATGTTAAGTAATTGCCTTGAATTTAACCAAGACTTAAGTTCTTGGGAAGTAGATAATGTCACAGCTTGTGATAATTTTTGGTGGGCAACTTCAGAATGGACACTTCCCAAACCTAATTTCGCTAATTGTACACCATAATGAAGAAACTAATCTTAATCTCCGCTTTATTAATCTTTGCTTGTAGTAGTGATAGCGAGGGCAATCCTTGTATTTACGAGCCTACATTAGAAACCAATGAAGTAACTGATATTACTGAAACTTCTGCTACTCTTAATGGAGTTATAAGTATCGTGTCAGAGAACTGTGATGTGCCTAACAATACAGAGCAAGGGTTTGTTTATTCTACTGAAATACAGCCTACATTAGAAGACACTCAAGTCAATGTTAATGGGACTAATATATCAACAACCATTGAGGGCTTAACGCCTAATACTACATACTATGTTAGAGCATTCTTGACTAATAATTTAGGGGACTTTTATGGGGATGAGGTTAGTTTTAGTACTACTGATATTCCTTGTGATGTTGTTTATTTAGATGAAAATGGAGTTACTATAAAGGCTTGTCCTGATGCTAATGTTGGAGATGTAGGCACTGTTAATGGGATTGAGTATACTGTTGTAGATAGAGAAATGCTCGACCAAATGATTGATAACGATGAGGATGTTACTAAAGTGTGTACTTCTATGATTAGCGATATGGGACAATTGTTTGTTTCTACAAATTTTAATCAAGATATTGGAAGTTGGGATGTTAGTAATGTTACTAATATGGGTACTATGTTTTTTAATTCTACTTTCAATCAAGATATTAGCTCTTGGGATGTGAGCAGCGTTACTGATATGAGTAATATGTTTTGGGATACACCTTTTAATCAAGACATTAGCTCTTGGGATGTGAGTAGCGTAACTTACATCAGTGATATGTTCAGGAATACACCTTTCAATCAAGATATTAGCTCTTGGGATGTGAGTAGCGTAACTTATATGAGAGGAGTGTTTAATAATACACCTTTTAATCAAGATATTAGCTCTTGGGATGTTAGTAATGTTACTAATATGGGTGGAATGTTTAAAGACACTCCATTTAATCAAGATATTAGCTCTTGGGATGTGAGTAGCGTTACTAATATGCAATCTATGTTTTCATATTCTACTTTCAATCAAGATATAGGTTCTTGGGATGTTAGTAATGTTACAAGTATGAACCAAATGTTTACGCATAATAATGAATTTAATCAAGATTTGAGTAGTTGGGATGTAAGTAGCGTAGAATTAATGAACAGGATGTTTAAAAGTGCAATTGTTTTTAATCAGCCCATAGGTAATTGGGATGTAAGTAGCGTGACACAAATGGAAGATATGTTCTTTAATGCAACGGCTTTTAACCAAGATTTAAGCGGTTGGAGTGTAGAAAATGTAACAGCTTGCACTTGGTTTAGTCTAGAAGCCTCATCTTGGACATTACCTCAACCCGACTTTACAAACTGTACTCCGTAATTAACAAATCAATACCCTAAAACGTGAATAGCTTTAGATAACGCTTCCTGTTCATCAAGACCCAAATACTTGCTTGTTGTAGCAATATTCTTATGTTTAAGAAGAGTTTGAACAAGTCTTAAGTCTTTACTTTTATCAAATAAGTGGTGTGCTGATGCTTTCCTCAAACTATGGCTTCCTGCAACCTTGATAACCTCACCCATTTTACCTAATCTATTTGCTACTGCTATTCGTTTAGATGCCCATACGCGACTGAATTGTTTTTCAGTTGTAGGATTGTAGAATATAATATCCCCATAGTATCCGTGAAAGGTTTTCATATATTCTCTTGTGGCATCTATTTTTCCTTTAAGGTCGGCAGAAATAACCCAAGTATGATTTGTTTTAGATTTATCAACGTAAAATGTAATAGTATAGGTATTGGGTCTGTCTATCATTTCTTCAATGTTAGAATACCTCATTTTTAAAAGGTCAGATATTCTCGCACCTGTCTCTAACCCCATCAATAAAACTAAACCCATCATTCTGTTAGATAGCTTTAGTCTTTTATCTGTTTCGTTCTCGCAATTCAGCCATAAATCGTTAGCGTATGTTCTTGCGCTATTGTAGTTTAATTTATCAGTTTTAGCCATTTGTTATTTAGTTATTATCGTTAAAACACTTGCAATTGTAATTATGAGCATTAGTGTAATTCTGTTTCTTGTCTGCATAATCATCTTTTTATTATTTCTCAAATATAATAAATCTTGTTAATATAATGTGTATAAATATGTATTTTATGTAATCAAGTTGTATTTATACGATGTAAACTTGTTTACGAAATATAGATTATGTAAACGAGTTGTCTAATTTAAAGACTGAAACACCCATCACACCACTTACATCACTATGCTTAAATTCATAGCATTTCAAACTACTATTGTAATATGAACCTAAAATGGATTTATTCATAAGGCGTTGAATGAAATGAGAAAAAGCATCTATGTTGATACGCCAAACTTTTAATCCGTCTTTAGTAGGAGAAATTTGTAAGTGGTATGCAGGTTTTATTTGAATGGTTCTTTTCTTAATCCATTTGTTAATTTCTGAATGTTCATCACTTATGTGTCTGTTTAAGGTAAATGAGTTGTAATCTTTATTTCTAACCCTTAATGAGATACCCACTACATTCCCCTGTATGTTTGCATAACAGTCCGTGCCTGTCGCTTTATCTACAAGGGAACGAGTAGTAGGCTCAAGATACTTCGCAGAAAGTATATGTTTAATAGCCTTTTCATATCGTTTAAAGCCTTGTTCTTCTAATTTAAAGCCTTGTGCATAGTCGATATTTAAACCGCCTCTATTCATCAGTTAAGTCGGTTAGTTTAAAGTTTTCATCTAACACAATATTTTTTCTATCCACATTACCATCATCATCAACCCAACCTATACTGATTTCTTTAGGTGGTTCATTCTCGAGCATATATTTTTCAATTGATAGTTTAGGTAAACTGTATTTGAGAGCAACATCTAATAGCTTTATTTTCTGACTGTCCGTAAGTTTGCTGTAATCTAAATCCTTAAGTATTCTGCTAACTAAATCAATCAGACCACCTCTTAAATCTATTGGCAACGCTGAACCTCGTTTACTTATTTTTCCCGCTTTAGAACCTGTTTCGCTATTAAACCTCATCCGTTATTTTTCCGTTAATAATGCTTTATGGCACGATCCCTACGGGATGTGCCTATCGAAAGAACATCGGGTTAATAATCCAAGAATGGGTTCTTAAATCATATCTCAAGGCATTACTTGTCATCCTTGCCACTTCGCCTCTATAAATGTGGTAGAACTCTTCCATTCCCTCAAATGCTTCTATAAGTGTATTAATAGCTTCAAGTCGGCTATTCTCTTCCTCGTTCTTGGTATATTGAACAAATGGTTCTTTTTCTACACGAGTGTAAGGCTTGCCATTTTCATCGAAATGTAGGGGAGTGGTATTCTCTTCAAATTGTACCTGAATTTCATATATAGGGTTGAGGTCAATATCTAATAGATTTAGAACCTTTTCATTACTCAATTTAAGGTCTTTCAGGCTCTTGTTTTTATTGACTATACATTTAGTAGTGTAAGACATAAAGTCCTTGCTAAAAGCCTTTAAATCGCTTACAGTAATATGTTTAGTAGCTTCAGAAATAGCCTTTTCTAATAAGCTAATTTTATCCTGTGCGATTGCTTCAGCTCTACTTAATCCCTCGTTGTCTATTGAAATGACTTTCTTTTTAAATGGCATATTTTATTATATTTGGTTTATGATTAATTTTTTGAAAATTATTTGGAAATTTTTAATTGTTGCATCGCTTGTTATACTTTTTGGTTTAATTGGGTTTCTTGCCTCAAACTTTTTTTGGTGGATTATAAGTAATTGGCTGACAATTCTTTATAACTCGAACACGTCTGATTTAATTCACTCAATTAGTGGTTTTATAGTCAAATCTGATTACTCTGAAACCATTGAAAATATTTTTGTTGGATTAGTTACAATTCTTTGTGCATTTGGTTATTATCTCAAGAACCAAGAGAATTAAACTATTGTAAACTTTAACCCTTAATTACTTTTACTTTACTTCGACTTCCTCTCTGTTTGATTAGCTTTCTGACAATCTCTGAAAAACTATCACTTGCTTTAGCATCTGTTAGTTGTCTTAACTTGCTTAATTCGGTTCTTGTTAGCTCTACATTCACTTGGATGAGGTCAGGCGTATCGTTACTTAATCTTGTATAATATTTACCCATCTTTTAAATCTTTAGTTAATTGATGTCTTAAATAGCTAGATAGCTTTAATCTGTTAGCTTCAGCTTTTTTCATTAGTTTATCCTTATCCTCTTTTCTGAATTGGATGGATATCGTTTCAAATTGTTTTTCCATTTTTAGTATATGTTATGATGTGAATTATTTCTGTTTAAATGTTTTAATATGTACCCACTTATAGCTTGTTTGGTATATATAGGTTCGTTATACTTAACCGCTTTAGGATTTAACCCTGTAGCTTGACATACTTGTTTATTTGCTATATTCTTATTCAATAACAGGTGTAAGTGATACATCTCGTCGCTTCTATCTCTTTCCATAGTGTAGAATACCTGAACCCTTAATCTCTTCGCTAATCTCTCTATAAGTCTATCACTTGTGTGAGGTTTTAGTTTATAGCTTGGTCTAATAGTTATTGTACTCTTCCAATCACACATCCAAGTCAATCCGTGTGCATATTCCTCAATATTCGTTTCTCTCATTATGGTTTAGGCGTATTTATAGTTAAAGTGTTTTTGTGCCTGTCTATACATATATAAAGGGCACTTATTTTTTTTAGTTAATATTCAGAGAAACTTATTAACATTTCTACTTTTAACCTGTAAAATCATTATAAATGTTTAAATATTAAGTGTACACATTATATAATATTAGTGATGTGGCTTTGGTGGGTGGTGGGCAATATCCCCAGCCTGGAGAAATTTCTATGGCACACAACGGTGTACTATCTTTAGACGAATTACCAGAATTTAAACGTTCTGAACTTGAGGTCACGCGTCAACCCCTTGAAGATCTGGAAGTAACAATATCAAGAGCCAAGTTTACAGTGACTTATCCCAGTAGTTTTATGCTGATGGCTAGTATGAATCCCAGCCCAAGTGGATTTTTCAACGATCCAAATTCTCCTGCTACTTCATCTCCGGCAGAGATGCACCGGTATTTGGGTAAAATTTGAGGACCTCTCTTGGATCGTATTGATGTACATGTGGAAGTTACCCCTGTTCCATTTGAGAAATTAACTCAAAAAGAGAATTTAGAGTCTTCTACAGTAATACGATCGCGAGTTATCAAAGCGAGATCTCTTCAAACAGAACGCTTCAAGACCTTTACCGGAATACACTACAATGCTCAAATGCAAACCAAACAAATTCGTCAATTTTGTGTTTTAGATGCTGCTTCAAAATCACTTTTAAAACAAGCTATGGAGCGTTTAAATTTATCTGCTAGGGCCTATGATCGAATATTGAAAGTTGCCCGTACTATTGCTGATTTAGAACACTCCAAGTCTATTAAAAGTTTGCACATTGGTGAGGCCATTCAGTATCGAAGTTTGGATCGATAAGGGTGGTTGGGTTAGTATTAAATTATAAATTTAAATAAATCCTGTATTAGTTTGATAATTAATGTGTTATAAATTTATTATAATAAAAATCTATCGCATCTATTTTGAGATTTAACCAAGCCAACGGAATGCTTTTTTGAGGGCTTTTAATTTATTTTTGTAAGGGGCATAACGTAAGGGAATATCCAACCAATTGGCTTTAACTGTGATCCCTTTTTGATGCGAAAAAGTTTCAAATCCCAATCGGCCATGATAGGCACCTATGCCGCTATCACCCACACCTCCAAAAGGCAGTCTTGGATTTCCAAAATGAATCATAGTATCGTTTACAGCGCCGCCTCCAAAACTAAAAGTTTTAATCATAGTGTTATAGAACGATTTGCGCTCCGAAAACACATAGAAACCAAGGGGTTTTTCATAGCGGTTTATAATTCGTTTCAGATCATCATCTGATTCGTAAACTAGAATGGGAAGAATGGGGCCAAAAATTTCACCTTTCATAACATTGCTTTCAAGAGAAGGCTCATCAACTATTGTTGGGGAGATGTAATTATCATTTTCATTGGTTTTACCACCAAAAACAACAGTAACCCCCTTAAGCATGTGAGTCAAACGCTTAAAATTTTTGGCGTTTACGATACGTGGATAGTCACTTGACATAGAAGCATCTTCATCATATGCTTTTAATATTTCTTTCTTTAAGTTGATGATAAGCTCAGCCTTAATAGACTTGTGAGCTAAAATATAATCTGGCGCTATACAGGTTTGGCCAGCATTAACAAATTTTCCCCAAACCAATCGTTTTGCGGTTAATTTTAAATCTATGCTGTTATCAACAATACAGGGATTTTTACCACCTAATTCTAAAGTAACTGGGGTCATGTATTGTGCCGCTGCTTTGGCAACTATTTTTCCAACCGGCACACTTCCAGTAAAGAAAATATAGTCCCATCTTTCTCTCAATAATTCTGTAGTTTCAGGAACGCCACCCTGCACCACACTAACATGTTGAAAATCAAAAACAGAACTGATAATCTTTTCAATCAGTTTTGCAATGTTTGAGGTTAATTCACTAGGTTTGAGCACTACTGTATTGCCGGCGGCTATGGCCGAAATAATTGGCGCTATAGCGAGTTGAAAGGGGTAGTTCCAAGGCGCTATAATGAGTACTGTTCCGTACGGCTCACTGTAGATATAATCTTTTGATGGAAAGTTTAGGGCTGCTGAACGAACCTTTTTTGGTTTCGACCAAGCTTTGAGGTGCTTTATTGTCATTTCTATTTCAGAAACTACAATTCCAATTTCACTAAAATAGGTTTCAAACTTTGACTTTTTAAAATCCAAGGACAAAGCATCGTATATAGCGTCTTCTTGTTCAAGAATGGTTGTTTTAAGTTTTAAAAGTTTAGATTTTATAAAGTTAATATCCCTGGATCTACCAGATTGAAAAAATTCTTTATGATGATTAAGGCGTTGCTTGATGGTCATGATTTTGTAATATTTTGAAAACACTTGTTCCACAACGGGTCGTATGGGAGAGGGGCTTGTAGATGTAGGGTTTCTTTTGATACAGGATGTTCAAAGATAACAGTTTTTGCATGTAAATGGATTCCTCCGTTTAGGTTACTCCTTTTGGCGCCATATTTAAGATCCCCTTTTATAGGGCAATTGATGTGAGACAATTGACTTCTTATTTGATGTGAACGACCAGTTTCAAGGTTGATTTCCAACAGTGTATAGTTGTTCAATTTTTCTTTTAGCTTGTAGTGTAAAATAGCCAATTTGCTTCCTGGAATTTCTTTGTCATACACCTTTGTTGTGTTATTTCGTGGATTTTTCACCAACCAATTAATCAGGGTGTCATTTGGTTTTTTTGGTGTATGATGTACCAGTGCCCAATATTCCTTTTTTATAGATTTATTTTTAAACATGGCATTGATACGTGTCAGGGCTTTGGAGGTTTTAGCAAAAATAACAATCCCAGAAGTTGGGCGATCCAAACGATGGGTTACACCCAAAAATACATTCCCTGGTTTGTTGTATTTTTTCTTTAAAAATTCTTTTACAATTTCTGACAAGGGTATGTCTTGAGTTTTGTCAGCTTGAACAATATCACCAGGGCGTTTGTTTACAACAATAATATGATTGTCCTCAAAAACAACCTGAAGATTGAATACTTTACTAACAACCCTGGGCATATTTAGTATTGCTCGTTAGCGTTTGGAAAATCAGATGATTTGACATCCTGGACATATTGACCAATGGCTTCAGTCATGGATTCAAAAAGATTCATGTATCGTCTCAAGAATCGAGGATTAAACTCATGAGTCATACCAATCATGTCATGTAAAACTAACACTTGACCATCTACATCACCACCAGCACCAATACCAATTACTGGGATTGTCACAGAATGGGCTACTTTTTTAGCCAGTTTAGCGGGAATTTTTTCTAAAACTATTGAAAAACAGCCAATTTCTTCCAACATTTTAGCGTCTTCAATTAATTTTTTGGCCTCCTCGTCTTCTTTAGCACGAACTGTGTAGGTTCCAAATTTGTAAATGGATTGAGGCGTAAGCCCCAAATGTCCCATGACCGGAATACCAGCGTTTAAGATTTTTTTAATAGAATCCTTAATTTCTTTACCACCTTCTAGCTTAACTGCATGTCCACCGCTTTCTTTCATAATACGAATCGCTGATCGCAGTGCTTTTTTGGAGTCGCTTTGGTAAGTTCCAAAGGGTAAATCTACGACTACCAAAGCTCGATTTATAGCCCGAACAACAGAAGATGCGTGGTATATCATTTGGTCTAGAGTGATTGGAAGTGTGGTTTCGTGACCTGCCATGACATTACTCGCCGAATCCCCAACAAGAATGACATCAACTCCGGCGCTATCTACAATTTTTGCCATGGTATAGTCATATGCTGTAAGCATGGAAATTCTCTCGCCATTGGACTTCATATCAACAAGAGATTTTACTGTGACTCTCTTATATTCGGATTTGTTAGTCATTATAATTTTTTTTGTAAAAGTAATGAAAAAGAACATTAGTGATATGACAGCTTGTCAGATTTTGTGTCATGGCACAAAGATTGACACTGTGTAAAAGATTAACATTAAAACTGATTTTAAATTAAAAATATAAATTATGAGTAAAATTATTGGAATTGACCTCGGTACTACAAACTCCTGTGTTTCAGTTATGGAAGGCAATGAGCCCGTGGTTATTACTAATGCTGAAGGACGTCGCACAACGCCATCAGTTATTGCATTTGTTGATGGTGGTGAAATAAAAGTTGGAGATCCAGCTAAACGTCAAGCGGTAACAAACCCCAAAAAAACCGTTTATTCAATTAAACGTTTCATGGGAAATAAATTTTCGGAATCCGAACAAGAAATTGGACGTGTACCCTACAGTGTTGTCAAAGGGGACAATGATACCCCACGAGTAGATATCGACGGACGTTTGTACACACCACAAGAGTTATCCGCTATGGTACTTCAAAAAATGAAGAAAACCGCGGAAGAGTTTCTAGATCAAGAAGTAACAGAGGCCGTTGTAACTGTTCCGGCCTACTTTAATGACGCTCAGCGCCAAGCGACAAAAGAAGCAGGTGAGATTGCAGGACTTAAAGTTAGACGGATTATCAACGAACCAACAGCTGCAGCCTTGGCTTATGGTCTAGACAAAAAGGGTAAAGACCAAACCATTGTTGTATTTGACTTCGGTGGTGGTACGCACGATGTGTCAATTCTGGAGTTAGGAGATGGTGTATTCGAAGTGTTATCAACAGACGGTGATACACATTTAGGGGGAGATGATGTTGATGAAAAAATCATCAACTGGTTAGCCGAAGAATTCAAGGCAGATGAAAATATGGATTTAAGACAAGATCCAATGGCTCTGCAACGTTTGAAGGAAGCCGCAGAAAAAGCCAAGATTGAACTATCGTCTTCAGCGCAGACTGAAATTAATCTTCCTTATGTAACAGCAACAGCCAGTGGTCCAAAACATTTAGTTAGAACTTTAACCCGTTCAAAGTTTGAGCAACTCATAGATGACTTGGTTAAAAGAACGATTAAACCCTGTGAGACGGCTTTGAAAGCAGCAGGGTTGTCCAAGAGTGATATTGATGAAATTATTTTGGTCGGTGGGTCAACACGAATTCCTGCCGTACAAGAAGCTGTTGAACAATTTTTTGGAAAAAAACCTAACAAAGGTGTAAATCCAGACGAAGTTGTGGCAGTTGGGGCTGCCATCCAAGGTGGTGTTTTAACGGGTGATGTTAAAGACGTACTACTATTAGATGTTACACCTTTATCCCTGGGAATTGAAACTATGGGTAATGTAATGACAAAGCTAATTGAAGCGAATACAACAATCCCCACAAAAAAATCTCAAGTGTTTTCAACGGCAGCTGATAACCAACCCTCTGTAGAAATCCACGTATTGCAGGGCGAACGTGCTATGGCTGGTGATAACAAAACCATTGGACGATTTCATTTAGATGGAATTCCACCAGCACAAAGAGGTATACCACAAATTGAAGTTACATTTGATATTGATGCCAACGGAATCATCAAAGTTTCTGCAACTGATAAAGCGACTAATAAATCTCAAGATATCCGAATCGAGGCCTCATCGGGTCTAACCGAAGAAGAAATCGAGCAAATGAAGCGCGATGCTGAAGCCAATGCCGAAGCCGATGCCAAAGCCAAGGAAACGGCAGATAAGCTAAATAGTGCTGATGCTATGATTTTCCAAACGGAAAAGCAGTTAAAAGAGTTTGGTGATAAATTATCTGACGATAAGAAACAACCCATAGAGTCTGCATTGGAAGAGCTCAAAAAAGCTTATGAAACCAAAGATCTGGCAGTCATTGACCCTGCTTTAGAGAAAATAAATGATGCTTGGAAGTCTGCTAGTGAAGAAATGTACAAAGCACAACAAGAGGCCCAACCATCAGGAAATCCTGATCCAGCTGCTCAACAAGATGCAAATGCCGAAGGAGACAACGTTGAAGATGTAGATTTCGAAGAAGTGAAATAGGATTAAATAGCACCAATTTTAAAAGGCACAACGCGTTGTAGTTGTGCTTTTTTTTATGCTTTTATTTTACTGGAAAACATTTTTAGCATAACAAATGCATGTGGGAAAGTCACGGCCGCAATAAAAGCAAAAAATAAGCTGTAGAAGTGTTTATCATCTTTGAATAATAGATACAAGGCTGCTATACCCACCATAGAAACAATCCAATAGGGAAGTGCCTCTAGGGTATATTTTATGACACTTTTCTTTTTGTAGTCACCGTAAATAAATGTGATTTGATCTAACAACGAAGGGATGCTATGCCAGAGTATAAAATAAATACAGAATCCCCAAATTAATGTTGACGACTCAAAGATAACAATCAAAACCAGTAAAGAAAACAGTTCTTTGATTATAGTATTGATGTTTGTTTTTTGTTTAATAACATGAACTAGAGTTAAAACAAATAAAATAATAATCAAAGACCATATCATTTGAGTTGAATAAAGATTTGATACATTATATGCAGAAATGTCATAAATTATATCTTTTACTTCTGTAATATTTGAATTAAAAATTAAAAACAAAATCAATAAACCATAGGAGAAGAAGAATAATCGCTTCATAGGACCTTTCCAGTTTTGAAGTGCTTCATTCCAATGCTGTTCACCAAAATGGTAAGCACTGAAAAGAATAAACAACGTTAGGGCCAATGTCGGAAGCAAGTAAAATATAAGTACCGCAGTGGAGACTACAATTAAATATGTTAATAAAATCTTAAAATTATGATTTTTTTTGTTTGAATTTAACGTATTTACAATCATGATGTCGTTAGATCCATGTACCATTCCGAATGTAAAAATTAAAATAAAACCCAAAAATAGCTCAAATCTCTCAGGTAACAGGGAAGATATCCATAAGCCAAGAAAGCTGGCGACAATTGAGAATCTGTAAATAAAATTCATAAAAAATTGTTAAATAATCACATTTGGGTTAAAAAAAGAGGAATTTCATAAAATTATGTACAAAAAATTGTACATTTGTTTAAACAAAACTAACAAAAATTAGAAAAAATGACAAATTTATTCTTACCACTAGTCGCTGGCGGCGGAGACGTTAACGACCCTGTGAATTTTACATTCTTTATTGGATGTATGGCTATGATGGCAGCTTCTGCCTTCTTTTTTCTTTCACTAAACCAATTTGACAAAAAATGGAGAACATCCGTTCTTGTTTCTGGTTTAATCACATTTATTGCAGCAGTACACTATTGGTACATGCGAGATGCTTCTATGGCAGGAGACGTATCTAATGTCACGGCCTTCCGCTACGTAGATTGGATCTTAACTGTTCCTTTAATGTGTGTTGAATTCTATCTTATATTGAAGGTAGCTGGTGCAACAAAAAGCCTCTTATGGAAATTAATTGGCCTTTCGGTTGTAATGCTAGTTACTGGTTATTTTGGAGAAACAATGGGCAACGCCGTAATGTGGGGTACTATCTCTGGTGTAGCTTATTTCGTAATTGTATACGAAATCTGGCTTGGTGGAGCTGCAAAATTAGCTAAAGAAGCTGGTGAAGACGTTGCTTCCGCTCACAAGATTTTATGCTGGTTCGTTCTAGTTGGTTGGGCAATCTACCCGATCGGTTACATGGCTGGTACAGAAGGATGGTACGATGTACTACCAACTGAAGGTCTTGCAATGGACGTATGGTATAATATTGCTGATGCAATCAACAAAATTGGATTTGGTCTTGTAATTTACAGCCTTGCTGTTAAGAAGACTGCCTAATTTGTAATATCATTTTAATTACATTAAAAGCGCAATTGAAAAATTGCGCTTTTTTTTTGCGATTATTTTAACCATTCAATTATTTTCTATCAATATTACTTTTGTATTTTTATTTAAAATTATTTTATGACCCTTTCAAAGACATATATTCTAGAAAAAGCAAACGAGGCCACCAAAAACACATTGATGGAAACCCTGTCTATTGAATTCATCGATGCTGGAGAGGACTTTATCGTTGCAAAAATGCCTGTTAATTCAAAAGTTCATCAGCCCGACGGCGTTTTACATGGTGGTGCTACAGCTGCTTTGGCTGAAACCGTTGGAAGTTTTGCTGCACATGTTTTTTTAGATACTAAATCATTTTATGTTCGTGGGATAGATATTTCTGCTCAACATGTTAAAAGCGTCAGGTCTGGATTTGTGTATGCTAATGCCACTTGTATACACAAAGGAAGAACCACCCAAGTCTTTGATATAAAAGTAACAAACGATGAGAATCAACTTATATCAATTTGTAAACTTACAACGATAACATTACCAAAATAGTAGCGCTACTATGATCTTTAACGATATTTCTCAACGTATATCAGCGCAAATCGAAAGGGATCAACCTTTTGTCATCTACTCCTCTTTTGGGCAACATTCATTTAAGGCTTTATTTCAAAAAAATGCTAACTCATACACAGTTAATGATTATACAGAGAGTGGGTTTGTTTTGGCTCCTTTTGATTCAAATCAAAATACCTATCTGATTCCCAATGATAATTCAGAGGCATTGAATTTTAAAATGGATTATTTTGAACAAAAGCGTTTTTCATATACCACATCAACTCCAGATGCAGACGGTCATATAAAAATGGTGAATGAAGCCATAAATTATATTAAAACTTCAAAATTAAAAAAGATTGTTTTAGCACGTCATTCAATTTTAAATTTTGATAATATTGATATATGTTCCTTATTTTTTTCAATCTCAAAAGCCTATCCTGAAGCCTACACCTACTGTTGGTTCCATCCCAAAACAGGCTTTTGGCTTGGGGCTTCACCCGAAACGCTTCTAAGTGTATCCAACAAATTGGTCAAAACAATGGCTTTGGCAGGTACAAAAACTTACAACGGTACTTTAGAGGTTGATTGGGATGATAAAAATTTTGAAGAACAAGCCTTTGTAACAGATTATTTACGCCAGTCTTTGTCTGGCTATTTGCATAGCTTAAAAGTATCCAAGCCAAAGACTATACGGGCTGGGAAATTGGTTCATCTTCAGACTTTAATTACGGGTCAATTAAATGATTCTCAGAATTCTTTGGGCTTACTTATTTCAAATATTCATCCCACTCCAGCGGTATGTGGAACACCAAAATCATTGTCAAAAAAATTTATTCTTCAAAACGAGTCCATAAATCGTTCTTTTTACTCTGGGTTTTTAGGTCATATAAACGATACTTCAAACGAGTCCACACCATCGACACATTTGGTTGTGAATCTGCGTTGTATGCATGTTAAAAATGCGACTGCGACTCTCTTTGCAGGAGGTGGAATCACTTCAAAGTCTGACCCAAAAATTGAATGGAATGAAACTGAAGTCAAAATACAAACACTTAAATCCATTTTTTAAATGCTAAAATTTCCTATTTTTTAATACGGATTAACGTCGTAAAATCGGTAACTTTGCATCCTAATGAAATGGCCAAAACACATTCTTGCTCAGTACGTCATTCAGCTTTGTAAAGCAAAAGCAGTAAAGAATATAGTTATCTCCCCTGGAAGCCGTAATGCACCGTTTACAATCGGATTTACAAATCAACCGTTTTTTAAGTGTTACAGCATTGTTGATGAGCGATCTGCTGCATTTTTCGCACTTGGTATTGCGCAACAAACCGCAGAATCTGTGGCCGTAATTTGTACGTCGGGAAGCGCATTACTTAACTATTATCCTGCTGTAGCAGAAGCTTTTTACACTGGTATCCCACTCATTGTTATTTCGGCAGATAGACCAGAACACCTTATTAATATTGGTGATGGCCAAACCATTATTCAACCTCACGCTTTTGGAAAACACATTTTGTTTGAAGCCAATTTGGAAACTCCAACCCCAAAATTATTTTCTAGCTTACAATCGTCTAAGGTTAAAGCAAAAAATCTCATTCTGAAGGCTATTGACACAGCTCAACAAAAAATGGGACCAGTTCATATTAATGTTCCTTTCGACGAACCGCTTTATGACACAGTCACAAATCCTGAGTTATTAAACATTCAACCTTTCCTTAAAAAGCCTTCCCAATCCTTAAACTTAAGCCATAAAACCATCAGAACTTGGAATAATGCACAAAAGAAAATGGTATTGGTCGGCGTCAATGCGCCGAATATTATAAATTCAGAATACATCGAACAGCTCGCTCAAGATCCCTCAGTAATTGTATTAACAGAAACGACATCGAATTTACACCATCCGAATTTTTTCCCTTTTATTGACCAACTTATTGCGCCGCTTGATAAGGAAGATTTTGCGAACCTTCAACCAGAGTTATTACTCACTTTTGGTGGTTTGATTATATCCAAAAAAATAAAAGCTTTTCTTCGAGAATTTAAACCCACATATCACTGGCATGTCGATGAATTTAGGGCAAATGATACGTATTTTGCTCTAAATCAACATTTTGCATGTAATCCAAATTTATTTTTTGATGCAATTTTTAGGGATTCGCATCCCAAATCATCCTCATATTTCAAAACTTGGAATACCGTAAAACTAAGCCGACTTGATAAACACAAATCTTACATCAGTTCTATGCCTTTTTGTGATTTCAAAGCGTTTGAGCTAATATCCGATGCTATACCAAATCATTATATGGTACAGTCAAGTAACAGCTCTGCCATAAGATACTTACAATTATTTGAATTTCATCCTTCAATCAAATTGTACTGTAATAGAGGAACAAGTGGTATTGATGGTTCAACAAGCACTGCTGTTGGTGCGGCTGTGGTTTCAAAACTTCCAACCCTATTAATTACAGGTGATCTAAGTTTTTTCTATGATATTAATGCCTTTTGGAATGCCTATGTGCCTTCCAATTTCAGAGTAATTTTGATTAATAATAAAGGAGGCGGTATTTTTAGAATACTTCCTGGCAATGATAATTCAGAGCTGTTTGAAACTTTTTTTGAAACCAAACATGAACGAACGGCTAAAGACATAGCCAAAGCCTATGATTTTGACTATTTTGAATCCCATTCATCTGAAAATCTTAAACAGGCTTTAAAAACCTTTTTCGCAACCGGAGACCATCCCAAATTACTTGAAATTTTCACGCCATCCAATTTAAACGATAAAGTTTTACTTTCATATTTTGATGCTCTGAAATAAAACTAAAATTTAATGTGACTTACTTTAAAATTTAGCGTCCAATCATTGGGGATTCAATGTTTGTATCCTAAACTATTATAATTTTTAAACCCAAATATTATGAACAAAAGAGAACAACTTATTGTCAAATACACTGACGATTTAAAAACAAAATGTGGTGTTGAACTCAATCTTGATTTATTAACAAAAGTAACTATCGGGTGTGGACCAGCCATTTACAACAATGATGCTAGTATGGTTTCTGGCTCTAATCCTTCCGAATTAAAATTAATTAAAAATAATTTTTTAATTAAAAAACTAGGTCTTAATGACTCCCCAGAGTTAGATCAAGCCATTCAAAAAGTTCTTACAGTATATGGTCCGTCCAATCGAAATAAATACCGCGCAGTAGTCTATTATTAATTGGTTAAACTTTTTGGTAAAGAATCAAGCTACAACTAATTCTAAACATTTTTATCTCCTAAAACACCATACGATTATGGTGTTTTTTTGTAATATAAAATCATGTGAGTACAAATTCTGTATCAGAATTGTTACCTTTGTCTAATGAT
Organism: Flavobacteriaceae bacterium; assembly: GCA_049889395.1. Lineage (GTDB taxonomy): Bacteria > Bacteroidota > Bacteroidia > Flavobacteriales > Flavobacteriaceae > UBA3537. Next base: position 140,225 of record JBMHDM010000011.1, read on the forward strand.
TGAAATAGGTGCTTTTAACAACTTAAAAATCTTAAGGGATACAGATCCAGGGTTATTCTTGGGTGATGATGAAGATAACGAAGTTCTTTTGCCAAACCGATATGTTCCACAAGATTTTAACATTGGAGATGATATCGATGTTTTTGTTTATTTAGACAACGAAGAACGCCTTGTTGCAGTAACCGACAAGCCCCACATCAAAAAAGGTGACTTTGCGTTGTTACGCTGTAATGCTATCAGCGACTTTGGCGCATTTCTAGACTGGGGAATGGTTAAAGAATTATTCTGTCCATTTAAGGAACAAGCATTTAAAATGGTCAAAGGCGGGTGGTATCTGGTCTATTGTTATCTAGATGAAAAAACCAACCGCTTGGTAGCCTCCAGTAAAACCAATAGGTTTCTAGATAATTCAGAATTGACCGTCTCTCTTTATGACGAAGTCGATTTAATTGTCTCTCACCCCTCAGAAATTGGCATGAATGTTATTGTGAACAAAACCCATTTAGGATTGGTTTACAGCAATTCTATTTTTCAAGATTTAAATATTGGAGACCAACTTAAGGGGGTTGTTAAAAAAATTCGTCCAGGAAATAAATTAGACATCAGCTTACAAAAAATTGGCTACAGAAATATTGAACCTAGCGCTCAATTGCTTCTGGATCTGATTCACAGACAAAATGGTTTTTTGAACATCAATGATAAATCGTCTCCTGAAACCATAAAATCTGTGGCACAAATGAGTAAAAAGAGTTTTAAAAAAGCTATTGGCGCGTTGTACAAGCAACGGTTAATTCGTTTGGAGGCCGATGGTATATACTTGGTGACAGCATAAATTTTAGACATGAGCACTATTAAATGGAAAACAGCAATTGAATTCGAGGACATAACCTACAAAAAACACAATGGCGTCGCTCGGATTGCCTTCAACCGACCGGAGGTTCGAAATGCCTTTCGTCCTCGAACAACGCAGGAGCTTCTTAAAGCTTTTCACGATGCCAATGAAGATACTTCCATAGGCGTCGTTTTGCTCAGTGCAGAGGGGCCTTCTCCAAAGGATGGTGTATATTCTTTCTGTAGCGGTGGCGATCAAAAAGCGCGAGGCAGCGAAGGTTACGTTGGTCAAGATGGCTATCATCGTTTGAATATTTTGGAGGTCCAGCGTTTGATTCGATTTATGCCAAAAGCTGTAATTGCCGTTGTGCCAGGATGGGCAGTCGGTGGTGGGCATAGTCTTCATGTGGTTTGTGATTTAACGTTAGCCAGCGAAGAGAATGCCATATTTAAACAAACAGATGCCGATGTTACGAGTTTTGACGGAGGATATGGATCAGCTTATTTAGCGAAAATGGTTGGTCAGAAAAAGGCCAGAGAAATTTTCTTTCTTGGACGAAATTATTCGGCTCAAGACGCTTATGAAATGGGGATGGTAAACGCCGTTATCCCACACGATCAATTAGAACAAACCGCCTATGATTGGGCTCAAGAAATTCTAGCCAAATCTCCAATCTCTATCAAGATGCTAAAATTCGCAATGAATCTAACCGATGACGGTATGGTAGGCCAACAAGTTTTTGCCGGCGAAGCCACACGATTGGCCTATATGACCGACGAAGCCAAGGAGGGTAGAGATGCTTTTTTAGAAAAACGCCCCCCAAATTTCAACAAAAAATGGATTCCCTGATATGGCCAACCTAAAGTCCTGGATTTCAGCCTTTCGACTACGCACACTACCACTGTCCATTTCAGGAACAATTGTCGGATCTGGTTATGCTTATTTTTTAGGGTACTTCGATTGGCTTATTTTTTCATTATTAATTTTAACTACATTAAGTTTTCAAATATTATCCAACCTTGCAAATGATTATGGTGATGGTGTAAAAGGAACAGATAATGACTCTCGATTGGGACCGAAACGAGCGATTCAGAGCGGAACAATTTCGCCAAAACAAATGCGAAGAGCCGTTGTTTTAAATACATTGATTAGCGCTTTTCTATCTATCACCCTTATTTGGGTCTCTTTAGGAAAGCATCAACTCTTAACCGCCATAATATTTTTAATACTTGGCGGTCTTTCCATCTATGCGGCTATTACTTATACCGTCGGCAAATCGGCCTATGGTTACAGAGCTTTAGGCGATATTATGGTGTTTTTGTTTTTTGGTTTGGTTAGTGTATTTGGCACATTTTTTTTGTTTTCTAAACATATTGATTTTCGTTTGATTTTTCCGGCATCAACCATCGGACTTTTAAGCACTGCTGTTTTGAATTTAAATAATATGAGAGATTTAAATTCAGATTTGAAATCTAAAAAATTTACATTGGCTGGATTATTAGGAATCCGTCAAGCAAAATTATATCATTGTTTTATCATTCTTTTGGCTCTATTGTCAATGATCGTTTTTCAAATTATTTTGATGTTTTCCAAGCTGATACTCATCAGTTGGGTGGCATTTGTACCGTTATTATTCCATCTTAGAGCAGTTAACAAAATAAAAAATCCAAAACACTTTGATCCACATTTGAAACTAGTAGCACTATCGACTTTTGTGTTATCTTTATTGTTTTCTGCGGCGCTAATTATTGAGCACTATTTCTTAATGAATTAAAATGAAAGCTACATTTTTTAAATATCAATTAAAGTTCATACGACCTAGTGGTACGTCGAGAGGAATCCTGACCCACAAAGACACTTGGTTTATAAAAATTAGAGCTTACGAACGGCAAGGGATAGGCGAGTGTGGAATGTTCCGAGGCCTTAGTTGTGATGACCGACCAGATTATGAGATAAAACTAAAATGGGCATGTGATAACATCTCAAAAGGACTCGCTTTTTTGTGTGAAAAATTGCAAGAATATCCCGCCATTATTTTTGGTTTAGAAATGGCCTTTAAAGATTTTGAAGCAAATGACCCGTATGTCTTATTTCCATCAAAATTTACACAAGGTCAAGACTCAATTCCCATCAATGGACTTATATGGATGGGCGATAAATCCTTTATGAAGACCCAAATTAAAGAAAAAATCGAATCTGGCTTTAAGTGTATTAAGATCAAAATTGGGGCTATCGATTTTGATACAGAACTTTCAATTATCAAGTCAATCCGAGAAGAATTTGGCTCCGAATTCATTCAAATTCGTTTAGATGCCAACGGTGCATTTTCAACACAATCCGCACTTGAAAAGCTGAAAAGATTATCCGAATTTGACATCCACTCCATAGAGCAACCCATTCGTCAGGGACAATGGGAGGATATGGCACATATTTGCCTCAACGCCCCAATTCCCATCGCACTTGATGAAGAATTAATTGGGGTTTACAATGTAACACACCGGCAAAAATTGCTACAAACCATAAAACCCCAATATATCATTCTAAAGCCAACTCTTCTTGGTGGATTCTCAAGTAGTCAATCTTGGATTGATCTAGCTGATAAACACCAAATCGGTTGGTGGGTTACAAGTGCCTTGGAAAGTAATATTGGATTAAATGCTATAGCACAATGGACCCATGATCTAGGCGTATCCATGCCACAAGGCTTGGGTACAGGTCAATTATTTACAAATAATATATGCGCTCCATTAGAAATAAAAAATGGATATTTACAGTACAATCCATCTAAAAAATGGAACCAAAAATTTTAGACTATGTATATCAAACAAGCTTTTAAAATTAACAACGACTGGTGGCTCTATGTCATCGGTATTGTAATTGTTTTTGTCGGTATAGTAATCGGGCAAATTCCCCACACCATCTCTTTGGCCATGAAGGCCTTTCAAAGTGGCAAGAGTTTGGACGCCCTAGAAAACCCCTACGAGCTCCTCAAATTATTAGACTCTAATCTAAATTTATTTTTGATGCTGTTATCCTTTACAGTTGGATTACTAGTATTGATAATAGTGGTTAAATATATCCATAAACAAACTTTTACGAGCCTCACAACTTCTAGGTCATCAATAGATTGGGGTCGCTTTTGGTTTGCTTTTCTAATCTGGGGAAGTTTTACAATAGTTTCAATTATTATTACATATAATGTTGAACCTGAAAACTATTCAGTCAATTTTGATCCAATCCCATTCGCCATTTTAGTATTGGTTTCACTTATTTTTATTCCACTGCAAACTAGTTTTGAAGAATATTTTTTCAGAGGCTATTTGATGCAAGGAATAGGGATATTAACCAAGAACAGGTGGATTCCACTATTTCTAACATCAACGCTCTTTGGATTGATGCATTTTGCCAATCCTGAAATCGATAAACTTGGTCATATTTTGTTGTTTCATTATGTGGGGACAGGCTTTGTTCTAGGCATCATGACGCTTATGGATGAAGGTTTAGAATTGGCATTAGGTTTTCACGCTGCCAATAATTTATTTGGAGCTTTGTTAATGACAGCCGATTGGACTGCTTTTCAAACCCATTCAATTTTTAAAGACATCTCCGAACCTGAACTCGGAAATTTAGAACTATTTTTTCCCCTGTTGGTTATTTACCCACTAATTTTGTTTGTATTTGCAAAAAAGTACAAGTGGAATAATTGGAATAAAAAATTATTTGGGTCTGTTACAAAAGACTAATCGTTGGATACTGCTATCAACTATATCACACCACACTCTGCATTTCGTTTAAATGGTGAATATTTTTCATTTGAGGCCATTAAGTCATTAGCTTATAGTTTTGTTAAAGAAGGAAATGAAAATGAACAGCATCTGGGACAATTTATTTTAAATTGGACCGATAACACCTCCCAAATCTATTTGCAAACCTCCGGAACAACTTCAAAACCAACTACGATCAGTATTTCAAAACAATCATTTATTAATTCTGCTAATGCAACGGGAATATTTTTTAATTTAAAACCCAATGATTCCGCGCTTTGTTGTCTGCCTTTTGCTTACATCGCCGCGAAGATGATGTTTGTCCGGGCATGGATTTTAGGCTTAAATTTAGATTATATTGAACCCACTTCAAATCCATTGGAATCGATTTCTATAGATTATGATTTTTCGGCCATGGTGCCGTTACAGCTTAAAAATTCTTTAACTAAAATTAATCAAATCAAAACATTGTTGGTAGGTGGTGCCCCTGTTTCAGAACGATTTAAAAATGAGCTGATCGGTTGTCAATCTTCAATCTATGAAACCTTTGGAATGACCGAAACAGTAAGTCATATTGCGGTCAAAAATTTATCTTTGGGCGATACAATTTTTAAAACATTACCAGGTATATCACTAGGCGTTAATAACAATAATTGCTTAACGATAAAGGCTCCAAAACTTACCCCAGAAGTCTTGAACACCAAGGATGTTGTTGAACTAATTTCTAAATACGAATTTATCTGGAAAGGCCGATTGGATCACGTTATTAACTCTGGTGGCCTTAAAATTTTTCCTGAAGAATTGGAACAACAATTAGAGCCACAGATAAAAAATCGATTTTTTGTGGCTTCTCTTCCAGATGAGCATTTGGGTCAAAAAGTGATTTTAGTCGTTGAAGGGACTCCTCAAGACTTAAACCTAAAGTGGGATGAAATAGATTCTAAAAAACGACCAAAACAAATCTTTTTTATCCCTCAATTTCTTGAAACAAAATCTGGAAAAATTAAGCGTAAAACAACATTAGGACAATTAGACTTGGATCACTCCTAAATTAAAATCTTTTTCAATAGGAGCGTGGTTGGCTGCTGCTATGCCCATACTAATCCATTTTCTTGTTTCTAATGGGTTAATAACGGCATCAGTCCATAGCCGAGCTGCAGCATAATATGGCGATACTTGTTCGTCATATTTTTGTTTGATTTTGGACAGTAGCTCCTTCTCTTGATCTTTGGAAATTTTCTGCCCTTGTTTTTTTAGCGATGCTGTTTCGATTTGTAGTAAAACTTTTGATGCGCTATTCCCACTCATCACGGCCAATTCGGCACTGGGCCAAGCCACAATTAATCTTGGGTCATATGCTTTTCCACACATGGCATAGTTTCCTGCACCATAACTATTTCCCATAATGATGGTAAATTTTGGAACTACACTATTACTAACGGCATTGACCATTTTTGCACCATCTTTGATGATACCACTATGTTCACTTTTGCTACCAACCATAAACCCTGTGACGTCTTGAAGAAAAACCAAAGGGATTTTTTTCTGATTACAATTGGAAATAAACCTTGTGGCTTTATCGGCACTATCATTGTAAATAACACCTCCAAATTGCATTTCACCTTGCTTAGTTTTGACCAATTTTCTTTGATTGGCTACTATGCCAACTGCCCAACCGTCAATGCGTGCATAACCCGTAATAATTGTTTTACCATAACCGGCTTTATATTCTTCAAATTCGGAGTTGTCAACCAAACGTTTGATAATTTCGAAAGTATCATATTGATCTGCTCTTGAACGCGGTAATATTCCAAAGATATCTTCTGGATTATCTTTGGGCTTAATCGATTTTATTCGACTAAAACCAGCATTATTCGAATAACCAATTTTATCTATTATCGTTTTAATTTTATCCAAAGCATCTTTATCGTCTGTGGCTTTATAATCTGTTACGCCACTAATTTCACAATGTGTTGTGGCCCCGCCAAGGGTTTCATTGTCGATACTTTCTCCAATTGCCGCTTTAACTAAATAGCTTCCAGCTAGAAATATACTCGCTGTCTTATCCACAATAATAGCTTCATCGCTCATAATGGGCAGATAAGCTCCACCAGCTACACAACTGCCCATTATGGCCGAAATTTGGGTTATCCCCATACTACTCATTATGGCATTATTTCTAAAGATGCGTCCAAAATGTTCTTTGTCTGGAAAAATCTCATCTTGCATGGGTAAATAAACACCAGCTGAATCAACCAAATAAATAATGGGTAACTTATTTTCAATAGCAATTTCTTGGGCTCTCAAATTCTTTTTGGCAGTGATTGGAAACCAAGCTCCAGCTTTAACCGTGGCATCGTTAGCTACAACAATACATTGACGACCAGACACATAGCCGATTTTTACAATAACACCACCAGAGGGACAACCGCCATGATTGGTGTACATTCCTTCTCCGGCAAAAGCTCCAATTTCTAGGGACTCTGTTTTGGGGTCCAAAAGGTAATCAATTCGTTCTCGTGCTGTAAGTTTATCTTTGGCGTGTTGCTTTTCAATTTTAGAGGGACCACCACCAACTTTGACTTTTAAAAAGCGCTTTTTCAGGTCAGAGACCAAAAGTTTATTGTGATCTTCGTTTGTATTGAAGTTTAGGTCCATGTGCATTATCTTTGCAACAAAAATAACAATTATCTTTACTTAGAGAATTTTGTTTAACTAAGATTTATATTTCTATGTCTATTCTGTATCATTCTGCTGCTTCTCGCGGGTATGCCAATCATGGTTGGCTAGAGGCCAATCATTCGTTTAGTTTTGCACGTTTTATTGATCTCACAAAGATGAATTTTGGTCTGTTGAGAGTACTCAACGACGATCGGATTGCCCCAAGTATGGGTTTTGGAAAGCATCCACACGAAAATATGGAAATCATTACCATTCCACTTTCAGGCATTCTTAAGCATAAAGACTCCGTCGATGATATTTGGCGAACTGTCGAAGCTGGTGAGGTGCAAGTCATGTCTGCAGGAACTGGCGTATATCATTCTGAAATGAATGCGTCATCAAAAGAAGATTTAACCCTATTTCAAATTTGGATTATTCCAGATCGAGAAGGGGTAATGCCCCGTTATGATCAAAAGCATTTTAAACAAGTTTCGAATGGCGAGTTACAAATTTTAGTTGAATATATGGATGATTACAAACAAGAAAATAGTTTAAAAATCTATCAAAATGCTCAGATTTCTAGAGTTGTTCTGAATCCAAATGACAACTTTAACTATGCATTACAATCTGAAAATCATGGGGTTTATGTCATGCAAGTGTATGGCGAATCTCACATTGAAAACCAAATGCTGTCTGATCGGGATGCCGTTGGCGTTTGGAACGCCAAAGATTTTTCGATTAATGCACAAAAACAGTCTGAATTATTATTCATCGAAGTCCCGATGAATATTTAGGTTTAGTTGGATTTTATCTTTAGACCGACAAAAAACGTTCTTGGTTGGGAAGGTCCATAAACAAAGTTACTATCTCTGTTTTTACCCAAATCAAAATCATTTTGATAGCTATTAAATATATTTTTTAATCCAGAATAAATTTCAACTTTTATTCTATCTGATCTCAAAGCAATAGTACGGCTAATTTTGAGATTTAGTTCAGAAAACGGTTTAGTAGAAATAATTTCATTAAAAGCCTGGTTGGGTGCCCCAGCAAAGTGTGGGATTGTCATGCCTCCCGTATAGATATAATTTAGTGTAGAACGCCATTTTGTGTTTGGCGTGTAGGTCAATAGGGCATATCCGTATTCATTTGGTGTTCTTACGAACTGTTTTATTCCTGGGATGTCATCTATATACTGAACGGCGTTATCATATTTACTATTTTGAATTGTTAGTCCGCTTTCAAATTGCCATTTTCGATTGATATTAGCTCTGAACTCAAGCGTAGCGCCATACACTACAGCACCATCTCCATTTTGTTTCTCAAAACGTTCTCCAAATTCATCATCACCGGTTGGTTGTAGAAAAAAAGCATCGTTCAGTCTGGTATAAAATCCTTCTAGTGTAAAACCCGTAATCCAATTTTCCATAGCCTTATCAAAATTAACCGATGTGCTAAAACTTTGTGAGGTTTCTGGTTTCAAATATGGAGACAAGGATACTCTGGAGATTCCGCCCCCAGCAAAGGCGATGTGTAAATCGGTGTCAAAGGCCTGCGGGGCTCGAAAACCTGTTCCATAGTTCAATCTAAATTGCGTAGTGGGTCTGGGCTTGTATAGCACTGATAGACGTGGATTGAGTATTATATTATCAATCAAATTGTGTTTATCCATCCTAATTCCAGATAAAACGGTCAGTTTTGAATTAATCATCCAATCACTTTGTAAAAAGACACCAAAATTTTTAGTTGATTGATCGATGCGATAATTGTAGGCCGAAATCTCATCCAATACATCATCTAAAATATATTCTGATCCAAAGCTCAACACATTAGATCCTTCAAAAAATTGATTCAAGCGATGATCCAACTGAACTCCGATATTGAACGTGCTCACTTCTGATGTACCATATGGCGGATTTGAAACAAAATCTAGATATTCTGTTGTATTTTCATCGGGCAATATTCCTGTGTAGTGATCCCGATCTGTGTTCTGCCAAGCAGCATAAGAGATAAATGAAGTGTTGTCGTTGTTAAAATTAACTTGATAATCGGCACTAGCCATAAAAACGTGGTGCGTTCGTTCTTCTGCTTGTTGTTTTAAATGTGTTTGCGCAGTGTCGTTCATATCCCCTCCAAATCGATATTCGTTTAAATAACTGGCATTAAGCTCCAACTTCTCATTAACATTGGGTTTATAAAATATGTTGGTGCCTAGGGCTGTATTTTCCAATTTTGGCAGTTCAGAAAAACGATCATTGTTGGTATCATAAAATCCGCGGTTTCGGCGGTTAACAAATAACGTTCCACCAATGGTTTGGTTTTCTGAAATTATAGTCGCGTTTCCATTAATTTGATGATCGCTTGTTTGGGCACCAACATTTTGATACAAGTAGCTAATTTCGTAATCATTTTTACGTGGAATTTTGGTTATTACATTAACGGTTCCTCCAATGGCACTAGAACCATATAATGACGAACCAGCTCCTCGAACAACTTCAATTCTATCGATCATATTGGTTGGGATTTGCTCTAGGCCATATAAACCTGTCAGTGGGCTAAAAATAGGCCTACCGTTGATCAAAATCTGAGAATAACCTCCAGCTAAACCATTGATTCTGAGTTGTGTGTAATTACACGTTTGGCAATCCGTTTCTACACGAAGCCCGGGCTGAAATTTGAGCCCTTCAGAAAGGGTACAGGCCTCAACTTGACTTAGTGTTTGGCTATTTATGACATTGACAATTACCGGAGTCTCAGTTTGTCGTTTTTGTGTTTTCGTTCCCGTAACCACTATGGCGTTAAGTGTAAGAGATGGTTCTGTCAAATTAAAATCTATGATGATATTTGATGCATTGGCATTTAATACAATTGTTTTGCTAATTGAACTGTATCCGACATAGGAGGCTTCCACTGTGTATGTCCCATAGGGGATATTGGTTATTTGATATTTACCATTATTTTTGGTAAGGGTACCCAAGTTGGTCGATTTTAAAATGACTTGAGCCAATTCTACAGGGATACCTTCTATGGATACGCTACCCTTAACTACAGTTTCTTGGGCATCAATTTGAATTGAACAATAAAAAAATATTAATAATGTAAGGAAAGAAGTAATTCGCATGGAAATGACAATATCATAGGGCAAATTTACTACAATTACCTTGCAACTACAGTCTATATTTAGATAAATTTAAATTCAATAATTTACACAATATTTCCGATTAAAGCGTTTACTGTGATTTATTCTAAATTAAATTTATGCGTGGTTTTGGATTTGGTAAAAGTTTGATTGTATTTGAATTCATTAAATTCGAATAAAACAATGTTTGACTGGTTGGGAAGGACTTCCGTGAAGATTGAATTCTCCAAAGAAAGTGATTTAATTTCACCATTTACATCACAGTTCTCAATTTCAAAATAAATATATAGATCATGAAGGTCTTTACTCAATTCTTTGCCGATCCAAGAATAATATAATGGGTAATCATTAGAATAAAGTTTTAGGTGTTGTTTAAAATAATTATTGATCCATTCTTCGGCTTTTTTGTTTTCTTTTTTTGTTCCTATATTTAAATCTTTAGCCCCTTTTTCTCGTAGTGCTGTCTCCAGGTCTTCGACGGCTACTTTGATGGTTATTTCTATGGATTGATTGTCATTATTGTATCTCAAGGTTGTGTGTGACACATGGAATTCATGAACAAATGTCATTACACAAACTAAAGCAGCAGTGATTGACTTTATCATAATTTAATTTTTTGGAATTTATTGTTAGTTTTCGGTTTGTGCTTTAGCTCTTTTAGAACGCTGCATGGGATTTTCTCTGTTTGGATAATTGTTTTTGTAAAGTTCAAAACGTGTTGGTTCTGCTCTTGGTGGCCAATAGTTATTGTTTCTATCGACATCGGCAGTTTCAAGAAAGGGGTCTAAAGTGACTCTGACTACTTCTTTTTTTAGAATAAATACTTTACTAATTGTTTGATCATTTTGTTTCCAGATTTCAGCAGGAATTCGTTGTACTTGTTTAGTACCATCAACATATTCAAATTCTAAAATTATTGGCATTACTAAACCACCGTGGTTTGTAAATTTCAATTCATAGTAATTAAAATCGGTTTCTAATAAGGACTTCTCGTCTTCATCTAAGGTGTTCAAGTATCGCGCATAGTCCTTTTTGTCAAGAATGGTGGTTTGCAGCGGGTCATAGGTAGTGTAGAAATCAATTGCTTTATCGTCAATTTCAGTAATAGTTTTTTTAATTGAAGCTTGATTTTTTACATCCCCAATGTAGGTACTTTCTTTGATTTGTTTGTCTTTGGCGATAGGATTTTCTATTTCGGGATTTCTTGTGTTGATTTTAAACCAATTGACCTGATCTAATGAAATATCAACATGATCGTTGGTGTAAAACCATCCTCGCCAGAACCAGTCTAAGTCAACTGCACTCGCATCCTCCATGGTTCGGAAAAAATCGGCAGGTGTAGGGTGTTTAAATGCCCATCTTTCAGAGTAGGTTTTGAAAGCGTAATCGAATAACTCACGACCCATTACCGTTTCTCTCAAAATATTTAGGGCTGTTGCGGGTTTTCCGTAAGCATTGTTTCCAAATTGTAATATAGATTCAGAATTGGTCATTATGGGAGAAATCCCATTTTTATCACCTTTCATGTAATTGACAATATTAGTTGGTGGGCCTCTTCGGGAAGGATAGTTTCGTTCAAACTCTTGTTCTGTTAAGTATTGAACAAAAGTATTTAATCCTTCGTCCATCCAAGTCCATTGACGTTCATCAGAGTTGATAATCATGGGGAAAAAGTTGTGACCAACCTCATGAATAATCACCCCAATCATTCCATATTTGGTGCGTTGACTATAGGTTCCATCTTTTTCTGGTCTACCATAGTTAAAACATATCATGGGGTATTCCATACCAATTTGTTTGGTATGAACAGAGGTTGCTTGCGGGTAAATATAATCTGTAGTGTATTTGGAATATACTTTTAGGGTATGCGCTACTACACGGGTAGAGTATTGCTCCCAAAGCGGGTTGCCCTCTTTGGGGTAATAACTGTAAGCCATAACGGTTTTTCCTGAAACATCAACAGCCATAGCATCCCAAATAAACTTTCTGGAGCTGGCCCAGCCAAAATCACGAACATTTTTGGCCTCAAAAGACCATGTCTTAGTACTTTTACTTTTTTCTTTTTCGTTTTGTTCGGCTTCGTTTTGGGTCACTATAATGATTGGTTTATCAAAGCTTCTTTTGGATTCGTTCCATCGTTTACTTTGCTCATCTGTCAATACAACAGATGAATTTTTCAATTCTCCGGTTGCGGCAACAATATGATCTGCAGGGACAGTAATATTAACTTCATAGTCTCCAAAGGGTAAAGTAAATTCTCCACGCCCCAAAAATTGCTTATTTTGCCAACCTTCAACCTCGTTGTAAACAGCCATTCTGGGGAAAAACTGCGCAATGGTGTAGATGGCATTGCCTTCATCTTCAAAATATTCGTAACCGCTTCGACCTCCAATTTTCATACGGTCATTGATATTATACCAATATTTTATTTTGAATGAGAATGTTTTACCCTGACGTAAGGGTGAGGGGAGATTAATTCGCATCATTGTACCGTTGATGGTGTAGGAAAGCGCCTCACCACGTGTATTAGTCACTTTTTCTAATTTAAATCCCCCATCAAAATTGGCTATATCATGCATACGTTTCAGCGCGCCAAAACTCATTCTGTTATCCATATTATTGGTACTAGCCAGTTGTCCTTGTGAGTTTTTGGCTCTCACATTTTGATCTAGTTGTACCCAAAGATATTCTAAAGCATCCGGAGAATTATTGGTGTAGGTTATGGTTTCATTTCCAGAAATGACATGGTTATTTTCATCTAGGTGAACATTAATTACATAATCTGCTTTTTGTTGATAATATTCATGGCCGGGTGCACCACTTGCCGTTCTATAGACGTTGGGGGTGGGTAATTCCTCGTACAATTGCTTAAACTTACTATTGTTGGTATTCTCTTGAGCCAGCCCAAAATATGCTGTTAAAATTGATAGAATGATTGAATTTATTTTGTAGTTAGACAAAAATTTTAACAGTAGTAATTGTGGTTTTTTCATTTTGTATTGTTTTTTCGACAGCAGTTGAAATTTGAATTGTACAAATATAAAGCCACGTGTTTTAACTATGACTTCATATTTATTTTTAAAAATAAGATGCTAATTTAAGCATTAATGCCCAAAGACTCAGGAAATAATTTAATCCGTATTCAATAAATTATTTATTGTTTTGGAAAACTCTTCAAAACTATATCGATCTCTATTATTTTTTCCGACATATCGAAATAACTCTGTACCACTCTGATCTAAAAGGATCAAAGCGGGGTAGTGTACTGTTTGACCATGAAAATTATAACCATTTGGAATATCAAATTGTTTAGCCAATCTTGAATTTGTATCCCTGTAAATAGGATAGGGATCAGAATCTGTATTGATTAGTTTGTTGGCCCATTGTTGGATCTCTTGGTTGGAGTCTGGCTTGATAAAGATATGAACAACTTCAGGAAAATTAGCCGCATTTTCAATGTATTCTGCAGTATGTCGAATGCAGTAGGGGCATTCGGTTTTTAATAAAAAGTGTAGGGCTACAAATTGGCCTTTATGGTCGCTTAATTTAAACTGGCTATCTGTCGTCGCTGATTGTAATGAGAAATCCTCAACCCTTTGGGCTTGTGTTGTGGCTAT
>JBMHDM010000012.1:0-12318 GCA_049889395.1 Flavobacteriaceae bacterium
AAGTTGAAACCGTCTATTGGCCTGGTTTGGAGGGTCACCCCAATCACGAGGTTGCCAAGCGTCAAATGAACGATTATGGCGGCATGTTATCCTTTACCACTAAAGGAAATTGCTATGACTCTGCAATAAAAACAGTGGAGCATCTAAAAGTATTCACATTAGCTGAATCTTTAGGAGGTGTTGAATCCTTAGCAGGTCACCCCGCTAGTATGACCCACGCCAGCATTCCAAAAGAAGAAAGAGAAAAAACAGGCGTGGTTGATTCCTTAATTAGACTCAGTGTTGGGATAGAGGATTCTTATGATTTGATTGAAGATTTAGATCAAGCTTTATCCTTTTAAATGGACCCTGTTTTGAAAGATTCATAAAATTTATCACCTATAAATACAAAATATTACGAAATTCAAAAAAAACCAATTTAATTTTTTAGGATATTATATATTTGTATAACAATTAGTGGGTGTCATAACCCGAATAATAAATTGAAATGAAACATAAAATTGAAGGTTTTTTAGACTTGGTTCGTCAAAGAAATGGACACGAACCTGAATTTTTACAAGCTGTTGAAGAAGTTGCTGAAACAGTGATTCCTTACATCGTTCAACACGATATATACCACGGGAAGAATATATTGTTACGTATGGTTGAGCCAGAGCGCGCTGTTACTTTCAGAGTTAATTGGGTAGATGACAATGGAGAAATTCAAGTCAATAGAGGCTATAGAATTCAAATGAATTCTGCTATTGGACCATACAAAGGCGGATTACGATTTCATCCCTCAGTAAACATGAGTATTTTAAAATTCCTAGCTTTTGAACAGGTATTTAAAAATAGCCTAACCACCCTACCTATGGGAGGTGGAAAAGGGGGAAGTGATTTTGACCCCAAAGGTAAAAGTGACAATGAGATCATGCGATTTTGCCACGCCTTTATGAGCGAATTATTCCGACATATTGGACCAAACACCGACGTCCCTGCCGGCGATATCGGCGTAGGCGGTCGAGAAATTGGATTTCTTTTTGGAATGTATAAAAAGTTGCGAAATGAATTTACAGGGGTCTTAACTGGGAAAGGTATGACTTGGGGAGGATCCTTAATTCGTCCTGAAGCAACAGGATATGGAACCGTGTACTTTGCACAAAAAATGTTGGAAACTAAAGGGGATGATATCGAAGGAAAAACAGTAACCATCTCTGGATCGGGTAATGTGGCTCAATATGCTGCTGAAAAAGTGATTCAATTGGGTGGAAAAGTGATAACGCTGTCTGACTCCTCTGGATATATTGTCGATTACGACGGTATTGACCTCGACAAACTAGATTTTGTTATGGATTTGAAAAATAACAAAAGAGGTCGAATTAGTGCCTACACTGAAGCCTATCCCAATGCCAAGTTTTTTGCCAACAAAACACCTTGGTCCGAAGCTTGTGATATCGCACTCCCTTGTGCTACTCAAAATGAACTAAATGGCAAAGACGCTAAAACACTACTAGGTAACGGCTGTATTTGCGTGAGTGAAGGCGCTAATATGCCTTCTACAAAAGACGCCGTTGCAACATTTTTAGAGGCCAAAATTTTATTTGCGCCTGGAAAAGCATCAAATGCGGGGGGAGTTGCAACTTCTGGGCTAGAAATGACACAAAATTCACTACGCTATAACTGGACTCGTGAAGAGGTTGATTCAAAATTAAAAGATATTATGGGTAACATCCACGACAAATGCATTGAATTTGGTAAAGATGAAAAAACAGGTTATGTTGACTATGTCAAAGGGGCTAATATTGCAGGGTTTGTAAAAGTTGCCGACGCTATGCTTGCTCAAGGTGTAGTTTAACTTACTTTTTCATAAAATTTAAGCTCCTACGATGTAGGAGCTTTTTTTGTTTCTATATAATAATCCCCTATTTTTTCGTTAGTTATAGATATCTTTGAAAAAATTATCCATCTATTGAAAGGGCTTTATTATACAGTATTGGTTTTAGTGCTAAGTCTAAAAAACGGATTTTGTCAAAGTACTAATTCGGATCTATGGACAGGGTATTTCTCATATAATTCAGTAATTGATATTCAAAATGATGATGATCAGATTATTGTAGCAAGTGAAAATGCCATATTTATCTATACGCCCGCTACAAATTCTTATCAAACAATCTCGACCATAGATGGTCTTTCTGGAGATTATATTTCTACCATACACTACAGTAGTGTTTATGATATTTTGCTCATTGGTTATCAGAGTGGACTAATAGAGGTTTACAATATGACCGAAAAAGAAGTACTAAAAGTTGTCGATATTTTAAACAAAGCTACTATACCTCCAGAAAATAAAAGAGTCAATCATTTTTTAGAATATAACAATCAGGTTTTCATAAGTACCAATTATGGTTTATCATTGTACAATATAGAAACCCTTGAATTTGGAGACACTTATTTTATTGGAAATAATGGCAACCAAGTCCAAGTCCGGGAAACTAAAATTCTAGATAATATTATTTACGCTGGAACAAATTCAGGATTAAAAACAGCTGACCTCAACAACACTAATTTAATTGATTTTCAATTTTGGAACACACTGTCGTTTGGTGATTTTAGTGAAGTTGATATTATCTCTAACACCCTTTATGTTGTTCAGTCAGGCAATAATCTTTATAAATTAGCTGGAACTATACTAACACCTTCGCTTAACTTTACGACACCCGTTTTGGATTTAAGAACCAACAATAACAATATCATTGTAGCAACTGGAAATGTAGTCTATAATTACACCACTAATTTATCGCTGGTTGAAACATTTGCACTAGATTCAACATTTGACACAACATTTACAACAGCCCTTTATGTCAATGAATCTATATACTTGGGAACTCAAAACTATGGTATTTTAAAGCCCTCTTTATCAGCCTCAAACAGCTATGAAGAAATCCATCCTAGCGGTCCGCTAAAAAACATTTCTTTTGCTTTAAATCACAGTTATGATAACCTTTGGGTTACTTTTGGAGATTATACACCGTCCTATAATCCGAGTCCAAACAGAACTTATGGATTCAGCAACTTTAATGGATCTATTTGGACAAATATATCCTATGATAGTATACAACAAGCCGTTGAAAAACCAGTATATAACCTCAATTCAATAGCTGTAAATCCAACCAACTCAAATCAGGTCTTTATTAGTTCATTTCAACATGGGATTTTAAATTATCAAAAAAACACTTCCATCGAACTATTTGATGATACTAACAGTGCGCTTGAATCACTGGTGGCGCCAGGAAGTCCAAACTATAAAAGCATTAGGGTTTCCGATTTAAAGTTTGACAGACAGGGACTACTTTGGAGTTTGACTAGCAAAATAAATAATGCCTTGAAACAATATAACCCCAGTACCAATCAGTGGCAATCTTACTCTTTTGCATCGTTAATTGAAGACCCTATTAATGATGAATTAGGTTTTGGCGATTTGGTCATTTCTGATAATGGAACCAAATGGATTGGTAGCTACAGAAATGGTGTTATTGGCTATAATGAAAACGCTAATCAAATTACAAAAATACAGGGCGAAGATGTAGCCAATTTACCCATAGATCACATAAGTGCCTTGGCTCTTGATAGAAACAATATTTTGTGGATTGGAACTCATAAAGGACTGCGATTGTTATATAACACAGCTAATATTTTTACGGAGGAAAACCCACGAACAGAACCTATTATTATTTTAGAAGAAGGTTTGCCTAAAGAACTGTTAGAGCTACAATACATTACAGAAATTATTGTAGACGGATCTAACAACAAATGGATTTCTACAGTAGATGCTGGTGTTTTTTATCTTAGCGCAGACGGTCAAAGTACAATCTATCATTTCACCAAAGAAAATTCGCCTCTACCATCGAATAATGTAACCACTATGACGCAAAATAAAAACGATGGCATGGTTTATTTTGGCACGTCACGAGGGCTAGTCTCCTTTAGTGCGGGCGGATCAACCCCATCGTCTACATTAGAGGATGCATTCATTTACCCCAACCCTGTCAGGCCAGGCTTTAATATAACTGTTGATAAAATCAAGATTAAAAACTTAAGCGATAATGTAAACATCAAAATTACAGACGTGGAAGGCAATCTTGTAGCAGAAGCCCAATCAAATACCAATTTGAGATTTAAAGGTTATAATTTAGAAATTGATGGGGGAACAGCTTTTTGGAATGGCAAAAACTTAGCCAACAACTTGGTAGCGTCTGGTGTCTATATCGTTTTAATTTCAGATCTCAACGAGCTCGAAACTAAAGTTCTAAAAATTATGCTCATTCGTTCATGATCGTTTCTTCAAAAGCCATAGTTATTTCGAAGTTGAGGTATAAGGATAATGATCTTATAATCAAATGCTATACAGAAAATCAGGGTGTTGTAAGCTTTATGGCGAAAGGTGTATTATCGTCAAAAAAAGGAAAACTCAAACCCGCCTACTTTCAACCTTTGACTTTATTGAATATTCAATTTGATTACAAACCTAACAAAGGCCTACAGTTTTTTAAAACTGTCCGAAACGATTATCACTTTCAAACGCTTCACTCCGCTATTCTAAAATCCACAGTCGTCCTATTTTTGGCCGAAATATTAAATATGGTTTTAAAAGAGGAAGAATCTAACCCCTTACTTTTTCAATACTTAGAAACCGCTCTAATATGGTTCGATACCGTAAATTCAGACGGATTATTTCATCATAAGTTTTTGATGGAACTCACAAAATTTCTTGGCTTCTACCCTGACGATTCAAATAATCAGCGTGCCTATTTTGATTTAGAAGAGGGCGCATATCAACACGTCAAAACTGGGCCATATACGATTTCGAAAGATAAATTAGTATTATTTAATTCAATTTTAGGAACGAAATTTGATAAGAAATATGACAAACCAATGAGCTCAGTTCAAAAGCAGGAACTGCTGAATATGATAATATTGTATTTTAAGTTACATTTGCAAGGCTTCAAATCTCCAAAATCCCTTGCAATACTGAACCAAGTATTTGGCTAGATGAAACAATTTTTTATTTGTTTAATAAGTATATTTTTTGTGCAGGTTTCTGCGCAGCAAGTCATTGTAGTAGATAAAACTAATACACAGCCCATTGTTGGTGTTGCTGTCTTTAATTTGTTTAAAACAAAAACTAATATTTCTAATTTTGATGGTGAAATTTCTATTTCTAGATTTCAAAGTTTTGAAAAAGTTTATTTTCAACACCTAGCCTATCACAAAGAAGTAATCCTAAAGTCCAAATTAATCGATACCATTTTTTTAACGCCGAAATCATTAGATCTTAACGAAGTGGTTGTTTCGGCATCAAAATTTAAACAAAATCAAAAAGAAGTCCCGCAAAAAATTATCAGCCTTAACGCAAAAACCATAGCACGTTCTGCCCCGCAAACCTCTGCAGATATGTTGGGCCAAACTGGAAGAGTATTTATTCAAAAAAGCCAGTTGGGTGGTGGCAGTCCCATGATTCGTGGGTTTTCCACAAATCGCGTACTAGTTACTGTCGATGGTGTTCGACTAAATAATGCCATTTTTAGAGGTGGAAATGTGCAAAATGTCATTTCTATAAATCCATTTAATATTCAAAATACGGAGGTAATTTTGGGGGCTGGTTCTGTAATTTACGGAAGTGACGCCATTGGTGGTGTAATGAATTTTTATACGACAAAACCTGAACTTTCTTCAACTAAAAACCCGCTTGTTAAAACAAAAAGTACTGTCCGATATTCTAGTGCAAATAACGAAAAAACAGCTCATGTTGGACTCAATGTAGGATTGAAAAAATGGGGATTTCACAGCAGTATGAGTTTTTCAGATTTTGACGATCTTAAAATGGGAGAAACTAACAATCAAACCTATTTAACCCCCTTTTATGTAACGCAAAGAAACGGAGAAGACATGGTTATGCCCAATCATATGCCAAGAATTCAGAAGTTTACTAACTTCAACCAATTTCACGCTGCCCAGAAAGTATTATTCAAGCCCTCTGAACGTCTTACATTCGATTTTGGCCTGCATTACTCGACGACATCTGATTATGGCAGATATGATCGTTTGTTGGTTCTTGATAATGAAAATTTGCCTAAATATGCGGAATGGAATTATGGCCCACAAGACTGGCTTATGGCTAATCTACAACTGACCAAGCTCAGCAGCAGTTCAAATTTATACGATAAAGTGATTTCGACAATAGCTTATCAACAATTTGGTGAAAGCCGAAAAAGTCGAAAATTCAATACGCCAAACAGAAGAATTAGAACCGAAAATGTAGATGCCTTTTCAATCAATATAGATCTGGAAAAATCTATTTCTGAAAAAGCCAATATAGCCTATGGTACTGAATATATTTTTAACAAAATATCTTCCAAGGGAATTTCAATACATCTACCAAGCAATACGGTTCAGCGTGTGGCATCTCGCTATCCAAATGGTGCACAATGGACCAGTTTAGCAACTTACACACGCTTGAAGTACAAGCCTAATCCTAAACTAACATTACAAACAGGAGTGCGGTACAATTTAGTTTCCATTCGTGCCAATTTAACATCAAATAGTGCATTTTTTGATTTTCCTTTCTCTAATGCTAATTTAGAAACCAATGCTCTTACTGCTACTGCTGGAATGACTTGGCAGCAAAATAATATGTTTTTATGGAAATTAAATGTGTCCTCGGCATTTCGTGCGCCCAATATTGATGATATTGGTAAGGTGTTTGATTCTCAGCCAGGAATGATTGTTGTACCAAATGATCAACTTGAACCAGAACATGCCTATGGTGGTGAACTGGGGCTAACCATTAATTTTGATAATACTGTATTACTTGATTTTTCGACATTTTATACGTACCTGAACAATGCCATGATTCGTGATTATTTCACCCTTGACGGTCAGAGTCAAATCCTGTATGATGGCGAGTTAAGCACCATACAAGCTGTTCAAAATTCTTCTGAAGCAACCATCTATGGATTTGAAGCTGGTCTTAGAGCCCAATTCACCAAATCCTTAGAACTTACTTCACAATTTAACATATCTCAAGGGGCTCAAAAAAATTCAGCTGGTATAGAAACGCCAGTCCGTCATGTAGCACCCGCGTTTGGGGATGTCCATGTTCTTTATAGGGGAGGAAAAATTACACTTGACGGGTATATTAATTACAATTTTGATATGGAATCCAAAGACATATCCAATGAATTGTCGAGCCATTTATTTGCAAAAGACGAATTTGGAGAGGCTTATGCCCCATCATGGCTAACGTTTAACCTAAGGACCCAATATCAATATAGCAAGACAATTTCCTTGATGGGAGCAATAGAAAATATTTCTAACGTCGGTTATCGCCCTTATGCCTCTGGGATTAGTGCACCTGGCACTAATTTGATTTTTGCCATTACTTACAAAAATTGATGCATACAAAAAATAAAGTCTATACGTTAGAGCAAGCGCAAGCTAAACTTCAAAAATATTGTGCCTACCAAGACCGATGCCACATGGAAGTGGAGCATAAACTTAAATCTATGAATATGATTCCACAAGCTATAGAGCAGATAATAATGACACTCATTCAAGAGGACTATTTGAGTGAAGAACGATTTGCTATGGCTTTTGTAAGAGGAAAATTCAAAATTAAAAGATGGGGAAAGATTAGACTTAAAAGAGAATTAAAAAAACGTCAAATTTCCAACTATCTTATTGACAAGGCTTTAAGTCAAATTTCAGAATCAGACTATTTGATGGCGTTTGAAAGACTAGCCAATAAAAAGGCTGAAAACTTATTGGGCACTACAAAAACTCATAACAAAAAAAAGCTGATTGATTATCTCATGTATCGGGGGTGGGAATCCCATCTTATATATGACAAAGTCAACCAGTTGTTTTAATACATTTTAAAAAAAGGCGCGTAAGCCAAAGAGCACATTCCCTTTAGGCATCGGTACAATTCCAGTCTCAATATAAGAGGCATTAAAAATATTATTGCCCGTCAAGGTCAATTCTAATTTATTGAGCTCAAATGTCAATTGGGTATCCACAACACTATAACTCTCACCAGTAGCTCTATCAGCGTATTTATAGACAATACTTTGCATTAGATTTTCTAAAAACTGTGTCCTTAAGTTAACGGTCAAATGATGTTTCAAAGAGTTTATAATATATTTAGAAAAGTTAGCCTTAACAGCTTTTAAATCTTCATTTAAGTAGGTATAACCCATGTTGAAAAATTGCTTATATCTTCCTAATTGAAAAGGGGATGACAATTGAAGTTCTACGCCATTCGTATTTAAGCGCTTAAGATTATTGGATTGCCATTTGTCAGCTTCATTGTCTTTAGTGTAATCAATTAGGTTATCAGAATCTCGATTAAAAAAGGCAATAGAAGCAGTTATGGTCTCCCCAAAATACTTTAATCCAATTTCCTCTGAAATAGCTTTTTCTGGCACCAAATTTTCGTTTCCGATATCTCTACTACCTACATAATATAAATCATTATATGTTGGGACTCTATAGGTATAGCCCGCATTGGCGTATGCCCTAAATTGATCGTTGATGGTGTACCCAAAATCAATTCCTGGAAAAGCGTTAAAGTCAAATTCAGAAAAGTAATTTACGGCAACTCCAGGGGTTATGTCTAATTTATCGTTCAATAGTGAAAAGCGATGTTCGAGGAAAAAATTTCCCATCCATCGGCTGCGATTACCTAGCCTGTTACTGTTCATATCAACTTTAGCGATATCAATTCCGAAACCAGTTACGCCAATACTGGTTTCCAATGAAGCATTAATTTGCCCGCCAAGCTTGTTCGAAATATGTAAATTTCTATAGACAGCGGGGTTATTTCTAATGTATAAGTATAAGTCTTGGTTGCGTTTCCAATACAGTTGAGGGGTGACTTTCAATTGTCCTCTGTACCAAGTTGTTGATAGACCAACTAAACTACTTTGAGTTTCTTCATATTGTTCTTTGGCATCAATAGCATAAAATTGATTTCCTCCAAATTTTCGTTCGGAGAATGTTGCAATAAGGTCTATTGGGTTAGTATGTGTATTGAAACGACTTTTTAGAAAATAGTTTTGATTGTTGAAATCAGTATTATAACGATAGCCGTCGGAGCTGTTTATCGAGGCATGACCTATAAGACCTGTATTGTCTAATTTTTTTCCTACTGTTGCCGCGACATGTTGTTGATTATAAGATCCCAGTTGGAAGCCAACATTGTTTTTTAAATTTCCATTAGATTTGGTTACAATATTAATAGCGCCAGTGAATGCATTTTGACCAAATACTCGTGCGGCTGGCCCTTTAATTATTTCTATTCGCTTTATCACTTCTAGCGGCAAAGCTATGTTTAAGGTGTGATGTCCTGTTTGTGGATCTTCCACTTTAATACCGTCAATCAATAGTAGGGTCTGATCAAAACTTCCTCCTCTGATATACAAGTCGGCCTGCATCCCATTTACACCTTGACGTCTAATGTCAATCCCAGCCTCTTGCTGTAATAATTCGACCAAATTATTAGCAGGGCTTTGCTCAATAACTTCAGCAGTGATGACCGTTATCGTTCTTGAATTTGCTTTAAATGGCAGATCAATTCGTGCCGATTCAATTGTAATTGAGTCCAACGATTGAAGTTGTTGCGCAATACCATATTGTGCCATAAAAATCAGGGCCAATACAACTGTTTTAAATACTTTTTTCATATTAGTTTAATCTAAGCAGGGATAAATAAACCCCAAAGGTAGATAATTACAGAAATCAAATGGTAAAATTTTAAAGAAATTCTGATAAAATTTTAGTTTTAAAACATAAATACAAATTATAATTTATTACAATTTTAATTTTTAAAAAAAACAGAAATGCGGTACCTTTAGGACATGTTTGCACTGGTCGATTGTAATAATTTTTATGCCTCTTGTGAACGGGTATTTAACCCCAATTTACAGGGCAAGCCTGTGGCTATCTTATCCAATAACGACGGTTGTGTCATTGCTCGTAGTGATGAAGTCAAAGCTTTGGGTTTACCCATGGGTGCTCCGGCGTTTAAATTCAAATCCTTTTTCAAAGCTCACAAAGTTCAAGTGTTTTCATCTAACTATCCGCTTTATGGCGATATGAGTAGCCGAGTAATGCGTATTTTAGAACAATTCACGCCCGACATTGAAGTGTATAGTATAGACGAAGCTTTCTTGCAATTCAAAGGGTTTGGTCGCTATAATCTCAATACATATGGTCATGAGATTCGAGATCGGGTTCTGAAATGGACTGGTATTCCAACTTGTGTTGGTATTGCGCCCACCAAAGCACTAGCTAAAGTAGCCAATAAAATTGCCCGTAAATTTCCAAAAGAGACAGGGGGGGTCTATGTTATTGACAATGAAGAAAAACGGATTAAGGCCCTGAAATGGACGCCCATTGAAAAAGTCTGGGGTATTGGCCCTGCGCTTCACAAACGTCTAGCACAAAAACAATGTAAAACCGCCTATGATTTTGTTCAACTGCCAGACCTTTGGGTTCGAAAAACATTCACTATTATGGAATGGAAGTTAAAAAAAGATTTAGAAGGGATTTCAAAAATAGACCTCGAGCAAATTAAAAACAAACGTGCCATTGCTACCACCAGAAGTTTTGAAACTACCCTAACAGACTTGAATGATATCAAAGAACGTATCTCGACCTTTGCCAGTAGTTGTGCCGAAAAGTTGCGCCGACAACATTCGAGTTGCCATATGCTCATTGTATTTTTACGCAGCGATCGATTCAACACAAATAGTGAACAACATCGTGCCAGTACGATGGTTAATATACCGTTCCCAACAGATTCTAGTTTAGTGCTGAGTTCTAGCGCAGTTAATGCTATCAGCTCTATCTACAAAGAAGGGGTATGCTACAAAAAAGCAGGGGTAATTCTAACAGGGATTGTCCCAACTTATAACCGACAATTGCAGATGTTTGACCATGAAGATGTCCGTCACAAACCATTGATGTCTGCTATGGACCGTATAAATAGAAAATATAAGGCTCCAAAAATCAAATTAGCCAATCAAGATTTAACTCGTACATGGAAGATGCGTCAAGAGCACCTCTCACCACAGTACACCACCAATTTAAAAGATATAATTACTATTCAATGCCAAAACAAACCAATAAAGCATTAACATTTCTTATTCCAAAACCTCCAAAGAACAATACAGGAGCTATCTATTTTGACACTGGCATATCCGCTGGATTCCCTTCGCCTGCCGATGATTTTAAGCAGGAAAGACTATCGTTGGATGCAGAATTAATTAAAAATAAAGAGGCTACATTTTTTGCTCGTGTTAGTGGGCAGTCTATGGTTGATGCTGGGTTAAATGATAACGATTTGTTGGTTATAGATCGAAGTCTTACGCCAACGCATAATAGAATTGCAGTTTGTTTTTTGGATGGTGATTTTACAGTGAAACGCCTGAAAGTTCAAAATGATGAAGTTTGGCTACAACCCGAAAACAAAAACTACAAACCCATTCGTATAACGCCAGAGAATGACTTTATTATTTGGGGTATAGTAACTAATGTCATAAAGGCAGTATAGGTCAAATTTCTTTGCGAAGACGAGCCACCGGAAAATCAAGCTGCTCTCTGTATTTGGCCACAGTACGGCGCGCTATCGGGTAACCTTTTTCTTTGAGAATTGTGGCCAATTTTTCGTCCGTTAGAGGTTTCTTTTTATTTTCTTCAGAAATAACAGTCTTTAGGATACTTTTGATTTCTCTTGTCGAAACTTCCTCGCCCTGATCATTGGTCATGGATTCGCTAAAAAATTCTTTGATCAGTTTTGTGCCGTATGGGGTATTTACATATTTACTATTGGCTACTCGCGAAACTGTGGACACATCCATTTCAATTTTATCTGCAATGTCTTTGAGAATCATAGGCCGAAGTTGCTCTTCATCACCCGACAGAAAATAGGCTTTTTGGTAGTGCATAATAGCACTCATCGTAATATAAAGTGTTTGCTGGCGTTGTTTGATGGCTTCTATAAACCATTTGGCCGCATCCAGTTTTTGTTTAATAAAAAGAACGGCATCTTTTTGGGCCTTTGATTTATCTTTTGAAACTTTATAACCCTGAAGCATCTCGTTGTAAGATTTAGATATGTGGAGTTCTGGAGCGTTTCTACCATTCAAGGTAAGTTCAAGTTCACCATCAATTATTTTTATGGTAAAATCTGGAACAACATGTTCTATAGATCTTAGGTTGTTAGTAAAAGAACTTCCAGGTTTTGGATTTAGTCTTTCAATTTCTGACATGGCGTCCTTT
>JBMHDM010000013.1:0-11869 GCA_049889395.1 Flavobacteriaceae bacterium
AAAATGTTCGAAATAGCGGGGTAATTAAGAAAATAAACGGTCAATGGAAAGTAGTACAAATTCACTGGTCTATTGGACTTGAAGGACAAGCCGTGGAATATGAAATGGCTGAGTAGTGTGATTTAACCACTAATTAATCCACAAAAAAGGCCTCCGAATGGAGGCCTTTTATTTTAATTCATTTGAATACGCATTCCGGCCTGACTTTTCAAAAGATCATTGCTGGAAAAAATTGTTTTTTATAACCACTAAATGAAAATAGCTAAAGTTTAAAATCATTATTATCGATTCAATATTAAAATACTACCTAGAAACTTTAATTAGAATTCTAAACTGATTTGGACTTATCCCTTTAAACTTTTTAAAGGTTCTATTAAAGTGACTTATGCTCTCAAATCCACTTATGTACGCAATATCTTGTATCGGCATATTAGTTGTTGTTAGCATAAAACAAACTTGTTCAATTCTACTTTGATTTAAAAAGGATACAAAAGAATGTCCTGTATGCTTTTTAAACCACCTACAAAAGGATTGAGGCACCATGTTGGTTAATTCTGCCATCCTATTAACTGTTAATTGCTCATTAAGATGTTCTAAGATATAGTTTGTTGTTTTTGTAACTTTTAAATGATTACCAAAGTTATGTAATCGATCAGTGTATTTATTTGAAGACAATAGATTATAATATTTATCATGGCAAAGTTCTTCCAAAATTTCAATGAGCTTTACCAGTCTGGAGGGGTTTGATAGTTTTTCAAAAGATATAATACTTTCAACAACTTTTTTTGTTGGCTTATAAAAATGCATCCCTTGTTTGGCTGTCCTGTACAAGTCGTCAAAAATTTTACATTCATTAAAATGATTGAAAAGCGACGCTTTGAATTGGAAAACATAGGCCTCTTGGTTTTCTTTCTTTGAAGCACTTACCCAATGATGAGGTAAGTTTTTTCCAACAAGAACTAGATCTAAATCCGAAAAAGACGCAATAGAGTCGCCAATAAATCTTGTGCCTTTACCTTTTGTAATCAATGTAAGTTCTAGTTCTGGATGGTAATGCCAATAGGGCGAAAAAACGGTTTCACTTCTTTTAAAAAAATGAAATGACTGTTTTGTTTCTTCGATATTAATATGTTCTAACTGTGGCTTCATATGTTGTAAATTAACTAAAAATACATTAAATTACATTAATAAACGTTTAAATATGCATATTATTGGTTGATTTCCGCAAATAAAGAACTTTCAGCAACCATTACTTTTGGAACTAAATAAAAAGATATTAGCGATGCCTACCAAAACAATTTTACAAGAAGATTATTCGTTAACAGAAGAACAGATTACTTTTTATCATAAGCATAGGTATATTAAATTAAAACATGTACTTGACAATGAAACCTTGGCTTATTTCAATGCAATTATCAGTAGTAAAGTAAATGAACTAAATGAAGAGGATATTCCTTTAGAAAATCGTTCTACCTACGGAAAAGCCTTTTTACAATTATTCAATCTTTGGATAAAAGATGAAGAAATTAAAAGTTTGATTTTTAGCAAACGGTTGGCAAAAATTGCATCAGATTTAATGCAAGTAGATGGTGTACGGTTATATCATGACCAAGCCCTCTTTAAAGAAGCTGGTGGTGGTATAACACCATGGCACGCAGACCAACACTACTGGCCATTAACAACTGACAAAACCATTACCGCTTGGATTCCACTACAAGAAACTCCTTTAGATATGGGGCCTCTAGAATTTAGTGCAGGTAGTCATGAAATTCTCGAAGGAAGAGAACTATCTATAAGTGATGATAGTGAAATTCAAATTGAAAAACGTCTAAAAGTTACAGACTTTAAGCACATCATAGAACCTTTTGATGCTGGTGAGATAAGCTTTCATTCGGGTTGGGTTTTTCATCGTGCTGGTGCGAATACCACAGACCAAATACGGAAAGTGATGACCATAATATATATGGATAAGGATATGGTACTAAAAAAACCATCTAATGATGGACAGCAAAACGATTGGGAAACATGGTGCCCAGGAGCTAAAATAGGTGAAGTAATAAGCACACCCTTAAACCCTGTACTATATGGAAATTAAATATCTGTGTCCATATTGGGGAAGTGAAGATTTTCAAAGAATGAAAGATTACTTAAAATCGCAGCTATCATGAAGAAAATAGTTAGCATTATATCAGTATTAACATTGTTTGCTTGTAAAGAGCGAAAACAAAATTCTCAAGGTGAAAATTTTAGTAACAGTATAGATAATGTAGAAAAAAATATTGTTGATGATTCTGAGCAGCTAAAGTTTTTCAATAATCCAAAGCAACCCTTACAACCAAAATTTGAACAATTCACGTCGGGAAGTATATACCCCAAAGGATGGATTCTTAGTATGATGCAAAGCGATTTGCAGCAAGGTATTGTGGGCGCTTTAGATGAGCTGTATCCAGGAATTAATTCAGACGACTTATATAACACTGCACGTCGTGGCGGAATGGAAGATATTCCAGAAATGGGTGATTTGGTATTGACAGGTGCAGCTTGGGAAAAATCTATTATGTGGTGGAATGCTGAAACCATAGGTAACTGGTGGGACGGATTTATAAGACATGCTTTTTTAACTAACGATACAAAAGCCATTCAACAATCTCACGATGTGATTAAAAATTTGCTGGCATCACAAGATGATGATGGTTACATCGGGATCTACAAACCTAACTTACGTTACCAACACGAAGGTTCTAATGGCGAACTTTGGGCACAAACAACGGCTTTTAGAACCATGTTGGCTTACTATGAGTTTACGCAAGACAAATCAGTTTTAGACGCTGTTGAAAAAGCAATGCAATTAACTATTAGAAATTATGGTGAAACAGCTAAAAATCCGTTTTATCTAAAAAATGCTTTTGGTGGAGTTACGCACGGATTAATGCTTACTGACGTTTGCGAAGCCTTATTCAGAATTACAAAAGATGAAACGTATCAAGATTATGCGACGTATTTGTATAAAGCCTTTTCGACCTTTTCAATAAACCGTTCATTTAACGATTTGCGATATCCCTATTTAAAGGAAAAAGATTCACTTTTTGAGGGTCACGGTGTACATACTTACGAGCACATTCGTACAATGGTAAACGCCTATTATAATACAGGCTATCCAGAGCTAAAAACTGCATTTAATAATATGTTGACAAAGTTAGAGTCTGTGATTTTACCAAGTGGTGCCGGACATGCCGATGAATGGCTTGTGAAAAAAAAGGCAGACCCGTCTAAAACAGCTTCAGAGTACTGCAGTATGTTAGAATTAAGAAATTCTTACGGTAGTTTAATACAAAAAACTGGAGATATTTCTTTTGCAGATGCTGCTGAAAAGCTCACTTATAATGCAATGCTTGGCAGTAGAAACAAACAAGGCACGGCAATTACTTATAGTAAATTAGACAACTGTTATTTGCTAGATGGCAAACAACACCATGGCAATGACGAAAAAGTAGAACCACGCTATAAATACTCACCAACACATTCAGAACCTGCTGTTTGTTGTGTACCAAATTACAGCAGGAATTTTCCATATTTCTTAGAACAGATGTGGATGAAATCTGAAAATGGTATTGCATCTGTAATGTTTGGACCTTCAAAACTCACAACACAAATTGAAGAGGCCGAAGTTACTATCGAACAAATTACAAAATATCCAATGTCTGATGAGGTGACGTATAGATTAACGATGGAAAAACCAAAATCGTTCAGTTTTCAAATCAGACAACCAGAATGGTCTAGCGGATTAGAAAGTAATATTGAGTTAGGTGATTTGAAAGATGGATTTTATACAATTTCAAAAGAATGGAAAAATGGCGATGAGATAGCTATCAAATTCAATAACGAAATCAAGCAGCATAAAGCTTTAAATAATGAAATTTATTTGCAACGTGGCCCCATTGTTTTTGCCTACGAAATCCCACACCGAGAAGAAACTATCAAAACATTTGGATTCCAAAACTTCAGGGATTATCACTGTTTCCCCTCAAATGATACATACAAAAGTTTACGGTTTATGAATATCGCTTCGTTTAAAATTGATGAAGATAAAAACCTAAAAGGCGAATTATATAATTTCTCTCAACAGAAAAGAACTAATATTACTTTGACGCCTATGGGAAAAACAGTGCTTAGAAGGGTGACTTTCCCTATATTTAATACTTCAAAATGAATTTTATGAAATCTTTACTAGGATTAGCGCTTTGCCTCATAGCTACGAGCTGTAAAACACAAACAAAAGCAGATTCCACCTTCTCAAGCCCGGCCAATGTAGCACACCCAAATATCATTTTATTGATTGGTGATGACCAAGGTTATCCATACTTTGGATTTATGGGAGCCGATTACCTCCAAACACCAAACATGGATAAGTTAGCTGCAAGTGGAACTTTATTTACTGAAGGTTATGTGTCTGACAACCATTGTAGGCCTTCCTTACAAACATTACTTACTGGAACTCTGCCTATAGACTATTACAACAGAGCAGGCAAATTATTTGAAAGTATGGTAAAAGAAAAACAGATCCCAAAAGACTCTACAAAAGCATTTTTAAATTACTTTGACAAAAGGTCACTTCACATGAAAAACTATAATACGCTGCCTAAGTTATTACAAAATGAAGGTTATGTCAGCTTTCAAGGAGGAAAATGGTGGGAATTTAATTATGAAAATGGAGGTTTTACGCATGGAATGACTAATGGATGGACAGAGGAAGAACAAAAAACTAAAGATTGGTTTATAAAGCATATGGGAGGGGATGGTATGGATTTAGCTCGGGTAACCAACCAACCCGCATATGATTTTTTAGAAGAAACTAACGGGAAACCCTTTTTTATGTGGTTTGCACCCTCGCTTCCTCACTATCCATTCGATGCGCCTGAAAAATATTATAATCTATACAAGGATAAGGATATGTCTGAATCTGCAAAACAATATTATGCAAACTGTACTTGGTTTGATGATGCTTGGGGCGAATTAGTGGCGTACCTAAAGGAAAAGAATTTGTTACAAAATACCTTAATTATTTATGTTAATGATAATGGTTGGGAACAAGACCCAAAGCAAGAATTTTGGTACGATTCTATGCGTTCACATAACGGAGGGGACAAAGGAAAAGGTTCCATTTACGATATGTCATTCCGTTCACCCATTATTTTTTCATATCCGAATCACATTAAAGCCAATACAATTTCAAAAGCATTGATTCACAGTTCAGATATTCCTGCAACCATATTAGATTATGTAGGTATTGATATTCCAGATGATTATTTTGGTATGTCCTATAAATCAATATTAGATGGGAAAAAGCAAGCCCTCCGAAATTCGGTATATGGCAATGTTGTTACTACAAGAAGTGACGATCCAAATAATATGATGGGAGATCACGTAAATGGATATTGGATAAGGCAAGAGCATTGGTTTTTACGCTGGCATGAAACAAAAAATGAACTTGAACTTTTTGATTTAGATAATGATCCAAAAAATGATTTCAACTTGTCTGAACAGTATCCAGACATCACAAAACAACTTTTAGAGCAATTAAAATTATACAAAAAAAGATATGGTAATGATTGGAGACTTGAAATTTACAATTAAACATCGAATTTTTTTATACCTGCTATTTTTAGGGTTTAATGTATTTAATTGCAAGAACACCACAGATAACATGAATTCAGAAAACCGTAAGTCCCCCAATATCATTTTCATCATGACCGACGATCATGCTTATCAAGCGATTAGTGCCTATGGGTCAAAATTAATGGAAACACCAAATATAGATCGTTTGGCTAATGAGGGTATGTTGTTTAATAAAGGCTATGTTACAAATTCTATCTGTTCGCCAAGTAGAGCTGTTGCCTTAACAGGAAAATTTAGCCATTTAAATGGTGTGCGTGATAACTTGGATGTATTCGATTCTACACAAGTAACCTTCCCAAAAATTTTACAAAAACAAGGCTATCAAACAGCCATTGTAGGCAAATGGCATTTAAAATCAGAACCGACTGGGTTTGACTATTGGAAAGTATTACCAAACCAAGGACACTATTACGATCCCGAATTTAGGACACCAAATGGAATTGTAAAAGAAGAAGGTTATGTAACAGACGTAACTACCGATTTAGCTTTAAACTATTTAGATTCTTTAAGAGATAAAGAGAAACCTTTCCTATTAATGTACCATCATAAAGCACCGCATCGACAATGGTGGCCAAGTATTGAAGATTTAGAAGCTTATAAAGATTCAGAAATTTCATCGCCAGCAACCTTATATGATACTTATGTAAATCGAGGAACGGCGGCAAAGGAAGCTGAAATGCGCATTAATGACCACATGGCATTGTCAATGGACAATAAAATACGACCAGACCTATTAAAAACAATGAATCTAGAAGAGTTTTTAAGCTGGTATGAATCGTCTTATTTGGAGCGATACAATCGTTTAAATAATGAAGAAAAACGAAAATGGGACGCAGTATATGGACCAATTAACGAGGACTTTAGAAAAAATACACCACAAGGTGAAGCGCTAACGTATTGGAAATATCAGCGCTATATGCAGGACTATTTAGCCGCTTTAAAAAGTGTAGATAGAAATATTGGTCGTTTGTTAGACTATTTAGAGCAAAACAATTTAGCAGAAAACACAATTATTATTTACACCTCAGACCAAGGGTTTTATTTGGGTGAACATGGATGGTTTGACAAACGTTTTATGTACGAACCCTCATTTAGGACCCCTTTGATAATAAAATATCCTAAACTAATTAAAGCCGGTAGTATAAATAACAATCTAGTTCAAAACGTTGATTTTGCACCAACGTTTTTAGATTTGTCTGGAGCAGAAATTCCTAACGATATGCAAGGTGAGAGTCTGTTGCCATTATTTAGTAATGATAATAACTCTAACTGGAGAGATGCATTGTATTATCATTATTATGAATATCCTGGAATTCATATGGTAAAACGTCACTATGGCGTCAGGACAGAACGATATAAATTAATTCACTTCTATTATGACATTGATGAGTGGGAGTTATACGATTTAGAAAAAGACCCTGAAGAATTGAATAATGTTTATGATAACCTAGATTATAAAGTAGTGCAACAAGAAATGCATAATCGATTGGATGAATTAAGAATTCAATATAAAGACAACTCGGATAGTTTAAATCAACAATGGATTGAAAGCGACATCTATCGACTTAAGTCTTTAGGATGGTATTAATTTAAATAAAAAATAGAATGACAAAAAAATCATATTTACTTGTAATTACAATCATTTCAGCACTTGGTGGTTTTTTATTTGGCTACGATACTGGTGTGATTAATGGGGCCCAATTTTATCTAAGCAAATATTTTGAATTAACTGACGCTATGAAGGGATGGGTTGTGGGCAGCGCCTTGATTGGTTGTTTTTTTGGGGCTGTATCATCTGGGTGGCTAAGTCAAAAAGCAGGCCGAAAAAACGCCCTCATTGTTGCAGCGGTATTGTTCGCCGTTTCGGCTTACGGATCTGGGCTTCCAGATGTTTTTCAAGAGAGTGTCAGTTTATTGGTGCTTTTTCGTGTTATTGGTGGGCTGGGAATTGGTATTGCTTCCATGAATGCACCCATGTATATTGCAGAGATTGCCCCAAGTTCGATTCGTGGTAAAATGGTAACCTACTATCAACTGGCTATTGTACTCGGTTTTTTTATTGTTTTCCTCATCACGTATTTAATTGGAAATCAATTAACTCAATCTGAAAATATCGAGTATGGATGGCGATATATGTTTTGGTCCGAACTTATTCCCAGCGCTATCTTTCTAGTGTTGTTATTTCTTATTCCAAAAAGCCCAAGGTGGTTGTGCTTGAATGGGCATTATGAAGAGGCGCTGCGTATATTAGAAAAGATTCAAGGTCATGACAACGCCCAAAAGGATCTTCAAAACATAAAAACTTCCATTGCAACAGAACAGGGTTCTAAAGCGTCTGTTAATTACGGTTCAAAAGTGATTCTAACCATTATTATTATTGGATCTACTCTTTCCATTCTACAACAGTTCACTGGAATTAATGCCGTGTTATACTATGGCGCGGATATTTTTGAAAAGGCTTTAGGTTTTGGGCAAGATGATGTTTTGAAACAACAAGTATTACTCGCTTTCATCAATGTTGTTTTCACATTAGTAGCTATGTATAGTGTGGATAAGCTTGGGCGCAAGCCCTTAATTTATGCAGGCTCAATAGGGATGATTATTGGGTTTTTGTTACTCGGGGTAACCCTTCAACAGGAATTTGTTGGAGTCTTGTCCTTGATGGGTGTTTTGATTTTCATTGGTTCATTTTCGCTGTCTATGGGACCTGTGGTTTGGGTTCTGTTGTCAGAAATGTTTCCTAACAAAATAAGAAGTGTAGCGATGTCAGTAGCCGTTGCGTCTCAATGGGGAGCAAATTATATTGTATCTCAGTCATTCCCCATGGTAATGGGAAGTGACTTGAACAACAGTCCATCGTGGAATGGTTCACTACCTTACTTCATTTTTATAGGTTTCATTTTAATTATCGTTATTATAACCCATCAATTTGTTCCAGAGACAAAAGGAAAATCTTTGGAAGAGCTTGAGAATATCTGGGATGATTTTTGATGATTACACAAAACGATTTAAGGGCATTCTTCGGCAAAAGCCGCTTTGAGTAATTTGGGGTTTTGTAACTTCCCATTACGCTGTTTTTGAATTAAGTTTTTAATTAGTTAATAGAATCTTCATTTGATTTACTCTCTAAGCCTTAGTTTAAAATCAATATTGTCGATTCAATATTAAAATACGCCTTTATTACTTTAATTTATATTGAGCTTGGCTAAAATTGATTTAGAAATAATTGTGATCGACACTGAGGAGATTAACAACGACACCTATTGGTTTAAATAGTCATTAACAGTGGAAGTTCGATTCAAAACGTGTGTGTTTAGCTGATTTACATTAGACTGAAATTCTGAACTATTGTTCAAGAAAGTATAGTTAGGTAATTCAGAGGTCGCATGAGACTCTAAAATGGACAAATATGCCGCATACTGTGCTTGAGTGGTACTGGCATTAAAAGGACCATCGATAATCTCTTGCACATAACTATCATATATTGATTTATAAATTTCATCTTGGTATAAATATCCTATTAAAGGCCACTCAGTGGAATTTAACCCTGAAAAATCCAACGGTAATGAACCCGACATATTTCCTAGTTTCAAGGCTTCATTATTATCCCAAGGAATCCAAGTTAGTTTATTTGAATTAGGATTATTGTACAAGTAATAATTATGAGTCATATTTCCATAGGTATCCCAATTTTGAATAACAGTATTTGCAGCAAGATATTTTAAAAAGATTGTGGTATCAAAAATAGCATCAAGATTAGTTCGCCATTCTGAAGGGTTTGTTGTTCTGGTGTTATCATTTAGGACAGAAAGAAGGTTTGAAACATCAGAAAAATCGGCCTCAATAACATTGGTCTTCTTTTCGTATTGCGAGGCGTTAAAAGTCCCTGCGGCAAAAGTAGCTGCATTACCATCTGGTTTATATAAATTACCATTGTTGTTGTCAAAATAATCTTTGAGTAGGGTGTCCTCTACGTCTTCTACTAGTGTGTAAACACCAAAATAAGTTGGCCCATTTCCGTGGTCAACATATACTGTGTAGAATGAAGTTCTCGAGGCTGCAAGACCAGCTATTCTAAAAACATCTCCTGCTACTTTTTCTCTCATCATAGACTTATCATCAAAATTGTTTTTTAGATGAAGTTTTTTGAAGCCATAAAATCGTTGATTGAATATTTGAGGGTAAGTGTCCTCAAATTCATCAAAATCTAATTTGAAGGACAGTTTTAGCAACCCTTGTTGCCAAGTTCGTTGCAAACTGGAATTCCCTTTGAATCGAACACCAACACGATACCACTGTTTGCCATTGTAAAATACTTCGGCAGGAACAAAAATTGGGTCTTCATCAACATCAACAAGGCCACCGCCACCAGGGCCACCGCCACCAGGACCACCACCGCCAGGACCACCACCGCCAGGACCACCACCGCCAGGACCACCGCCTGAATTGAATTCGCCATATAGATCTGTAATATTGTCCAACATTGATTGCCATCTTTCAGCGGTTATTACAAGATCTATCCGTTTAACAGCAGTATCATCAAAAACTTGGCTGTAGTTAGGATTGACATCATTACTATGCGATTCTGTTGTCCAATCGTTTATCTCAAAATTATCTTCATCAATAATTCCAATTGAATTATCATCATTGTGACTTGAAACATCAACATCTTTACTACAGGAAAGAATGAGAGAAAGAATGAGAAGATATTTAATTTTCATGAGTAACTATTTGATATTTAATGATCTAAATTGGTTAACCGATTTAGATTGGTAAACATAGTGAAATTATTTGTTTAAAAAAAACAGGGCCTTAAAACCCAGAGAAGACTGAAGAAATAAAAAAAGGGATAAATCTAAAAAAGAAGATTTATCCCTTTGTGTACTGAAGGCGGGAGTACAATTAATGTATTTATTTAAATCAAATTATATCATTTTACACACTTATACAGGTTAAATATAAAATAAATAAATATAATTACAGCCAGAATTATGTAAATAAATGTAAATTTACCGTACAAATACCGTACAAAAATGGCTACAGTGAAATTTTTATATCGCTCAACTAGGGATGTTGCCCCATTAACTCTTAGACTCTCATTTCGTAATGGGTTAAAGGATCATGTTATTGAATCTAAAACTCAAATAGTTTGTAGTAAACAGGACTGGAAGCTTCTACAAAATTCAAAGCGGATTAAGGACGCTAGATTAAAAAATAAAAAAATTGAGTTCGACAAAGATACTATGGACATTGAACGTCATGTTCTGACAGCTTATAATAATTCTAACCCAAACACGGTAGATAAATTATGGCTCCAAGGTCAACTTGATACATATTACGGTAAGGTTAATGAAGACGTTATTTCTGATAAGATCTTAGAATACTTTAAGAAATACCTGGAATTAATAAAAAATAATATTACAAAAACAACCCATTCCAGATATAACACTTGTTATGAGTTTACAAAGCGTTTCATAGATGGAAGTAAATATTTTAACAAAAACACTATAATTTCTGATATTGATGTTGATTTCTATAATAAATTTAGAGATTATGGCCTTGATAACAAATATTCTTTAAGTACAATAAATAAATACTTTAGTGCAATAAAAACCATGTGTAACTATGCATATGCCCACCATGGTATACAATTAAGTCATAGATACAACCTTATAAAAATTAAAGCTAATCGCATGCCAGTTGTTTATCTAACAATGGATGAGCTAAAGTTAATAGGCAGTTTGAAAAGTAATCAACTTGGTCCTAGATTGGATAACGTTAGGGATTGGCTTTTAATTAGCTGTCTAACAGGTCAAAGAATCTCTGACTTTATGAACTTTAGTACAGATAATATAAGAGAAGTTGATGGAATCAAGTTGATGGATATCTTTCAAGAAAAAGGTAAAAAGTATGTTACTATCCCTATCTTAGATCAAGTTATTGAAATAATGAAAAAATACAATGGCAGCTTCCCAAAACAACTCTCGGATCAAAAGTATAATGACTATGTCAAAGAAGTTGTTAAGCTTGCTGGGATTGATGAGATAACATACGGCGGTGTAGCAAAAGTTGTACCTGGAATAGGAAAAAGAAAAATTATGGGAGACTACCCAAAATATGAACTCATTTCGTCTCATGTGGGAAGAAGATCATTTGCTACTAACTTTTATGGAAAAATTAGAACCCCATGGCT
>JBMHDM010000014.1:0-55998 GCA_049889395.1 Flavobacteriaceae bacterium
CACACGTTGCTTTTGACCACCACTTAAATCTTTAACTTTTTGGTTTGAGTAGTCGCTAAGGCCAACTATCGCAAGCAGTTCTTCTGTTCGTTTTTGTTTTTGTTTTGGAAAGAAATTTGAAAGATGAGAACCAATGTTTTCGGCAACCGTTATAAACGGCATTAAATCAAACTCTTGTGAAACATACTTCATAAAGTCATGCCCCACTACAAGTTTGTTTTTTGGGCCAAGAATATCTTCCTTTTTCCATGAAATTGAGCCTTGACTTACATCATATTCGCCATAAATAAGCTTAAGCAAAGTGCTTTTTCCAGAACCGCTTTCGCCCACTACAGCCAAAACCTCTCCTTCTTTTACCTCAAAAG
This sequence comes from Flavobacteriaceae bacterium, assembly GCA_049889395.1. Lineage (GTDB taxonomy): Bacteria > Bacteroidota > Bacteroidia > Flavobacteriales > Flavobacteriaceae > UBA3537. The sequence goes on from JBMHDM010000014.1 coordinate 366, forward strand.
AAAGATTACTTAAAGCAGGCCTCTCATTATAGTAGAAAGATACATTTTGAACCGATAGCATTGTGCTCTAAAAAATGGAATTGACAAGATACTCCGCGATTTGGATGGCATTTGTCGCAGCACCTTTTCTTAAATTGTCTGATACAATCCACATGTTTAGCGTGTTTGCTTGGCTTTCATCACGACGAATACGTCCCACAAAAACATCGTCTTTCCCATTGGCATAAATTGGCATTGGATAAGTGTTTGTGTCTGTGTTGTCTTGAACCACTATTCCATCAGTGTCGCTCAAGAGTTGCCGCACTTCACTAAGCTCAAAATCGTTTTCAAACTGAACATTAACGGATTCGGAATGCCCACCAGCTGTCGGAATTCTAACGGCAGTAGCCGTTACGGCAAATGATCGATCATTTAGAATTTTCTGCGGCTCTCTAGCTAATTTCATTTCCTCTTTTGTGTAGCCGTTTTCTAGAAAAACATCACAATGCGGAAGTGCATTCTTAAAAATAGGATAGGGGTAGGCCATGTCCCCTTTTTTGCCTGCAATTTCATTTTCCATTTGTTTAACAGCCTTTACTCCAGTACCAGAAACGGACTGATAAGTTGACACAACAACCCTAGACATTTTATATTTTTGGTGAAGCGGAGCAAGTGCTAAAACTAGCTGTATTGTCGAGCAGTTCGGATTGGCAATGATTTTATCGGTCTCGTTAATTTCACCCGCATTAATCTCAGGAACAATGAGTTTTTTTGTAGGATCCATTCGCCAAGCCGAGGAGTTGTCAATAACAACACAGCCTGTTTTTGCGAATTTAGGAGCCCATTCTTTAGAAATGTCACTACCCGCAGAAAAGATAGCAATTTTAGGCTGCATCTTTACGGCTGAAGAAAGACTAACAATTTTGTGATCTTTGCCTTTGAAAGCAATCGTTTTTCCTACACTTCTTTCTGATGCTACAGGGATAAGTTCTGTTACGGGGAACTCACGCTCTTCTAAAAGTTTGATCATGATGGTCCCTACCATCCCTGTTGCACCAACAACTGCTACTTTCATGTTTTGAAATTAAAAATTTTATCAAAATTAATAAATTCAAAAGCCAGAATAGGTGTTTTCTTAATATTTAAACATAGGCATTATCTCAGATTTTTTAAAAATCATCTTATTTTTTTAATAAATCTCTAATTTCACTAAGTAGCTCATTGTCTGACGGCCCAGCGGGAGTCGCGACCTCTTTTGCCTTGAGTTTATTCATGTTTTTGACAATCAAGAACATGACAAAGGCGACAAGAATAAAATCTATGGAATAGGTTATGAACTCCCCCCACATAATAGCGACTTGACCCTCATACACCCCTTCGGCGTTAAGCGACCCTTTTTTTAAAATATATTTCAAATTTTTAAAATCGGCGCCATAAATGAGGCCAATTAAGGGAGAGACAATACCGCTCGTAAAACTCGTAACAACGTTTTTAAAGGCGGCACCCATAACAAAAGCAACAGCAATATCAACCAAGTTGCCTTTCATTGCAAATTCTTTAAATTCTTTAATCATGATATTAAGATTTGAGTTAATAATACTTAAATCTATTCAAAATAAACGTATTCGCAAAATTCTTATTGAACAATAACTCTTTTGATACGCTGAGATAAAGCAGTTAAAAGCTCATAAGAAATTGTCCCTGCGGCATTGGCAAGATCTTCGGCTGTGGCTTTAGAATCAAAAACAATAACCTCGTCTCCCTCTTGACACACAATATCAGTTACATCTACCATAATCATATCCATACACACATTGCCAACAATTGATGCTTTCTGCCCTTGTATTGTTACAAAACCGCAACCGTTGCCATACTGTCTGCTAATCCCATCGGCGTGCCCCAAAGGAAGGGTTGCAATTCGAGAAGGTTTCGAAGCAGTGTACGCTCTGTTGTAGCCAACGCTTTCATCTTTTTTGATATGGTGGATTTGAGAAATAACCGATTTTAAAGCCATAACAGGAACAAGCTCCGAAATAGCAGTATTTTTATTATCAAAACCATACAACCCTATGCCACATCGCACCATATCAAACTCAGCTTTGGGATGGTTCAGTACCCCAGAAGTATTACAAAGATGTCTTATAGGATTGACGCTATTGAGCTGTAAAAATTTATTTGAAATAAGCTGAAAACGGTCAATTTGTTTTTCTGTAAATGCTTTTTCTTTTAAGTCATCACTAGCAGCTAAATGTGAGAATATGGAAACAACCTCAACAGTTTCATTATTTAGTAAACTAGACAGCTTTTTGGTGTCGCCTAGACTAAAACCAAGTCGATTTAAACCCGTATTAAACTTGATGTGTACCGGGTAGTTTTGGATTCCTTGTTCCATGGACACAGACATAAAATCTTGTAATACCCTAAAACTGTAGAGGCTTGGTTCGAGCTTGTGCTCAATAGCTAATTTGAAGTTGACAGGTTGTGGATGAAGTACCAATATAGGAGTTTTTATTCCTGCATCGCGAAGAGAAACACCTTCACTGATGTAGGCAACGGCAAAATAATCTACCCCACATTTTTCTAAAGTTTTTGCCACACAAACGGCTTCGCTTCCATAACCAAAAGCCTTAACAACAGCAAGAAAACGAGTTTCAGGATTTAATTTTGACCGCAGATTATGATAATTCTGTTTTAGGGCAGAAAGGTTAATTTCTAAGACAGTTTCTTTTATCACAATTTAGTGTTTGTTTTTTTCAGAATCTAGGCTTGAAGGATCAATAACTTGCATTTTTTTGAGTTTTTCCTTCGTCATGGCCTTATAAAAAGCAGCCCGACTTAAGGGCTCATATTCGTCAACCTCTCCAAGCAAGACTAATTTTTCGTCATTGGCTTTTCGAAAGCTATATTGTGCAAGGTTTCCCGTCCTTGTGCAAACGGCATGAACTTTTGTGACATATTCGGCAGTAGCCATCAAATTGGGCATTGGCCCAAAAGGATTGCCCTTGAAGTCCATATCTAATCCAGCCACAATAACCCGGACGCCATTGTTGGCCAAATCATTACACACACTAACAATTTCGTCATCAAAAAATTGCGCTTCGTCAATTCCAATAACGTCACAGCCGTCAGCAAGTAATGGGATGTTAGACGCCGACGGCACAGGCGTCGATCGTATTTCGTTAGAGTCATGAGAGACTACTTTGTTTTCGTCATACCTTATATCAATTGCGGGCTTGAAAATTTCAACTTTTTGTTTGGCAAACTTTGCACGTCGAAGCCGCCGAATAAGTTCTTCGGTTTTTCCAGAAAACATTGAGCCACAAATGACCTCAATCCATCCAAATTGTTCTTTAGGGTTTACTGTATTTTCAAGAAACATTTTGTAATTTTAACACCTGATAACACCCAAACAGGGATTAATAGCGTGGTGTAAATTTACTAAATTAAATGCATATCTTTAATCAAAATAACGGACTAAAATATAGGGTTTAATTTGTATTAGCCTCAATTAAAATTTTGTCAACCCAAACGAAGATCATTAAAACAATGAAAAAGAAACTAGAATCAGAGCTCATTAGTATTGCGCATAGAATTTTAAAATTAACAGGTCAAGAAGATCTTGAAAAAATGCATCATGAAGTTGCACTCTTGTATCAGAAGCTAGCCATTTTAAAGTTTTTACAATCACATTTTAATGGAGAAATTCCAGAAAATATTGCCACAGACGCTTCATTTTTTAATGCCCTAGACGGTGCGTTTAACAATACAGTAACAGACTCTGTGGAAATTAATCAAAAGACCTATGTCAATATTGATTCCAACGAAGCGGAAGAATTGATGGAGCCAGCTATTGAAAAAATTAAAGACATTGTAGCCCAAATGCCCCAAGAAACAGCAGCGGTAGATGATTTGGTCGATGAATTAAACACTGAAACTGCTCAAGAGGTAGACCTCTCAGATTTATCTACGAGTTTTGGTCAGCTCCCAATATTTGATCCAGTTGACGACACTGCTGCCGAAACTAAAATGGATGTAGAGTCAGAACAAGTTGAAACAGTTTCGCTTAACGAGAAACTTAAAACGGGTGGTTTTCAGATTGGTTTGAATGATCGCTTGGCTTTTGTCAATCACTTATTTGAAAACAACAATGAGGACTATGACCGTGTCGTATCTCAGCTTAACACAATGGACTCCTTTGAAGAGATATCTGATTTTTTAGAAAATATAATAAAACCCGATTATAATAATTGGGAAGGAAAAGAAGACTATGAAACCCGACTTCTTCAAATTATTGAGCAAAAGTTTAATTAAGCCTGTATAATAATCGGAAATATTCCACAGCAGCAATTCTAATCCATTATCGCAGATGCATAAACCGACAACAAATCTAAAATACGCTGTTTTTGGAAGCGGCAGTTGGGCCACAGCAATTGTTAAAATATTGTGTGAAAATCTGGACCATGTAGGGTGGTATGTTCGAAGCTCGACAACGGTAGAATATATTGAAAAAGAGCATCACAATCCGACCTATTTAACAGCCGTGGAGCTGGATTTAAAAAAACTATTTTTGAGTTCAGATATAGATGAAATCGCAGAACATTTTGATGTGCTTATTTTCGCGATACCATCGGCATATTTAGATGCACAAGTCCAGCAATTAACGATTGATATCTCAAAAAAAATTATTCTTTCTGCAGTTAAAGGTATTATTCCTGAGTTTAGTTTATTAGCAGGTGAATACTTCCACAAAGTCAAAGGCGTGCCATCAGAAAACATTGCTGTTTTGGCAGGTCCTTGCCACGCAGAAGAAGTGGCCTTAGAACGATTGTCCTATTTAACCATAGCTTGCTCTAAAAGAAAAATTGCTCAAGCTATAGCAGAGCAATTATCAAGCCATTATATTCAAACCAAAACTCATGACGATGTTGTGGGCGCAGAGTATGCTGCAATGTTAAAGAATATTTATGCTATTGCAGCAGGGATCTCTCATGGTTTGGGTTATGGCGATAATTTTCAAAGTGTTTTGATGAGTAATGCCATTCGGGAAATGAAGCGGTTTATTAAGAAGGTTTACAAAATGAAACGTAAAATTAATGAGACCGTATACTTGGGAGACCTCTTAGTCACGGGGTATTCCACATTTTCAAGGAACCGTATGTTTGGCAATATGATCGGTAAAGGATATACTGTCAAGTCTGCACAAATGGAAATGAATATGGTCGCTGAAGGGTTTTATGCCTCTAAAAGTGCTTATGAGTTAAACCAGAACAACCAAAATCAAGCTCGAACCCCAATTATTGACGCGGTTTACAGTATTTTATATCAGAAAAAATCTCCAAAAAAAACGTTCAAGGCGTTAGCAGGAAAGCTAGACTAGTTCGAACACAACAGGAACTAAAAACCACTTTTAAATTGCTCTAAAAACCGAACATCGTTTTCGCTTAATAATCGAATGTCGTTAATTTGGTGCAAAAGCAAAGCAATCCTGTCAATTCCCATACCAAAAGCAAAACCCGAATATTGGTTGGGGTCAATACCACAATTGCTGAGCACGTTAGGATCGACCATACCACACCCCATGATCTCTAGCCACCCAGTCCCTTTGGTCATTTTGTAATCAGTTTCTGTTTCCAAGCCCCAATAGACGTCTACCTCAGCGCTGGGTTCGGTAAATGGAAAATAGGATGGGCGAAGACGAATTTTTGATTTCCCAAACAATTCAGTAGTAAAAAACTGAAGTGTTTGTCTAAGGTCTACAAAACTCACATCTTTATCGATATACAGTCCTTCTATTTGGTGAAAGAAACAATGCGAACGAGCCGATATTGCTTCATTTCTATAAACTCTTCCTGGCGATATGGTGCGAATAGGGGGGTTTTTATTTTCCATGTATCTGACCTGAACGGAACTTGTATGTGTCCGAAGCAAAATATCAGGATCAGTTTGTATAAAAAAGGTGTCCTGCATATCCCTTGCAGGATGGTGTTCTGGGAGGTTAAGGGCTGTGAAATTATGCCAGTCATCTTCGATCTCAGGCCCTTCGCTAAGCGTAAATCCTATTCTAGAAAAAATATCGATTATTTTATTTTTTACTAAAGATATTGGATGTCTCCCTCCAACATCAAAGGGGTCACCTGGGCGCGTTAAATCACCAGAGTTTGATTTGAATGCAGGTTTTTTTGCCAATGATTCTTTCAGGGCATTGACTTTGTTTAAAGCTTCTTTTTTTAACTCATTTATCGCAAGACCATAGTCTTTTTTTTGGTCGTTTGGAACGGACTTAAATTCTGCGAAAAGTGCGTTCAGAATTCCTTTTTTTCCTAAAAATTGTATTCTAAAAGCTTCAATTTCTTCCATTGATTCGGCAGAAAAGCTTTTAGCGTCTTTAATATATTTGTGTATTTGGTCAATCATGGACTAAAAATAAGGTCAAATTTAAGAAAACTTAATCAATAAAATCTTGCTCAAGAAAATAGTTTACGATTGCCTCTTTCATTAATAACGCTTGTTCGCCGGCTTTCAGGTTTGGAAGCTCTATTTTTGAAACATAATGTGGCCACCCCTCATTGTCTATGTAATCTAAGCGGTAGTAGCCGTAGGGCATTAAAAGGCGACAGATAGCTATATGCATCAGATTAACTTTTTCATCCTTTTTAAATCGCCTGTGTAATTGGCCCAACTCTTGTACACCGATTAGATATATTATAGCGTCCAAATCCAATTGCCCCCCATCTGCAAATTGTTTAGATAGTTTTTTTACAACAGTGTTCCAGCGTTTTTTAAGTTCTTCGTCTTTTACCATGATTAATTTTGTAAATTTACTTTGTATTCTGCCGTTAATAAAATTTTTTGAACACATATTTATGCCTATCATTGATATCATACTAGCCTCCATAATTGTTTATGGGATTGTTAGGGGTCTTTTTAGGGGTCTTTTTGTAGAGGTCGCGGGGTTATTGGCTCTGGTGGTAGGAACGTACGGCGCCATACATTTTAGCAATTATGCGGGAGAATTTTTGGTGCAACATGTTGATTGGAATAAAAACACCATTAATGTAACAGCGTTCATTGTAACATTTGTTGTGATTGTTTTGGCTATTTCTCTCGCTGGCAAAGCATTGACCAAATTGGCAAGTTTTGTGTTTTTAGGGGCGTTAAATAAAATTTTAGGAGCTCTTTTTGGTGGAGCAAAAGTTGCATTAATTCTCTCGGTTTTATTACTATTGTTAAACAAAATTCAACTAACAAAGCGATTAATTTCTGATGAAGATAAAGCGACGTCGATTTTTTATGAGCCGGTACAATCTTTAGCACCATTAATTATGCCTAATTTGATTGACAATCAAAAAGATGTTAAGGGTTCAAGTCAGAACTAATTTGATCCTTGGTTTCTTTCACTTTGAAATCACTTTTAGATAGTCTTTAAAGGCGTTTAAAAGCACTGTTGGGAAGCCACCCGGTTTTACCATCACTGAGCAGAATTTTAGTCCAAGAATTAGTGAAGCTATTTACAAGCTGTACTTTCGTACCCTCGTGCAGTAAGTATAATGTTTCGCTTTTCAAGTTTGGCTCGGACTTTAGTTCTATTTCTTGGGAAAAAATTATACCATATTTAAGGTTATTATCTCGATCTAATTTTTTGTTTGTTAATACAAACGAAAGGATTAAAAACGCCAATACAACCCCTTCCATAATGAAAAACAAACGCTTAGTTCTTGTGCGATTTGTTAAATAGTAAGCTAAAAAAAGTAGAACAAACAGGATCATTAAAATGATACAAATTATTGCCCAATGATCTGTTTTAAATAAATTGACACCACTGTTTATTAGTTTAATTAGACCTAATTTTGGTACATCATTTATGTTATCAACAGTCATTTTTTGGGCAAAACGGAGATTGTTCAGAATATCCTTGTCATGGGGGCTCAACAATAGTGCTTTTTCGTAGTAATATATACTAGGTGCAATCTTATTGAGTTTGTAATAACTATTGCCTAAATTGTAATACAGTTCAGCACTATGAAGATTGGCCTCCAATATATCTTCGTATAGAGATACAGCTGAATCAAAGTCACCATTATTATAGAACTCATTGGCTTTTTCAAAAGCGGTGTTGTATTGCGCATGTGCCACCCAACTCAATAACCAAAAAGCTAAACTCAATAATCTCATACTATTTCAGTTGTTTATCTAAGTTACTAATTGCCTCTGCAGCAGCGGCGTAATCTTGTTTCATGTCAGCTGATTCCACAGGAGTGTATCGAGCAAGCTCACAGGACTCCAGCACGTCCAAAAAGGCCACAATGCTGGATTCTGAAGCACTTTTATCGCCAAGCAAAGCCTTTATTTTATCTTTACTAAAATCGCTAGTTTCAATTCTAAGTTTGGCCTTTAAATAGTTATGAAGCGCACGATCTAACGCTCCATAAAAGGCCTCTTTATGTCCAATTTTGGCTCGAGCTTTACCCAAATATTTCCGAGCCAACTTATTGTTTAGTTTGACTTTATTTCCCTCGTGATCTAAAGCAGCTTTTTGACGTTTCTTGGTTATAATTATAATTACAGGTATAAACAATAGCGGACCCAAAAATAATGTCCAAAATAGTGGGCTTCCATAAAAACGTTCTCTATTTGTTTGAACCAGAGACGTTTCTGTTTTGAATGATGAGAACACATTGTCGTTATAATTACTAACAGAATTATTCTCTTGGTTCTTGTTCTGGACAGAAGACGAGATTGCGGGATCGGAAGCTACAGACACTACGATTTGTTTAGATTGAAGGGTTTTGTATGACTGCGTCTTAAGGTCAAAGTAAGAAAAAGAAATGGCTGGAATTGGATATTGACCTTGTTCGTTTGGAACTACAGTATAGTTGTCCGAAATACTTCCCCTCATTCCTGAAAGCGCTGTCGATATATTTTCTTCATGTTCTGGTTCAAAGACCTCAAGTTTGGCGGGAAGATTGGGTTTTGGGATTTCAAATAATTTAAGATTTCCCTTTCCAGAAATATCAAGTCTTAGATTAAACGCTTCGGAGGCGATCATCCTTTTTTTGGAGGCCACAACATTAAAATCAAAATCTCCTACAGCGCCAGAAAAATTAGCAGGTTTGTTTTCTTTGGGTAGGACTTTAACATCAATTGTTTTGCGTCCAGCAGTTACAGTTCTGCTTATGGTTGTTGTGGTCAGCCGCCCGAAAATATCTCTTCTTTTAGAAGGGACTTCTACACTGACATCTAAAGTTAGCGGTTCAATGACAAGCTTACCTGTTTTTTGAGGATATAAAACGGTTTTTTTGAGAACAACATATCTATAATCCTCACCTTTGTATTTGCCCTCTTTCACACTGAGTCCCTTGACCTCTATGTTTTGACTCCAAAAATCATTATATCTTGGTGTGTCAATCTCAGACCAATTTCTAACGCCTGTATTTTCAGCAACATAAAGCTTATACACTACTGAAACGGCTTCGTTTAAAAAAGGATTAGTCTTAGAAACCTCTGCCACGAGGTGAATACTTTCAGATGCAATATAATTTGGATCATTAGGGTCTTTAGGAATATCAACAGCAGCAGTCACAGTTATCTTTAACGGAGTGGTCTTATAAACTTGACCGCCTATTTCAATTGTTGATTGACCGATGGTAAAAACACCTCTTTTTTGGGGCGCTAAAAAATAGGTGTAGCTTTTTGAAAAAGAACGAACGCCATTAATCCAAGAATTATTTATTGATTGGCTAGGTCCACCAACAACCTTAAAATTGACAAAATCAGGTGGCGAGAAATTATCGCCGTCTTCATTCATTACAAAATCGATACGTAATCTCTCATTAACACCAAGTGTGGTTTTACTGGGTTTAGCCTCAAAAGCAACTTGACCAAAAGTCAAATTGGCCGCACAAAGAAGTAAAATAAGCCACAATCGTTTCATATCATTACCAATCTTTATCAGTTTTGATTACAGCGCCTTTAGTCTTAGAGGCGTTCATTTTCTTTTGAACCTTATTTTCTTCGTTGTTCATCGCCTCTAAAAGATTTTTAACTTGTTGAGGCGATAACTTTCCTTGTTGCGTTTGATTTTTAGGACTCCGATTTTTTTCATCACCATCTTTATCATTGGGGCTACCCTTGTCATTTTTTTCATCTCCTTTCTTATTTTGATCGTCTTGATTGTCACCCTCTTCTTTGTTCTTTTGATTTTGATCTTGCTGTTTATCGCTATCCTTTTGATCTTCGTTTTGTTGATCTTCGTTTTTGTCTTTATCTTTATCTTGGTTATTGCCCCCGCCTCCTTGCTCTTTGGCACATTCCTTTGCTAAAGCTAAATTATAGCGCGTCTCATCATCGGCTGGGTTGTTTCTTAGTGCATTTTTGTAGGCCTCAACAGCTTTTTTACAGTCTTTGTTGTTCATTAATACATTTCCAATATTATGGTAGGCTTTGTGTTTTTCGTCTTTGTTTCCAGTTTTTGCCGCTTTAGTTAATCGCATTAAGGCTTCGTCAAACAGGTTTGATTTATAATAGGCGTTTCCAAGATTATAGGTGCTTTTAGTGTTCGTTGGCTTTTGAGAAATGGCTTTTCGGTATAATTTTTCGGCATCAGTGAATGAGTGTTCAATAGCTGTGTTTCCTTCATATACTAGGTTATTAGAGGCTGTCAACCGCTCGTCTTTGTTTTGTGCTTCCAACCCCCACAAACCGCAAAGTACTATCGCAAAAAAGATGTTGTAAAAAGTTAAGACAGGTTTTATTCTGTTGCTCATTAAACTAAAAGTTTTCATTAAACAAGTTAAGGCGTTTAAGCCATGCTGTTTTTCGTTCTAAAAACAATACATCCAAAACTAAAAAGAATAGGCCAAATCCCAAAAACCATTGAAATTGATCTTTGAATTCGGCAAATTTTTTAGCTTCAAATTCTTTTTTATCCATTTTTTTCAGAATGCCAGTAATGGTGTTTACAACATCCTGAGTTTTTTTTCCATCAATAAATATTCCATTTCCGTTTTCGGCAATTTCGATCAATGTGTCAGGATTGAGTTTTGTGATTACAACTTCGCCACTGTTATCTTTTTTGTAGCGTAAAACAATGCCATTCCGCTTTATTGGAATAGGCCCGCCTTTCGCGCTACCAACTCCGATTGTAAAAACTTTAATTCCTTCTTCAGCGGCGTCCTCTGCTACACCTGCACTGGCGTTATTATGGTCTTCACCGTCTGACAAAATAATGAGTACGCGATTGGTTTGTTCGTCGTCATTGTAATAGGTTCTTGAGAGTTCAATAGCCTCATCAATGGCAGTTCCTTGTGAGGATAGCATGTCTGTGTTTATGTTTTGCAGAAACATTTTGGCAGCACCGTAGTCTGTGGTTATAGGAAGTTGAGGTATGGCGGTTCCAGCATATGCAATAATTCCTACTCGGTCACTTATCAACGTATTTATGATTTGAGTTGTGAGCTGTTTGGCTTTTTCCAAGCGGTTGGGAGCGATATCTTCTGCAAGCATACTTTTTGATACATCTAGCGCAAATACAATATCGACACCTTCTCTTTTTACCGTTTCTAATTTAGTGCCAATTTTTGGGTTTACTAGGCCAATTATTAAGCAGGTCAACGCCAGGCTCAAGGTAATTAATTTAAGAACAGATTTAAAAAGGGACCGGTCTGGACTTAGCCGTTTTAAAAGTGTAGAATTTGAGAATTGTTGTCGTGTTTTAAATTTCCAGGCTTGTGTCCATAAGAAAACTATAACCAAACCTAAGATTAGGAATAGCAACCAAAACCATTTATGTTCTTCAAGTTGATACATGTTAAATAAAACTTCTGAATAGTGTATGACGCAGAAAAAACTCTAAAGCTAAAAGGATCAATGCCAACAATACTAAAGGCCTATATTTTTCTTCGTAATTGTAAAATTTAAATTCTTCAATTTCAGTTTTTTCTAAACTATTAATTTCATCGTAAATGGCTTCTAGTTTTTTGTTATCAGTTGCTCTAAAATATTGGCCGCCAGTTTCCTCGGCAATTTCTTTTAGGAGTTTTTCGTCAATTTCAACCTGTGTTCTCGCGTACTGAAAAACCCCATTGTTAAGGGCGACTGGTGACAGCGCCATACCATTACTACCCAAGCCAATTGTATAAGTTTTTATGCCATATTCTACAGCGAGTTCGCTTGCTGTTTTAGGGTCAATAAATCCGGAATTGTTAACTCCATCGGTTAATAGGATAATGATCTTACTTTTGGCCTTACTGTCTTTGATTCTATTTACAGCAGTCGCCAAGCCCATACCAATTGCTGTTCCACCCGTAATTATTGTGTTGTATTTAATGTCTTTTAGAGATTTAAGAGTAATAGCTTTGTCGCTGGTGATTGGCGTCCTTGTGTAGCTTTCTCCTGCATATTCTACTAGACCAATTCGATCATTTGGACGCCTATTGATGAATTTTCCGGCTACCGTTTTTAGTGCCTCAAGCCTGTTTGGTTTTAGATCTTTAGCAAGCATACTCGCCGAAACATCAATAGCCATCATAATATCAATACCTCTAGTAGTTTTTGTTTTGGTAGACACATCCACGGTTTGGGGTCGAGCCAAAGCAGTAATAACCAATGTCAGAGCCAATAATCTTAAAGCGAAAAGCCCGTGTTTTAGATAGCTCCAAGTATTATTACTCCCAAAACTTTCGATATTCGAAATCCTTAAATCTGCTGTTGTTTTTTTATGTTTAAAGACATACCACAGTATGAGTATCGGCAACAATAACAGTAACCAGAAAAAGACCCTGTGCGTAAATTCTATACCCTCAAACATTACTCTTCATTTGTTTTAATCAGTTCCACAGAACTCATAATTTGTTTTGTAATCTGATCTACATACTGATCGTCAGGCGTCCAGATAATGACAAGCTGTTGCAGCAAGTCAGTGGTTGAAAATCCTAATATGATAAACTCAGCGCTTTGATTGTTTGACCCATCAAAAGGGAAATCCGTACGGCCGTATGTTTTTAGGCCTTCTTGACCATTAGGCGTAATGAATTGTTCATTTTTTGGAAACATATTGGAAGCGCCAAGGCTTTCAAGTGTCGTAAGTTCTTTATCCGCAACTTCTAATAAGTCTATCGCTTTTTTTTGTTGCTTATTGTCGTCCTTCGCGATATATTTCGAACTTTTTAAAACAATTCTCAATGGGATATTGTCTGGGACAAAATCAAAAGCTTTCACGCTAATATCACTATCCTTTTGGCTTAAAGAATCTTGTTTCACGCGCTCCAAAACTTCAGGGGAACTAATAGAGATTCCGGGTGCTCCGTATTCACTTGACACCCATGGTTCTGTCTCCAAGAGTAGTTTGCTGGGGTGCCTTAATAGGGTGTCTTTTACCGCTGTGAACCCGAAATATATTGAACATCCAATGAATGTGAAAATCAGAAGCCCCATTGTTGAAATGACAGCCAACTTGAGTTGCTTTTGTTTCTTTTTTCTTTTTAATTCTTGGAGATATTCGCGACTTCTTTTTAGCTCATCTTCTGTGGGTTCAGGAAGCCCCTCCTTTACAGCATCTATTTCTTGATTAATGATATTTTTGTCTGAACGAATAATTTCAAAATCAGGTTGAGATTTGGCAAATTTTACCAAATCGGCGCGCTTGAGTGTGGATTCAATTTTTTTGAGGGTTTCATTTTTTAAATCAATTTTTTTTGAATTTGACAAAGTTCTTAACGCTTCAAGCAACTCATCGGTGGTGCTTTCAAGGGATTGATTGTAAACTTTTTCATTTAGGTACTGCCGCAAAACGAATGTTAGTTCAGAATAAAAAGATTTGATTTTGTTGTTCTCAAAATAGTGTTTTTCATCTAGTTTTTCTAAGGCTCTCTTGGCCTTTTCATATGGCGCAATTTGCAGCTCATTTAGGTCATTTTCATGTGTTTTTTTTCGCCAAATAATTAGATATATTATACACGCAACAATTGTAAGTATAATTATAACCCACCAGAACATGCCGCCAAATGATTGAGATTTTTTAAGCTCAATTATCGGCTTGATATCATATAATTTTTGTTTGGTAGTGTCCACCATTACAGCATTGACGCGAACGGCTAAAGAGTCGGAAAAGAATACCTTATCATTGATCAGAACTTTTTGCTGAGGAATGATATAAGAGCCGGAATCAAATTGTGTGAGGCCAAATTTCTTAATTAATTTGATTTTTAAATCGTTTTGAGTCGTGTCTGCGGCATAGCTTTCCAATAGTTCTAATGGTTGAAAGGTTTGGCCTTCAGAAAAAATTATTCTTGAGGTTGAATCTGATTCAACTTCTAACGTTAACACCAATTCCTCTCCAATTTTAATTGTTGTTGTATCAACACTAGTCTTCACTTGTGCCTCTAGCGACCCAATGAACAGGAGAAGTAATAATAAAAAACGTACCACAATTTGGTGGTATGTGCTAATTTGTTGCATCATGTCATCCGCGTTGCTTAAAATATCCTAAAAGTTTTTTGGCGTAACTTTCGTCCAGTCTACAATCTAGGCTGCCAGCACCAGACTTTCTAAAACTGTCTTTAAAATACTCAACAGTTTCGTGTTGATTTTTAGCAAATAAATCCCGGACGCGTTTAGAGTTGGTATTGACAAGTCTATTTTCCCCGGATTCCTGGTCAATCATTTGAACCAAGCCTAGGTTTGGGATTTCAATTTCATTTTTGTCATATATTCTAATCCCAGTGATGTCATGTTTGCCAGAGGCAATTTTTAAGGTTTGAGAATATTCAGAGGCATCCATGAAATCTGAAAGAATAAATACAATGGCTTTTTTCTTCAGAACATTAGATAGAAATTTTAGGGCTTCAGTAATGTTTGTTTTTGTGTTTTTGGGTCGAAATTCCAACAATTCTCTAATAATGCGCAACACATGAGACCGCCCTTTTTTTGGCGGAATAAACAATTCAATGGTGTCAGAAAATAAAATTAGACCAATTTTATCATTGTTTTGTGTGGCAGAAAATGCTAGTGTAGCTGCGATCTCAGTTACAAAATCACTTTTGAATTGCTGGTAGGTTCCAAACTCTTTAGACCCAGATACATCTACCAGTAGCATCATGGTCAGTTCGCGTTCTTCCTCAAAAATTTTAACATGCGGTTCATTGTACCGCGCTGTGACGTTCCAATCGATATTTCTAACATCATCGCCGTACTGATATTGTCTAACCTCAGCGAAAGTCATTCCGCGCCCTTTAAACGTTGAATGATATTCTCCGCCAAAAACGTGATCTGATAAACGCCTGCTTTTAATTTCTATTTTTCTAACTTTTTTTAGTAACTCTTTTGTATCCATTGAAGTATTTTAACCAGTAATAAAGTGGTTTAGCCCAGCCCCTACAGACTTGTTAAGGGACTTCAATTTCGTTAACGATTTTGTTTATGATGTCTACAGATGTTATATTTTCAGCTTCCGCTTCGTAGGTAATACCCACTCTATGACGCAAAACGTCTAACACAACGGCCCGAACATCTTCCGGAATGACATACCCACGTCGCTTTATAAAGGCATAGCATTTAGCAGCTGTGGCCAGGTTAATACTACCCCTAGGAGAGGCTCCAAAAGAAATTAAGGGCTTAAGGTCAGAAAGATTATATCGATCTGGGTATCGAGTCGCAAAAATAATATCAAGTATGTATTTTTCAATTTTTTCGTCCATGTAAACGTCTCGTACCGCTTCTTGAGCTGCCAAAATTTCATTAACACTTACAACAGGTTTTATGGTTTCAAAAGCGCCTTTTAGATTGGCTCGAATAATGTACTGTTCGTCCTCCATTTTAGGGTAATCGATCACTGTTTTTAGCATAAAACGATCAACTTGCGCTTCCGGTAAAGGGTATGTACCTTCTTGCTCAACAGGGTTCTGAGTGGCCATCACTAAAAAAGGTTTGTCTAGTAAGAAAGTCTCGTCACCAATAGTAACTTGTTTTTCTTGCATGGCTTCTAAAAGTGCTGATTGGACTTTGGCTGGAGCCCGATTTATCTCGTCAGCCAAAACAAAGTTGGCAAAGATGGGTCCTTTCTTTATGTTGAAGTCATTAGATTTCATGTTGTAAATCAGGGTTCCAACAACATCTGCAGGAAGTAAATCTGGTGTAAATTGAATCCTGCTAAAACTTCCAGAAACTGCTTGTGATAAGGTGTTTATGGCTAATGTTTTAGCCAACCCAGGCACCCCTTCCAATAAAATATGCCCTCGCCCCAAAAGCCCAATAAGCAGACGTTCGATCATGTGTTTTTGCCCTACTATAACCTTTCCCATTTCCAAGGAAAGTAAGTCTATAAAAGCACTTTGTTTTTCAATTTTTTCATTAATTGCTTTAATGTCAATTGTTTCTTCTTCCATTTTTGGTTGTTTTTTTTCTAATCCGGCTACGCAATTTTGAAAATAATTTTACCTAATCTTGTTAATAATTGGTTAAAAATAAAGAATATTTTCAGAGCTGATAGAGGATTCTTTTTTAATTTTAGATTTATATAAAAAATCATGCCAAAAATAACATTTTCTCAATTTGTAGCAGGAACCATGTCGTGGGGTCAATGGGGCAAAGAACTATCTCTCAAATCGATGGCCAATTTGATCGAATATTATTATGACAAAGGAGTGACCACTTTTGACCATGCTGATATTTACGGGAGCTATACCATGGAGTCGGATTTTGGAGCGGCGTTTAAACGCGCTTCAGTAGCTAGACAGCAGGTACAATTTGTCACCAAATGTGGTATTCAATACATCAGTGAAAATAGAAATAATGAGGTTGTTCATTATGATACTTCAAAGGCCTATATTATAGATTCAGTCGAGGCTTCTTTACAGAAACTCCAAACGGATTATTTGGATGTATTGTTAATTCATCGACCAAGCCCTTTGATGCACCCAGACGAGATTTTCGAAGCTGTAGAGATTCTAAAAAAAGAAGGGAAAATATTACATTTTGGTGTATCAAATTTTTTGCCAACACAACTGGATTTGATGCTCAGCAGAGGGGCTGTAGAGGTCAATCAAATTGAGTTTTCGGTCGTACAATATGGTGCCCTATTTGACGGAACTTTAGACAAGATGATTCAACATCAAATTTTACCTATGACTTGGGGGCCAGTTCGATCTTATTTTGATCTGAAAGATACACAGCAAAAAAAACGACTCTACCACCAAATCAGTGCGCTAGTAGATTCATACCATTGCACAGAAGATCAATTGCTATATGCTTGGATTTTAAAACACCCAGCCGGGGTTCGCCCGATTATAGGATCCACAGATAAAGATAGAATTGCCTCAGCTGTTGCAGCTGCAAACATTGAGTTGTCAACGGAAGATTGGTTTAAAATTCTAATTGCCAGTCAGGGACACAACGTACCTTAACATCCGGCACCATGATTAATAAACGATTACTTATTAAAAATCTATTAGCTCATAATGATGAGAATAGTTTTTACGATAAAAAACGACAAATTAACATTGGCGAAAAGGAGGGGAAAGCTAAATTTTTAAAGCATATTTGTGCACTTTCCAATAGCAATCCCAATAATAACTCATATATTATTGTTGGGGTTGACGATTCCAATAACAACATAATTGGGGTTGATTTTTTTGATGACAGCAAAATTCAAAACTTAGTCAATGCTTATCTAGCGTATCCGCCAGCGATTCAATATGAAAATATTGCGTTTCCAAATTTACGCGAAGATAAGGTTGTGGGATTGGTAACAATAAGAGCGAAAACAACGTCTCATATTACAGCGCTAAAAAAAAATATTTGGAAATATTATGGCGGAGCCGTGTTTTTTAGAGAAGGGAGTGTAAGTAAGCCAAAAGGGGCAGATTTGCAGCTTCAGAATGTTAATTCTCAAATTGTACATTCGATAGAGCATCATGCTAAAAATAATATCCAATATACTTTGGATGGTGTATTTGATTTTATGGCAAAACGGAAAGATTACAGTCCTGTATATAAGGTATTCAAAGAATATTTTGTGATTTGTTGGGCGGGAAAAACAAAAGTTGTGAAAGATCAAATGTTTTACTCCAGAGTGGATATCGCCTTAATCAACGAGCAAGTCCGATTATTTTATTCTGCTCTTGACGAGGTCGAAATAATATATAACTCTGATCAGTTCCGAATGATTGAATATGTGAACCTTGGGCTTAACGGTCAAAATAAATATCTAAAACTCGAAGAAACACGAATTCAATTTTTTGATAATGCACAATATACCATAAACACAGAGTTATTATTTCAGCCCCCTATTTATGACAAAAAGACGCTTCATCATATTTTCAATTCAAATAATTCTCTTTTAGATAAACTCAGAACCAGTCAAACCTTAAATTCACAAGAGTTAGAAGACCTAAAAAATTTACCAATTACGTACTTAATTTGTCACTTTAATGGGTTCGATCAAGCCTTATCTCAGCTGGAACAAACAAAATCTTTGTTGAAGAAATACAACGAAGCCTACGCCCTTTACAAAGAAAGTATTCGAATTTTACGAAAAGTGAAATATAACTAACGCCGCCCCGTATCAATTTAGACACGAAACCTCTAAAAAGTCAATTTATACTATAAAACTTCTTTTCAGAGCACTTTTATAAATCAAACTTGATACCTTGAGCAAGAGGTAAATCGGTAGTATAGTTGATGGTGTTGGTTTGTCTGCGCATATAAATTTTCCAAGCATCACTTCCAGACTCTCGTCCCCCTCCAGTATCTTTTTCGCCACCAAAAGCTCCACCTATCTCTGCGCCAGAAGTTCCAATATTGACATTAGCAATACCACAGTCACTTCCAGCATGGGATAGGAATCGTTCTGCATCTCGAAGATTGTTAGTCATAATGGCTGATGACAAGCCTTGAGCCACATTGTTTTGTATGGCGATCGCATTTTCTACTCCTCCAGTGTATTTCAATAAGTACAAAACTGGCGCAAAGGTTTCATGTTGAACAATGTCAAAATCATTATCGGCTTCTGCAATGGCCGGCTTGACATAACAGCCACTTTCATAGCCGTTGCCCTTAAGGACTTCTCCCTCAACCAACAACGAACCGCCTTGCGTCACGACAGCACTTAATGCCTTTTCATAACTGGACACAGCTTCTTTATCAATAAGAGGGCCAACATGGTTCGTTTCGTCTAAAGGATTTCCAATCCGCAATTGCTTATAAGCCTCAACGAGGGCTGATTTAACCTTATCGTACATGGATTCATGGATGATGAGTCGTCGCGTAGAAGTACAGCGCTGTCCAGCTGTCCCGACGGCACCAAAAACAGCGCCAATTACAGTCATTTTAAGATCTGCATCGGGGGTTACAATAATAGCGTTGTTACCTCCTAACTCTAATAGAGATTTTCCCAGGCGTTCACCAACCGTTTTGGCTACGAGGCGCCCCATTCTAGTAGATCCAGTCGCAGAAATTAGAGGAATGCGATTGTCTTGGGTTAACAACTCACCAACTTTGTAATCTCCGTTCACAAGACATGATATACCCTCTGGTAAATTATTTTCAGCAAATACACTTGCTGCTATTTTTTGACAAGCCACACCACAAAGCGGGGTCTTTTCGGATGGTTTCCAAACACAAACATCGCCACAAACCCAAGCAAGTGCCGTATTCCAAGCCCAAACCGCTACGGGAAAATTAAATGCAGAAATAATACCAACAATGCCGAGAGGGTGGTATTGTTCGTACATGCGGTGCCCAAATCGTTCGGAGTGCATCGTAAGTCCATGTAACTGTCTAGAAAGACCAACAGCAAAGTCGCAGATGTCTATCATTTCTTGCACCTCCCCAAGACCTTCTTGCAAACTTTTCCCCATTTCATAGGAGACCAATTGACCAAGGGGTGTTTTTAGTGCTCTTAAACGGTCTCCAAACTGACGTACAATTTCACCCCGTTGAGGAGCTGGTATTAGGCGCCATGTCGCAAAAGCAGATGAAGCGGTGTGTATAATTTGATCATAATCCTGAGGAGTCGTTATGGACACTTGACCAATTTGAGCCCCATCTACAGGCGAAACAGAGCTTATATATTCTTTTGAAGATAACCATTTTGAACCCGTAGAGGTTCCTGAATTTTGGGGTTGAATTCCGAGTGCATCCAAAGTGACCTGAATGTTAATTGTATTTTTCATGTTTGTTTGTGATTATTGCTTCTATTCGAGGATAAAGGTAGTATTTTTAGGATAAATTTTTAGCTCCAATTTGAAAAAGGATTTTGGCACAAATTAGAATTATAATACCTTTTGACCCCAGTAACTTCTTTTCCCAACCATTCAGGCTGAGTGAAGGCTTCGGCCTCAGACTTTAACTCTATTTCTGCAATCAAAAGCCCTTTATTGTGACCCTCAAATTCATCTACTTCAAACGTATGCTGCTTGAATTTAACAAGATGTCTCGTTTTTTCAATTAGATTTGGTAAGCATAAAGACAAAAGGGCAGTTGCATGTGTGACACTAATTTCTGTTTCCCACTCAAATCTAGACAGACCACTTTGTGATGACTTGCCCTTAATTGTAAGATATCCTTTTTGATTCGATATTCGGACCCGAACAACGCGTTCGGGATCTAAACTAAGATATCCTTGACGAATATTGTGCGACGAAACAATATGAGTTTTGTAATGCTCAGAGTTCACTAAAAATTTACGTTCTATTTCTATCACATCCTAGGTTTTAGATATTAGCCTTAAATTTACGGTATGTTTGACGAACTGCCAATTCGAAAGATAATTCATGTGGATATGGATGCTTTTTATGCATCTGTTGAGCAGTTGGACAACCCTAGTTTGAGAGGGGTCCCATTAGCTGTTGGGGGTTCTAGCATCAGAGGTGTTGTGAGCGCCGCAAGTTACGAAGCTAGAGCATTTGGGGTTCGAAGCGCTATGGCGGGTTCACTTGCCAAAAAAATATGTCCTCATCTAAAGTTTGTTAAACCTCGATTTAATCGCTATAAAGAAATTTCTAATGAGATTAGAGCTATATTTTTAGAATATTCAGATCTTGTAGAGCCCTTGTCTTTGGATGAAGCTTACATAGATGTTACCAATAATAAAAAAGGTATTGAAAGCGCTACATGGATTGCCACAGAAATAAGGAATCGAATAAAAGCTGAAATAGGGTTAACAGCATCTGCTGGTATATCTATTAATAAATTTGTAGCAAAAGTTGCTAGTGATTACAATAAACCAAATGGTCAAAAAACGGTTGCTCCAGTTGAAGTTCTTTCTTTTTTGGAAGAACTTGACATTCGTAAATTTCATGGCATCGGGAAAGTAACCGCAAAAAAAATGTACGACCTTGGAATTTTTACGGGTCAAGACTTGAAAAGTAAGCCGAAAATATTTCTAGAAGATCATTTCGGTAAATCCGGGGCTTACTTTTATAATATTGTAAGAGGAGTACACCCGAGTGAGGTTAAACCTAATCGTGCCCGAAAATCCCTTTCGGCTGAGAGAACGTTTTCCAAAAACCTTTCTAGTGAGATTTTTTTATTGGATCAGTTAGAGCAAGTCGCCAAGGAAGTTTCGAGGCGTTTACAGCAGATTAATGTTTCGGGAAAGACAATTACCTTAAAAATAAAATACAGTGACTTTTCCGTACAAACGCGAAGCAAAACAACACCCTACTTCATCAATTCAAAAGAAGTCATTCTGGAGCATGCCACAAATTTGTTATTTCAGGAAAAGCTACTTAATTCTGTTCGGCTTATTGGGGTTTCTGTGTCCAACTTAAACAGTGCAAGAAGCCAAAACAAAATACAGAAAGAAGTGTCTTATCAGCTTAAGTTTGAGTTTTAATTAAACCTAAGATTTAACCTCGGTTACACGAAGTGTATTGACCATTCCTTTTTCTTGAATTGGCATAGCAGCCAAGCTGATTACCATATCGCCTTCTTCGAGGTAACCCTTCTCCATAGCCATTTTATTAACGTCCTCCACAGTTTCGTCTGTTGAAACAAATCGATCATAATAGAATGCACGAACGCCCCATAGCAGATTGAGTTGCGGAATAATTCGTTTGTTTGAGGAATAAACCAAGATGTGGGCTTTTGGTCGCCAGGCCGAGATTTGAAATGCGGTGTAACCACTATTGGTTAGTGTAGCGATGCCTCGAGCATTAATTTGATTGGCCATATGAGCGGCATGATAACAGACCGATTTAGTAATGTAGCGCTTGGTTTTGATGTGCGGATGTTTTTGCGGCACATGGATAAGATCAGAATTTTCAACAGATTTAATAATATCAGACACCTTTTTTACAACTTCCACTGGATATTGGCCTACTGAAGTCTCACCAGAAAGCATGACAGCGTCGGCGCCATCCATAACAGAATTAGCGACATCATTTACTTCGGCGCGGGTTGGCGTTAGACTTTCTATCATGGATTCCATCATCTGAGTGGCAATAATAACAGGAATTCTAGCGCTTTTAGCCTTGAGCACCAATTGTTTTTGAATTAAAGGAACTTCCTGTGCGGGTATTTCAACCCCTAAATCTCCTCTAGCTACCATTAGACCATCGCAATAAGCTACAATTTTATCAATATTTTCGACTGCTTCAGGTTTTTCAATTTTAGCGATGATTGGAATTTTGTAGCTGCTATTTTTAGAAATTATTGCTTCGAGTTCCATTAAATCTTCGGGGTTACGAACAAAGGACAGCGCAATCCAATCGACTTCTTGTTCAATGGCAAACAGGGCATCTTTTTTATCTTTTTCAGTCAGTGCTGGTTGAGAGATTGCCGTGTTAGGAAGGTTGACACCCTTTTTAGATTTTAAAGGACCTCCTTGAATGACCTTCGCTTTAACCGCATCTTTTTTATTGGTTGAAATAACTTCAAAAATCAGTTTCCCATCATCGAGAAGGATACGCTCTCCAGGGTTTGTGTCTTGAGGAAATTGGTCATAAGTCATATAAACTCGATTGTTAGTCCCTTCAAAGCGTTTGCCTGTAGCGAACACAATTTCATCGCCAGGGGCGACAACGACATCGTCTTTCATCACCCCAACGCGGAGTTTTGGCCCTTGAAGATCAGCCAAAATAGCAGCGTTGTAGCCATGTTCTTTATTAATGTCTCTAATGTATTTTATGCGTTGTCTTACGTCATCATAATCTGCATGAGAGAAGTTTATTCTAAATACGTTAACCCCAGCTGCGACCATGTCAAGAAGCATTTCTTTGGAAGAAACGGCTGGCCCAAGCGTTGCAACAATTTTGGTTTTTTTTCTTTTGTACGACATTAGTTTAGTATTAAATAGTCCTTTGATTTTAGTGCCTCTACTTCAATTGGGTATACCAGATGAATCGAAGGTACTTGGTTTAGTAATTTACTTATGTTATCTTTTGAGGAGCATTCGCCAGAGATTTTCAAAAAAAAATCGACATCAGCATATTCACCCAAAAGGGGATGTCTGGTGATGTTTTGTTCGGTGGTTTGGGAGAACAGGCCCTGTCCGGCCGATGTAATTTCTACATTGCAACTGTTTTGAACCAAATTCCAGGTCGATCTGAGAGATAGATCATTCCATTCGAAAACCGGAAAATTTAGCTGTTCGGTAATATTGAGCTCTAAATCTTGTTTTGTTCGCTGTAGTCTTGTGTTTAATATTCTATTGATAATTTGGGCCACTCGGAAGCATTCTAAATCAGAGTGAATGGCAAAGAGTGTGTAGTCTGTATCTTCAAAATCATTTAAAACAAGTTTGTGTATCGCCATGGTCTGATATAGAATATGTAAATATAAATATTCTCGAATTAATACAGCGAAAAGCAGGTGGGAGATAAAGACAAATTAATACGAAAACGTTTGAGACAATATCCTATGGGTCGTTCTAAGCTATGGTTTAATTTGATCTTGAAGAGTAAAATACGCTCTTCGACTAGCTTTTTCTTCTGCTTTTTTTCGCGATGTTGCTCTGGCTTTAGCGACAACAGTGTTATCAATTTTAAGATGAACCGAAATGTGTTTTACTTTTTCAATACCGGTATCTTTTTCGGTTATAAATTGCATTGTTTTTTTTTGTTTTTGACACCATTCTATCAAAAGGCTTTTGTGACTTGTTATTTTTCCTTCTAGCTTTTGAAGGTCAACATGAGGCGTGATAATGCTTTTATGAATAAATTTTTCACAAACTGTATAGCCTTTGTCCAAGAAAATAGCACCAATAAGTGCCTCAAGTAAATTACCGTGGGTGTTTTCGCTAAAATTCGAAGCATCCAAATGTGTTTTCATGAGCTCAATTAGTCCGAAGTCTTTTCCAATTTGATTTAAATACTCCCGACTCACAATTTTGGCTCTCATTTGTGTGAGATATCCTTCGTTTGCTTCAGGAACGGCAATATATAGATGCTTCGCAATTACAACACTAAGAACAGCATCCCCAATTAGCTCCAATCTTTCGTAGTTAAAAGGGTTTCCAAATTCATCCTTTTCATTTGCCGATCGATGGGTTAGAGCCCTTTCATAGTAGTGTTTTTTTTTAGGGCTAAACCCCAAAAGAGACTGTAAAGTGGCAATAAAAGATTTGTTTGTAGGAGGTTTAGACTTAAATATGTTTTGAATATAATTCAAAAGTAACTAGTCTAATTTCTTAAAAACGACGCAGGCATTGTGACCTCCAAAGCCGAAGGTATTACTCATAGCGACTTTAACATCCCTTTTTTGGGCTTTATTAAGGGTCAGATTGAGCTCAGGATCAATATTTTCGTCTGCCGTTGTATGATTGATAGTTGGTGGAACAATACCATGCTGCATAGACAGGATGGATGCAATAGCTTCAATTGCTCCAGCTGCGCCTAAAAGATGACCAGTCATGGATTTGGTGGAGTTAATGTTTATGGTTTTGGCATGATCTCCAAAAACTCTTTTGATGGCTTTTAGCTCTGCCACATCACCAAGTGGAGTTGAGGTTCCGTGAGTGTTAATGGCGTCCACATCTTCTGGCTTAAGTCCAGCATTCTCTAAGCAGTTTTTCATTACTGCCGTCACACCGATTCCCTCAGGGTGAGGCGCTGTCATGTGATAGGCGTCAGAGGACAATCCACCTCCAACCAGCTCTGCATAGATGTGTGCTCCACGAGATTTAGCATGCTCATATTCTTCCAAAACAAGTGCACCAGCACCTTCGCCTAACACAAACCCATCTCTAGTAGCATCAAATGGACGAGAGGCTGTTTCAGGGCTTTCATTTCGTGTAGATAAGGCATGCATGGCATTGAACCCACCCATTCCAGCTTCATTAACAGTAGCTTCACTGCCGCCTGTAATGATAACATCACAATGCCCTAGACGGATATAGTTTAACGCATCAATAATCGCATTTGCAGAAGAGGCACAAGCAGAAACGGTAGTGTAATTCGGCCCCATAAACCCATGCTTAATTGAGATGTTACCCGGGGCAATATCTGCAATCATTTTAGGGATGAAAAAAGGGTTGAACCGAGGAGTTCCATTTCCGGTAACAAAATTGGTTACTTCGTTTTGAAAGGTTTGAATGCCCCCAATTCCAGCACCCCATATCACGCCTACGCGAAACTTATTAATGGTATCTAAATTAAGTTTGGCATCTATGATGGCTTCATCGGAAGCCACCATAGCATATTGCGCAAACGGATCTGTTTTTCGAGCTTCTTTGCGATCAAAGAAGTCAGAAACATTGTAATTTTTCAGTTCGCAAGCAAATTTTGTTTTGAAATGTTCAGTATCGAAATACGTCACTGGCGCACAACCACTTCTCCCTGCTACTAGGGCGTTCCAGTAGTCGTCTTTTGTGTTGCCTATAGGGGTTAACGCCCCGAGGCCGGTAACAACAACTCGCTTAAGTTCCATAAAAAATTATCGGATTATTTTGCAGTTTCTATATAAGAAATAGCCTGACCAACTGTAGCAATGTTTTCAGCTTGGTCGTCTGGGATTTGGATATCAAATTCTTTTTCGAATTCCATAATTAACTCTACAGTGTCCAAAGAGTCTGCTCCAAGGTCATTTGTGAAGCTTGCTTCAGTTACTACTTCATTTTCATCAACGCCCAATTTGTCTACGATAATCGCTTTTACTCTTGATGCAATGTCTGACATAATATTTAGTTTTAAGTTTTAGTTAGGGTGCAAAAATAAAAAACTTTATTGTAAAACATGTTTTTACATTAAAAATGTGTACAAACAATTAAAGTTTGCCATTTTATTTTGAACTCATTCTCGCGGTTTCAAATATAATTGCTTTTTTTGTACACTCGATTGTTATTAAACACACCTCTATGAAACGCATTGCCATTTTTGCATCAGGATCTGGGTCAAACGCACAAAATATTGTTGAGTTTTTCAAACAGGACAAAGTTGCACGCGTGGTATTAATTTTGACCAATAACCCTAACGCTTTTGTAATTCAAAGGGCTAAGAAGTTGAATGTGGATTATCGTGTTTTTGATCGAAATGCTCTTTTAAGTCCAAATACTCTCATTAATATCTTGACCGACTATGAAATAAATTGTATTGTTTTAGCCGGGTTTTTATGGAAATTTCCAAAGCATATTTTGAATTACTTCGGCGGCCCTATTTTGAATATCCATCCCGCGTTGTTGCCAAAATACGGCGGCAAAGGCATGTATGGGGTACATGTTCACCGTGCGGTAGTAGAAAACAAAGAGTCTGAAACAGGTATTACAATCCACCATGTTAATGAACTATATGATGACGGAGCCATTATTTTTCAGGTTAAATGTCAGGTTGATAATAATGACTCAGCTGAAGATGTAGCGCTTAAGATTCATGATTTAGAAATGCGTTATTTTCCTCAAGTTATAAAAGATCTTTTAACAGATAATGGTTAAAAAAAAGCAGAAATACTACACGATATGGCGTGGGCATAAGACCGGCGTTTTTGAGAACTGGACTGAATGTCAACTCCATATAAAAAACTACCCAGGCGCTCAATACAAATCATTTCCAACAAAAGATTTGGCCGAAACGGCCTACAAAGGGCTTTATGAGGATTACGTAACACCATCGAACGAAAGTAATACGGCTGTTAAAAAATCATCTTTTCAATATGATAACCCACCAAATTTAATGTCTATTGCAGTCGATGCGGCTTCTAGCGGAAATCCAGGGACTATGGAATATAGAGGTGTAGATACACAAACAAAAAAACAGCTGTTTTACAAGGGTCCATTTAAAATGGGCACAAATAATATTGGGGAATTTTTAGCTATAGTTCATGGCCTTGCGTTTCTTAAAAAACAACAAAGTAACAGGATATTATATACAGACTCCAAAACAGCTATAAGTTGGGTTAAAAAAAAATCTTGTAATACTCAATTAAAGCCCACTGCTGAAAACAAGCCCTTGTTTGAGCTGATAGAAAGAGCCGAGACATGGCTTAGAATAAACACTTATTCCACTCCAATTAAAAAATGGAACACAAAAGCTTGGGGCGAGATTCCTGCAGATTTTGGAAGAAAGTAACTAAAATTATAGTTTTATGAATAGTTTATTTAACCCTAAAATTTATGTAAGTTTGTGGTTAAATTTATCTCTCTTATGGGCAAGTTGTTAATTGTGGGAACCGTAGCCTTTGATGCTATCGAAACACCTTTAGGCAAAACAGACAAAATATTGGGTGGGTCGGCACCTTTTATTGGGCTTTCTGCTTCAAAACTTGGTGTTGACAGTGCCATAGTTTCCATTGTGGGTGGTGATTTCCCAGAGCACTACTTGTCTTTATTTGAACAAAATAGTATTAATACATCTGCTATTGAAATTCTCCCTGAAGAAAAAACTTTTTTTTGGAGTGGGAAATACCATAACGACATGAACACAAGAGACACCATTACAACAGACTTGAACGTTTTGTCTAAATTTAATCCAATTGTTCCAAAAGCTTACCAAAACGCTTCTGTAGTTGTTTTAGGAAATTTATCACCAGGGGATCAGTCTAAAGTTATCGACCAAATTACGAACGATAAGGCCTTGATTATATTGGACACCATGAATTATTGGATGAATAACACACTTGATGAGCTACTAGAGGTTCTTAAGCGCGTTGATGTAATCACCATAAATGATGAGGAAGCTAGACAACTTACAGGAGAAAATTCTTTAGTCGTAGCGGCAAGAAGGATACATGATATGGGCCCCTCATACGTTGTAATTAAAAAGGGTGAGCATGGCGCACTGTTGTTTCAAAACAGCAGTGTATTTTTTGCTCCAGCCCTTCCACTTGAAGAAGTGTTTGACCCTACAGGAGCAGGAGACACCTTTGCAGGTGGTTTTGCTGGATATTTAACTCAAACTAACGACTTTTCCTTTGATAACATGAAGAATGCTGTTGTGTATGGATCAGCTATGGCCTCATTCTGTGTGGAAAAATTTGGCCCCGAAAGAATGCTGAACCTAAGTGAAAGAGAGATTTTTTCGAGACTTCAAGCGTTCAAAACCTTAACCCAATTCGATATTGAATTAATGACCTAAAATTTATATTTTTGGTATTAACCATATTGGCAAACATATTAACCACAACACAACACCCTCTCACTAATGAGTGATGCAATTAAACACGAATGTGGTATCGCCCACATACGACTTTTAAAACCCATTGAGTATTATAAAAAAAAGTATGGCACCGCTTACTACGGCATCAATAAGATGTATCTTATCATGGAAAAGCAGCATAACAGAGGCCAAGACGGTGCGGGTTTTGCTAGTATTAAGCTAGACATGAATCCTGGGGAGCGCTATATCAGCAGGGTGCGTTCTGTTGCACAACAACCTATTCAGGATGTGTTTGATCAAATTAATAACCGTATCAATCGTGTTTTAGCTGCTAACCCTTCTATGACTTCAGATATTAGTGAACAAAAAAGACAATTGCCCTATTTAGGAGAAGTCATGTTAGGGCACGTTCGTTATGGGACTTTTGGGAAAAATAGTGTAGAAAGTGTTCATCCATTTTTACGTCAAAATAATTGGATGCACCGCAATTTAATTTTAGCGGGAAACTTTAATATGACGAACGTTAAACAATTGTTTAATAATCTAGTTGAAATTGGCCAACACCCTAAAGAATACACAGACACCATTACCATTATGGAAAAAATAGGCCATTTTTTAGATGATGCGGTGTCAAAATTATATAAAAAACTAAAAAAAGAAGGCTATAGCAAGTTGGAATGTTCTCCGCTTATCGCAGAACGCCTTAATCTTAAAAAGATTTTAAAAAAGGCCGCTAAAAACTGGGACGGCGGTTATACCATGGCTGGGATGATTGGTCATGGAGATTCTTTTGTTTTACGCGACCCCGCAGGAATCCGTCCAGCCTATTATTATGTAGACGACGAGGTCTTAGTAGTTGCCTCTGAACGCCCGGTGATTCAAACGGTTTTTAATGTTGACTACGAATCTGTACAAGAATTGACACCTGGGCATGCCATCATTGCCAAAAAATCAGGTCAAATTAAAATTGAAGAAATCCTAGAACCCATAGAGCGAAAAGCTTGCTCTTTCGAACGAATTTATTTTTCTAGGGGAAGTGATGCAGAAATCTATCAAGAGCGTAAATTATTGGGAAAACTTATTGTTCCTGAGGTACTTAAGCATGTTAACTACGATATCGACAACACCGTTTTTTCTTATATACCAAACACAGCAGAAACCTCATTCTTCGGAATGGCTGAAGAATTAGAAGCTTTTTTAAATGAACGAAAAACAGAAGCTATTCTTGACGGTAGGCGTTCCCTTTCAGCCGAAAATGTGAAAAAAATATTATCCCAGCACACTAGGATTGAAAAGATTGCTATAAAAGACGTCAAGTTACGAACATTCATTACGGAAGACAGTAGTCGAGATGATTTAGTTGCTCATGTTTATGATGTTACCTATGGGGTCATTCAACCAGAGGACAATTTGGTCATCATTGATGATAGTATTGTTCGAGGTACAACCCTAAAGAAGAGCATTCTCAAAATGATGGATCGATTATCTCCAAAAAAAATCATAGTAGTTTCATCGGCTCCTCAAATTCGGTATCCAGATTGCTATGGAATTGATATGGCTAATTTAGAGGGACTTATAGCCTTCCAGGCCGCGCTTTCGATTCTAGAAGACAAAGGCCAATATAAACTTGTAGAAGATGTTTATAAGAAATGTAAGGCCCAGCAGAATTATGAAGATTCTGAAGTTCAGAATTTTGTTAAAGAAATTTATGCACCATTCACGCCAGCGCAAATTTCCGCTAAAATAGCAGACTTGTTGAGCATAGAGGGGATAAATGCTGAGGTTGAAATTATTTTTCAGTCTATAGAAAACCTTCACAAGGCTTGTCCAAAGAATTTGGGAGATTGGTATTTTACGGGAGACTATCCAACAGTTGGCGGGAACCGTGTAGTCAATCAAGCTTTTATCAACTTTTATGAGGGGAAAAAGGAAAGAGCATACTAGAGGTGCATTTCATCTAAAAAAAACGCACTTCGTCTAAAAAAGGCTTGGCGTATGCTAATTAAGTCTATATTTGAGTCACCATAACATAAGTAGGTTAAGTTCATGGTAGATTTGGGGCAAAAAAGGTGAACATCTGTTCACCTTTTTTATTTTACAACGTTTTGTAAGTTTTACTTTGCCGCTTCAAATCTTTTAGCCACTTCATTCCAATTGATCACATTGAAAAACGCATTGATATAA
Source organism: Flavobacteriaceae bacterium (assembly GCA_049889395.1). Classification (GTDB taxonomy): domain Bacteria; phylum Bacteroidota; class Bacteroidia; order Flavobacteriales; family Flavobacteriaceae; genus UBA3537. The sequence continues at coordinate 31,049 of JBMHDM010000014.1, forward strand.
TCTGGGCGTCTATTTTGATAATTTAAATAATAAGCATGTTCCCAGACATCAAGCCCCAAAATAGGCGTGCCACCACAGGACACTCCTGGCATAAGTGGATTGTCTTGATTTGGTGTAGAACAAACCTCTACTTTTCCACCTTTATGAACACAAAGCCAAGCCCACCCAGAACCGAATTGTGTAGCAGCCGCTGTAGAAAAAGCAGTTTTAAATGCATCGACAGATCCATAAGCATCAACAATAGCATCTTTTAAATCTCCTGAAAGTTCTCCTTTGTCATTTGGATCCATAATACTCCAAAATAAACTGTGATTATAAAAACCACCGCCATTGTTTCGCACAGCACCATTAGACATGTCTAGGTTTTCTAGAATAGATTCGATGCTTTCATTTTCAAGTGCGGTTCCTTCAACTGCAGCATTCAATTTTGTAGTATATCCATTGTGATGTTTAGAATGATGTATTTCCATTGTTCTTGCATCAATGTGAGGCTCTAAAGCGTCGTATGCATAGTTTAGTTTTGGTAATTCAAAAGCCATATGTATTTGTTTAAAGGATTAAATATTTTATGTCAAATTTACAATTTTCAATCTATATTTAATGATATATATAATTAAGATTGTTTATTTTGGTATAAATTTAATTTAGTGTTAGCGTCGAACTTTAAGATATATAATGCCTCTGCAGGAAGTGGAAAAACATATACTTTAGTCAAAGACTATTTAAAAATTGTTTTGACCTCTAGTGCTTACTTGCCTCATCGTCATGTCCTTGCTATTACGTTTACCAATAAGGCTGTTGACGAAATGAAAAATCGAATTATAGCAGCCTTGTTACGTTTTTCATCGCCAAAAATTTTAGAAACAAAAGATGATTTATTTTCCGACTTAGTCAAAGAACTTGATAAGACACCAAAATTTATTCATCAGAAATCCAAACAATTAATTCAGAAAATTTTACATAATTATGGAGGATTTGATGTTTCAACAATAGATAAATTCAATCAGCGTCTTGTAAGAACATTTGCATTTGACTTGCATCTTCCTGTCAACTTTGAAGTTGAGCTAGACACAGATGCCTTATTGCAAAAAGCGGTAGATCAAGTGATTTCCAAAACGGGAAAAGAAGAAGCGCTTACACGTGTTTTACTCGACTATGCCATTGAAAAATCAGACGATGATAAAAGTTGGGATATTGCTCTAGACTTATTTAAATCTGCAAAGCTACTCACACAAGAAACCGCCCTTCCTTACTTAGAACTTTTGTCCAACCAAAAGCTAGATGCTTTTGATGCATTGAAAGCAAAAGTAAATAAGGAGTATAAAACCATTGAGCATCAAACAGCAGAAGCAGCATCACAAATTTTAAAACTTATAAATTCAAGTGGGATTAGTTTTTCAGATTTTATAAGAGGTTCTCTCCCTAAACATTTTTCCTCCTTAGCGGCCAAAAAATTTGACATTAAATTTGATTCCGTTTGGCAAAAAAATATTGAAACAACGCCATTATATTCAAAAAAAACACCAGCTGATATTTGTCAAAAAATTGATGCTATGCGCCCAGACTTGGTGGCTGCATTCGAGAGCACAAAAAAAGCTGTTTATCATTTGAGATATCTTAAGAATATCAAAAACAACATAACGCCGCTTTCAGTTTTAACGCTTATTCAAAATGAAATTAATATTATAAAAGAGTCTCAAAATCTCCTTTTGATTTCAGAATTTAATACCATAATAGGAAAGGAAATTAAAGAACAGCCAGCGCCTTTTATTTATGAGCGTATTGGCGAAAAGTTTAATCATTATTTTATTGACGAATTTCAAGACACATCGGAACTTCAATGGGCAAACTTAACTCCTTTGATGATTAATGCGGTCGCCTCAGAAAATGGCAGTATTTTGTTGGTAGGCGATGCAAAACAGTCAATTTATCGCTGGCGTGGAGGCAACCCCGAACAGTTTATCAACCTAAAAAACAATATCCACGATTTTCCTGTTAAGGCTAGTGTATCAGATTTACCAGTGAATTATAGAAGCACTAAGAAAGTTGTAAAATTCAATAATGATTTCTTTTCTTATTGCTCGAAAGTCATTTTTTCGAACATTTCCCATGGTGAACTTTATGACGAGGATCCCCAAGGTTTTCACAAAAAGAAAAAAGGTTATGTTCATCTTTCTTTTTTGGATTTTGAAAAAGGTGCAGATAAAAATTTACTTTATGCTGATGAAGTTTATAAAACAATTAAAAAGTACAAGGCTTCGAGCCCCCTTGCGTCTTATAAGGATATTTGCGTATTAGTACGAAAAAGAAAAGAAGGAGTGGCTGTTGCCAATCATTTGATTTCGAAAGGGCTTGATATTATTTCAAATGAAACATTATTAATTACAGAATCTAAAGAAGTTCAGCTGATAATTAATGTCTTTTCATATCTTCAAGATACTACTAATGCTGTTGCCAAATTGAATGTTTTGAATTATTTAATTGATAAACACAAAATTGAAGATGGTCATCAATTTAGATTGAATTTTTTATCGTTAAATTCTTTTTCATTTTTTGCGGGACTAACTCAGTTAGACATTAATTTTGACCCTCGTGCTGCTATTCAATTCTCTGTGTATGAGCTTGCAGAATATATTGTAACAACATTTCATTTAGTTAAGGACACGAACGCACATGTTCAGTTTTTCTTGGATATAGTTTTTGAATTTTCTCAGAAACAGTCCTCCAATATATCACAGTTTCTGGTATATTTTGAGCAAAAGAAAAGTTCTCTTAGCATAGTTTCTCCAAAAGGCATGGACGCGGTACAAATTATGACTGTACATAAATCCAAGGGTCTAGAATTTCCGGTTGTTATTTTTCCTTTTGCAGAGCTTGATATTTATAAAGAAATAGAGCCAAAAGAATGGATGCCTACTGCTCACTTACATGAAGATTTTCCGTTTTTTCTAATGAATTATAATAAAGATTTTAAACATTATGGCACAGAGGGGGAAGCCAAATATATTGAACATCAGTCAAAATTAGAATTGGATAATATCAATTTGCTCTATGTGACCTTAACACGAGCAGCAGAACAGCTCTATATTATTGGGAATGCATCGGGGGCTTCCAAATCAGAAGATGATTTTAAAACCTATTCAGATTTATTGATAGGTTTTCTTAAAGCAGAAGGCAAATGGATTGATGGTATTTTGTCTTACAATTTTGGTGAGATAGAAGCCATTGATCAAGAGGATGATCCAAAAATTCCAATGACACCTCAAAAGAAATTTATTTCAACTCCAAAACATCAGTTGAATGTTTCAATGGCAATAAAAGCAGATTATCTTTGGGACACCACTCAAAAAGAGGCTGTAGAAAAAGGAAATTTAATTCATTTTTTATTGTCAAAAGTATATTTGCCATCAGACATTCAAATGGTGCTCAATTCGGCAATGGATGAAGGGTTAATTTCTCAAGCACAAAGTGATGAACTTTGCAAAATTATGGAGTCTATAGTTTTTCATCCACAACTTAAACCTTATTTTAGCACAGAAGTTGAGGTTTATAATGAGCGAGAAATCATGACGAGCACAGGTCAAATTATAATTCCAGACCGCTTGGTAATTACTCAAGCAAAATGTGCTGTAATAATAGATTATAAAACGGGAGTTTATTATGACAAACACCAGCAACAGTTAGAAAATTATGCATCAATTATTAAGCAAATGGGCTATAAAATTGACAAAAAAATATTGGTTTATATTCACCCAGAGCTGAACCTAAAATTATGTACCTAAACAAATCTTATGTATAAAACCATAAAACAACATTTAAAGCAAGAGCTTGAAAATATAAAAGAGCAAGGCTTATATAAAGAGGAACGCATCATTGTGTCTTCTCAAGGGGCTGAAATTACATTAGAAACTGGGCAAACAGTTTTAAATTTTTGTGCTAATAATTATTTAGGACTCGCCAATCATCCAGAAGTAATTCAGGCAGCAAAAGATACTATGGACACCCATGGATTTGGAATGGCTTCTGTTCGATTTATTTGTGGAACACAAGACATTCATAAAAAGCTAGAACAAAAAATAGCCTCATTTTATCAAACAGAAGACACGATATTGTATGCTGCAGCTTTTGATGCCAATGGTGGTGTTTTTGAACCTCTACTTACTGATCAAGATGCTATAATTTCGGACAGTTTAAATCATGCTTCAATTATTGATGGAGTTCGCTTGTGCAAAGCAAAACGTTTCCGTTACAAAAATAACGATATGCAAGATTTGGAGACACAACTAAAAGCCGCAAATGATAGCCAGGCACGATTCAAAATTATAGTGACTGACGGCGTGTTTTCTATGGACGGTCTTGTAGCGCCTTTAGATAAGATTTGTGATTTAGCAGAAAAATATGATGCTTTAGTAATGATTGATGAGTGTCATGCAGCAGGATTTATTGGAAAAACAGGCATAGGCACTTTAGAGGAGAAAAATGTTCTTGGTCGTATAGACATCATCACAGGCACACTGGGTAAGGCTCTTGGCGGTGGTATGGGCGGATATACAACTGGTAAAAGAGAAATAATAGAGATGCTTCGACAACGCTCAAGACCTTATTTATTTTCAAATTCTTTAGCTCCAGCATTGGTAGGGGCATCAATAAAAGTGTTTGATTTATTATCAAACGACACGAGTTTACGTGATAAATTAGAAGAAAATACAACCTATTTCAAAAAAAGCCTACAATCTCTTGGGTTTGATATTATTGATGGAGATTCTGCAATTGTGCCAGTAATGTTGTATGATGCAAAATTGGCACAGAAAATGGCCAATATGTTATTAGATGAAGGGATTTATGTTATTGGCTTTTTCTTCCCTGTTGTACCAAGAGAAAAAGCAAGAATTCGAGTCCAACTTTCAGCAGCCCATGAAAGACATCATTTAGATATGGCAATTCAGGCTTTTAAAAAAGTAGGGAACGCCCTCAATATTATCTCATAACTTACTGGTTATTAGTTTTTTTACTCAAAAAGCATAATTTATTAGTATTATATTTGTTTAGTGAATTTATCATGTTACTTTTGCACAGAATTTAACTTATAAAAAAAATTAAATAAATTATGAAAAATTTTAAAAGTTTAGCTTTTACTTTTATGCTAATAACTTTTGTAGCAAATGTAAATGCACAAACCGAAGACAACCCATGGCAAATTTCTATAGGAATAAATGCAGTTGATGTTTATCCTGTTGGAGAGCCTTCTCCTCAAGGAGAAATTTTTGATGAATTCTTCAATGCAACAGGCCATTGGAATATTTATCCATCAATAACTTCATTTGGTTTTAGCAAATACTTAGATGACAACTTCTCATTTGGCGTTACAGGTTCTTTTAATATAATTGAAAAATGGGGATCTAATTATGCAACTAATGAAACTGTAAAGGTTAGCGAATTAAATTATTATGCTCTTGATGGAATTGTAAAATATAGTTTGTCAGAGGTTTTAGGATTAGACAAAATTGAACCTTTTGTTGGTTTAGGTGGAGGTTATTCTTGGCTTCAAGAAGGTCCATATAATAATAATTCTGGAGGAGATTCAGACGCTAATATTGGTTTTGCAACAATAAATGGAACTTTAGGTCTTTCTTATTGGTTTTCTGACAACCTTGGCTTAACATATCAGTCAAGCTATAAGCATACTTTCTTAGATTACGGGACAACACATTTCCAACATTCTTTAGGTCTTGCTTTGAATTTTGGAGGAACAGATACAGATGGTGATGGTATCTATGACAAAAAAGATGCATGTCCAGAAGTGCCAGGGTTAGAAGAATTTAACGGTTGCCCAGACACAGATGGTGATGGTATACAAGATTCAGAAGATGCATGTCCAGACGTTGCTGGTTTAGCAGAATTCAATGGTTGTCCAGATACAGATGGCGATGGCATTTCTGACAATAAAGACAATTGTCCAGACGTTGCAGGCGTTGCTGCCTTAAACGGATGTCCAGATGCAGACAACGATGGTGTTGCAGATGCTGAAGATAAATGTCCAGCTGTTGCAGGAGATGTAGCAAATGGTGGATGTCCTTGGCCTGACACTGACGGCGATTCAGTTTTAGACAAAGACGATGAATGTCCAAATGAAGCTGGTACAGTTGCAAACAATGGTTGCCCTGAGGCGCCAAATGAAGAAGTGCAAGCTCAGTTGACTAGCTATGCAAGAACAATCAACTTTGATACAGGGAAATCAAATATTAAGGAAGCTGCAAACGAAACACTTCAAGCAATCGTGGCGATTCTTAAAGAATATCCAAAAGCAAATTTTGTTGTGGAAGGACATACAGATAGTACAGCATCAGAGAAATTTAATCAGAAACTTTCTGAGGCGAGAGCTGCAAAAGTTGTGTCTTACTTAACCGCTAACGGTGTTGACGCTTCAAGATTGACATCAGTTGGATATGGTGAAACAGCACCAATTGCTTCAAATAACACAAAAGCAGGACGTGCAACGAACAGACGTGTTGAGGTAAAATTGGCGAATTAATTTTGTAAACCTCAAAAATAAATTTAAAAACGCTTCGCTTTTGCGAGGCGTTTTTTATTTTTAGGGTATGGGAAGCTTCATTTCGGACATACTCAAAGAACTGAAAAATCAAGAGAAAGATTTATCAAGATTAACCTTTATACTTCCAAACAAACGTGCAGGTCTGTTTTTGAAGCAAGAATTATCAAATTATATTGATAAGGCTAGTTTTTTACCAGAAATATGTTCTATTGAATCCTTTATTGAAGAGCTATCTCAGTTAAGAAAAATAAGTTCAATAGAGCTTCTTTTCGAATTTTATAGTGTTTACAAAAGCCTTACCCCAAAGGACAAAGTAGAACCGTTTGATCAATTTTCAAAATGGGCTACTATTGTAGTACAGGATTTTAATGAAATTGACAGATACTTAGTTTCTCCACCAAAAATATTTGATTATATCAGTGAAGTTCAAAAAATGAACCATTGGTCTTTGGATCCCAATCCCACCAAAATGATAAAAGGGTACTTATATTTTTGGCAACAAATAAAAGAGTATTATTTCAGCTTCAACCAACAATTGACAGACAAAGGAGTTGGATATCAGGGTTTAATGTATAGAGCTGCTGTAGAAAATCTTGAAGATTATATTCAAAATACGAGTCGAGGCGAACATATATTTTTAGGGTTTAATGCCCTTAATTCTTCAGAATCTATCATTATTCAAGAGTTGTTACAACAACAGCGTGCACAAATTTATTGGGATATAGACCACATTTTTTTAGATAGCCCTATTCATGATGCAGGGCATTTTATTCGTCAATACAAAAAGGAGTGGCAGTTTTTTAAAACACATAAATTTAATTGGGCTACAAAAAATTATCAAAGTCATAAAAAAATTCAAATTACTGGTACCCCAAAAAACATTAGTCAGGTTAAATATATTGGAGAGCTTCTAGATGATTTATACAAAGAAAATGCTCTTAAAAACACCGCTTTAGTCCTAGCAGATGAGTCCTTACTCTTGCCAATTTTAAATTCGATTCCAAAACAAATTGAGAACATCAATGTTACAATGGGCTTGCCACTGCGTCAAATTCCATTTGCCTCTTTTATTGAACAATGGTTTCAACTTCAGAGTTCGTCTTTTAGAACCTATAATCATAAAGATGTGATTGGGCTATTAACACACCCTTTTATTGCACCATTTTTTTTAAATCATACCCTTGAACTCAATAGTGTTTTTAAGACCATTAAACATCAGAACTATACACAAGTCACTCTAAATCAATTAATAGGTTTTGCCCCTAAATTAGAGTCAATGTTTAAGCTTATTTTTGAACCTTGGAATAACCAACCTAAACATGCTTTAAAACAATTTAAAGCCTTAATTTTTGAGCTAAAGAAATCTTATGAAGCTCAAAAAGGGAAACAGTTTTTACCCAAGGAATATTTACTAAGATTCCTAGAATTATTCAATCAAATTGAACATTTAGATGCGACTTATTCTTATATAAATTCTATTAAGACGCTTCATGGTTTGTATCGAGAATTATTGAATAAAGAAACTTTAGACTTTAAAGGAGAGCCACTCAAAGGATTGCAAATTATGGGGATGTTGGAATCTCGTGTTTTAGATTTTGAAACGGTTATTTTAGTTTCTGTAAACGAAGGGATTATCCCTGCAGGGAAAACACAAAATTCTTTTATCCCTTTTGACGTAAAGATAGAAAACCGTCTCCCAACATATAAAGAAAAAGACGCAATATATACGTATCATTTCTACCGACTTTTGCAGCGCGCCAAAAATATTCATCTTGTTTATAATACTGAACCAGACGTATTGAATGGAGGAGAGCCAAGTCGATTTATTGCGCAGCTACAATTTGAAGGGCTTCACAACCTCAAACATCAAATTGTTGTTCCAAAAATTTCTACTCAAAATTTAAAACTACAAGAAGTTATAAAAACGCCTCAAATTATAGAACAATTGAAATTTATTGCAGTAGAGGGTTTTTCTCCCTCATCGCTTGGGCAATACATAAGAAATCCTATTGATTTTTATAATTACAAGATTCTTGGGATAGAACAACCCAATGAATTAGAAGAAAGTATAGAGGCCAGTACTTTTGGTAGTGTGATTCATTTTACTTTAAAAGAATTTTACTCCAATTTTGTTGGTCATAAATTAGAGGTTTCTAAACTTGAGGCTCTTAAACCAAAAATTCAAGACACAGTATATCATTTTTTTAAAAAACTTTATAAGGAAGGCGATCTTTCGACGGGTAAAAATTTTATTAGTTATGAAATTGCGAAACGGTATATTCATAGTTTTATAGATGAAGAAATTCAGTTTATAAAAGAGGGAAACGAAGTCCTAATTCAATCTATTGAAGAGACGGTGGAATTTGATTTTCAATATCCTGAGTTTGAATTTCCAATAAAATTAAAAGGAAATGTCGATCGTATTGATATTTGCAATGGGACTCAGCGCATTATTGATTATAAGACTTCAAAAGTTTCGCAAATAGATTTGAATTTGATTGAATGGGATGAAATCACAAAGGACTACAAGAAGCATAACAAGAGTTTTCAGGTTTTGATGTATGCCTATATTTTAAGCAAAAGGCAACCATTTGAGGGCCTAACTGTAGCTGGAATTTATTCATTTAAGAACCTCAAAGCAAGGGTTATAAATTTTACTAAAAAGAACAAACCAGGTTTGGGAGCTTCTAAGCAACAATATATCACATCAGAGGTTTTGCAAGCTTTTGAAAACGAGATGAAAAGCCTACTTCTCGAATTGTTTGATCCCGAATTGCCATTTTTAGAAAAAGAAGTATGATTGTAAAGGCATTAAATAAAGAACACAAAAGAGTAAAAAAGCGCTCTATTGTATACGATTTATTTTATAACGATACAATACAAAAAGCCCCTCTAATTATTTTTTGTCACGGTTACAAAGGGTTTAAAGATTGGGGTGCATGGAATTTATTAGCAGAGGCATTTGCTTTACAAGGCATTGCTTTTTTAAAGTTTAATTTTTCTCACAATGGAGGAACTGTGACTCAGCCCGTAGATTTTCCAGATTTGGCCGCTTTTGCTGAAAACAACTATTCCAAAGAACTTGAGGATTTAGATTCTGTTATAGAAATGGTTTCCAACAGCTATAAAAATCACACCGCATTGGATGTTGAAACCCTTATTTTAATGGGGCACAGTAGAGGTGGAGGAATTGTTACAATTAAAACATCAGAAGATTCTCGAGTAAAAAAACTAATCACCCTAGCAGGAGTAAGTGATTATAAATCAAGATTTCCACAAGGGGAAGCCCTAAAAATATGGCAGGAAAAAGGGGTGTATTTTATTGAAAACGGCCGAACAAAGCAAAAAATGCCACACAACTTCCAGTTTTATCAAGATTTTATAGCTCATGAAAATCGATTAAGTATAGAAAATGCGGCCACAAAAATTAGTATTCCACATCTTATTGTTCATGGAGATGCAGATTCTACTGTCCCTTTTTTTGAAGCAAATCAATTAAAATTATGGAGCAAGCCAAGCATCATCTATAAAGTTAGGGGTGGGGATCATGTTTTTGGGGCTAAACATCCGTGGGAAATTCCAGAAATGCCACGAGATTTGGAGCTTATTTTTTCAAAAATATTGGATTTTATTAACAATTAGCTCTACTTCTTAAGAAAAATGGTATTTATCTGATAATTTTTTTGGTATTACCAAAGTAATTTTTGTAATTTAGGCTAAAATAAAATTATATTATGGGATATTCATTTAAAAATAGCAAAGGAAAAACGTATTATTTACACACTAAAGACGTTGTCTTGAAAGGTGGAAGAAACCAAACAATTTATTATTTCGCAAAAGATGAGCGTTCAAACTCGTGTGATCTTCCTGCTGGGAAAAAGATTGTTGAAAATGAAAAAACAGGTCTTCCATTTGTGAAGAAAGCATAATACGTTTTCCAAAAACAATTAAAAAACCCACTCAAATGAGTGGGTTTTTTTATGCCTTATATTTTTTTATGATGTAAAATTGATTTTTATTTTTTTACATGGATCGAACAACAGGCGCTCCTAATATTCCACTGACACAATATTGCCCAGTCAAGTTTATAAGCTCCGTAAACATTTCTGCTCTTTGTTGTCCTAGTTGCATATGCGCTTGAGCGCCCTCTGGGCCATTATATATTTCTGTAATTCCATATAACGTATGGCCTGTTTCTCCACTAGTTGGGTCTAGTGGATTGTTGAACTCTGGACTTTTCATTACGGCATAACATAGAATAATAGGCTCTACATCCCCAACGATATGATGCGTTTCACGCATGAATGATTCATGTGTGTTTAGAAAGGTTTCCATTCTTTCGGTGTCATTATTTGGCACTTTAAACGCCACATGAAACCCCACACAACCTGTTTTAATTTTCATAATATATAGTTTAATTATGGTTCATTCCAAATATACAGAAATTTACTTGCAAATTAAAACTAATAAAATATTTAATGAACAATAAGATTACACCAACGCGATTTAAGAAAAGCTAAAATGTCAAATGAGCGCCATGATTTTTATATTACTACAAATAATTTAATTATAATTTAACAAATTATAAATTTTTTAACTTTATTATTGTATAATATTTAAAAATAATAAATTATGGTTAAAAATTTTATATATAAATGGTATCCTGTTATTCTTGCATTCATATGTCTAGTTTACTCGGTCTCATTAGGGTATTTAGGCAAAGTTGAGGAGGCGCAATATTCAGCTCATTGGCCTGGGACAATTTTACTATTCGCAATAGCCATAAGACAAAGAAGAAAATAATGGACTTAGGTATTTTTATTATAGGGTTTATAATTTTTGTTGTTTATGTTTATTTTTTAGTTTGGAACATATTCTATGGTACAAAAAAACAAAGGAAAGAAAATAATTATAACCAAGAAGTAGATAATATTGATAGCGACGGAATGGGCAACTTTAGTCGTTTCGGAAATTAAATCTCACCATCGCTACTAAAAGCAAAGAAGAAAAAAGCAGAGAGGATTAAAACTTTTTTTATTTTTTAAATTTAAAATAAGTTAAATTGAATTTATCATTGATTATACGACCTTGAATATCTGCCTCCCTTATTGCATTACAAAATCCATTTTTTGAGTGAGCATCTCCAAAACTATCAATATTTGCCCCTGAAACATAATACTTATCACCTTTAATGACCACAGCTAATTCACATTTATCTCCCTCCATATTAAGCATACAAATACCACAAGATGCTTGAGCGCTAATTAATTCAATATTAGGGTTAAACGCTAGTTCTTCAGTTGAGGTTTTTTCACTTTGTTTACAAGCGAAGATAAGAAAGACAGAGAGTAGGAGTAGTTTTTTCATAATTAAATTATGTTATACTTCAAATGTAAGAAATTTAAGTTTTACCTACAAAGAGGTTTAGAAATAGCTGAACTAAAAGAAGAGGATTTGCCTATGGTTAGTAAATGAATTATTAATAAGTAATATAAAAATTCATCCACAACTTTAAGGGAGTGAATCAACTTGGGTTTATTTATTAATATTGAATCACAAAAAATTATCTCATTTTATCATTAATTTTTTTTGAAACAAATTCAGCAAGACTGATTATCCTGTTGTTAGTCCAAATTGTTCTATATGACGAAAATGAGCCTATTAACTTATTCTCAAAATAGAAAAACCCTTTTAATGTATTTCTTGTAGATGAACTTTGGCTTACTATGTAAAGCACTAAATTTTTATTATTGATTTTGTAAAAATCATTTATTGATTTTATATCATCATTTATAATATCATTTATTTCAAGAGGTAAATTTACAGAAATGGCATTCAGAGCTAATTCATTATTTAAAATCAAAGAAAATTGTTTTGAATACGAGTCAGCGGGGTCCTCATCAAAATAAATTATATCAAAAGTTAAATCTTTTTCAAATAACTTATTTAAGACAAAATTTGTGTTTTTTGGTTGAGCATATATACTAAATGAAAAAAAAATAAAGACACCTAAAATTAAAGATGTCTTTATTTTTGAAATTAAATTAATCATAAAATTATTCATTAAGTCTACCTAAACGAGCTGTGACTTTAACTTCTGTTTTTTTGTAAATAAATCCTATTCCTAAAATAGGCTTTGCGGTTGTAGTTTGATATCTAGGATATAAAACAACATCATTTGATTTATTTTTCGTTATAAGATTGTGTGTTGCAATTGAAGCTGTATTATCTCTAAATAATGCAAAAATACCTCCGGAAGAAAGGTTTGTGATTGCACTACCAATCACAGGAACAGTAGCAGTACTTACAGGTGCAGGAGTTTGTGATGAAACTTGTTGGTCAACTTGACCGAACTTCTTTTTTTGAAATAATCTTTCCCAATCAATACCAAGTATTCTTGTTGTGGATGCACTTGCGGAAGCTTGACCAGTAACTGTAAAGTCACTTTTGTTAAATTGAATGTGAGAATCTGGATTCTTCATTGTGTTGTGGGTAGCACTGCAACTAGTTATTAGAACTGCTGAGAACGCCATTAAAACTAATTTTTTCATTGTTATTTTGGTTTATAGTTAATTAATAACTTAAACTTAAGAAAAATAAAATAAAAATTTAGTACATATATGGGACATTAATAATTTATTTCAATATATTAGAAATAACCTACTTAAGAGGTTTAGAAAAAGCTGAACTAAAAGAAGAGGATATGCTTATGGTTTAATTACAGTCGGAATTTAATCTAAACAAACTATATTCAGGTGTTTCAAAATATGCTTTACCTCCATCACATTCAAAAGCAATAGGAGTTACTAATTCATTGCCAAAATGTAAATCAACAGTCAGAACATTATTTTCAAATGTGTAAGGATTGGTTGTTGGTATATGATTTCCATCGTTTGCTAGAAAGGTTTCAAATAAAGATTGACAATCATTAGAAATTTCAGAAGTACAATAATAAGTATACCTTATCCCATTTTCATATAAATACATTGTATTAGCATCAGAAATATTTTCAGTTGGGGACCATATCCATTTACCCTCAATTGTGTAAGTTGGTAATGGACTGTCTTCCGAACTATCGACGCTACTACAAGCGAAGATGAATAAAGCAGAGAGTAAGAGTAGTTTTTTCATTGTATTTAATTATTTTTAGTCTTTACTACCAGACCAAATTCCATTCATCATAGCACCTGAATTTACCCACGTACCAATAACAGTATTTGAAGTTGCCTGCCCTTCAAATAAAGCACCAGTATCAACCGAACCAACAGTAATTGAAACATTACCATCGCTGGAGAATGTACCACTTGCAGTGTAAGTATCGTTAAATGTTGTGGAAATAGCAACACCTATGATATTACCATTCTCATCAACAGTACCAGTCCAAGTACCATTGTCATCACCAGAAAATGTTCCAGACCATTCGCCTTGGAACACTGAATTTGTAGCACTATTATTTAAATCATCCCCTCCACTGCAAGTAAAAAGTGTGAATGCAAGAGTTAATAAAAGTAATTTCTTCATAATTAAAATTTTTATTGATTGTATGATATTATAAAACTAACAAAAATATTCCAAAATATTAGTCCATGTTTAGTACTTGATAGCGCAGTAACTTTGGAACAAAGCGTATTGAGAAAAGCAATAGTGCCAAATGAGCGCCAAGATTTTTAGTATATTTGGCTTAGTTGTTTCTAAGTACTGAAGTAAATTAGTTAGCTTTTCACAACTGGTTTGGAGCACAAAAAAACCCCTCAATTAAGAAGGGCTTTATGGGTGGAGCCAAGAGGAGTGAAGTCGAACTATTTTGGGGCGGATTTATATTTATTCTCGAAAATTCCCCTTACAGCATTAATAAATTAACTTTTAACCAATGAAATGTTTTAAAGTTGCTATCAAGCCAAACATGAGCGCCAACAAAAATATTAAAATTATAGTCCATCTTAAGTTCGGGCTATAAGCAAAGTATCGGGTTATTTTTTGGGTTACTGTATCCGTATTTTTCACTCCTATTTTTTTTTTGCAACGATTTGATAGATTAAGCCAAGCCTTTGATAAAAGTTGTGTATGACTTTCCTCTTCATCATCCCAAAAATTTGGTTTGTATTGTTTATAATTTTGTAGCGCTATTTCTAGTAATTCTTCTAACACTTTGGGATTAGATGGCAGGATGTAGGTGTTTAAAAATTTAGCTTGTACTCTTGTAATTTTTTGGATTGCTTGATCCTCGAGATCATCGTCCCAATCTTGCGATGGTTTTGTGCCAAAAATCTTATCAAAAGTTGATAGATTATTATTTTGAGCATCCAGTTTTAATTGCATTTTTTCGCGAACATTTTGTTCAATTGCCATTAGATCGCTCTGAAGCATTTTAATCGGGTGATTTTCATCTTGACTGCTGTATATTGTAAGCTCTGCTCCACACCATTGACAAATGACATCAGTTTCTTCAACGGGATTTTTACATGTGTTACACTTCATCCTGCACTTGTTTTAGTTCGCTAATTTCTGTTCTTAGTTGTCGTATTTCTTCATCTTGCTTGGCATTTTTATCGTTACTGTAAACGGAGTCGTAATTTTTAACGACAGCAGCAATTATGATGTTGAGCAGGAAAAAGGCTGAGAATATCAACCATGACACAAAATAAATATTTACCACCCAAAAGGGTGCATCTGAGCTCAATAAATCGTAGCGAAGATCAGTCCAGTCTTCACCGGTTGTTACTCTAAACAATGAAAATAACGCTTCACCAACATTACCGAAAGGATCGAAAGTTTTGTTGTAGTTGTTAAGTATTTCTGTTTTACCTTTAAACAGAATTATTCCCACTAGAGCATAAAAATACATCAATATAATAAGTAAAGATATTATTCTAAAAAGAGCACCAAATGAATTTTTAATGACTTTAAACATGGCAATAGTTTCCGGAAACACCTTTACCAACCTGATGATTCTTATCACTCTTACAATTCTGAAAGCTGTCAATAAGTCTGAATTTTCAAACAAGGTTTCTGGCACTAATGATACTAGAATTAGAACTAGATCAACTAGATTCCAAATACTTGTAAAAAAGGCAGAAATTGATTCTCGAGCAAACCATCTAAAAATAATTTCTATAACAAAAAGAACGATGCAGAAATCTTGAATCCAAGTGATGATTTCGGACTGAAAGGATTGCTCTACACCAATTAGAATACAATTAATAAGAATAATAAAGGCTACAACCCAATTAAAGCCCTGTGAACTAACTATTTTTTTAAAAAACGGACTCATCTATGTCTTCAGTTTGTTGCCGCAGTTTGAACAAAACTTAGATTCAGGTGGGCATTGATTACCACAAACACAATTCACGGGAAGAACGTGCTCGCAAGCATGACATATTGTTGCGCTAGCTTCTAGGTCTTCCTTACAGTTTGGACAAGGATTATATGCATCACCACAGCTTGGGCAGAATTTATATTGTGATGAAAATTTTGTTTCACACTTATCACAAGTTATATCAGGAATTATGGTTTCTTTTTGTAAGGCTTTGGGCACTTCTTGTTTCGTACCACATGCAGAGCAAAACATACTGTTGGCTAGTAATAAGGCGCTACACTGAATACAAGGCTTTTGAGATTCATTAAAGCCACTGGTATTCATTTGGTTTTGAACCATACCACCAACTTGATTTGCCAATGGCATAGCCATTCCAAGTCCTACCATGGTTCCTAGAATTCCAGAAGTTCCAGAACCGTCTCCGCCTTCACCGCCACCAATATTGGTTGCTGCTGCCTCAGTCGTATCAAAGGTTCTTTCAACTTTATAAACATTAAGTTGTTCGGCCCGACGCTTAAGACGCAGCTTTTCTTCCATGTCTTCAGACATGATGCGGTGAAAGTCTTCAACAATTTTCTTTACTTTTGGATCTTCGTCAACGACCGCAATGCCTTCTACGCTAAATAGATCCATTTGTATACCATAATTGGTTAAGGCTTGTTCAATATTGGGTTGAATGCTGTTACTAAGCTCCTTGACCATGTATTCCAGTTCCAATGGTCCTAACTCTAGTTCTTTTGACAGTTTCCAGATAGCATCTTTTGTGGACTCTGTTATGATGCCTCTAAACATATTTTGCAATCCTGATTGGTCGTAGGTTTTAGTTACCCCAACCAATTGGGTAAGAAATAACCGTGAATTAATAACTTTAAGCGAATAGCTTCCTCTACAAGTTATTGGGATGGGGACTTTAAAACTAGGTTCAATGAGATTAAATGGAATTAATCCCCACTTTGCATCTTGTGATACGGCTTTATTGACATAAAAAACTTCAGCAGTAAATGGACTGTCGCCTCCAAAGAAACCGCCGATTAAGTCGGCCAGATAAGGTAAGTTATAACTTGTCAAGGTATGTGTGCCAGGACCAAAAGCATCAAGAAGTTTACCCCCTTTGAACATAAAGGCCTCTTGACTTTCATTGACCACCAGCTGTGTGCCAATTCTGAGTTGATTTTCACGCTTAGAATTTCCCTGTTTTGGAGTCCATTTCCAAACTAATTCATCGTTTGGCCCTTCATATTTTAATACATCAATTATTGCCATATTTCTATTTTTTTGGTATTGGAATATTCAAACTTCCTTGGTTAGTCACCAATAAGATATCTTTTAGTTCATCAATTTTTTTTCGAGTTCTAAACTTATAAACCAATTGATTGCCATCGACTAACTTCTCCGAAGGTCTGATAGGGTTTATAGAATTAATATTATTAATGGTTACGTAAGGATCAAATTCAATGATTTTTTTGGTTATAGAAAATGTAATATCGTTGTAAACATAACCCCTATCGACTAGAACTTTAGCTTGATTGAGTTCTTGCAGCATTTCACTCGAAAAATTGGTGTTTTCAATTCCATATTTATTGAAATTCTCTTGAGCTTCTTTGAATTTAAAGCCCTCCTCATCAATCCAAGATACGATGTCATCGGTAATGATGACCCCTCTTACCCGCACAATATCTTCAGGAACTTCTTTTTCGCTATCCAGCCACTTGTAATCAACCACTAGAGGTTCATCAAATTTTTTCTCAGTAAACGCATCTAGATTGTTCAGAGCATCTGGAACTCTGAATACTTGATAGCTATCTTTGTAAGTGTCTGTAAAGTGAATACATAAAAACAATCGTACATTTTCAATAAAGCGGTCAGAGTTATTGATCATTTTAACACGTAATGAATTTTTCGGGTCAATTATTGAACCTTTTGAAACTTCAATATCAACAAAGGGATGCTCTACAAACATTTTTGAAAATATATCAGTCAAATATTTGTTGCAAAAATTTAAGTCCCCAGGGAGATAGTCTTGAACCACTTGGTTGCCACGTCTAAAGAAGTGACGCTTTATTTCTTCAAGTGCTTTGTTTGTGTTTCCCAAATCGTTGTGGATTATTGCCTTTTGAAAATTAGGACTGAAATTTCCAAAACCTTCCATCATACTCATGTACGATTTTGAAATAAATTCAGATTCAACCGATCTAAATATTGAACTCCGTATATTGAAAATATTTGTAAGATCAAGTAATTCCTCGGCTTGTTTGGGATATAATATTGAGGCTTCATCAAATGAGGTCATTGCGGACTCAATGTCTCCCTTTTTGTACTCAAACATCCCTTTTAGAATAAAGGCTGGTGCTGTTGATTTAGGAAAGTTATTAAAGTAATTATCCAATAAGTTTTGAATTTCTACATTATCTGAAAATTGGCCTTCAGAATTCCCTGTATTAATATTATTTAACTTCAATAAAGAAAAACCTTTCAATAAAGTTGCCTCTCGATCTGTTGATGATATTTTTAGAGCCTCTTCAGAAAACTCTTGGACTTTCTTGTAATTGGAGTTGTACAAAGAAATATAGGCTTGGTCTCTTTGAGCACAAAGCTTATCCCACTTTGTCATGTATTTTAAAAATATCGGACTAGAGAACTTAATATACTCTAAGTATTTATTTTTAACCTTATTAATTCTTTTGGTAATCTCAACCTCCTTCTCGTATCTTGCACCAGCAGTATTAAGCGCATCAGTACCTGCTTTTACTAAATTAAGTCCACCATTAACAACATCGCCAGAATATATTTGCAACCCAGACGCAACAGCAACCCCTGTTATACTTCCAAAATCAGAAAAAGCAGTCCAAATAGATTCATTAATTTCTTTTTCAATCTCGGTGTCATATAAATCGTCCAAAATTGGAACTAATTTTATAAAACATTCCACAACCTCTGGTGCTACACCGCTCATATCAAATTTATAGAGATACTCTTTATACTCGTTAACATCTCTAACGTTTTTTATGGCCTCATTTAAAACAAAGATGGTTTTAATAGTTGCCTCTAAATTTATCGACTTTGCATTTTCCTCTTTTACTTTGTTTAATCGCTCATTCAATGCATTGTCTGTGTTATTACTTTTAGTTTCACTGTCACAAGCAACTAGGGTTACAATAAAAAGAGCCCAAATATATTTTTTCATAGTCTGTATTTTTTAAACTAATTTAATTTAATTGATAAAAAATATTTGTACATATTTTGTACATTTATGTCATGATAAATAATTTAAAGATAATTACCCAAAAAAAAGCAGGGTTTAAAATTTCCAATTATAACACTTCAAAACGGTTAAGTGACACCGTTTACATTGAAACCGGTATTGAGGTGAGTTATAATACGCTCAGGCGATTTTTTGGCGTTGTTAAGTCTGTGAAGCCTAGTAATCATACTCTCAATGCGCTGGCTATTTTCAATGGTTTTAACGACTATAATGATTTTGTTATAAATTATAATCTGAAAAACAAATGGAAGCAAGACTTTGAACTCGCAGATTTATATAATCAATCAAACACTCATATTTTAACGTATATTAATGACAATCTACACGTAAAACGACAGTTTATTCAAAAATTAGTTCAAATTGTTAGAGAGCTAGTTTTGGTTAGAAATTTTGCTTTACTCAATCAGATATTTAGTTTACCAAAAATGGTATTTAAAGAATTTAATTTTGATGATGTGGCGTATTTTGGAAATTGTGTAGGGCCTATTGTTAAAACCATTGACATTGAATCTTTGGAGGCTCAATCTTTTTTTGCAAATGATAACTTTATTGATTTAGTTCTTTGCATATATGTGGATTATAATAATTTGAGTGGTCATTATGGTAATTGCCTAAAGTTTATTAAAAACCAAAGTAAAAGAAAAGATATAATACAGTTTTCAAAAGCTGTTTTGAATTTAAATATTTATTTAAGCAACAAAAAAAGCAAATTATATCTGGTAGCTAATGATAACAAATATCATCCTATTTTACAGAGTAGAATTATGTCTCAATCGCTGTTCTCAGAATCTTCAGGTTGTATTTCAATTTTGGAGAGCTATGATAGTAATCTTAAACACAGCGATAAAATGAATATTGATTATTATTTTGAAATTATTACCACTGCTTTAGTGACTCAAAATTTTGAAGTTATGACTTGGATTTCTAAGCGATTTGAATACAGAACGGATTATAAAAATTTTTACAAATTTGAGCATCATGAACACTATACGCTCATGCTGCTAGTTTTATTAAATTACAAGAAGGATGTAAAAAAATTAAACCTGTGGTTAAAATCTGTGTCGTTTAATAATTTTTATCGTCCTTATTCAATATTGTTGATGCAGTATGTTCACATACTAAAATATCATATATCCAAAACTAACAAAGACATTCATAAAACAAATTACATGGAAGTTGCTATAAGTTTTTATCCAGAATTTTTCACAGAGGATTATCTATTAAATTATTTCAAACCATGATTACAGCTATATTAGGGGTAATGTGTTTTGGGATTGCAGATGCTTTATGGCGCCCAAACGTCCTTAGGTACGGATATTTAAAGGTATTATTACACCGCACATTACTGACAACAGTTTTATTGGCCGGCTTCTTTTTTTTAAATCATAACAATCAACATTATGATCTCTCCATGGTATGTGTTGCTATTTTAAGTGGGGGAATTGCAGGTGCCGGTCTTTATTTTTTAGTGAAGGCCTTCCAAACAGAATCAACATCAAACATACTTTTTTTGAATATCATCACATTACTCGTATCTCAACTATCGTCATTACTGTTATTTGATGATTCTCTTGATTGGCCTTTATATTTGACTCAGATATCACTTTCGGTATTGGCTGTATTGTGTTTCAATCAATTTAAATTAAAAATTAGAAAAGGATTACAATTTGGTGTATTGGCTAGCATTTGTTTTGGAGTTGCTTATCCACTAGCAGGAGTACCGATTCAAAGTATAGGCCATAGTGTAACGATTTTTTGCCAGGAATTAGTGATCCTTTGCGGGTTTCTAGTATTGAGTTATTTTAAAAAAACTCTGGTTATAGATTTCAAAATATATTCTGATTTTAAAATTATTGCTTTGAGTATTTTATCTACAATTGCTGTGATTTTATTTTTTTACAGCTATACTTTAATAGAGGTTTATAAGGTGAATTTAATATCTAACTTTCACCCCGTTGGTGGACTACTAGTTTCAATGGTATTTTTTAGAGAGAGATTATCCTTTTTTCAATGGTCCGGCGTGGTTGTTTCTTTGCTTACTTGTATTTTAATTTCTGGCTATAATTTCTAAAGAAATTCATTAAAAATATCTGTAAAAAATATCCCCTAAAATAAAATTTATTTTAGGGGATAATGCCGTGGAGTCGCCGAGATTACCCAATTGGTTTTCTCATGAATCCCATACAGTAAATGTAACTTCCTGTCCTTCCAGTCCAGACGTTTTAAAACAAAAAAGCTCAATCAAGTAAAACTTGTTGAGCATTTTGATGTCTTAAACCGTAATGAAGTTACGCTTAATCGTGGAGACGATGACTCCGTAACATTGACTACTCACTCAACTGTTATTAGATATTGAATATCAATTAATTGAGTGTCAATTTTAATGTTTCAAAAAACCTCTCAAATTCGTTCAGGTCGTTGATATTCCAACCAAATCGAGTTTTGAGTACTGATTTACCACAAATTTAATGGTATTGAGTTACGGTTCCTATTTATAACATCAGTATTCCCGCCAACTACAATTGAAGAGGATCTGTGATGGGTGATACTTGTTATTATAACAGTTGGAATAATACTAATGGTTTTGTTAGTTCCCCCGCGGATTCACTTATTTACTTATAACCGTTATATCGTTATACCTGTGGTGGGTTACGCCAACTAATTTCAGTGATCAGGACCGTGGCGATTAGGATCTCCCTTCTCAATTTTAATCCGCAGAGATAATCCATAAATAACTGTGGTGGTAGTATCAATAGATATATATTGTCCTCCCCCGCGGGAGGGGTTCCCCCGTATCCCCCCTTAAATGGGGTAAAAAACGGTTACCGTAACAGGGGGTTAGTACCGTCAAAAAAATATTTTTTCAAAAATGGAAGGGATGTGGGACTTTTAATCAAATAAGTCTTCGTACCAAAATTCTTTGTTGTAAGTACTCAATAGAGATATATCTATTCCGTCTTCTGAACAGATCCATAATTCATCATGACCTGAAAATTTAAGTTCAATACTCTCAATTAACTCTTGTTTTAAACTTTCTATAAGATCTACGCAGGACAAAAATGAAATCTCTGTTTCACCCTCACTCCATATATCGTGTATCTCTAACTTAAGTGTATTATTAGGTTTTTTTTCGTAGGTGAAAGAACAAAACAAGGATTCCTCTTCCAAACTTAAATTTTTAAATTCATCAAATCCATTTATGAAATCAGGTAGATATGGGAGTAATTCATTTGGAGTAACTTTATCTTCACCGTATGAACCTTCATACTCCCAACTATTATTGAACTCAAAATCAAATTTTAGAGTATTCTCTTTAATTATGACTTTACAATTGTAGGAGTCTAATATTTCTAATTGGTTGACTATAGTTTCATTTAGTACAGAATATGACCAATCCAATAAATCAGAGTATTCTACTTGGTTGTCTATTTTTTTGTCATCTATGTAAACTATGATACTTGTTCCATAAGGAGTTGTATCAGTTTGTATCTCAAGTTTATGTTTTTTACAAATCTCTATTAGTGCAATCCTATCCATTTTATTACTGTTAAACTGCAACTCCTGTGATGTAAGTCTCTACAAAGTCTACAATCTTGTTTTTCAGTCTCTCCGAAGTGGAAGATCTTTCCTTCAGGGAAGGTCTTTTGTCTAACATATCAATTAGATCATCTCTCAGTGGTTCCTTTTCGGTAAAGAGGTAATCACCTATCACTTTTTCAAGTTTACCCTTATCTAACCTCTCTTCATCAACCAACCTATCAATGTATTCAGATCGTTCTTTATCCCAAAATTTTTCGAATTCTTCAGGAATGTTATCACTGTCCTCAATATGAGGTAGATTTTCATCAATGAACTTCTCGATTAATTCTCTTTTACTTCGTAGGTCGGACTGACCTGAGATGATTTCGATGATTTTCTTCTTTTGTTTCTCATGTTCATCTACAGGACTATTCTTAAGGGTAGATAATAGATTGAGGATGTAGGAGACGTTTATTTCATCTCTATGAATGAGTTCTAACTCAAAGTCAATATCGTTAATGATTGATACTTTCTCCTTTGGATCTCCCTTATGTTTATCATAGAGGTCTAAGTACTTACTCTTGAAGTCTTCAAATTCCTGTTCCCCCATTTCGGTTTCATCCATCTCAAACTCTGTGAAGGTATTTAGAACGTTTCTCACACGCATCAGGTCTCTAAAGAGTTTGATGAACTCGAATTGATCATCCTCCCGAACCAAGTCATTCACACTGTCAACATCAGGTGTTAGTTTGGTAAGGTTGTAATACGCCTCATTGAATTTCTGTAGGTAAACCTCGTAAGGTTCCATTATAATGAGATCCTTATTGTCCAAGTTGGAGAATAATCGAATCGCATCGTCTGTTTGTTTCTTGAGGTTTCTGAATGATACTATATTCCCCTGCGACTTCAATTCTCCAAAGATTCTATTCGTTCTTGAGTACGCCTGAATCAATCCGTGGTACTTTAAATTTTTATCGACATATAGGGTGTTTAATAATCTACTATCGAACCCTGTAAGGAACATATTTACCACCAACAGTACATCAATCTGACGTTCTTTCACCTTCCTTGCAATATCATTGTAGTAGTTATAGTACGACTGATTGTCCTTGGTAGTAAAGTTGGTTCCAAAAGTCTTGTTGTAATCTCCTATAAAGTCCTCTAAGTAATCTCTTGAGTGTTGTGTAACATACTCAGTTTCGGGTTCCGCTGCAACAGAAAACTCATCACCAAAATTCCCGAGGGTGTCCTTATCATCTTCATTAGATTGGTACGAAAAGATGGTTGCGATCTTTAAGTTGTGATCTCCTTGATCCTGTTTCTTCTTAAAGATTTTATAATATTCTACCAATACCGATACACTCGCAACACAGAAAATTGAAGTGAATTTTCTACTGTGGGTCTTCCTATCATGATTACTAATGATGTAGTCTACAATCCCCTCCAATCTTGCGGGGGAATTCATCACCTCTGTCTCATCAATATCCTCTACGTTAATATCGACTACGTCATCTCTCATCTTGAAAGTACTTATGTACTCTACAGAGAACTTCAATACGTTCTCATCTCTAATTGCATCTGTAATCACATACTTGTGCAGACACTTATCAAACAACATGGTGGTTGTTCGTTTACCAAATTCATTTGACCCTGCATTCTCCTCAAAGATCGGTGTACCTGTAAATCCGAACATCTGTGAACTTGGAAAAAACTTTCTGATCTCCTCATGAGTCTTCCCGAACTGACTACGGTGGCACTCATCAAAAATGAACACTACTTTTTTGTCTGCAAGACCTTCAACTCTTGATTGATATCGATTCTTGGTGATCGCAGTGTTTAACTTCTGAATGGTAGTGATAATCAGTTTGGTATCACCCGCCAATTGGTTTGCGAGGGTATTGGTATTGTTAGTACCATCAATACTCCCCTTTGAGAAAGAGTTAAACTCTTTAGTGGTTTGATAATCCAAGTCCTTACGGTCTACTACAAATACCACTTTATGTACGTTGGGTAGTTGCGTCAGGATCTGCGCGGTCTTAAAGGAGGTTAACGTTTTACCACTCCCCGTGGTGTGCCAGATGTACCCAAATTTATCTGTCGATTTAACCCGTTCTACGATGTTTTCAGTTGCATAGTACTGATAGGGTCTCAACACCATCAAAACCTTCTGAGTTTCGTTTAAAACGATGTATTTGGTGATCATTTTGGAAAGGTGACACGGTTCCAAAAAGATGTCAGTGAATTTTGAGAGTTGGGTGATGAGTTTGTTGTTCTCATCACTCCAATAGAAGGTCTGTTTG